>CAXXPT010000001.1:0-21036 GCA_963676375.2 Prolixibacteraceae bacterium
TTTAATGTAGGAAAGTCGCAGGCCAAAGTCTTCGACAAAGATTCAAGAGTTTCGAACACCTTTAAAGATGTAGCCGGTTTGGCAGAGGCCAAACAGGAAGTGGAAGAAATTGTTGACTTTCTGAAAAACCCGACCAAATTTACCAAGCTAGGTGGTAAAATACCGAAAGGCGCTCTATTGGTTGGCCCTCCTGGAACAGGTAAAACATTGCTGGCCAAAGCTGTTGCAGGCGAGGCCAATGTTCCATTCTTCTCCATGTCAGGATCCGATTTTGTTGAGATGTTTGTTGGAGTGGGCGCTTCGCGTGTTCGCGATTTATTCAAACAAGCCAAAGAAAAATCGCCTTGCATTGTGTTTATCGACGAAATTGATGCCATTGGGCGTGCCAGAGGAAAAAACCCGAATTTCGGGTCAAACGACGAGCGTGAAAACACTCTGAATCAGCTTTTAACTGAAATGGATGGTTTCGATACCAACTCTGGAGTAATTATACTTGCAGCTACCAACCGTGCCGATATTCTCGACAAAGCCTTGATGCGCGCAGGCCGTTTCGACCGTCAGATCCATGTTGAACTGCCCGATTTAAACGAACGTCAGGAAATATTCAATGTTCACCTGCGACCAATTAAACTGTCTCCGGAAGTTGACCCTGCTTTTCTGGCCAAACAGACCCCTGGATTCTCTGGTGCCGACATTGCAAACGTTTGTAACGAAGCTGCTTTAATTGCCGCCCGTAATAACAAGGATTTAGTTGACAAACAAGACTTTCTGGATGCGGTGGATCGTATAATCGGCGGTCTGGAAAAGAAAAATAAGATCATTTCGGTTGACGAAAAGCGCAGAATCGCTTATCACGAAGCCGGGCACGCAACCATTAGCTGGTTACTCGAACATGCACACCCGCTGGTTAAAGTAACCATTGTGCCACGTGGAAAAGCGCTGGGCGCCGCCTGGTATCTTCCTGAAGAACGCTCAATTACGACAAAAGACCAGTTACTCGACGAAATGTGTTCTGCTTTGGGTGGCCGCGCTGCCGAGCAAATTTCATTCAACAGTATATCTTCGGGAGCTCAGAACGACCTTGAAAAAGTGACCAAGCAGTCGTATGCCATGGTTAGTATATTCGGTATGAGCGAAAAAGTTGGAAATGTAAGTTTCTACGACTCTTCAGGCCAAAACGAATACGGGTTCACCAAACCATACAGTGAAAAAACCGCCGAACTGATTGATTCTGAATCGAAACTATTGATTGAGACACAATACGACCGGGCATTGAAAGTATTGAATGCAAATAAAGAAGGTCACGAAAAACTGGCTGAATTACTTCTGGAAAAAGAAGTAATTTTCAGTGAAGACCTGGAACACATTTTCGGAGTACGAAAATGGGGAAAACCATTAATGGTAGCTGAAGCAAAAAAAGAAATAGCCGCCGGACTTCTGGAAAATACTGAAGCTCCTGCTAAATCAGAATCGACCTCAGAATAATGGATTCGTCAAGAAATAATATTTTGGCCCGTTTGAAGGCTGCTCAGGATAAAAGAGGTGAAATTGGGGAAAACGTCCCCGATTTCACCTCTCCTATTTACCATCCGCTCAACGAATCGCTTAGTTTGGAATTCAAAACCAATCTGGAAATGATTGGCGGACAAGTCATTCTTATTAAATCCAAGTCTGAAATTGCCGATCAGATCAAACAAATCTGCAAAGAAAAGGATCAGGGCAAAATTTTCTGTACCGACCCAAAACTTCAGGAAATACTTTCAGGAAGTATTGGAATTGATTCGCACCAAGACTCCTTTTTGGGATTAAATATTGGGGTAACAGGCTGCGAATTATTGGTGGCGCACCTTGGTTCGGTATTGGTCAGTTCGGCACAAATTTCGGGACGCAGGCTTAATGTTTTCCCTGAAACGCACATTGTAGTTGCCAACCAATCGCAACTGACAGATTATTTAGACCGGGCTCTCGAAAAATTGCAAAACAAATACAAAAATGAATTACCTTCGTTAATAAGCAACATTACCGGACCCAGCCGTACTGCCGACATCGAAAAGACTTTGGTTATGGGAATGCATGGTCCGAAGTCGCTGATTGTTATTATTTCCGAAGAACAGTTTTAATATTTGCAATTATGGAAAAAGATTGGGTATGTGTATATCACACAGAACAAGGATTTCAGGCAGAAATAGCCCGCGAAATTCTTGAGAATGAAGAAATTGATTGCGTTGTCCTCAACGAACACGACTCCGTAATTCCATCTATTGGTGAAGTGGAAATATGGGTTCACCAGGATTTTGAAGTAACTGCTACTGAACTTTTAAAAGATTTAATCCTTTGAAGAAATTAATTACGCGAACGATTACCGGAATCGTTCTTGTTTTAGTAATGCTGACGGCCATATTAGCCAGCGAGTATAGTTTTGTGCTTCTGTTTTTAGTCATCCTAACAGTAAGTATCAGCGAATTTATCAACCTTTACAAGCAATCAGAAGTTCAGCCAAACAAGTTCTTTGCTTATTCAGTATCCATCATTCTATTTATAGGTTCATTCCTGATAGCCAAGGGCAACATCCAGATCAAATATTTTTTCGGGTTACTGCCATTCTTCCTGATGATTATGGCTGCCGAGCTCTACCGAAAAAAAGATAAGCCGGCCGAAAACATTGCAGTTACCATTTTCAGCATTGTTTACCTGGCAGTTCCATTGTCGCTTATAAACTTTCTGGTATTTCCCGAAATACTTGGTGGAAATGTCTATACTCCGAAAATACTGATTGCCATATTTGCGCTTATCTGGATCCACGATTCAGGAGCATACCTGGTTGGTGTATCCATTGGAAAAAACCGCCTATTCGAGCGTATTTCGCCAAAAAAATCATGGGAAGGTGCCATTGGCGGAACCCTAATTGCCATTTTCGCGTCCTATTTTATTTGCAAATCTATTCCTGAAATCAAATTAGTCCATTGGATTGCAATTAGCGTTTTAACCGTAGTTTCATCAACTTACGGCGATTTAACCGAATCCATGTTTAAACGCTATTTCGGGATTAAAGACAGCGGAAACATCCTGCCCGGACACGGTGGAGTACTCGATCGATTTGATTCCCTATTCTTTGCAGTCCCGGTAGTTCTGGCATATCTGAAACTATTTGTCGAATAAAATACAAAAGGCTGAACCCAAACGGGAACAGCCTTTTTTGATTATGGGGTTTGCGAAAGATTATACAACTCCCTGAGCCATCATGGCATCTGCAACTTTAATGAATCCGCCAATATTAGCGCCTTTCACGTAGTTGATAAAACCATCTTTTTCAGTTCCGTATTTCACGCAGGTTTCATGAATGTTGATCATGATCTGGTGCAAACGGGCATCTACTTCTTCGCGGCTCCATGGCAAGCGCATTGAATTCTGTGTCATTTCAAGTCCTGAAGTGGATACACCACCAGCATTGGCCGCTTTACCAGGACCATAAAGGATTTTTGCATCGATATAAACTTCAACAGCTTCAGGAGTCGATGGCATGTTAGCTCCTTCAGAAACCAGGTAACAGCCATTTTTCAACAACACATTGGCATCGTCTTCATTGATTTCGTTTTGGGTTGCACAAGGGAAAGCCAAATCGCATTTGATTCCCCAAGGTGTCTGGCCTTCGAAATACTGAACATTGTATTTGTCAGCGTATTCTTTGATACGTCCGCGACGGATATTTTTCAATTCGAGTACAAAAGCTAATTTTTCTTCATCGAAACCGGCCGGATCGTAAACAAAACCAGCTGAATCGGACATGGTAACCACTTTGGCACCCATCTGAATCAGTTTTTCAACAGCATATTGCGACACGTTTCCAGAGCCTGAAACGGTTGCGATCTTGCCTTTCAAATCCTGCCCACGGGTTTTCAGCATCTCTTCAGCAAAATAAACTGCGCCGTAACCTGTTGCTTCCGGACGGATCAAACTTCCACCCCACTCGATAGCTTTACCAGTTAACACACCTGTAAATTCGTTGCGGATGCGTTTGTATTGACCATACAGAAAACCTATTTCGCGACCACCAACACCAATATCTCCGGCAGGAACGTCGGTATCAGCGCCAATAAAGCGTTGTAGTTCGGTCATAAAACTTTGGCAGAAACGCATCACTTCGTTATCTGATTTTCCTTTTGGATCGAAATCAGAACCACCTTTTCCACCGCCCATTGGAAGTGTGGTCAGGCTGTTTTTGAAAACCTGCTCGAAAGCCAAAAATTTCAGGATTCCCAGATTTACAGTTGGGTGAAAACGCAGACCGCCTTTGTAAGGGCCAATTGCGCTGTTCATCTGAATGCGGAAACCACGGTTTACCTGGATTTCTCCGTTATCGTCAACCCATGGAACGCGGAACATCATCACCCGTTCAGGTTCTACCATACGTTCCAGAACTTTGGCATAGTGGTATTTTGGATTTGCTTCAATGAAAGGCATCAGCGATTCAACCACTTCTTTTACCGCCTGATGGAATTCTGATTCTCCGGGGTTTTTGGCAATTACTTTTGCCATAAACTCGTTTACTCTTACGTTTAAAATGTCAGCCATTGTAGATCTTTTAATTATGAATAATTTTTAGGGTTTGTCCTTGTTTTTCAACGATCAGGTGAAAGACGATTCATCTTTCGATGTCTAAAAATAATACCCATAACTGAGGTTACAGCCCAAGCAGGCTGCATTTACGTGTTTTACGTACGGAAAGAAGTTCAAAGTGAACTAGAGTTTGGAGTGCCTAAAGTTTATCCGAATCATTAACATTAAAAAATTCCCGAATTTGAGATTTCTTAAATTTCGATGATGTTGTTTTTAATCGCGAACTTGACCATATCGACAGTGCTTTTCAGGTTCAGTTTCTGCATGATGTGGTTTTTGTGCGACTCAACGGTTCGCACACTGATAAAAAAGCGGTCGGCAATTTCCTGGTTGGTGTAACTTTCGCCCCAAAGTTTAAGAATTTCAACCTGGCGCGAGCTTAAATTGGCAATGTCGGTATTCTGGTTCATTTCATCGGCTTTCAGGCTCGAAATATAGCGGTTCAGCAACAAGTGGGTAATCGATTTACTGTAATAATCATGGCCGTTTCTCAGTGTATAAACGGCTTCGAGCAAACTGTTCCGGTCGGAGTCTTTTCCCAGAAAACCTTTAGCCCCGGCTTTGATGGTCTTCAGCACTATTTCTTCGCTGTCGATCACCGAAATAACCAGAATCTTTAATTTCGGATTACTAATATTCAACTGCACAATCAGGTTCAGGTTGCGTACCGAAATGTCATGCATATTCAGGATTAACACATGAACCTGCATCGATTTCAGCTTTTCGGTCAGCACATTCCGGTCATCACAGTTTAGCACAACCCTGAAATCAGAAATACCAGATAACAATCTGGAAATACCTTCCAGTACCAGCCTGTGTTCATCAAATAATGCAATATCAATCATTCAGGAAATATTTACCTCTAAAATTAAACCTATTTTATTATTCGCTTACCATCGCAAACTCACTCGTGCATAATAATTGCCGAAGTTTTCAGCCGGCCATCCATCAGGATTGTCAGCGGTTTATCAAACCGGATATGCTTAAAATAATTTGTTTCGTGAATTAACTTTTGTTTTCCCAGCATTTCCCATTTCACAAAATCGGTTGGCGACGAATGCAACACCGAAAAATAGCCAATATTCATTGAAGTTACGTTGTGAAAGAAATGCGACCCCAGCGACGAATCCAACGGATAATTGTCGAGGCTCACTTCTACGATGACTTTGGCATTCGATATTTGCGACCAGTTGACCGGAATACCAACAAACCGGTCGCGGCTTCCCCAACGGCCCGGGCCAATCAATATATATTGCCGGTTATTTTTAATCATCATGTTATTCAGCCGTTCAATTTCGGCAGCCATTTCAATCGTTTTAAGCTTACTGAATTTCGCGGTATCAACATAGATAACATCCCGTATATCTTTCACTTCGCCATTGCCCAGACTCGACCGGGTAAACAAAACCATATTCGATTTGTCCATTTGATCGATTACGATATTTTGCAAGATCTGATTGCCAATCAATGGCTTAATCTGAAGGAGATAAAACGTGGGCAACCCGTTTTTTGACCGATCGAGATCGACCGCGTATTCGATTTCGACCGGCGAGCCAAACGCTTCTTTTACGGTATTCAGCAATACACTGATGGTTTCGGCCAAAGGAATATAATTGTACTGCAAAATGTCGGCAAAATTAACGATTCGAGGTCCGTATGATCCCAAACCAGGCTCAATACGGTCGTTGTTCGGATTGTAAACCGAAGCACAATGATTCAGGGTTCCATGTTTTTCGGCTTCACTAATATCCAATAACCGGAGCGCCGCCAGTTCGCCATGTTCCAGAAAATCAAAATCACGATCGCGGCAATCGAGCGCGTAAAACTGCACCTGCGAACTGTTCAGCAAATCTTTAATACTGTGAATGGTAACCTTCGGATATTTGGGCGAAAAGCGGAACGATTTCCAGCCATCGACCACATAGGTACCCAACCCGACTGCCGCCACAGCAAAACCTTCATCCGGCTTCATATTGGCTACCGGATAATAGTTGTATGATTGAGCCACTCCACTGATGTGCGGATAATAATAATCTTCATATTGATTTCCAACCAGTTCCTGCAACACCACAGCCATCTTTTCTTCTTCAACCTTGTGATGAATTATCGAAAAATAGTTTCGAGCCTTCTCCGAAAAAGTAGAAGCATAAACCAGTTTTATGGCCGTTGAAATCCGTTCGAGGATCAGCTTTTTATTGGTAGCATGATTGGGAATGATATAAGTATCGAAAACTCCGGCAAAAGGCTGTGTTATCGAATCTTCCGACGAACTTGACGACCGCACGGCAATTGGCTTTTCAATCTGCGAAACAAAAACCTTCAGCTTTTTCAGGAGCGAAATAGACAAATGAGCATCAACAAAATGACGCCTCAATTCGGCATACGAAATCTCCGGATCGACGATTTTTTCGAAAAGCTTGTTTTTGGCAATAAAATGCTGAAACTCGTTCGAGCCAATGATAACCGTAATTGGAGCCAGAATATTGATCCGATTGGCCAGAGTCGGAAATTCCAGATTGTAAATCAGTGTGTTGATAAATGCTAAACCACGGCCCTTTCCGCCCAACGAGCCTCCTGAAAAAGACACAATATTTTTTTCATCGAGTGTCGAGGTCTCGTCGAAGCTCAGGATTTTTCCTTTTTTCTTCTCCTCCCGATAGTGTTTAATGCTATCCAGGAAAAATTGCCTCATCTCATCTACATTTTTAAATGTATTGGCTGACACCGGATTGAGTGTTTTTGCAAGCTGAATCTCGCCACGCGACATCAGCCACAACGAAAGCTGATTCTCAGAAGCATGGAGGTATAACGATTCGTCGGGCACTTCCTGGAGCAACGTTTCGAATTCGCGCAACGACTTGGCCACCCCTATTTTATTGCCTTCTTTATCCCTGAACACAAAATTTCCAAACCCAAGATAGCTGATCAGGTAGTGTTTGAGATCGTTCAGTAAGGTCTCCGAATTTTTGTTGATAAACGCAACTTCAAGCTCTTTGGCCACCAACTGATTTCGATTTTCTGATGATTGCAGGATAATTGGCAGCTTTGAAACGTGTGATTTTACATACTTGATAAAATTCACTCCAGCATGTTTATCCATCTTGCCGCCACGATCGAACTCAACATCCGAAATCACACAAAGCATAAAGTCTTTGTATTTGTTAAAAATAGCGATCGCCTCTTCGTAATTCCGGGCCAACAAAATCTTTGGCCTCGAGCGCATTTTCGAGATTTTATCGAGTTCGTTTTTTTCCACTTCGGGCAGCAACTGCTGCACCTGGCTGAAAACAATGTCGTACAAAAATTGTAGATATTTGGAATAATACAGCGGCGAATCTTCGATCAGCAAAATTACCCGAACCAACCCGATCTTCGTGTCGTTTTCCACATTCACCTTATCTTCCGTCGATTTTACGATGGCAAACAGAATGAGCGAATCACCGTTCCAGACAAACAATTTATCTACCGATCGAATGGTGGGCACCAACTCTTCAAAATATTTAATGTCGCTTTTCTTGTTCAGGAGCAGATAAATAGGCAGCGACTCGTTCTTTGCGCGGATTTGTTCGCTTAAAATAACCGGCGCTTCCCTGTCCATTCCCGCCATCAGGATAACCAAATCAAAATGGGTGGTTTCCAACAGGTTTAAAGCTTCTTCTGCCGACGAAACTCCCGTAATGCGGGGTACCGAAAAGAGACTGTACTGGTAAGCTTCGCCCATAAATTTTTCGAAGAATGAGTCTTCGCTTTCGAGCGTAAATGCATCGTATAAAGTGGCAACAAAAAGGATGTGCTTGATCTTGAACTTCATCATATCGAGATAAACATACTTATCAATCGACTGCTGGTTAAAGTATAACTGAAGTGGTTTTTTGCTTTTTGCCAATGAATTTCTGAAGTCGTCGGAGGGTCGTATCAACTGCCCAGGAACTCCTTTACGGTGTATTATCTCGCGTCCTTTGTAATTGTTCAGATAGCCGCTGATTAAGCGGGCGATATTCATCAGCAAATTCCGCTCTTCGTGCAAAAAAGGTCCTTCGTCTTCCTTCGGGAATTGCTTTAGGTAGAAGATTTCGACCACTCCTTTTTTATTGTCGATGGTCACAAAATGTTCAGTTTGTACCCAGTCTGTTTCCTGAAAATGCTCGCTGACATAGGATTTCCCCTCAAACTTAATACGCGCAACGGTATAACGCGGATATTGCCACGACTTGGGAAGGATGTCACATATTTCCTGCATCGTTTCATCAACCGATTTGCCTTCGTCAATAATTAGCGTAGTTTGATTGATGGCCCTTAATTCTTTCAAACGCTCGGTGTTTTCGTGCTGAAGTTTGTTGAAAACATCGCGGGTGGCCGATCCGGCAATCAGATTTGAAATGTTGACCAGCAAATTCTGCTCCTCTCTCAGGAACGGACCTAAATCGGCATCCGGAAATTCCTTCAGGTAGAAGATCTCGATCACTCCATTCTTTCGGCCGGGAGCCTCAAACCGTTGTGCTAACCGCCAGGCCGTTCCCCTGAACCCGGAGCTTTGAAAAACATGATTATCATAGGTGATACGGGCAACCGTTTGTTCGGGAAACTGCCACGATTCGGGCAAAATGGAACAAATGGTCTGGAGCGATTCTTCCAGTGATTTCCCGGCCTGAAGTATTTCGGTGGTCCGGTTAATACCCCGTAGTTCTTTCAGACGTTCGGTATTTTTAATCAGGAGTTCCTGAAGTGCCTTTTTCGATGCCGATCCTGAAATCAAAGCCGCAAGGTTATCGATCAGGTTCCGTTCTTCGATTAAAAAGGGACCTTCTCCCTCTGTCGGAAATTCCTTCAGGTAAAAGATTTCGATAGCTCCTTTGTTTGAATCAGGAGTGTCGAACGTTTGTTGCAATTTCCAGGGCGTTTCCCTGAAATTCTGGCAAGTAAAATTCTTGTTGCCGTAGGTAATTCTAACAACCGTGTGCGCCGGAAACTGCATGGCTTCGGGTAAAAATGAGCAAATTTCCTGCAACAACTCATCGAGCGATGAACCTTTCTTCAAAATCTCGGTGGTGCGGTTAAGGCTTTTCAGCTCTTTCCGGCGTTCGCCTATATCGATTGTGAGTTTTTCGAGCTGTATTTTGGAGATGAGCCCAATCAGCAAAGAAACAACAACCTTCAGGAGTGATTCGGCTTCTTCAACAAACCTACCGGAGAAATGGACATGATCGGGATGTGTCAGAAACAATTCGATCAGGCCCTTTTTGCCGTGCGACAACTGAAATTCGTGCCTTACAACCACCGAAGTTTCTTCAAAAGACTGACTTCTAAATCGTTGATCATTATACGAAATGCTGACAAAAACCGATTTATCGACCATTGAACTACCCGCAATGACATTACAAAATTTCTGCAGCGAAGTTTCAAGATTTCGCCCTTGATCCAAAATTTCAATCAGTTTGAACGTCAGGTCATCTTTAAAAAACAGTTCGGTATATTTCTCCATAAAATTCAGTTAAATCCAGATCTTCCGAATCGGTCGTACAACAATCCGGAAGCTTGTTCGAAGTTAGCGCATAATTGGTTTTAATGGATCAGAAAGGCGGAAAATCGTCCAAAGAAAACATTTCTTCATTGGGTTCTTTCCGCCTTAGGGGTAAAACTCTATGTGCTGTTTAAACGGGGATATTTACTTTATTGGTAACATTTGGTTTGCTGAGCGTTTCAAAAGACTCATTTCCAAATCGTCGGGCCATTTCTTCCAAATTTTGATAATAGGCATTAAAATTTAACCCATCAACACATACTGATTTTACTGATCCACAGATATTAACATTGAAAATTCCGTTTAGTCTGTTTTCGCCACGCTTGCCCAAATGCAAAATAGCTTGTGTCGGGGTATTGTATTTTTGGGTTAGAGCAAAGGTTTCCTTAACTGTTTTTGCACAACCAACACTATAAACCTGATCAAATCTCTTGTTTCGCAGCACCTTGCCTAACACATTACAAAATGGGTCCTTTTCACCATAACTTCCGTCATCGGTCAGAATAATTACTTCGTCGGAAATTGCCCTAATCTCTGTTTCAAAGATGATCCGGTCTTTGGTTTGAGCAGAAAGAACCGTAACAATGCGATTTCCGGACGCCCGCAATGAAGCAAGAATCGGGTACAAGAACAAAACACCCAGACCTCGGCTAATGCAAAGCAATGTGCCTGAATTTTCAATTCTCATCTGTTTCCCATAAGGACCGTCTATTGCAAAAATTTCATTCCCAACATTGAGGCTGGCGAGTTTTTCGGTGCTATCGTTAGTGACCTGAACGACCAAGGTAATTGTTCCCCGGTCTTTATCGGCTTTCAATACGGGCAGAATAATTCCCTGATTATCTTTTTCGGTTCGCAGTAAAATGTACTGACCAGGCATGATCTCTTTCTCTGCAATGGACGACTTGATTTCAAATTTCACAAAATCCGCTGAAACAGCCCTCTTTCCTATAATTTTATTCATTAGTTCTTTAATTTTAGAGTTTTGGAAGATAGATTGAATCAATTTCAGAAAAAAAAACACGTCGTGAATTACGTGTATCTTGTACGTAAAAAACTGAATATGCCTTTGGCTGACCGGCATTTCAAATCGAAGTAAGTCCCGAAACGAATCGATCCAACAGAGAAAAGCGCGACCCGACGTTATCCCGTGCACTAAAAAAGCGTTATATTTTATTGTGATGCAACCAACTAAAAAGCATTGATCTCTAAGTACTGAAACGTTCTACTATTCGGATAAACATCAAATAGTTCGAAATTTACCCGACTAAAATCGTGTTTACTTATAAAAAGCACAATTATTTGCTATTTTTGAGCCCAAAATCTAAGACTTAATTAATGAAGTTTCATAAAGCCGGCAAACGAACAATCAGTTATTTCACTGCAATTTTTGCAGTTCTTCTTATTTTATTGTACTTATTCATTTCCGACAATACCATTCGTTTGGTTATAGGAGGAGCATATGCGGTTGTCTATTTCCTGGTTATCCAGTTCTTCAGATACCCACAACGCACCATCGTCAAGAATGAAAATGTAATTATATCGCCAGCCGACGGTAAAATCTGTGAAATCAAAGAAACAATCGAGACCGAATATCTGAAAGCCAAATGCCTTCAGGTTTCTATATTTATGTCGCCAACCAACGTGCACATCAACTGGATTCCGGTTCCGGGACAGGTAACCTATATGAAACACAAGGATGGCGAGTTTTACGCAGCTTTTAAGGATAAGTCGGCTGAAGAAAACGAACGAACAGTGACTGCTGTTAAAATCAAAGACGGACGCGAAATTGTAATGAAACAGATTGCCGGAGCAATGGCACGCCGTATTATTAATTACGTTGAAGTTGGCGACAGGGTTGACCAGAAAACAGAACTGGGTTTTATCCGGTTTGGTTCACGTGTTGATTTATATTTACCTCTTGGCACGAAGCTGAATGTTAAGCTGAAAGACAAAGTGAAAGGCTCGCAAACCATCATTGGCGAAATCTAGTTATGAGCCAAAAAAACAATATATTTTTCTGGGTACCGAATACCATCACCTCCATGAACCTGGTGTGTGGAAGTTTATCGGTATTTTTTGCTGTCGACGGACAACTGGGTCTTGCAGCTATTTTCATTTTTGCAGCTGCTGTTTTTGATTTTCTCGACGGTTTCGCAGCTCGCTTGTTAAAAGCTTATTCTACTATCGGAAAAGAACTCGATTCGTTGGCCGATACAGTCTCCTTTGGACTGGCACCCGCTGCAATTGTTTTCACTATGCTCGAACTTACACTGTTTGGGAAAAACCAGCATATACAGGACATTGAAGCCAATTGGAGCCAGTGGGTTACTCTTTTAACCAGCCTGGTTATTCCGATTGCCGGAGCTTTCCGCCTGGCAAAGTTCAACACCGATGACCGGCAAAGCGAGCAATTCCTGGGAATGCCTATACCTGCCAATGCTATCTTTTTTGCATCATTGGCCTTAATGCTGGTGCTGGGCGACCAAACGATAGCTGAACCAATAGTCCTGAATAAATACACCCTTCTGGCATCCATTTTCACCTGTTCATTCCTTATGGTTTCAGAATTACCTATGTTTAACCTGAAATTCAAAAACCTGAAGCTGAAAGAAAATGCTCTTCGCTATTTATTTTTGGGAGTAACCATACTGATGCTGATTTTCCTTCAAATTTATGCCTTACCGTTGATTATTATTTGGTATGTCGTGCTTTCGGTAATAAGCCACATTGCAGGATCGAAATAAAACTTACAAACGATATTTATAAAAAAAAGCGCTTCGAAAGAGGCGCTTTTTTTTTATGCAACAATCTCTCTGGTCGATTACAATAAATAGCCGGAAAGGTATACAAGCACTTCTATCGGATCATCAATGTAGGTTAATGGATTAAAAACCACTTTCAATCATTCTAAAACATGGAATATTGAATTTACAATCACTTTCATTGATTCAACATTTTAGGATGACAACTTTACAACCATTTTCATTGATTCGACACTTTAGGATAACAACTTTACAATCACTTTCATCGATTCGACACTTTAGGATGACGACTTTACAACCACTTTTACTAATTCGAAAGTGTAGTTCAGCAAGTCGATAATCATTTTTGCAAATTAGAATCTATATCCTAATGTATTTACAATAAAGATATTGAACTAAAAAATATTTTCATGTACCTATTGACTTGAATTGTTAAATTGGCTATATTTAGTTATCGTTAACTAAAAAACCAATTCGCACAATGAACAAGTATCAAACAGCTAAACTTGATTCTTTGAAGTTGATTGTAAAAGAATCAGAAAACAACCCGGTAAGCATTGCCAAAGTACCCAAATTTGGCAATTTCGTTAGCCGTATCAACGAAATTTGTATTGAAATTGAGCCCCATCAAATTGAACAAGAAAAGAATCTAACAGGGATAACCACCGAAAAGGATGCTATCTTCGAAAATCTTATCGACTTCATCATCGAAATTTCGGGAGCCGTATATTCATACGCGCATGAAAGAAACGATAATGTTTTGATGGCAAAAGTAAATTACAAACCAACCCGAATTGAAAGTATGTCGCAGTCGAAACTAAGTGCTTTTGCTGGTATTACATTGAATGAAGCATCAATGATTTCTCCCGAAGAATTGGCTAGTCATGGCATAAGCGCTGAAGATCTGGTAACGGGAAAGGAATTACTTGCTCGGTTTAATGCGATGAAATCGTCGAAAAAAGAAGCGGTTATCGACCGATCGGGCACTACTGAAAAACTGAATAATTTATTTAAAGAAGCGACCAGCATTGTAAATGATAAACTCGACAGGCTGGCTGTTCAGTTTAAACGCAAGGATCCTGAATTTTACCTGAAATATAAGGCAGCCCGCGCGATACATTACCGGTCGGCAGCAAAGAAAGAAACTGAAACTGTCGTGAGTGAACCGTAATAAAAATAAAACGATCGCCAATTTAGTTAGTTAGGGGTTTCACCAATTGGAGAAACCCCTGTAGAAATAGTTAGCCGGAATCCGTTGTTCCGGCTTTTCTATTGAGGATTAAACAAACAATAAAAAAGTCAGTCTTTTTTAAACATGATAAATGAACAATAACCAATATAATTATTGTAAATTTAGAAATGAAAAAAGCGACCAAAACAGGTCGCATCAAATATTTACATAGCGAAGCTTAATCGTAAAAAAACCCCACGGGGTACGCGGGGTTAAGAATTTCTTCGGCTTATAGCCTTATTGTGATAAGTCTTAAAAATTGTATCTGAGAACAAATATAAACTAATAAACCAAAAATACAAAGTCATGTCAGAAACTTTAGGAATTGATTTAGGGACAAATTCTATCGGATTAACGAAGCGTAATACGGAATTAGGGAATAACATAGATGAGCAATTAGAATATTTCAGTTCAATAATTTTCCAAAAAGGTGTTGGAATTGGAAAATCGGGAGAATTCTCATATGCGGCAGAACGAACAAAAAATCGGTCAACCCGAAGATTATACCAAGCGCGTAAATATCGTATTTGGGAAACATTAGAGGTATTAATGAAGTATGGATTCTGTCCAATTACTGAAGGTGAATTAAATCAATGGAGAAAGTATGACAAAGCCAAAGGATTAAAACGTCAATATCCTATTGGAGCAATAAAATTTGAACAATGGGTGCGAATTGATTTTAATGGTGATGGAGTTGCTGATTATTCGAGCCCTTACCAACTAAGGGCAGAACTGGCAACCAAGCAATTTGATTTCTCTACGGAAAGCGATAAATTCAAATTCGGAAGGGCATTATATCATATCGCTCAGCGTCGTGGCTTCAAAAGCAGTAAAGGCGAAACGCTGAAAGAGCAAGAAAAAGAAGCTGAAGAAAAAGATTTGGCTCTGGATATTGAAATTCAAATTGATCTGAAGAAGTCGGAAGAAAAGAAATCAAAAGATTTAATTGGTTACCAGGAAGAAAATAAATTAGCTACAGTCGGTTGTTGCTTTTATCAATTGGAAAAGGAAGGAGTTCGCATACGTGCAAGTAAATATCAAGCTGTGCGCTCACAATACGAGAAAGAAATTGAATACATTTTTACTTTTCAGAATGAATTGCAAATTGATAGTGATTTTTATCGAGCAATTCACAAGGCAATCTTCTTTAAAAGACCATTACGGTCACAAAAAGGATTGGTTGGTAAATGTACACTAGAACCAAATAAAGAAAGATGTCCTATCAGTCATCCTTATTTTGAAGAATTCAGAGGATGGTCATTTATTAACAACATCAAATACAGAAAGAATCCATCTGATGATTGGTGTGAATTGACTAAAGATCAAAAACAGCAATTATTCGATGATAAGTTTCTACGCACAGCCAGCAATTTTAAATTTGAAGAAATACGAAACTGGCTTGAGAAAAAAATGGGATTTTACCTTTCGTATGATGCAAAAACAATCAATTATAAAGATAAAACCAATGTTGCCGGATGCCCCATATCAGGCAGATTAAGAAATCTATTTGGCGAAGATTGGCGAAATTTCACAAAGCAAACGGATAAAACTAGATTAAACAAAAAGACCGGTGAGGTTCATCCAATATCTTATTCAATGGATGATATATGGCATGTGTGTTTTTCATTTGAAGATGAAGAACGAATTGTTGAATTTGCAAAAAACGCATTGCAGTTTAATGAAAAGGAAACTAAATCGTTGGTGAATCTTTGGGTAGCAATCCCACAGGGATATTCCATGTTAAGTTTGAAAGCAATCAAAAATATCAACGAATTCTTGAAAAAAGGATTGATTTATACCGATGCTGTTTTACTTGCAAAACTACCGGAAATATTAGGTAAAGATGTATGGAAAGAAAAAGAGGAATTATTTTTAGATGAGATTGGAAAGCTTACTGCACAGAATCGAGATGAAAAAAGAATCATAAACGTTGTTAATAACTTAATTGCCAATTACAAATCGCTGGAACTTGACGAACAGTTTGCATATAAAAATACAGACTACGGATTAGTTGATTCAGATTTTAAAGAAATCGAAAAATTTTCAATTGACAGTTATGGAGAAAAATCCTGGAAAAAACTACCGCAACCAGAAAAAGACAATCAATTATCTTTGGTTGCAGCAATGTATCAACAGTACTTTTCCTCCTCAAAACGGGACTTTTACCGACTACCGAAACTAGGTGATACAATAAAAAAATACCTATCAGACAACTATCCGGTTTTAAACTGTCCAAAAAGTTTTATTGATAAGGAAACCAAATTGCCATGTCAATGTCGTGCATGTAAAAAATTGAATTTATTATATCATCCTTCCCAGATTGAATTCTATAAACCAGCCAAAGAACAAACAATTGAGTGGAAAGACACAAATTTGTCATTAAAACTATTGGAGTCGCCAAAGATTGGAGCTTTTAAAAATCCAATGGCAATGCGTACTCTGCATGAATTGAGAAAGGCAATCAACCATCTATTAAAAGAAGGGATCATTACTGAAGATACACGCATAGTAGTTGAAACAGCAAGAGATTTGAATGATGCGAATATGCGTTGGGCAATCGAAGCATATCAACGAGAACGAGAAAAAGAGAACAAAGAATTTGAGGCTATAATTAGAGATTTATATAATAATACTGACAGGACAATTACAAATGATGAAATTGACAAAGCCCGTATTTTGATAGATCAATATGAAATTCCGGAAAAAGGTGAGATTAAAATTGTAGAAGATCAGCAAAAATCGAAAAAGAAACAGATTGAAAAAGCCGAAAAGTATGGCAAAGATATTACTAAATATCGTCTATGGCTAGAACAGGGATGTCGATGTATTTATACCGGAAGAATAATCAATATATCAGATCTATTTAGCGAAAACAGAGTTGATTTTGAACATACTATTCCACGTAGCATCTCCTTTGACAATTCAATGGCAAACTTGACTGTTTGTGATTGGCATTTTAATCGCAATATAAAAAAGAATCAAATCCCATCTCAACTTTCCAACTACGATGATATTTTGTTACGCATACAGCCATGGCAAGACAAAGTAGAAAAGCTTAAAGACAATGTAAACTTTTGGAAAGCAAAATCCAGACAAGCACAAACAAAAGACTCAAAAGATTATGCAATTCGACAGCGCCATTTATGGCAAATGGAATTAGATTATTGGCAGAATAAGGTAGATCGATTTAAAATGAATGAAGTTACCAGTGGTTTCAAAAACAGTCAGTTGGTAGATACCCGTATCATTACCAAATATGCGACTCATTATTTGAAATCAGTTTTCAGCAATGTTGAAGTTCAGAAAGGTAGTGTTACTGCTAATTTTAGGAAAATGCTAGGAGTGCAAAGTATTGACGAAAAGAAAAGTCGGGACAAACATTCCCACCATGCAATTGATGCAGCCGTTTTGACTTTAATTCCACCAGCAGCCAAACGTGACAAAATGTTAAAGCTCTTTTATGAAATTGAGGAAAAAGAACGCTTTGAAAATGTCGATCAGTTAAGATATGAATTAGAAAAAGAACGTAAAAATTGTCATTTAGGCAAAGTATCAGGCATTTCTCAATTCATTGAAGAGAATATTTTGATCAATCACATTACAAAAGATCAAACGCTGACTCCAGCAAATCGCAAAGCACGTAAGCGAGGTAAAGAAATTTTTGCCAAAGATAAAAATGGGAATGAGGTAACTAAATGGATTACAGGAGATTGTATTCGGGGGCAATTGCATAAAGATTCCTTATTTGGAGCTATTAAATATCCAATAAAAGATTCAAATGGCATATTTCAAAAAAATGAAATGGGTCAATTTCAATATCCATTAGATAAAGAAGGATGTGAAGTTATTTCAATGGTTAAACGAGAAATGATTTCAAGTTTTAAAGCTGAAAAAGATTTAGAAAAAATTATTGATCCAAATGTGAAGCTATCTATTGATATTACAATACGAAAAAGGAAAGAAGAAGGAAAATCCTTTGCTGCCGCTATTGCTGAACCAATATGGATGCTTGATAATAAAGGGAAAGAAAAAAG
This sequence comes from Prolixibacteraceae bacterium, assembly GCA_963676375.2. Classification (GTDB taxonomy): domain Bacteria; phylum Bacteroidota; class Bacteroidia; order Bacteroidales; family Prolixibacteraceae; genus Aquipluma. The sequence goes on from CAXXPT010000001.1 coordinate 18,169, forward strand.
AATAGATAGAAATGGAAAACCTTTAAATCCGATTCGTCATGTGAGATGTAGAGTTGCAGCGGGGAAAGGCTTTTTCACAAAGGATAAAGCACTTGAAATAAAAAAGCAAACATACATCTCGACTAAAAAATCGTTCCATTTAGATAACTATGATTATAAACAAAGCTACTATGCTCAAAATGATGGAAACTATCTGTGCTTATTGTATGAAGGGATAAATAAAGGAAAGTTAGATCGAAGATTTAACCTTATTAATTTCTTGAAAATTTCTCAATTAAAAATTTCAGATGCTAATCAACTTTGGAATGAACCATTTTATAAGGAAATAGAAGCGAAGAAAAAATCATATTCTCTTTCAGCAATAATAAAGGTTGGTACACGAGTTCTAATGTGGCAAGAAACTCCTGAGGAGCTATTAGATTGTGATTTAAATCGTAGATTGTTTTCTGTATATAAATTCAATTTTAAAGGTATCGAATGTATTTACTTGCAAAATCATCTTGAAGCGAGAAAAGATTCGGATATAGAAGATGACTTCACTGTATTTGATAGTCGTATTTATCAACCAAGACTAACATTGGTCGCAAGTAATTTTAATTGTTTGATTGAACATAGAGATTTTGAAATCGCACCAGATGGTAAAATAGAATACCTATAGCTTGTAAATCTATGAAATGAGCCATCTTCAACCCGATACCAGCTATCCTATTTTCAATCATGCCAATGGGTTTAAGAATTTGTTTCGCCAGCCCGATATACAGGTTTCACCAAATGGTGAAACCTGTAAGTAAAAAAAATAAAAAAACATGGAAGCCAAAAATTATAGAATACGAATTGGACCTGGTAAGTTTTACCATGTCTGGAATCGAGGCAACAATCGTGAAAACTTGTTTTATACCCCGGCCAATTACGAATATTTTTTACGAATGTATGCCGATTACCTCGAACCAGTAGCCGAAACCTATTCGTTTTGTTTGCTGCCCAATCATTTTCATTTGCTGATTCGAACTAGATCGACAATAGTGGTTTCACCCATGGGTGAAACCACTAAAAAAATAAGCAATCCGGTTAGTCAAGCATTTCAACGATTCTTTACAGCCTATTCGCAAGCAATCAACATTCAGCAACATCGTACCGGAAGCCTGTTTCAAAAACCTTTTAAACGCCTGGAAATTACATCAACCCAGCAGTTGGCTAATTTGGTTCAATACATTCATACCAATCCACAAAAGCATGGTATCATCGACGATTTCAGACAATGTCCATGGAGCAGTTACGATCGGATAATCCGCAACAGGCCATCGAAACTAAAGAAAGAAGAAGTATTGCAATGGTTCGGTAACCCGGAAAACTACCTGAATTACCATGCCCGAATAATTGATCTCGACGAATTGAAAGATATAATGATCGAATAAATACCAATACAGGTTTCACCCGCGGGTGAAACCTGTAAAAACAAAAAAACCATGATCAAACGAACGCTTTATTTTGGCAACCCGGCTTACCTGCACAAAAAAGATCAGCAGTTAAAAATTACCGATCCTGAAACACAGACAGACAAAGCAAGCATTCCGCTGGAAGATATTGCGATAATGGTACTCGACCATCCTCAAATAACCGTAACTCATGCACTAATAGCCGATTTGATCGACCGCAACGTAGCGCTGATTAGTTGCGACTCGAAACATTTACCATCGGGATTGATGCTTCCGTTGGATGGGAACCATGTTCAAACCGAACGTTTCCGCATCCAGATTGCAGCTTCAGAACCATTATTGAAGAACTTGTGGGCGCAGACCATCAAGGCTAAAATCGAAAATCAGGCGGCCATGTTAAAACGGGCAGGTATCGAAAGCAAACAATTACTGGCATTGGTTCCTCAAATTAAATCGGGCGATCCCGATAATACCGAGGGGCGTGCTGCGGCTGTATATTGGAAACTGGTTTATGGCGATCACGGATTTACCCGCAATCGATATGGTATGAAACCCAATGCGCATCTGAATTACTGTTACTCCATTTTACGTGCTATTGTGGCCCGCGCATTGGTTAGCAGCGGAATGTTGCCCACGTTGGGCATTCATCACCGGAATAAATACAATGCCTATTGTTTGGCCGACGATGTGATGGAACCTTACCGCCCATTTTGCGACGAATTGGTTTACGGAATGTTTTCGTCAGGAAATATAGAATCGGAAGACATAACCCGCGATCAAAAGGCCAAATTATTAAGCATTGTAACCTGCGATGTGTTGATTGATGGAAAGAAAAGTCCATTGCTGGTTGCCCTTAGCCGCACAACCAACTCGTTGTTCGAATGTTTTGAAGGAACCCGGAGAAAAATAGTTTATCCGGAATTTGATGATTAGTCTGATGCAAAATGAATTTCCCGAAGGATTAAAACTGATATCCAATGTCGTTCGATGCACTAAATCAATATCGTTGTATGTGGGTCCTGGTATTCTTTGATATTCCGGTCGAAACCAAAAAGCAGCAGAAAGCTGCCGCTAAGTTTCGGAAAGATCTGATCAAAGACGGGTTTACCATGTTTCAATTTTCGATTTATATGCGCAATTCGCCAAGTCGTGAAAATGCGGAAGTACACACTCAACGCATCAAAAATATGCTGCCCGAATACGGACATATCGGAATATTGAGAATTACCGATAAACAATTTGGGATGATGGAGCTGTTTTTCAGCAAACGGACCATAGAAACACCTCCAATAGCTCAACAACTGGAACTGTTTTAGGATCAAAATCAAACTGTCAGGAAACAAAAAAGCGGATTTTCATCCGCTTTTTTGTTTCCTGACACATCGTGTAAGTTATTGCTGTTGAGTGCAAAACCCGGCACACGATGTGATAG
>CAXXPT010000002.1:0-10335 GCA_963676375.2 Prolixibacteraceae bacterium
GTGGGCCTTTATCTAGTTGGTCAGCCTTGACCATGCCACCAGCCACCAGAGCGAGCATGATAATACCCATGCTTTTCTGAGCGTCATTCATACCATGACTGTATGCCATGAAAGCTGCGGAGATGCGCTGCAGCATCCGAAATCCTTTGCCTACCTTGCCTGGGTGAGCGTCACCGAACACACGGTAGATGAAGTGCATGATGGTCCAGCCTACCAGGAAACCCATCATAGGTGAAAGGAATAACGGCAGAACGACCTTGTGTATGACGCCTTCCCACTTAACGACATCAACACCGGCGTGAACAATCGCAGCACCTACGAGCCCACCGATCAGTGCATGGGAACTGGAGCTGGGAATGCCGAATTTCCAGGTGATCAGGTTCCATATGATGCCCGCCATGACGGCGGCTAGAACGACGGTCTGCGGTGCGCCGATAGGCTCCACTAGACCGTGAGAAATCGTCTTCGACACATTATGAGCGACCAAGGCGCCCACAAAGTTGAGGGTGGCTGCCATGATGATGGCAGATCTAGGGGTCATGACACGGGTGCTTACCACAGTAGCGATAGAGTTGGCGGTATCGTGAAACCCGTTTATGTAGTCAAATGCCAACGCGAAAATGATCGTGAGTAATACGACCGGCGGGATGTGCGCGAAATCAGGCATATTTGATGAGCACACTCTCTATTGAGTTCGCCACATCCTCGCAAGCGTCGATTGAAACCTCTACTCTGTCGTAGATTTCCTTCCAGCGCATGACCATGAGGGGATCCGGGTGTTCGACTTCAAGAGTCGGATAGTGCTTTGCGGAAAGCGAGGTCGCCTTCATTTTCGATGCGGTGAATAGCCACGATGATGTCGTGCATAGCGGCTCGTGTGACTGGCATCTTTCATGCTGGAGACAGCCTCTTTGGTGGCATTAGTCGCACGGCAGAGGATGTCGATATGGCGAACCAGGTCTGGTCTTCCGTTAGTCTATAGAGCAATAACCGGCTGGCAGCGGCTTCGATGTGGTCCATCACATCGTCAAGCTGAGTGCTGCTAAGTTTCTGCATGTCTTCTTATCTAGTGGCGTAACGAAGGTGGCGTGGCCTTATTGGCTAGTTGATGTGTCTTCCTCGTCAGCGTCGTGTTCAAGAGTGACGATCTGCTTCTGGTACATAGAGGCGTCTCCAGTTGTCAGCATCGTTTTGCATCGCTTTCGATCGGCTGCTTCGCAGGCTAGTTCAGCCTGTTTGATCAGCATATCGTAGAAGATGCTATCCTTCTTAGTGATCGTGAATCGCAATCCATTGACTCCTCTCGGGTGGTGCTATTTGCATCATCTTATCGGCACTATTTAATGCCCTCGCTTAACGGGCCTTTAACATTTTATCATTACAGAGTGCCATATTGTGCCAGATCATTCGCTGATTTTCAAAGCTCGGTCCAAACGCCGACATGATCACATCAATGCCTTGAGCGGCACCTTAAAATACGATTTGCATCACTGCATTATTGCGCACAGGTAGCCCTGTAGAGATGGTAGAATAAATGCACATCTATCTGTATCTGTTCTCATAGGGGGAAACTTCATGGCTCCTCGTAAACGTAAAATACTCTTTGTGGCTTGGTTTTTGAAACTATGGGACATCGTCTCCCGTATTGTTAGCTTGCGGTATACCCTTGACTGACATTGAAGCTGCTGTTCTTGGGTTGTTTTATCATTGTCACACCTATAGGTATTTTGGTGGCGATGAGTAATAGAACCGTACGAAACATGTTAAGTTGTTTTAGTGGTATTCTGTACGTTAAGAACAGACTTGCTAGATATCAACTTTTTAGGACGTGAGTGGTATAGAGGTACTACACGCGGTATTGAGGTTAGTTATGTAGATATGATGGTTTGGATATTGATGGGAGTAGCGTTAATTCAGACACGACGCGAAAGAAAAGCGTTTATACCTGCAGGATTCATTCCCTTGATTTTGTATTTCCTATACTGTGCTGTTAATGTTGTGATACATGATCCCAAATTATTTGGATTGTGGGAGCTTACTAAAATACTTCGAGGTATTGTGGCGTATACGACCATCGCCATAAATGTGCGCGATCGAAATGATCTCGTTTTAATTGTTAATGCCATCGCCTGCGCGACGATATATCAAGGTACTGAGGCGGTGAACCAGCGGTATAGAATGGGTATGAACCGAGTAAAAGGTACCACAGACCATGCTAACACGCTCTCTATGTACTGCTGCATCTGTGTTTCTATGTGCATCGCTGTAGCCTTCAGCAATGCACCTTTAAAAACAAGAATTATGTGTCTGCTAGGTGCTCCACTTGGCATACTAGCCGTTGTTCTTTCGCAAAGTCGCACTGGCTTTGTCACAGTGATATTGGTGTCCGCAGGTTCTGCATGGAACGCCGGTCTATTCAAGCCAAAACCGCGGAACATCATCATAGTATCGTTAGCGGTGTTGGCTGGCGCCTTTGTGATTGCCCAAAGCTGGGATGGGATACTATCGGTAAACGGATGGAGGAAAATAGCGCAGAGATAACTGATGACCCAACACAGGGTCGTGGATATTACTTTAATCTCGTACGGTTGATGCATCAAGATGAACCATTGGGTGTGGGACTGAACAACTGGAGCTATGCTACTACAAATAAGTATGGCGGGATGCTAGGCATGGAATATAATGCCTATTCTGGCACAGAACATGCTCCTGACATGGAGGTTCCCTGGGGATCCAAAGACCTAGCTCAAGCTGCTCCTGGCCATAGCCTGCCAGCAATAACTCTAGGTGAGTTAGGATATCCTGGTGCAATTCTATTCACTATTGTGTGGCTCAGATGGTTTAGTTTGGTAGTTCCTTACCTTTTCAAAAAAGGTAATGACTTGTTCCGTATGGTGGGAACTGGATGCTTTTGGGGGTTAACTGCTACGTTAATACAAAGTCAAACTGAATGGGAGTTCCGACAGACGCCATTATTCCTGTTGGTTCATTTTATTATGGGCACTGCAGCGGGTTTGCTGCATTACAATCAGTTACAAGAAAAGAAACGGAAGGAGATTCGAAATCATCGACTAATCGCTGCACGTAACGGGATTCGTCATGATTAAAGAAGAAGGTTATGATCAGGTATGAGTGATGACGGTGTAAAGAGGGTTCTGAAAAACAGCATATCGAATTACCTCCAGTCTTTGTTATCGGTTGTCATCTTTTTTTTCTATACACCTTATATGGTGCGGCAACTAGGCGAACGTGAATTTGGTATATGGACTTTAGTTATGTCCGTGGTTGGAATTTTTGGTCTTGCGGACTTGGGCTTTGCCACTAGTGTGGTTAAATATGTGGCTCAATGCAAAGGTAGTGGTGATGTAGAGAAACGAAACAAGATGCTCAGCACTTTTGCAGCTGTCTATATTTGGATATCAACAGTTGCTACGGTAATCGGACTTCTCTTCTCGATAATCATGCTGCACACACTTCATATTCCTGCTGACCGGCAGGGAGCTGCGATGCTTACCTACTATGTGTTGTTAGCACGCTTTGTGACCATTGGTCTGCCGCTTGCCATGTTTAGGGGTATCCTCTTTGGTGAACAGCGCATCAGTACGATTAATCTGTTCCAGGCGATTGCCGGAGTCACATATGCTTCAATTGGATGGTATATTTTGTCACCAGTCAGCGGGTTGGCGCCCAGAGATCGCATGGTGGCCCTCGCTTTCGTAAACTTGGTTTGTCTGTTTGTTGATAATCTGCCTTACATGATACTTTGTTATAAAAAGGTAGATCGTCTTCATGTCGATCCCCGTAAGTGGGATCGCGGTTTGTTGCGTGAGGCTGTTGGTTTCGGCACCACGCAGTTGGTTATTAACGTAGCCGCTTTGGTATATTTGCGAACAGATCCCATTGTGGTAAACCTGGTGCTTAAAGATACGATGCAGGTGAGTTACTACGCCGTAGCGTTGAAGATATCGGAAAACTTATATCTTCTATCGAAGCAGTTCGTAAATGTGTTATTACCTTACGTAGCCGAATTAAAAGGCAAGGAGGATTTTTGGGCTATTAGGAATGTGCTATTGAAGGGAAGTAAATATGCATGGGCGATAACAATCACTATTAGCATGGTTGTATACACTTTAGGTACACAACTTATTATAACCTGGATGAAAAGCGGTACCTTTGGGAAAGCTGGTTCAGTTTTAGTAATTCTTGTGACTGCAATGTCAGTTTCAATGCTGCAGGAGGTGGCATCGGTCGTTCTTGCTATGACAGGCTTTCATAAAATGACCGCTAGAGCGGCGGCGCTGGGTATTACTGTGAATATCGTCTTCTCATTCTCGCTGGGGTATTGGATAGGGTTGAATGGCGTTGCATATGGTACGTTGTTGACCGCAATATTAGTTAATTTTATGTATGTTGTCCGTTTTGCGTGCATTAAGTATCGGGTCAGCTTGAAGACTTATTTTTCTGAGGTTTTGCTGCCGGCTTTGCTCCCTGCTATAATGCAGGTTCTCGTGACGCTCGGGATGATGATTATCCTACCACCCAGCAGCTTGCTACATGTAGTTACTGACAGTGTTCCTGGTATGGTTGTTTTCACGGCGTTATTTTTAATGGTTGGTGTACAGGGGAGTGAACGCGAGAAATTACTATCGAAATTGGGCAGAAAGCATTCCTAGGAGATCAAGCTGGCGCATGGGGATGATATAGTGATATTACGGTGGTGTGGTAACCCGCCATCGATGCATTAGGGAGAAGCCTCGTTGTCCGAACCTTACGTTAACCCAGAAGCTGAACAAGAAACTAAACTACCAATAGACATCCGTACGCTGCTGATAGGCTTGTGGCGACGGAAGTTCATCCTGGTAATTTTAGTATTAGTTTTTGCTGGTCTGGCGTATCTTGGCGGTAGCACGATGAATAAAAGCATCTACCAGACGACTACAGTGCTTCTATACAAACCATCTGAGGAGAAGAAACGTGAAATCGTCGATATAGGCAAAGCGCTGATGACTCAGATGAGCATGGTAAAAATAAGGCCCAATCTGGAGGATACCCGCCGTAAACTAAACCTCAATAAATCAATTGACGTTGTCGCGAGCGCGATCGATGTCACAGTTGAAAAGAATACCGAGATTATGAGCATCACGGTTACATGGGATGATGCAAAGTTGTGCTCAGATATGGCAAATCTCCTCCGCGATACATTCCTTGCTAATAGTGTACATATAGACAGAGAATCCGCATCAGGTCAAATTCGTGATGTAAATAAGCGGTTAACTGTGGTTACTGCGGCCTTGAAGAATGTAGATCGTGAGCTCCAAGTTTTTAGTGAGAAAACGAACTACACCGAATTCGTTGAAATGAGTAAAGCAGCTCTAGACCAATTCAACCAAATGGACTTGCTTTGGGAACAAGCTAAGAGCGACCAGAAGACGCTGCGAGAGCAGGTTAACAACCTAGGAACGGTTATAAAGCAACTAAAACAGCGGGTATCCGGTGAACAGAAACAGATGTTTGAACTGGACCGCTTGAGCAACATTAATACCCGTATTGAGAATCTGCGCCAAAAAATCACCGATGACAAGGAGCTGCGTAGTAATGCCGCTCAGTTGGCACAACGGGAACTAGAGCTGGCACGTGCTAAGCGTCTGCTTGAGAGCGGCGCGATCAGTCAGACTCAATATGAAGCTGCTCGGTTGGCATATGAAGAACAGAAAGTTCGTTCGATAGATAGTGACCAAGTCAAGCAGTGGAAGGATCAGCTGGAGCAGCTCTACCGAGTGGTGATTCCCTCTAACCTGGGTTCAACACCTTCTGGAGACATGCTTCAAGAAATGCTGAAGAAGGAGTTTGATCTTCAACTAGACCAAATCTCTGTTGGTGAGCGTGTTAAAAACTACGCTCAAGCGCGTGAATCTGCTTCTGCCCGTGTAGAAGGACTACCCAGCACCCAGAGGCAATATCTTGTTTTGAGCCGCGAACTGAAGAATCTGGAAGATGAAAAAACGACTCTATTGGATGCGCTTGGGAAGGCTAAACGCTTCTTTGGCAGTGACAGTTACGATTTTGTGATTGTGTCTGACGCCAAGGTGCCTAGCCTCCCAATTAAAAGCAACCGGATGATGCTAACCCTTGGCATATTTGCATTTGGCATGATCATCACCTTCGCTTCGATACTCGGTATGGAGCTATCTGACACCACCATCAAATCTGCACCAGATATGGCTGCCCGGCTGGGGGTACCGGCGATAGGCCAGTTACCGTTCCTAGACAAAAACCAGCGATGTCTGCCTACGGAAAAAGGAATGGTTCGCGTTGAGGAGTTCAGCGTGATCGCCCGGTTGATACGTCAGCTTTGTAAGCAGCATGGTAATCGTCTGATTATATGCAGTGCACGGCATGGTGAGGGAACCACCACCATTATCTCCCATATAGCGGCATCGTTAGGTCGCCAGGATGAAAATGTGCTTCTCATCGATGGCGGTAGTAACGAAGATGACAGCGATGTGCGGATTACTGAGTTATGTACAACCGAACAACTGACAGGGGCCGGGATTGGTGACTATCTGGAGGGGCTGGTAACCGATATCGACGAGATTATCAAACCCACTATGCTGCAACGGGTGAGCATCATACCGCGCATAGGCACCGCTGTCACGCCAGATATGATCAGCAGTAAACGCATGAGTGCATTGATAGAAGAATTGGGTCGGCGATATAGCATCGTGATTATTGAAGCCTCTGCGGTGCTGGATAACGTGGATGCCGAGTTGCTAGCTCAGACAATAGACTACGGAGTAGTCGTTGTGAAGAGCCGGTATCAAACCGCTTCGAGTATTCGCAAGGCAATGGATCGATTGAGCTTGGGCGGATGCCCTGTTCATGGTGCCGTGGCTAACGAGATTAATAAGCTCTATCTCGTGTAACTTTTGTAACCTTCAAAGCTATCCCTTCGTTTTGTCTGGGATAGGATCATCCATATATACACACGGGCCATTCCGTAGGAGGTTCGATCAACGTGAAGGTGATTCAGATACCCCGTCGTTTCGTACAATCAGATTGGGGTGGCACGGAGACGGTGATACTAGAAACAGGGAAACTGCTCCAGCTCCTCGGTCATGATATCTCCATATTTACCTCGATGGCTCTGGCCAAAGTCCGTGAGGAGCAGATAGATGGTATTCCAGTACACCGGTTTAGTTATTGTTATCCCTGGTGGGGTCTCAGCGAAGATGCCAAGCTTCAGATGGACCGCAAGGGTGGCAACCTCATCTCTCTGTCCCTCATGAATGCACTTCGTAAAGAGCCGGAGCTCGATATTATTCATCTTCACACATTCAAACGGCTGGGCGGATCCGCTCGCGTGGTGGCACGCCGACGTAATATTCCCTATGTGGTTACGCTGCACGGCGGCCTGTTTGATGTGCCAGATGAGGAGTTTGCCTCTGTGGTATCACCCTTCAAAGGCTCCTTCGAGTGGGGAAAGCCCTTAGGTGTGCTGCTGGGGTCACGTCAGGTGGTGCCAGATGCAGATGCGGTGATCTGTGTGGGACAGTCAGAATGCGATCAAGTGCGAAAGCGCTACCCATATCAACGTGTGGAACACCTGCCAAATGGGGTTGATGTGAACAGATTTGCTGAGGGTGATCGCACGGCTTTCAGAGCGGCGCATGGTATACCCGAACATGCACAGCTAGTGCTGGTGATGGGGCGTATAGATCACCAGAAGAACCAACTTGGTGCCGTGCAGGCGTTAGTAGAAATTCGAAAACAACTACCGGATGTCTACCTGCTGCTGATCGGGCACGTCACGAATACGCCGTATATGGAAAAAGTAGTTCAGACGGCTCAGCAATTAGGTGTGGCCGATCGTGTGGTGTTGATCCCCGGGATAGATTCGCATTCACCCGACCTAGTGAACGCCTATCACGCGGCGGACATGTTCCTGCTACCTTCCATACACGAACCCTTCGGTATCGTCATTTTGGAAGCCTGGGCGGCCGGACTGCCTGTGGCAGCCGCTCGAGTGGGCGGAGTACCCAGCTTTGTGAAACACGAGCACGATGCACTGCTGTTTGATCCCACCGATACGCAGGCGATGGCTCAGGCCGTGTGCGATGTACTGATGCATCCAACGATAGGCCAGGCACTGGCCGAAAAAGGAAGGCATAAAGCTCAAGGGCATTATAGCTGGGAGATGATCACCAAACGGTTAGTGGGGATATATGAAGATGTGAAAGCCGCTCACCGTAAAAAGGTGCACGCATAATGCATATCGTATGGGTGAACGAAAACGCATATCCCATGGGCGGAGCCGAGAGTTATATACACAATACTGCCAGCCTGCTAGCCGCTGAAGGCCACCAAAACACGCTGTTGTATGATGTGCGGTCGCGTGCTGATGCCGCTTTTTTGGCCCCATTCGCTCAAGCCTATCCTATGGTCGATATCCCCAGGCAGATGAAGGAACTTCAGCCGGATGTGCTTTATATTCATCGTCTCGAAGAGCTGCAGTTACTTAAGCAGTTTGCGGATTGTGGAGTGCCCTCGTTTCGATTTGTGCATGACCATAAACTGTTTTGTTTGCGAGAGCATAAATACACCGCCATCGGATGGCATACTTGCTCACGCAAGATCGGTCCATATTGCTGGGTTCCGTGTCTTGGTTTCTTAAATCGACGCGATGGTTTTCCTCCGTTAGCCATTACTACATGCGGTAGTCTGCGAAAGCATCACAGGGTGATGATGAAGATGCAGGGTGTAGTCACGGGTTCGCGATACATGGCTGAGCATATCGTGTCGCACGGTTTCGACGGTGCGCGAGTTCATGCGATTCCGCTCTATGCGATGCCCGTACCCATTCCGGATGTACCGCGGCAGTCCAATCTGTTCGTGCTTGCCGCTCAGCTGGTTAGCGGTAAAGGCGTTGACACCACCTTGCACGCCGCAAAAATCCTTCAAGGCCGCGTTGAGATCGCCATATTTGGCAGCGGACGTAAAGAAGCTGATCATAAGGCGATCTGGAAAGAGCTGGGGCTTGAGCAGTCGGTACGATTTATGGGGCGAGTTAATCCGGATGAGCTTACCGAATGGCTAGCTCGTGCAGCTGCGGCATTGATGCCCAGTCGTACGCCGGAGACCTTCGGGCTGGGTGGTCCTGAGGCGTTTCGAATCGCTACTCCTGTGATCGCAAGCAATATTGGCGGCGCAACGGAATGGCTGCGTGACGGTCATAACGGTTATGCGATACAACCCAACAATCCGCAGCAGCTTGCAGATAAAATGATGCAGATCATCGATCACCCCGACAAAACCCGCGTGATGGGTCAGAATGCACTAGCTGACTATCAGGCGAAATACCTCCCCGAAATCCACATCAAACGGCTGACAGCACTTTTCGATTCCTGCAGGAGGTCACTATGACAGATACTGTGATGCCTTTTGGACGTTTCACCTCCAGGGGCGGTGATGAGGTGGAGCGGCTGGTAACGAGTGCCGCCCAGGCCGTAGGAGAAGCGGTAAGGGCTGAGTTGGGTGAGCATGATATGCGCTGCCTGATCATGCTGGGTGGATACGGGCGTGGTGAAGGCGGTGTGGAAACACGCACCGATGGCACGGAAGCCCCACACAATAATCTGGATTTTCTGCTTATCTGCAATAACCTGACAGATACCCGGCTGGGTGAGTTAAAGGAAAACATAGACAAGCGTCTTCAGCCGTTAATCATTCAGTATGGATTGGGTATGGACTTGAGCACCATCAACGCCGGTAAGCTTGAGAGCAGCGAATGCCTGGTGATGTGGTATGACATGCGGTTTGGGCACAAAACTATCCTGGGTGACCCGGCGTATGTACCTGGGCTCACGCAGTTTAGCCTTGACCGCGTGGTTCCTGCCGATGCGCGTAACCTGCTTACAAATCGCGGAACTTTGTTCATCATCAACGACGCTATTCTGGAGCGTGGTAATCTGACCAGTGACGACCGGCGTACTATCATCAAGCATGTGGTGAAAGGCGTGATAGGGTATGGTGATGCGCTGCTGTTCTTTCTGAGTGACTATGACTGGAGTTACGTCGAAAAGCAAAAGCGGATGCAGGCACGTCAGGATGTTGACATGAAGTTTAAGCAGCTCTATGACGATTGTATGGAGTTTCGCTTTCGACCAAACTACGCGATGTACCTTGAGCGTGATCTGGCAGCATGGATGGATGAAATCAGGGCTGCACTCGCACCGGTACATTTAATGGTTGAGCAGAAGCGGCTTGGAATTACGAATATGGACTGGGATAACTATGCGGAGTATGCTTTTGCGCACACCTTGAAAGAGGGTGCTGGTT
>CAXXPT010000003.1:0-5514 GCA_963676375.2 Prolixibacteraceae bacterium
CGTATCCTTCGGGCTTTGCCGGCGGACACGTTCCGGCTGAAATGCCTGATTCTTACAAGAATGGCACCGGTCTGAGCCTTGAAATTCAGCAACAGTTGAATGTTGTGGTTTCAGATACGCTGGTCGTGGTTATGAAAAAGACTGATTCCGGATTTGCTGATATTACTGCAGCCGTTGATCAGGAAAAAGGACAGCGGGGAACCTACTATGTGTTTCGTAAAACTTATCCGGGAAAATCGCCGTGGTATGGTGGGTTCTCCTATGTCGATCTGCTGTACAAAGGCGTAACCGAAAAGTTTATGGAACTCACCATGACGAGGGGATACGAGAAAAAAAACAGGACGGATTTCGGGAAAACACTTCCGGGAATATTTACTGACGAACCTAATCTGGAGGCAGCCATGTCGAAAAATACAATGCTGCGCTGGACTCCTGATTTATGGAGCGCTTTCTTGCAACGCTGGGGCTACGACCTGAAAGTAAACCTTCCTTCTCTGATTGATGAAACCGGCAACTGGAAAAAAGTGCGTCACGATTATTACGAGCTGATTCTGGAACTGTTTGTCGATCGATGGGCCAAACCCTGGAGTAAATACTGCAACGAAAAAAACCTGAAATGGACTGGTCATTATTGGGAACATGGCTGGCCCGAACCAACACACGGGTTCGACGAATCGGCTTTTTATATCTGGCATCAGCAACCGGGAGTTGATATGCTTGGAAACCGTTTGGATTCGCTTGGATTAGGAGGTCAGTTTGGCAACGACCGTGCTGTCCGTGAATTGCGGAGTGCTGCCAATCAGGCAGGGCGAACCCGCACCCTGAGCGAAACCTACGGCGGCGGTGGCTGGGAAATGTCGTTCGAAACCCAGAAACGACTGGTTGACTGGGAAACCGTGCTTGGTGTCAATTTTGTGAATCAGCATCTGTCTTATTATTCGCTGAATGGAGTGCGTAAATTCGATTATCCACCATCCTTTTCTTATCACGAGCCTTGGTGGGAATATTATAAGTTAATGGGCGACTACATTGGCCGGATCTCAATGGCCATGTCGGCTGGTCAGCAAATTAACCAGACATTGGTGCTCCAACCGAACACTTCAGCATGGATGTATTATACACGTAAAGAGAAGAACCCGGAGATAACCCGGATTCGCGATGGATTCAAAAACTTTGTTTACCTTATGGAGCAGCAACATCTGGAATACGATCTTGGATCGGAAAATGTATTGAAGGTGCTGGGCAGTGTGAAAAGCAAAACCCTGAAAGTAGGCAAACGCGATTATTCGCTGGTGGTGATTCCTGCGGAAATGGAAAACATCGACCGGACAACTTTTGATTTGCTTTCCAAATACCTCGGCAACGGTGGAACAGTTCTGGCTTTCCGAAAAGATATTCCAATGATCGATGGCGAAACTTCGCCAGCAGTGAACGAACTGATCCGCAAATCAGGCGAAAACTGGGTGGTTGCCGAAAAACTGACTGATGCCGCAGCATTAAAACTGCTTAACCGCGATGAATTTGCAATGAACGACCAAACCCAAAACGGCATGTTATACCACCAGCGCCGGATATTGGACGATGGTCAAATCTTGTTTGTGGTCAACTCGCATCCGAAGAAAAAAGCCTCGGCTGAAATTACGGTGGAAGGTAAATACGTTTCGAAACTCGATCTGATATCTGGAAAAATATTCAGCTATCCGGCAAAGGCGGCTGATGGCAAAGTATCATTCCATGTCGATCTCGAACCGGTTGGAAGCGCATTGTTTACAATTTCTAAAAATAAACCCACAGAGGTTGAATATGTGTCGGTTACAGGAAAAGAAGTAGTGCTCGAAAGTGCCGGAGCGGCAACGGTAAAACGCGAATCGGACAACGTTATGATGGTGAATTACCTCGATTTGAAAACAGCGAAGTCGGATAAAAAAGACATTTATTTTATGAATGCGCTCATTGGTCTTTTCAATGAAAATGGTGTGGAGATGGGCAACCCTTGGCAGCATAAAATTCAGTATAAAAAGACCTATCTGGAACTCGACTCTCAGTTTAAAGCCGACTCGTGGTTTAAGGTTAGTTACCATTTCAACATCAATCCGAACCTGAATGCTGAAGCCATGAAGTCGATCCGTGCGGTGGTTGAACGTTCCGAATTGTGGCAGGTGAGCATTAACGGAAAAGCGATTGAAAAGACTGCCGGAGCTTATTGGATCGACAAAGACTTTCCGGTGTTTGCCGTTGGTCAATTCCTGAAACCGGGAAAGAATACACTGACCATAGCAGTTCCCCGGATGAACATTCTGGCCGAAGTGATGCCAATTTACCTTTTGGGTGACTTCCTGGTAAAACCGGCCAATCAAGGCTTTGAAATTGCTGACGGAAACATCAGCACCTTTGGATCCTGGGGCGAAGCCGGCCTGCCATTCTACTCGCAGAAAGTGGCTTATTCAGAAAATTTCACTTTTACAAAAACTTCCGCAGCAAATTATAAAGTAAAACTGAATAAATGGAATGGTTCGCTGGCAGAAGTATGGGTAAATGGGGTTTCGGCAGGAGTGATTGCCTGGCAACCTAATGAACTGGATGTGACTTCGATGCTGAACGATGGTTCGAATGAAATCACTGTAAAAGTAATAGGCAGTCTCAAAAATACCTTTGGCTTCTTTTACAAGGAAAATAAAGACTGGATTTTTGGTCCGCACTCGTGGAACGATGCACCAGCCAAAATGCCTTCAGCCTCCGAATATTTCCTGATGGATTATGGGTTGATGGAACCGTTTAGCCTGGTTGAAGTAAAGTAACCTGCTAAACCGCAATAGCATAACAGAACCGCTAGGAGCACTAAAGATTAAGTGCTTTTAGCGGTTTTGTTCAATGTAGGTTTTCCTTTCAGAAAACAGAAATCCTGGCGATGTTTCAATCTCACCGAAATAAAGCTAAACCTATCATTTCTTTTTGTTGTTACTTGTAATGTAGACCGCTTGTTTGCACAGTCATTATCAGCAGCTTCGAATGGTCCAATCAATTTAAAAGGTACAAGTTGAAAAAACGAATTAGTTTTTCAGGAAAAGGACAGAGGGCCGAGATTGGAGATATGACCATTCTATGCAGGGAAACATGGCGTAATAAAAGATTGAATTTTAGAAATAGGTGGAATTTTTCATCCCCAAATACGTAAGAAACATGAAAATACTCGGATTTGCCGGAAGTAACAGTTCGAAGTCGATAAATAAGGAATTAGTAAGGTATGCAGCCTCGTTCTTTAACAACCACGACATTGAGATTCTTGATTTGAATGATTACGAGATGCCAATTTACAAGATGGATAGGGAAAAAGAAAATGGCATTCCGCAATTAGCATTTGACTTTGCTCAAAAGATTGATAGCAGCGATCTCTTGATTGTGTCGCTCGCCGAGAATAATGGAGCTTATTCGGCAGCATTTAAAAATATATTCGATTGGGTTTCGCGCATTCCCGGCCGCAAAGCGTTTGGCAATGTACCCATGCTGCTCATGGCAACCTCGCCTGGGCCAAGGGGCGGATCATCGGTTCTGGAAATAGCAAAAGCCAGAATGCCTCGTAGCGGCGGAAATGTATTGGAAACATTTTCATTGCCCAGCTTTTCCGAAAATTTTGATCGTGCAAAGGGAATTATCAGCGAAGAGTTTAGGATGCAATTAGTAGGTAAGATTGAATCAGTAAAGGCGCATTTTAATCGGTAGAGCCATCGTAAAAAATCAAGCAACCATAAATGATCTTTGTGAGATTTGTGTTCAGGCATTATTTCCGGCATTAAAAGTCAACAAGCGGAAGACATATTTTGAGTAACTTTGAAACTAGCCACAAGGAAGCCTTTCCTTACATACGAGACAGGCTTTCATGAGGAGTTCCCTGCCAGCCAGACATGCGGGCATCGGACAATTTAAAAACAAATTATGGCAGATGAAACGAGCCATGAGAAATTTTCCTCACACAAGAGGATGACTATTCAGGCGAGTTCCATATGGCAATTAAAAACAAATTATAGACATATGAAATACTCAAATCTAAAAAACAAACATTATGGGACTTTTTTCAGCATTAATGGGCAACGCAGGAGTTGTCAGTCAGGACGAATTAATTCGCGATTATGGAAAACTACTCACAGAAGGCGAAGCGATCGATTTAGGGTTTAAACTAATTCGTGACACCTTTATTTTCACCAACAAACGACTCATTTTGGTTGATAAACAAGGGCTGACCGGAAGTAAAACCGAATATCTGTCGATCAACTACAAACAAATTTCGAGGTTTAGTGTCGAGACTGCCGGCCATTTTGATTTGGAGGCCGAACTTAAAATCTGGATTTCGAGCGAAACGGTGCCAAGTATCACCAAGAAATTCAATAAGTCTGTTGATGTTTACGATGTTCAAAAGGTGCTGGCACATCATGTGCTGAAATAGTCTCGTACCTTATTCTTTAAACGACAATCATTTCATATGCGCTTTAATAAGTTCTAATTGTTATTCTATTTTTATAGTTAATCTTATTATGTGTTTGTATGTAATTTGTTGTTTTGTAAGTGTTTGTAAAGTGCGATTTGTCTGATTAAATTCTAATATTTCTGAAATAATATTACAATTATTCCGATTATTATTTGTTATTTCGGGCTGTTAATTAATCATATAGCTAGCGAGACTCGAAAGGACAGATTATGGGTTTATTTTCAATGACAGAGGAAGAGGATAATTATTTTAATGACAATACTGGTTTTATTGAGTTGGTAAGTTGTCCGGGTGGTGAGATGTTGTGCAACGAACATCTTGATTTTGTCAACGAAAGGATGAAATTGTCCCGAACTTACTGGATAAACAAAGAATTTCCACAAGCGATAGAAGAACTCAGACTTGCATTTTATAAAACCACTGAGGTAAACTCAACAACATGCTTGCCCTGCGCCGAACTTTTTAGATCAACCATCATTAAATCTTTGGAGGAGATACAAAAAGACCTTCGGCCAACATCACTTGGTTTTATTAAAAAGAAACATTACCAGTCTGATTATGCGTTGGCAGAAAAAGTTTTAGACGAATTAAAAAAAGGGATATAAAATTCAGAAACTGCATTGCTGCACCCGGTTGGTTATTACGAAGTCGAATCTATTTAACCCACTTTGCAAATGAGAGATAGTTTCTGTGTAGATTTGCTGAGCTAAAAGACTGAATATTGTACCCCGATGATAAAAACTCAGGAAATTAAACTTACGGCGAACGAATTTTTTCGGTTAATTCTTTCTATTTATCTAGAAAAAAGGTGGTGGTTGGTTGCCTGGATCTGGATTTTGATCATTATTCTTCTTTTCAGCCAAAACATAGGCTTCGTCGAAATTTTACTTCTAGCCCTTATCCTTTTATTTCAGCTGATAATAATCGCTCAGTACTGGTTTTATGCGCATTCGAAAGACAATAGGATCTATCTTTTGTCGAGGTATTACGAGATTGATACTGATCGGATTGTTGAAACAATGGAAGATGGT
>CAXXPT010000004.1:0-16906 GCA_963676375.2 Prolixibacteraceae bacterium
TGATAGAGTACCAACACCAACACAAATATTTCCATCAAAAATTCCAATTTCGTCGCCTGCACTAAGTTCAACTCCATCCAATATTGCAGAATAGATGTGAATATTCATATGATCAACCCCGTTTCCTGTCCAAACTGGAGTGAAATGAGAAGAAGGAGCGACATATCCATTTTGAGTGATCTGGATGGTCTTTGCTGGAGTTTCCTGATCCTTTTATTGTTAAAATCGCATTTCGTGCACTTGGATTTTGATTTGCTGTAGCTGAAATGCCAATTGTCTTATTTCCAGTACCACTTAGGTTGTCAATTGTAATCCAGGTTTGATCCGCTACAACTGTCCAGTCTGTATTTGATGTTATGTTAATCGCATTTGAGTTGTTAATTTCTGCACCGAGGAAAATGCTTTTGGCAGATAGATTTAGATAAGGTAAATCACCTAAGGTTGCTATAATACATGAAGACCCGCCCTTTTTCTCAATTATAAAACTTCCTAGTGTAGAATTTTTCCCAGCAGTTCCACCGATAGTTAATACATCATCTTTTAGAACACTTAAAGACCTTATAATGTCAGCATCAGCTGGGATTGTTTTAATCCATTGAAATTCACCACTATTTGAGTATTTGGCTGCAAAAAAATCATTAGCTCCAACGGGGGTATAGCTGTTGCTTCCAACTCTAATTAAACCTTTAAAGTGACCACCAACATAAATATTCCCAGCTTTATCCAGATCCAATAAATCACCATAATTAAATCCTGATTTTGTTTCATAAACAGCATTTGCCCATTCAACATTACCCAACGTATTAATTTTAGTCAAATAAAATGAATAGTTTTGATTGATAGGATTTGTTAAAGTCGTTGATCCAAAAGTAGCGTTAGTTGGACACCAACCCCAAAGGTAGCTATTCCCATTCTCGTCCGTTTTGATATCAACAGGCCAACTGTCGGAATAAGATGCACCTGTAACCCCTCCAAATGTCTTAGCCCATAGAGCATTGCCATCAGGATCAAATTTTACTAATGCAGTCGCTCCATCGTTGTAGGTTTGAGTAAGCTGAACCGAACCGATGGTTGTAGAGCCCGAAGTATCAGACAAATGCACTTCGCTTGCCAGGTAAATGTTATTATTAGCATCTGTTGATACAAGGGAAATGTAATACGATTCCATTGGAAATGTTTTTGCCCACAATTGAGCTCCCGAAGCATTGAATTTCACTAAATAATTTGAAGGACCAATAACGCCTGAGACCAAAATATTTCCCGATGCATCTGTTGCCAAAGAAAGATTTGCACTAACGTTTGTGTTTAAGTTCAGCTTAGATGCCCATTGAAACTCTCCATTTGAATTGAATTTTGCAACATATCCTTCATATCCTGTATTTGTACTGGTTAATATGGTATTACCAACGTCAATACTTGTTTGAAAGAGACCGATTGTTAAAACGTTGTCATCTTTATCCAATGTAAAAATTGAACCAAAGTTAGAAGGACTCAAATCCCTTATTTGCCTAGTCCACAGCAATTTTCCTGTGATATCGTGTTTAGAGATAAGAGTAATATAAGCATTTGTATTAATATTGGTTCCAAAGAAATTACAATTACCAATAATTCTGGATTGAAGGTATGTGTTGCCCGCTCCATCATGTTTTACTGCATTAATATTAACAAATCCAGAAGATGAACTATTGGATGAAATCCTTTGCCAATCCAAAGCCATATTACCTTGGTATTGACAAAAGTAAAAATTGCCGTAAGATGGAGCTCCTGAATAATTATAGGAACCGGAAGTAAGAATTTTACCAGATGAAGTGACAATTGTTTTATTATAAGTGGCATTATAAATTGCATACCCGTTTACCGGATTTCCATCTGCATCAAACTTTGCAAGAAATTGCTGAGTATTATAAGTTTTAGGAATAGCTACATCGCCAAAAGATAAGGAGCAATTGTTCATCCCCAGTTCATAGATATTATTGGAACTATCAAAGAACAACCGATAAGTGAAGATTGAGCGGTAATTATCTGACAAAATTGAACTTGGCTTTAACCAGAAGAATGTAAAATCACTGTTGCACTTTGCGATATAGGTATAATAGGGTGTATAAGTTTGATTGGCTATAGATATACTTCCCAATTTTATGCTACCTTGATAGCCCCCGGTAATAATTAGGTCGCCAGAATTATTTATTAGAATATCACATACAGAGGAGCCATCGTTTCTGGTGGCTAATTCAACTACCATCGATTTATTATATACGCCATCCAAATCTGCTCTTAATAAAAAACCGGTATTATATGCTCCTAAGGATAATAATGTTATGGTTCCAAAAGTAGTATTACTCTGAAGCGTTCCTCCCAAATACAAATTCGATCCCTGTATTGCAATAGCTTGTAAAGTTCTGTCAGGATAATTTTGCGCCCACACCAAAGTTCCTAAATTATTGAATTTAAGAAGTTTATTAGTGCTACTTAAAAGATATGAATTGCCATTATTATCAAGTGCAATTTTGCTGCTTCCACTTCCATTCGACAAAAAGGATGTGCTCCAAACCCCTTTCCCATCGACATCAATCTTTGCCATGAAAGCATTATTTGTGGCATTTGAAGTAAGAGTATTGCTTCCTATTGTAGTCGCTCCGGAAAAAATACCCGAAACAAAAACATTACCGGTATCGTCAACTTTTATCGCGTTTGCATAAATTGTCCCATTTGACTGAGCATTGATCTGTTTCCACCAAATTGGAATACCTGAATTATTTGTTTTGACAATCAGCAAATCCTGCACTCCAACACTTGTGAATGTATTACCCTCAAACGTTAACGTACCAGTAATGCATGCCGCGAAGTAAAAATTATTTGCATCTGTTGCTACAACATTCACATTTTGAAGTGCTGAAGTATTAACTTGAAGCATTCGTGACCAATCTGGAACTTGCGAAAAACAAACCTGAATCTCAAAAAATCAGTATTAAAAATAATAAACTTAATAGACTCCTTTTCATAAGTTTTGAATTAAACTTTTATTCTACATTATTATAAATCAATTGCTTTGACAGACCATTTACCGTACATAAATATACCCCTGGAACCACCTTACGTCCTCCATTATCTGTTCCATCCCATTTCAAAACCAATTTGCCGTTATTATTCCCTTTATATAGGTTTTTGATTTTTTGTCCTGCCATATTGTATATTTCCACAGTAATTTTTTCCGGAGTTGAAATTTGAATCTCAATGCTTATTTCCTGAGTAAATGGATTAGGATAACACTTAAACTGAGTTGAATTATCTAATGTCTGAGTGCTTGTCAGGTTGTCAATATTTACCTGGGCGAACAGTGATTCGTTCTTCTCAAATGATTCTTTTCCAGTCAGCTTTTCGATGTTTAACTGGTAGGTTTGTCCAGCCCGGTGAAGTTGAAGTTTAATTGGATCTCCATTGGTAAATCCGTTCACTGTTTTGCTCAGTTCATCGTTGCTTGAAACCGGAATACTGATGCTTTCAGCCAATAGTTGTTCTGCTCCAATGGTGGCAGAACCCACACAAAGGTTCCCATCGAAAATGCCAATTTCATCGCCGGATTGTAACCCTGAACCCTGAAGATTAACCAGATGTATATTCATGTGATCTGTTCCATTACCTGAGAAAACAGGCTTGAAATATTCGGAAACCAATAATTCGGGTATAACAACAGCCGATTTATTCCCACTTGCTGGAATAGTTAGCGTACAGCTTGCAGTCACATTCACTTTATAACCCTTGTTGGGTATAAAGTTCCCGATGTTATTGCGCCAACCACCAAAAGCGCCTAAATTTTCAATGGTTTTACCGGTTTCGTCCATCACCTTCTTCAACTTGCCGGCATCAATCAACGATTGAACCAGGGCTTTGGCATCCTGAATGCTTGCTGAAGGGTAAGAAATAATGTTCCAGCCGGCATTTAATGCAATAGCAAATGGCAATTGAACCGGAGCGCCTTCGAGAGAAAGGCTTGTGGCAGCGGTAACATTTACCTTGTATCCTTTACTTGAATTCAGGTTACCGATGTTGTTTCTCCAGCCGCCAAAAGCGCCTAGATTCTCGATCGTTTTCCCGGCTTCGTCCATCACCTTCTTCAATTTCCCAGCATCAATCAAGGGTTGAAAAATATCTTTAAGATTTAGATTGGAAGGTATGACATTGGCCGAAATGATGTTCCAGCCGATGTTTAGAGTGATGTTCTGCTTTACAAAGGTATTTGCGGTAAGAGCAGTAAATGCGGTTGTCCCAATTGCAAACTTTCCATCGGTACTCCATGAAGGATCGGTATTGGAATAAATAGCTGAAACATTTGGCATTTCCAAGCTTTTACTCTTATCATAGAGCTTGAAAGTGATGGCGTTTCCGGAAGTATATCCGTTACCAGAACCATCGTTTCGTGAAACCTCGGTACCAAGAAAGTTGACTTGTGTTATATTTCCCGTCAGAACACCAACCCCAACACAAATATTTCCATCAAAAATTCCGATTTCATCTCCCGCTTCAAGTTCCACTCCATCTATCATGGCAGAATAGACATTAATATTCATATGATCAATTCCATTCCCAGTCCAGGCTGGTATAAAATGTTCAGTCCGGTTGATATTATTGACTGTGATTGTGACATGATCGACTGGCGAATCAGAGCTTCCATCATTAACAACCAGCGAGAAGATATAATCGGTGCTTGTCAATACTTCAGGCGCAACAAAAGTTGGTTTTGCCGCTGTTGTTGAACTAAGCGTTATCCCCACAGGTGCCGTCCATTTATAGGTTAGCACATCGTTGTTAGGGTCAGTTGAAGCAGAGCCATCCAATGTAACTGATTCACCTTCATTTACCGATTGATCGGAGCCTGCTTTGGCAATTGGACTGCCTACAAGCAGCAAATCGTCCACACTAACAAGCGAAACCTTATCGATATAAACCACGTCAGAGGTGTGCGCCATCTGAAATGAAATCTGCTGAATAGTGTTTGGCAACATCCTGTCAAAGTTGACATGTAAGGAAAAGACTTTGGGTGCTGTAGTTAAATTAATCCCCCATTGACTAAAATCATTCCATTCGCCTTCAGGATCGGTAGTTGTTCCATACCTTAGCCAATTGTTATTGGGATCCTGGAAAGTTATCGACATCTTTCTATCGGCTGAAGCCCATGCAGTAAAGGTCAAAACATAATCGATATTTGGTAATGCCTTCAAGTTTGACTGACTTAATGCATAATTCCAGGTATTGGTATTATCCTTTACTGGTGTTGAGACAGATACTCCGTTAACAACCGTAGTTGGCACACCGCCATTCCCTGACGAGAATTCCCAGGGAGCCGGAAGGTTTCCATTAGGAACAAAATCACCATTTTTGATGAGGTTGAAATCTTCTAATTCGGCTACCTGACCGCTGATTACCACCTGTGCCAAGCCTTCAACTCCCGATCCATCGGTTGCTTTGGCTTTTACGGTAACAGTTCCGTCAATAATGGCAGTTAATAATCCGCTGTTATTGATTGATGCTCTTCCCGAAGTATTCTCGACCACCCAAAGCAGATTTTTATTGGTGGCTTCCTCAGGAAGGATGGTTGCCGACATTTGCAAAGTACCATTATTGGAGGTAATAGCCCCGCCGGTCACGGTAATGGTTTTAACTCCAATTAATAGCGACATGGGTTCCGATTCCAATGTCAGGTTAGGAACCGAAGGGTTGGTCACCTTGCAAACATAGCTTCCAGTATCGGTTGCGGCGATGGAAGAAATAACCAGCGTGTTGCTTGTTTTTCCATCCAGAAGTGAACCATCTTTATACCACTGGTAAAGATTGCCCGTTCCGCCAACTGTGGCTGTTAAAGTAAGCGGTTCGCCAGCTTGTTTGGTATAGATTTCAGCTTTTCCAAACTTCTTCTGTGGGTTATATTCAATATATTTGTTGGGGTTTCCAGTGTTGGGCACTATATCATCAAATTCTAACCTGTTATTAATAGCATAAATACTATATAAAAGCTCCATGGATGACAGATCGGGTAAGTTTTCTATATTATTATTAGTAATTTCAAAATAATTTAGGTTTCTACAATTAGTGATTGATGCAGGAACAGAGCCACTTAATTGGTTATTCCACAAAGCCAAAGACCTAAGTGCTTGCAGCGTTCCAATTGTTGAAGGAATTTCTCCACTTAAATTATTGTTATATAAATACAAGTTTTGCAATTGTACCAAATCCCCAATACTCTCAGGTATCGCTCCTGTCAGCTGAGGGTTATAGGCAATATAAATATTCTGGAATAGTGTTAAATTGCCCATCTGGTCAGGTAATTGACCAACCAGATTGTTGTTATAAATACTCAATGTATACTTCCCATTTACATCTTGTGTTATACCATACCAGGTTGTTAATGGTTGGTCGCTTAACCAATTCGTTTTGTTGGTCCAGTTCGGGCCGTCCGTGCTGTTATAAAAATCGGTCAAAGCCTGATAAATCGGAAGCTGGTTTTGGTAAAGCGTAATAGGCTCGCTGTAAAGGGTTAAATTGGTGGCCACCGAATTGGTTACCCGTAGTTTGTAAATACCGGCATTTGCTAAGCTTACATTGGCTATTTGTAGCGTATTGCTGGTTTGTCCGCTTAACAATTGGTCATCTTTATACCACTGGTAGATATTGTGCGTTCCTCCCACGCTAGAAGTATAGCTAAAAGCGCTTCCTGTAACAGGGTTAAAAGCCAATGCCTGACCAAACTTCCTTTGTGGTGAATAATTTATTCCGGGAATAGACACCAAAGGTTCAATATCTTCGAAAGTAAATTTATTCATGTATGCCTGAAACTCTTGCAGATTAGTCAAAACGGTCAAGGCAGGAAGTTGATTAAAAAAATTGTAACTCAAATCGAGACGTTCTAATTTCGTACAACTGAGAATACTCGTTGGCAATTGTACATTGGTAAAATAATTTTGATTGAGGTAAAGCTCCCTTAGTTTGGTCATCCCTGCAAAAATATCGGGTAATTCCGAATTAAAATTCAAGCCATCCAATGAAAGGACTTCCAGATTAACTAAACTGGCCATGGAGGTAGGCAATGCGGTCGACCCCAAATAATTATAATTATCATAGTTTTCTACATACTTATTATTTCCCAGGTTCAAATACCTTAAAGCGGTTAGGTTCCCAATTTCAGCAGGGATTGTTCCCCTCAGGTTATTTGCGGTCAGGTTCAGTTTGGTTACCCTTCCTTCGGCATTCAAGGTTACTCCCTGCCAGTTTTGTACATTATTATCTGTTAGCCATCCTTGTTTCCGGTTCCAGTTCGTGCCGTTCATTGCATTATAAATGGCAACAAGGGCCGCACGATCGTTGGCATTACATTCAACAACAGGTGCGGTTCCGTTGGTTGTCAGTTTAATGGTATAATAATCACGTGTTCCTCCCCAGCCTGATACCTTTAAAAAGTATGTTCCATTGGTTGTAATCGTTTGTTCCAGATGTGCACCGCCATAGGGGGCACCACTACTACTGTAGTTCAACTGAGCCGTTCCATCGGTATTATAAAGGTAAACACCAAACGAATCCCAAATTTTTAAGCTGTTGGTTACGTCCACATATACCGTCCGGGGAGCATCCGTGATCGTAAATTTTAGGTAATCAACATCGTCTGAGGCTTTAATGTTGTGGTCGTCCTGGGCAAAGAAAGGCAGTATTTCGGTGGCTTGCTGCCAGGTGTTATCCGGTTCGTATTTATCCAGCACAATTGGTTTAATGTTCAAACTTAGCTGATAACTGCCAACAAGTGAATTATCCGGATTCCATGTACGAATATAATATCTACCTGCCTGTGTAATAGTGCAATACAAGTAATTTGTGCCATTATATAAAATTGTGGTTCCATCAAGTCCAAGGAGTTGACTCTTGCAGCTAACATTATTTGGTGTAATTTGAACAGTGACCTCAGCAGGAACATTGACGATTTCGAAACTGGTATAATCCAGGTCGCCAACGGGGTAAATGCTGTGTTGCCGTATAGCATTTGGGAAAATGGTACTGGCCTGTACAATGGTATTGTCGGGTTCAAACGCATCAAGCCTGCCAGGGTCAATCGTTACCTGTTGGGTCACAATTACAGTTTGGGAAGGCAAATTGGGAGCCGAAACGGTAACCGTTGCGATACGGGGTGTAGTGGTCGAATTATTGGCGGTAGCCATAAAAGTAATCGTTTGGTCACCTGTACCCGAAGTTGGGCTTACTGTTAGCCAGTTTTGGTCTGAACTGGCAGTCCATGCAACATTGGCCGTTACACTAACATTAACCGTACTTCCTGCTGCTGCAGCTATAATGGTAGCGCTGGCGCTTAATTTAAAGCCATTGGCAGCTTCCACAATATTGGTAAAATCCTTCCATTGGTTGGCAACCTGGTAGGCTGCTTTTGAACCGTAAGGTACATTTAAAATACAAGTGGTTTTGTTTACGCTATTAAAAACTCCATTTACAGAACTTAAATCAACAGGTATGCTTGATTCAACAGTTATAGAATTTAAGCCTGAACAAACTTGAAATAAATAAGATCCAATTGATTTAACTGAACCTGGAATTGTAATGGATGACAAGCCTGTACATAATGTAAAAGCACCGGAATTCAATGCCTGAACCGAATTAGGTATGGTGAATGAAGTTAATTTGTTACAATTCCAAAATGCGGATGAATCTATTGTTTTAACTGATTGAGAAAGAATTAATTTACTTATGCTTGTTTTTTCTCTAAATGCATTAATAGGTACTGTATTTTCAGGATAAATAGTATTACTGGTACCTTGAGTTCCCTCAGTACCGGTATAAGCAACAATATTCACCCCACTTAAATCAATCTCGGCCAGCAAAGGCATGTCATCTCGCATCGTTTTAAAATCACGGGCATCAATGGTGCCGGTAAGGGTAAGTTTGGTAATGTTGGCAAGTTCTTCTGCTGTAAATTTAGAAACTAAACCGCCTGCTGTAACTGCCAAAGGAATATTTGCGCCTGCCTGGGTTACTGTTAACGTTTGTGAATCGACACCAGTTGCAGAAACGGTTACTGTGGCTTTACGTGTTCCGATTGATGGATTGGCCTGCGCAGTAAAAGTAAGCGTCTGGTTGCCTGTTCCTGAAGTTGGGCTAACGGTTAACCATGTTTGGTCTGAACTGGCCGACCATGCCATATTTGCTGCAATATTAATAGTAGCTGTACTTCCAGCGGCTGCGCTAATATTAACCGTTGCCGCACTTAAAATAAACCCATTGTCAGCCTCCACAATATTGGTAAAATCCTTCCATTGGTTGGCAGCCTGATAAGCAGCTTTTGAACCATAAGGAACATATAGGGTGCAGGATGTTTTGTTGACATAGTTAAAAACATCGGTGCCCAATTTTATTTCTCCGGGATTGGACTTGTAGGAATAAATTGAGCTTAAACCGGAACAGTTCCAGAAAGCTGCATACTCAAGAGAAGAAATTGAAGCGGGAATTTTCATTGAACTTATTTGATTACAACTTTCAAAAGCAACCGCCATAACTGTTTTTGTAGTATTTGGAATTACATATTCACCAGTTTTTGAAATAGGACATACTAATAAAGTTGATCGATCTTTATTAAACAAAACGCCATCAATACTCGAATAATTTGGATTGTCTGCAACTACATTAATCAAACCGTCAAAAAAACTAAATGCTCCACTTCCTATATTGGTAATTGCTGATGGTAAATTAATCGCAGTTATTCCTCTACAATTTCTAAATGCATAATCTCCAATAGCAGTTATTGATTCAGGAAACACAACAAAAGTGAGGCTGGTTTTACCTTGCCAGTTATCATACAAAAATGCCCTTTCAGGGATAGCATTAGCTGGGTAAGTTATACTACCTGAGCCAGCAGTTCCTGCTGTTCCTATATATGCCGCAATTGTAGCCCCACTTAAATCGATTTCAGCCAGCAAAGGCATGTCATCGCGCATCGTTTTAAAATCGCGGGCATCGATGGTGCCGGTAAGGGTAAGTTTGGTAATGTTGGCAAGTTCTTCTGTTGTAAATTTAGAAGCTAAACCGCCTGCTGTAACTGCCAAAGGAATATTTGCGCCTGCCTGAGTTACTGTTATCGTTTGTGAATCAATACCCGTGGCAGAAACGGTTACTGTGGCCTTACGTGTTCCGATTGATGGATTGGCCTGCGCAGTAAAAGTAAGCGTCTGGTTGCCTGTCCCTGAAGTTGGACTAACAGTTAACCAGGTTTGGTCGGAACTGGACGTCCAGGCTACATTAGAAGTTATATTAATAGTGGCCATACTTCCTGCGGCGGCAGCTATGTTGACTGAGGTAGCGCTCAAGTTGAAGCCGTTGGCTGCTTCCACAATATTGGTAAAATCCTTCCATTGGTTGGCAGCTGCGTAAAGTGTTCTTGTTCCATAAGGTACGTTTAAGGTACAGGTGGTCTTGTTAACGCCATTGAAAACATTGTCTAGCGCACTCAAGTCCACTGGAACAGAACGATTAATGGTTAGGGAAGTTAGTCCCGGACATTCGGGAAAAATCTGACTATCGAACGTGGAAACTGACGAAGGTAATGTGATGAAATACAGATTTTTACAACCCCAAAAAGCCGAATTCCATAACTTCGTCACAGTATTTGGGATTGTATAACTTCCGGTTTTTGTTGTAGGGCATACAATTAGTTCGGTTTGCGTTTTGTTGAACAACACCCCATCCAGGCTTGAATAATTTGCATTGGTCGAACCAACAGTAAACAGTGCCGGTGATGAGAGAAAAGCTTGGGTTCCTATGGTGAAAACCGATGCTGGAATAGCGATGGCAGTTAATCCGTAACAGAAGGCAAAGGCTTCATCCTGAATGGTGGCAAGCGATGAAGGAAAGGATATCGCGGTTAATCCCGAACAGCGATAGAACGCACTTTGATCGATTGCAGTAACAGTCGGTGGGAATACGAAAGATGTTAAGTTGGTTTTCCCCTGCCAACTGCCGTTAATAAATGCGAACTCGGGGATTGCGTTTGCCGCGTAGGTACGACTGCTCCATATCGAAGTTCCTTCAGTGCCTGTATAAGCAACAATTGTAACCCCACTCAAATCAATTTCAGCTAGTAAAGGCATATCATCGCGCATGGTTTTAAAGTCGCGAGCATCAATGGTGCCGTTAAGGGTAAGTTTGGTAATACTAGCAAGCTCTTCTGCAGTTAAGATTGTTTTTAAACCTCCGGCTGTAACAGCTAACGGTGCGCTAGAACCTTCCTGAGTTATCTTAATTGTTTGCGAATCAACACCAGTTGCCGAAATTGTTACAGTTGCCTTACGAGTTCCAATAGAAGTATTGGCTTCGGCGGTAAAAGTAAGTGTTTGGTTGCCTGTCCCTGAAGTTGGATTAACCGTTAGCCAGTTTTGGTCTGAACTGGACATCCATGCCATATTTGCTGCAATATTAATAGTAGCTGTACTTCCAGCGATTGCGCCAATATTAACCGTTGCCGCACTTAAATTAAACCCATTGTCAGCCTCCACAATATTCGTAAAATCTTTCCATTGGTTAGCTGTCTGGTAGGCTGCTTTTGAACCATAAGGAACATATAAGGTGCAGGTGGTTTTATTTATACCAATAAAAACGTCAGGTTCAGAAATCAAACTAAGCGGAACCGACCATCCGGCAGTAATGGAACTTAACACGTAGCAATACGAAAAAGCATTAGTCTGAATTGATGTAACCGAAGTGGGTAGGACAAGGGAGTTTAAATTAGTACAATTAAAGAATGCATGATTTCCAATAGTTTTTACAGATGGGGGTATTACAACTGAATTTAAACGACAATATTGAAAAGCACTCTTTTCAATTGTTACAACAGTTGATGGTATAGTGTAACCTCCTGTAATAGAGATAGGATATTGAATCAAGGAAGTTTTAGTTTTGTTGAATAACACACCTAGTTGACTTGAAAAATTAGGATTATTTTCAACTACAGTTATTAACCCGCCACAACCTAAAAAAGCGCTTTCTCCTATTGAAACAAGTGATTCAGGTATGACAACTGATGTTACGCAATTTGAAAAGGCATAACGATCAATAGAATTAACAGTAGTAGGAATGGAGAAGGTTCCAATCTTTGATGTTGGACATTGTATCAATGAAGTTTTGTTTTTGTCAAATAAAACCCCATCTAGACTTGAATAATTTGGATTATTTGGATCTACATTTATCGAGCCGCTGATGTATCGAAAAGCACAAATCCCTATTGAGGTTACAGATGCTGGAATGTTAATCGAAGTAAAGCCAGAACAACTACTAAAAGCATAATTCCCAATAGATGTGACAGCTGAAGGAATGTTGATGAAAGTAAGTTTATCACAACCATTGAAAGCAGTTGAACCTATACCTGTAGCTGATATAGGCAACTTGATGGATGTCAAACTCGATTTTCCCTGCCATGTATTATAATTTACAAATGCAAAGTCAGGTATCGTATTCTCAGGATAAACAGTACCGTATGAACCGGCCGTTCCCTCTGTACCTGTATATCCTACAATATTTACGTCACTCAAATCTATTTCAGCCAGCAAAGGCATGTAATCGCGCATGGTCTTGAAGTCGCGAGCATCGATGGTGCCGGTAAGGGTGAGTTTAGTAATTGTTGCAAGTTGTTCGGCTGTTAAAGCAGTAGCTAAACCTCCGGCGGCAACATTAATGGCATTTGTCGCATTAACTTCCACAATATTGGTAAAATCCTTCCATTGGTTCGCGGCCTGATAGGCTGCCTTTGAACCATAAGGAACATATAAAGTACAGGTTGACTTATTGACATTATAAAAAACATCCGATTCCATATTTATTGAATTTGGATTGGAATTGGATGAATTGATTGAACTTAGTTTTGAACAACCATAAAATGCACCATTTTTAATAGATACTACACTTGAAGGTATGTTGACTGCTTGAAGATTTAATACATTTACAAATGCCCAATAACTTATGACTTCTAATCCTTCTGGTAAATTAATCGTCTTGAGGTAATAGTTTCCTCCGTCAAATGAGCGATCTAATATATTCTTGACTCCTGAAGGTAAGGTATAATCCGATGTTTGTTTTCCATTAGGATATTGCATCAATTCTGTGTGATCCTTATTAAACAATATACCTTCAATCGTACAATATTTCGCATTAGAAGAACTTACATTGATTTGGGAAAGATTTCTACACTGATAGAATACGCCTGGACCAATATATTCAACATTATCGAAAATATTGATTGAAGATATTCCGGTTGTAGATAAGGCATAATCACCAACATATTTTAAAGAGATTGGAAGTTCTAATACTTTAAGATTTCCACACCATCCAAGTGCTCGATTCCCGATTGTTAGTAGTGTGGAAGGTAACGAAACTGATATCAATCCTTCACAACTTAAAAAAGCATTATTTGAAATCTCGGTTGCGTTGTCGGGTAATTTTATGGTTTTCAAACTTGCCTTTCCTTGCCCATTTGCATTATAAAAAGCATATTCAGGGATTGCATTGGCAGGATAATTTGTTGCCCCATTAGTTGAAGTTCCATCACTACCATTATAAGCCGCAATCGTTACCCCGCTCAAATCAATTTCAGCCAGCAAAGGCATATCATCGCGCATGGTTTTAAAATCGCGGGCATCAATGGTACCTGTAAGGGTAAGACTGGTAAGGTTAGCTTTTTCAGAAACTGTAAGAGCCGTGGACAACCCTCCGGCGGCAATATTAATGGCATTTGATGCATTTACTTCTACAATATTTGTAAAATCCTGCCATTGGTTCGCGGCCTGATAGGCCGTTTTTGATCCATAAGGAACATATAAGGTACAGGTTGGCAGATTTACATAGCGAAAAACATAAGGTGAAGAACTTAAAACTATTGGAATAACTCCATTTACATATATGGATGACAGGCCACTGCATAATTGAAAAGCTGCAGTTTCAATCAGTTTAACTGTTGATGGAATGGTAATCGAAGTCAATCCACTACATAATTCAAAAGAAAGATATCCAATAGAGGTAACAGAGGAAGGTATAATGATAGATGTCAATTTGTTACAACCATCAAAAGCATAACTCCCTATTGTAGTAACTGTTGATGGAATAGAATAGATTCCAGTTTTTGAAGTTGGACAATATTTCAATTCTGTTTGTAATTTATTGAACAATACACCTTCAATACTTGAAAAATAAAGGTTGTTTGTATCGACAGTGATTGAAATACTACTACCTTCAAAAGCTTGATTTCCTATAGTTTTAACTAATAAAGGAATATTGAGAGAGTTCAAACCACTACATCCATAAAAAGCACTATTCCCAATATTACTCACCAATGAAGATAAGGCAATCGTTTTTAGACCTGTACAAATAGTAAAAGCATTATCTTCTATAGATGTAATCGAAGGCGGAAGTATTATTGAAGTCAAACTGGTCTTACCAAAAAGTTGGTTATTAACGTTTTGTTGACAAAATGCATAAGCTGGAATTGCATTTGCAGGATAATTAATACTATTTGGATGAGTTCCTTCATTTCCGTTATAAGCCGCAACCGTTGCTCCGCTTAAATCAATCTCCGCCAACAAAGGCATATTATCCCTCATCGTTTTAAAGTCGCGGGCATCAATGGTGCCAGTGAGGATGAGTTTGGTAGCGCTGGAAAGCTGTTCGGCGGTTAAAGCGGTAGATAAACCGCCGGCAGTAACTGCTAAAGGAACATTGGAACCTTCCTGAGTTATCTTAATTGTTTGCGAATCAACACCAGTTGCCGAAATTGTTACAGTTGCCTTACGAGTTCCAATGGAAGTATTGGCTTCGGCGGTAAAAGTAAGTGTTTGGTTGCCTGTCCCTGAAGTTGGATTAACCGTTAGCCAGTTTTGGTCTGAACTGGACGTCCATGCCATATTTGCTGCAATATTAATAGTAGCTGTACTTCCAGCGGTTGCGCCAATATTAACCGTTGCATCACTTAAATTAAACCCATTGTCAGCCTCCACAATGTTGGTAAAATCTTTCCATTGGTTGGCAGCCTGATAAGCAGCTTTTGAACCATAAGGAACATGCAAGGTACAGGTGTTTTTATTGACATTAACAAAAACTTCTTGAGATAAACTAAGATCTAAAGGGACACTTAAATTTAAATAAATTGAGTTTAAATTTGTGCAATACCAAAAAGCCTGTTGACCGATATTAATAACTGATGAGGGAATATTAACTGATGCCAAGTTTGTACACTGGTTAAACGCACCTCCTCCAATAAAAGTTACCGATGGGGAAATAGTAATAGATGTCAAACCACTACAGTTTTTAAAAGCCCATATTCCAATTAAACTTACAGATGTGGGTATCGTGTAATTTCCAGTTAGTGAAATTGGACATTGTATTAATTCAGTCTGAGCTTTATTGAACAATAGACCATTATTACTCGAATAGTTTGGATTGCTATCATCTACTGTAATTAATCCGCCACATTGATTAAATGCATAACTACCAATATACGTGGCCGATGCAGGAATGCTAATAAAAGTTGAACTGAGACAACCTGAAAAAGCACTATTCCCTATATAAATAACCGATGAAGGAATAGTAATCGAATTCAATTTTTCGCATTGGGTGAATGCACTGTCACTAATATATGTAACTGATGAAGGAATGTTTATTGAGGTTAAACTTTGACAGAATCCAAAAGCAGTTTGTCCGATAAAAGTAACTCCTTCTTGGATAGTAACGGAATTCAATCCACTACAATAATCAAAAGCAGCATTTCCAATTTGAGTGATAGAAGAAGGGAGGATGATCGATTTTAAGCTATATTTTCCATTATATGTTGCCCAGCTAAAGAATGCATAATCTGGTATTGCATTGGCAGAATATACTCTGTTATTAAAATCCCAAGTCCCTTCTGTTCCTGTATATGCCGCAATCGTCACCTCACTCAAATCAATTTCAGCCAGTAAAGGCATATCATCTCGCATGGTTTTAAAATCACGGGCATCAATGGTGCCAGTAAGGGTGAGCTTGGTAAGGCTAGCAAGCTCTTCTGCTGTTAAGATTGTTTTTAAACCGCCGGCAGTAACTGCTAATGGAGCGTTTGACCCGGCTTGAGTTACTGTTATCGTTTGTGAATCTACACCAGTTGCAGAAACGGTTACTATGGCTTTGCGTGTTCCGATTGAAGGATTAGACTGCGCAGTAAAAGTAAGTGTTTGGTTGCCTGTTCCTGAAGTTGGACTAACAGTTAACCAGGTTTGGTCGGAATTGGCCGTCCAGGCTACAGTAGAGGTTATGTTAGTAGTGGCAGTACTTCCTGCGGAGGCAGCTATGTTGACTGAGGTTGCGCTCAGGTTAAAGCCGTTGGCTGCTTCCACAATATTTGTAAAATCCAACCACTGATTGGCAGCCTGATAGGCTGCTTTTGAGCCATACGGAACATTTAGGATACAAGTAGATTTATTGACCCGATCAAAAACATTTGTACTGTTACTCAAATTAACAGGTACAACATGTTTTGCATAAATTGAGCTAAGACTTGTGCAACCCGTAAAAGCAGATCTTCCGATTGCGGTAATGGTTGTTGGGATTGTAATAGATTTTAAGCCACTACAATTTTGAAAAGTATATTCTCCGATTGTTGCAACCAACGGTGGAAAAACTAATGTACTTAAGCCAGTACAACCGGTAAACGAAAAACCGCCAATGGTGGTAACAGATGATGGTATCTCAATGGATGACAGATTGCTACAGTCCCAGAAGGATTGAACTTCGATTGATGTAACTGTTGAAGGAACTATAAACACTCCAGTTTTTGAAGTTGGACAATGTTTCAGTAAAGTTTGTGTTTTGTTGTACAAAACGCCATCCTTGCTCGAATAGTTTGGAT
>CAXXPT010000005.1:0-10092 GCA_963676375.2 Prolixibacteraceae bacterium
TGGTAAAATGTTTTTGCTTTTACGCCAGTCGCGCACTTTCAGCAAATCGTTGTTAATTGCCTTGTTCGAAGATTTCAACACCAAACGGGCAATCTGAAAGTCGGAATATCCTTCTTTTTTGGCCTGAAGCAACAACGAATCATCCAACGCAGGAAGCGAATTTACGGCTTCGAGTTTATTTTTAGTTGTATGGATGTTGTGCAGTTTTTGCAGGAACCAGCGGTCAATCTTGGTCTTTTCGTAGATATCATCAACCGAATACCCTTTGTTGAACGCTTCGGCAATGGCAAAATTCTTCGGTCGGTTGGATGCACCAGTTCTTCGTCAATCTGGCTCAATAGTAATTTCTTCTTTGTTGGCTACAAAACCATGCATTCCGATTCCAACCATCCGAATACCTTTCTTGAATGGCTTCTTCGAACGAACGGCCAATCGACATGATTTCGCCCACCGACTTCATCGAACTCCCGAGGTTTTTTCGGATACTCCGGAAAATTTATTTAAATCCCAGCGAGGAATTTTGCAAACGATATAATCGAGTGCAGGCTCGAAAGCTGCGGTAGTATACTTTGGTTACCTGGTTGTTCAGTTGGTGCAGTCCGTAGCCCAAACCTAATTTGGCAGCTACGAAAGCCAGCGGGTAACCAGTTGCTTTTCGATGCCAGCGCTGAAGATCGCGACAGTCGGGCATTTACCTCAATCACGCGGTAGTCTTCCGAATGCGGATCGAGCGCATATTGAACGTTACATTCGCCCACAATTCCGATGTGACGGATAATCTTGATGGCCAATGCACGCAATTTGTGATATTCAGAATTTGAAAGCGTTTGCGAAGGTGCAAACCACGATACTTTCGCCCGTATGAATTCCCAGCGGATCGAAGTTTTCCATGTTACAAACGGTGATGCAATTGTTTGAAGCGGTCACGAACCACCTCGTATTCCACTTCCTTCCATCCTTTGATCGATTCTTCGACCAAAATCTGTGGCGAATAAGTGAATGCTTTGGATGGCCAGCGCTTCCAGTTCTTCGTCGTTGGCACAGAATCCGCTACCCAATCCGCCTAATGTATAAGCCGCGCGGATGATAATCGGATAACCGACTGTTTTTACAGCCTCGTAAGCTTCCTGCATGTTTACACAAGCGATGCTTCGTGGTGTCAATACGTCAATCTCTGCCAGTTTTCCGGCGAAAAATTTCACGGTCTTCGGTATCAATAATCGACTGAACCGGAGGTTCCGATCACTTTCCACATTGTATTTTTCCAGTGATTCCACCTCTAAATAGTGCCACCCCACAATTCATGTGCCGTTTGTCCGCCAAATGCAAGCAAAATTCCGTCAGGTTTTTCTTTAATAATGACCTGCTCCACAAAATATGGAGTCACTGGGAGGAAATAAATCCGGTCGGCAATGTCTTCCGAAGTCTGAATGGTCGCAATATTCGGGTTGATCAGGATGGTCTCCACATTCTCTTCCTTCAGCGCTTTCAGAGCCTGAGATCCGGAATAGTCCGAACTCACCGGCCTCACCAATTTTCAGCGCTCCCGACCCCAGTACGATTACTTTTTTAATGTCTTTATTTATCATGATGCTTCTTTGTTTAGTGTTACGTGTTGCGAGTTACGTGTTGTGTTACTTCCTGCCAACTGTGACTGAACACTGTGACTTTTCTACTTCTTCGTCTTTTTATATTCGATCACATTATTCATGAAATCGTCGAATAAAAACTCGGTGTCAACTGGTCCGCTGGCGGCTTCAGGATGGAACTGAGTCGAGAAGAAAGGCTTGGTTTTGTGGCGGATTCCTTCATTGGTCTGGTCGTTTACGTTGGTAAACAAGGGCTCCCAATCGGCAGGCAATGTTTTGGTATCAACCGCAAATCCGTGATTCTGCGAAGTGATAAAACAGCGGTCAGTTCCCTGAAGCAGAACCGGTTGGTTGTGGCTTCGGTGACCAAATTTCAGTTTATAAGTTTCAGCTCCGGCGGCACGTGCCAGCAATTGATTTCCTAAACAAATTCCCATGATTGGCTTTTCGGCATCCATCGTTTTGCGTATGTTTTCAACCGTGGCATCGCACAAAGCAGGGTCGCCAGGACCATTCGAAAGGAAGATACCGTCAAAATCTTCGTTGTTGAAATCGTAATCCCAAGGCACAACGATTACGGTTGCATTTCGTTTGATCAAACAGCGAATGATATTGTATTTTACACCACAATCGACTAAAACGATGCGGTGTTCTCCATTTCCGAATACTTCAACTTTATCGGTGCTGGCAACGGCAACAAGGTTTTCCTGATTCGGATCGTAAAAATCGATCACCTCATCGTCGAACTCAATTTTGCCAAGCAATGAACCTTTTACACGGATAATCTTGGTCAGCGCACGGGTATCGATTCCAAATAAACCAGGTACTTTTTGCTCTTTCAGCCAGTCGCCCAAACTCTTAATGGCATTCCAGTGGCTGTATTCGAAC
Organism: Prolixibacteraceae bacterium; assembly: GCA_963676375.2. GTDB lineage: Bacteria > Bacteroidota > Bacteroidia > Bacteroidales > Prolixibacteraceae > Aquipluma. Next base: position 2,478 of record CAXXPT010000005.1, read on the forward strand.
GAATAATCCGAAACAATTAAACCCGTAATGTGAATCTTGTTTGACTCATAAAATTCATACAGATTTTCCTCTTTCGAGTCACTTGGCACACCATAATTTCCAATCAATGGGAAGGTTGAGACAAGGATTTGGCCCGTATATGAAGGATCTGTTAAACTTTCCGGATAACCAGTCATAGCGGTGTAAAAAACGACTTCTCCGGCTACTGACTTTTCATATCCGAACGACTTTCCTTCAAAAGTTGTCCCGTCTTCAAGAATCAATCTGACTTTTCTAAGTTGTGTCATCGTTGCAATGCTAAATATTAAAAAAAATGCGTTTGGCTACGGCTGTAGGGCAAACGCATGGTTGTTATTTCGTAAACAAACTTCTTTCCTATGTATCTTCGGATTTTCAACCCGATACTTTTCAAGTTTCAATTCGTTTGTGTGTTTTAATTCTGCTACAAAAATAGATATTATTTTCTGAAAAAAAAGCTTGCAATTAATATTTTTGCATATTTTTGCACCAGAAATGTATAAATATTCAAAATGAAGAATCGCACAAAAAGACAGCTTGCCATTAAACAGGCAATTCTAAATGGCCGGATCAGCAGTCAGGATGAGCTTTTGCACATCATGAAAGATCAGGGTTATGAATTGACTCAGGCAACCTTATCGCGGGATTTAAAAATTTTGAAAGTTGCAAAAGTCTCCGATCAGGCTTTGGGCTATGTATATGTTATTCCGGAAGGGGCAAATACCGAAAATCAACGTGAAAATTCACGGATTAATTTTCTGGCCGATGGTTTTCGCGATTTACAGTTCTCCGGAAATCTGGCGGTCATTAAAACGATGCCTGGCTATGCAAGCAGTATTGCTGTGGTAATCGACAATTCGGAACCTTACGAAATTATCGGGACAATTGCCGGCGACGACACTATTCTGATCATCATGCGCGAAGGAGTAACGCACAGCGATCATGATCAATAGTCTGATTTTGATTATGCCAAAACTTGAAGATAAACTGGGATAAAAAAGCGATCAGTATTCAGTCTCAGTTGGAAAACAGATTGCAATTTTGAAATGAGACAATATCCTTTGCCGTCTGGCTTTAGCGTTCGACTTAGCTCACGCCGAAATCCGACGGTCATGAAAACAAAAAAGAAAAACCGTCCGCGAGAAAGCGATAATAAGAGTGACAGTGGAATTTCGGACGGAATTGAAATAACGATCAAAAGTGAGTTTTAAAAGTTTAAAAAGAATGAAAGATTTAAAAGATATTCAAATTTTTGTCGCCACAGAAGAACACCTGAAATACGTTGATCGAGGTGAACGACGCCATCGACATTGCCTCGAAAGAGCGCGGAACAGGTATTGCACGCCGTACCTACGAATACATTGCCGATAAAATGCTTCAGGGAAAGGCGATTATTGCCCTCGAAAACGGCGAAACCTTTGCCGGTTTCTGTTACGTTGAAACCTGGGGTGCCAAAAGTTTTGTGGCCAACTCCGGATTGATCGTCGTAAAAGAATTACCGTGGTATCGGACTGGCAACTGAAATTAAGCGTAAGGCATTCTCTCTCTCAAGACAACTCTATCCGAGCGCCAAAATATTTGGGTTGACAACCGGATTAGCCGTTATGAAGATCAACCACGAACTGGGCTATCGTCCGGTTACATTTTCCGAACTGACCAACGACGAAGAATTCTGGAAAGGTTGCCAAAGCTGTGTTAATTATGACATATCTGGACGCGAACAGGAAAAAGTAAATGTCTTGTGTACCGGAATGTTATACGATCCGGCTTGGGAACAGGATAAGAAAACAGAGGAGAAAGTGGAAGAGAAAAAAAGTGGCTGGGCAATTAAAGGACACACTTGCTCGACATCATCAATAAATTAAAACCAAATAAGAACGGAACTCAGACCAAAAGAAGGTCGCAAATTTTTCATTTTTTAAGTTCATAAAACCAAAAAATAAACGATGGCTCCTGACGGACAATTCAGGATTATTTTCTCATGTAGATTTGGCCTTCAGCAAGCCGAAAAAAGGTTCAGCATAAAATTGATTGATCAAGCCTCCTGAATCGGAGTATCTTGTAAGTGTAGTAAAGTTGTAAGTTTTTAAGCAAGTCGGTTAGTGAGTCATCGTTTTTCAAAAAAATAACAATCATGAAAGAAAAAGTAGTTTTAGCATTTAGCGGAGGTTTAGATACTTCGTATTGCGCCAAATACCTGTCGGTAGAAAAAAATCTGGAAGTTTACACAGCTATTGCCAATACACTGGCGGTTTTAGCCAGGCAGAACTGGATGCTGTTGAGAAAAAAGGCCTACCAATTTGGGCGCTGTCAAACATGTTACGCTCTGGATGTAACCGATTCACTTATTACGAAAAAAGTATTAAATACATGGTTTTCGGAAACATTCTCCGGAACAATACCTATCCAATATCTGTAAGTTCAGAACGTGTTTTTCAGGCCATAGCCATTATTGAATATGCCAAACAAATTGGCGCAAAATATGTGGCTCACGGTAGTACTGGTGCCGGAAATGACCAAGTTCGCTTCGATTTAACATTCCAGATTCTGGCTCCTGAAATCGGCATCCTCACTCCTACCCGCGACCTTGAACTTAGCCGTCAGGAAGAAATTGATTACCTGAAGGCACATGGCGTAGAAGCCGACTGGAAAAAGATGGATTATTCCATCAACAAAGGACTTTGGGGAACCAGCATTGGTGGAAAAGAAACCTTAAAATCGAATAAAACTCTTCCTGAAGAAGCTTATCCATCGCAACTCACCGAAACCGAAGAAAAAGAAATTACGCTTGATTTTATCGCTGGTGAATTAAAAGGCGTGAATGGCGAAATCTTTCGAAAATCAGGTGAATGCCATCCGCGCATTGGAAGCTCGTTGCATCACCATATGCCAATTGGCCGCGACATGCATATCGGCGACACCATCATTGGCATCAAAGGACGTGTAGGTTTCGAAGCTGCTGCGCCAATCATCGCGATTAAAGCACACCAGATGCTCGAAAAACACACACTCACCAAATGGCAACAATATTGGAAAGAACAATTGGGCAACTGGTATGGAATGTTCCTCCACGAGGCTCTTGTACTTTCGAACCAGTGATGCGCGACATCGAGAAATTCCTCGAAAACTCGCAGGACAAACGGTTACCGGAAAAGTAATTGTGAAACTGAAACCATACAACTTTCGTGTCTGGTTGGTGTTGAGTCTGATCATGACCTTAATGCGCTCAGAATTTGGTGAATACGGTGAGAAAAACTCGGCATGGACGGCCGACGATGTAAAAGGATTTACAAAAGTGCTTTCTACTTCACTGAAAATTCACAACTCGGTAAACAAAACATTCTAAGGGAGACCGGAGACAGAGGACCGAAGAATTGTGACTGAATAGTAAATCGTTTAATCGTAAATCAAAACCATATGAAACTTGCTTTTCAATCTGTTTTACTGGTTGTTATCATCACATTACAGTTCTCTACGATAACAATGGGGCAAATTAAACATGTGAATCCTGATTTAGCTGTTGGCGATTTAAAAATCAGAACACTTCAGGATGCTCAAATTTACCTTCAGACATCGTACCTGTCCGGAATTGAACGAAAGCGAAGCGAAGAAACTAACCGGAGGTCTTGACTCAGTGCTGACTCCGGTTAATGCATACCTGATACAGACACCCGACCATATTATATTAGTTGATACAGGAATTGGCGGAGAGTCGGGGCATTTAATGAAACAGTTGAACGATGCGGGAATAGATTCCATCCAAAGTTGATCTTATACTCATAACTCATTTCCACTTCGATCACATCGGCGGATTAACATCTCCCGAAGGGAAAAAGTTATTTATAAATGCAGTTGTGCGTGTTTCTAAAGCTGAAAGCGACTTTTGGATGCGCGAGGCTTCGTTGATACCAGAAAATCTGCGTGAGCGGGCGGCAAATATTAAGAGTTGCTGTTCTGGCTCCGTACGTTTCAACCAAGTCATATCGGCCATTCCTTCCTGGTGAAAATCTGGGTAATGGAATTAAGGCGCTATCAGCAAACGGACATACACCCGGACATACGGTTTATTCTTTTTCGTCGAAAGGAAAAGAACTTTGGTGCATTGGCGATTTAATCCATTTCGGGTTAGTTCAGTTCAGTCACCCATCTGTTGGCATTTCCTTCGATAGTAACGGTGAAATGGCGATTGCATCGCGCACTGATTTTTTTCAACGCGCTGCTAAGGCTCACATTATTGTTGCCGGAGCACATTTACCTGAAATGGTAATTCTTGAAAAGAAAGGAGATGCATTCGTTGCAACGCCAATGAATGCTTATTAATCATTGAAAAACAGACCAAATGATAAAAGTTGGAATTATAGGTGGCGCCGGATATACAGCCGGTGAATTAATCAGGATTTTGCTGAACCATCCGCAGGCTGAGTTGACTTTTGTTCAAAGCGGCAGCAATGGAGGCAATTTACTGTCAGACGTTCATACCGATTTGCTGGGTGACACCGACATTAAATTTGTAGCCGAAGCAGATTTTTCGCTGATCGATGTTGCTTTCTTCTGCATGGGACATGGAAAATCGAAGGAGTTTCTTCAGAAAAACAGCATACCGGGAAACGTAAAGATCATCGATTTGAGTCACGATTTCAGGTTAAAACGTGAAGGGAACGACTTCGTTTATGGCTTACCAGAATTGAACCGCGAAATTATTCGGAAATCGAACAGAATAGCCAATCCCGGCTGTTTTGCAACTGGAATTCAATTGGCTGTTTTGCCATTAGCTGCAGCTGGTTTAATCACCGATGAATTGCATGTGAATGCTATTACAGGGTCAACCGGCGCCGGACAGGCGCCAAGCGAAACCTCGCATTTCAGCTGGAGAAACAATAATGTGTCGGTTTACAAAGCGTTCGAGCATCAGCATTTGGGTGAAATTGGCCAAAGCTTTAAACAACTTCAGCCTGATTTTAAATCCGATATCAATTTCATTCCGGTTCGTGGAAATCATACCCGAGGCATCTTTGCCTCTGTTTATACCAAATTTGACGGTTCTTTAGAAGAAGCCGTCAAGCTGTATCAGGATTATTACGCATCACATCCGTTCGTATTTGTGAGTAATACTAATCCCGATCTGAAACAAGTGGTAAACACCAACAAAGCGATTGTTTACCTCGAAAAACATGGCAATAAACTTATGATCCTTTCGGTAACCGATAATCTGCTGAAAGGTGCCTCCGGACAGGCCGTTCAAAACATGAACCTGATTTTTGGACTGGAAGAAAGTACAGGCCTGAATTTGAAAGCAGTGGCATTTTAAAATAAAACGTTGCGAGTTACGGGTTTCGGGTTACAAATCAACCTCAGACCCGAAACTCGCAACCCGAAACTCCTAACATTTTTATTATGAATTTATTCGACGTATATCCATTACAAGACATCACTCCTGTTAAAGGGGAAGGTTGTTACATGTGGGACGAAAACGGAATCAAATACCTTGATTTATATGGTGGTCATGCGGTTATTTCAGTTGGCCATTCACATCCACATTACATTAAAAGACTGACCAGCCAATTAAACCAAATTGGTTTTTATTCCAATTCGGTGCAGGTTCCTCAGCAAAAAGAACTGGCAAAAAAACTTGGCGAAGTTTCCGGCTATCCTGATTATCAACTTTTCCTGGTGAATTCAGGAGCTGAGGCCAATGAGAACGCACTGAAACTGGCATCATTCGTAACTGGCCGTAAAAAAATAGTGAGTTTCAAGAAGGGATTTCATGGACGCACTTCGGCCGCTGTTGCCGTGACCGACAATCCCAAATTGGTTGCGCCGGTCAATGAAACATCCAATGCCATTATTATTCCATTTAACAACCTGGAACTGCTCGAGGAACAGCTAAAAACCAACGAAATTGCAGGTGTAATCATCGAAGGCATTCAGGGTATTGGCGGCATTCATGTTCCTGCTGAAGGTTTTTTGGTTGAGGCCGAAAAACTGTGCAAACAATATGGAGCATTGCTGATTCTGGACGAAATACAATCGGGGTACGGACGTAGTGGAAAGTTCTTCGCACATCAGTACACCAGTGTAAAACCTGATCTGATTACAGTAGCCAAAGGGATGGGCAACGGATTTCCGGTTGGCGCCTTGCTTATTGCTCCCGAAATTAAACCCTGGCATGGCATGCTGGGAACCACTTTCGGCGGAAATTACCTGGCATGTGCTGCAAGTTTGGCTGTCCTAGAAATTATGGAGACCGAAAAAACTGGTCGAAAACGCGGCTGAAGTTGGTGAATACCTGATCAGTAAACTGAAAGAATTCACCCAAATTAAAGAGGTCAGAGGACTCGGTTTGATGATTGGGACTCGAAATTCGAGCAACAAATTAATGACATTCGTCATGTTTTATTAAAAAAACATCATATTTTTACCGGCGTAAGTGGAGCAAACACCATCAGGTTACTTTCTCCGCTAACTTTAACCCAAGAACAAGCCGATGTCTTCCTTGAAGCCTTGGCCGAAACAATCGGATAGCTAATTTCAAAAACATGATTGATCAGAAAATTACCATTATCGGTGGAGGAAATTTGGGAAGTGCAATCGCTTTCGGTTTAATTAAGTCGAAACAAATACAACCCACAGCAATTACAGTTACCCGCCGGCGGTTAAATCTGCTTGAAAAACTTCAGGAGCAAGGCGTTGCTATTACAAGTGACAACATTGAAGCCTCGAAAAATGCAGATATTATTATTCTGGCAATCAAACCATATCAGGTTCTTGAAATCATTCAGGAGATTAAACCTGTTCTAAAATCGAATCAAATTCTGATTTCGCTCGTAGCAGGAGTTGGGCTTCAGAAACTGGAAGAAGTTGCCGGATCAAACGTTCAGATTTTTAGAGCGAATGCCTAATACAGCCATTGCCATTCAGGAATCGATGACCCTTGATTTCTACCAATGTAAAATCGGAAGAATTGCGCAATTTGGTGCTACATATTTTCGATCAGTTGGGTCAGGCTTCTATTATTACCGAAGACTTGATGGCTGCAGCAACAGTTTTGGCTTCATGCGGGATTGCATTCGCACTTCGTTATATGCGGGCCGCCATGCAAGGTGGAATCGAAATCGGTTTTGGAGCTGAAATGGCGCAGTTTATTACAGCTCAAACAGTAAAAGGTGCAACTGGCTTAATCCTTGATTCAGGCCGTCATCTCCGGAGCAGGAAATTGACAAGGTGACAACCCCTCGCGGAATTACCATTACCGGACTAAACGAGATGGAAACACAAAGGCTTTAGTTCGTCGCTGATTCAAGGGTTAATCGCCTCTTTCAACAAAATTGAAAAAGGGTTAACAAAACTGTTTTGAAGACACATTTACGCTATAAAAAAATAACTGTCAAAGTTGGCAGTAACGTTCTAACCAAGTCTGATGGAACATTGAATGATGCCAATATTTCGCATTTGGTTGACCAGATTGCTTTTTTGCACCAAAAAGGTGTTGAAATTGTGCTGGTATCTTCCGGAGCAGTTGCAGCAGGTCGCGGCGAAATCGGGAATGGTCGAAAACTCGATACGGTTTCTGCCCGCCAATTGTGGTCGGCTGTCGGGC
>CAXXPT010000006.1:0-7906 GCA_963676375.2 Prolixibacteraceae bacterium
CACCACCCTCGGAGCCCCACTCGTCCAGCGCACGGTGGTGTAGATGAGCTTCCCGGCGAATCCGGGGGTAAGCTTGGGATTGTGCGGCGCTGGGCGGGTGTAATGCGTATAGGGTTCTTTGAGCTCAATGCCGCTGCGGTTGTGATAAAGCCCGCGAGCGGTGGTGCGGAACGCCTCGCGATAGATGTCGGCATCGAGCTTGAATGGGAAGGAATGGCCGATGCCCTCAACGCTCAGGGTGTATTCGCCCGGCGTGGCAAAGCTGGAAAAGTCGCACTCGTATGCATCGGCATCGAGGAAGTTGCCGTATGGTGGGGAATCGATCTTGTGGTAGGTCTCCTGCTGGGTGGCCGGTGCGCGGAAGGCCAGATTGCCGGTGAACGCGACCTGTCCTGACTTGGCATTGAGCAGGTGGAATGGCTTGCCTTCATAGCTCTTGAGGTCGAGCGAGCCTTTGTCGCCCATCCAGTGATAGACATAACCGAACTTCTGTGGCGCGGTGGGAACATAGCCCAGCAGATTCACGTGGACGGCTTCGGAGCGGATGGCCGCCTCGTCGAAGGTCAGCTTGAACTCTTTGCCGTTGGTGGCGAGGTCGCCAGTGTTGATCGTGTAGGTTTTGCCATGCTGCATCGGCGCGGGGAGTTGCAGGTAGAGCCAGTGCTCGCTGGTATGGTCGGGACGCTTGTTGACGGCATGGCCGTTTTCCCAGGCATCGGTGAACCAGGCGAAATCGGTGCCCTTGGACTTGCGTCCAACTGATGCGGGGGATTGCGCTTGTACGTAGGCCGAGTCATCGGCACTGGTGATCGTATAGCTCTGGGGCTTGGCGGCCGCCTCCACGTTGAGGGGATTGGTGATGACCTTCTCATCCGATCGGGGATGCATCGCCAAGTGGTGAACGACATGGCCTTCGCTGAAATGCAGCATGATGATGCGGTCGGTGAGGGGCAACGCATCTTTGACCTCGGCCGAATGCGCGGTCAGACCGGTTAGCGCGAGGACGGCCAACCCGGCGACCATCAGAGCACCGGTACGGATTCCGCAACATGATCGCATCATCGCCTCCATAGAGCCCAGTACGGCAGATTGCCGCAATCGTTCCGTAGACGCTTTCGTCTCTTCAATACGCCAATACTCTATACATACCGCCCACCCTCCGTGGTGTGGCATGCGCAAAGATGACCAGGCACGTCTTAGCGCCACGAAGCATTGTGGATAAGTGACAGATGCGCAGGTTCTGCACGGGAGGACCCCCATATCGCTATCTACTGCATGCATAGGGATTTAGGTCAATATCTGGGGAGGAGATGCGCAGGTTCAGGGCGATTGTGGATAACTCATGCCAAGCGAGGCACGAAGGGCAGAGCAAAGGTGCGCAGGTTGGATGCGCATGTCTCTGGGGGTCGGTGAGCTGCATTACCGATGTGGCGAAGATGCGCAAGATTGGCGTGCCTCTATATGTGGCGATTGCCTGCTTGTCCAGCGGGAGCTGGCGTATGAAGTTGTCAAATAGCGTGGCCGGGGCACGGCCAAGAGGGGTGAAAAACGGTCCCTCCATAATAAGGGCGACTTGGAGGCTGCCAAAAATGGAAGTTGAGGAATGACAAGGACTTATGAGCGGGCTAAAATCTTTCCAGATTTTTTTGGGGAAGGTGTATGGGCCAAGACCCCTATTGCCGCCCACGGGAACACCGCGCACAACAATCTCCATGCCGGAACATGCCACCGCAGGAGCACCACAGGCCGCAGGAGGCTCTGAACGCCAAAGCTCCTCTGGCCGGCCGAGTTTCTACGGAAGCAGGCTACAAGCCTGCTCCACGAAGAGGCCGCTTTTGCTGTTCGGTGGAGCTCTATAGCCGCATCCGTACGAATGGATGGAGCAGACGAAAGGATGGCGTCGGCAGCCAGATGTTCGGGTGCCGCATTCGCGAGATCAGGGCATGGAGGAGTGCTCGGGAAACAGCCGAAATGTGGGATGCGACCCTTCACCGACGCAGCGGAGCGGCGGTTGGTGCAGCGCCATGTTCGGCACCTGTTGCATTCGCAGGAAGGTGAATCTTGAGATCGGACAGTACAAAGTCCTTCTTTGTTGTATTGATAAACAGCACCGTTTCCTTTTGGCGAACATCCTGATAGATCGTCAATGCGATGCGGTCGTCTTTGAGATCAGCAAACTGCACCGTCAATCCGAACCCTGACCGCTGCAGCAATTGTATTAGTCCTGTCACATCTGGTGCCGAACCCGAAAAATTCTGGCTTGAGGATTCACTGAAGAACGAGCCATCGACGAAGGTGAGCTGATTTCGAAGGTAGTTCAGCACTTCTGAAACCGTTTCCTGCGTGGCTCGGTCAGGAAACTGGAGTTGCGGTGAAGGAATCTTCCCAGCAAGGCCAAATGCGGAGACTGGGATGATTACTGCCAGGACAACCGCAAGAATGACGTGCCTCATACCCATATAACACCGCTCCATTCAGCTTTCTGGCCGATTGTCGAACGTAAGGCCAATCCGCGGCCGGCCGCACGACCGGCTCGCGAATCCATCATACCATACCGCGGCCGGTCCACATTGGGGCAAAGGTATCTCACAGCATATCGGTGGATTCGCTCGGGATCGGCGTGAAGAAACCCTTAACAGGACAGGACAGAAGCCAGTCCACGACGCCTTCGTTTGTCACCGGCTCACGACGAACCAGCCGATACTGTCCCCGGCCCAAACGCTCGACATCAAACTCCTGTCCCGCGCGTAAATCATCCTGCTGGCGCAGCTCGGCGGGCAGAACGATCTGTCCCTTGCTGGAAATACGCGTTGTCATACAGGTGAGATAGCATCTTACTTAGCGCCGGGTCAAGTCTGCTTCGCAAAGGGAAGCCGAGTTCCCAGGGCGATCGCATTTGGCCAGAGGACGCGGCTTCGCGGCGACAGCAATCGCTACGGCCGAGGTCAGCACGTGCCACAAATGGGCCAAATGCGATTGCCCTGCATTCCCCGGCACCAGGGCCGGCTTCAGGAAAGCAAGGGCGTCTGTGTTATCCGGCCGCTTTCCTTGCGGCACCATGCCATGATCCGCATGACCTGCAGCGTCTGCTCGGGCGGCACGAAGGAGCTGCCGCCGGAACGGATGGTGTGGGCCAAATCCTTGTACACATCCACCTCCAGCTTAGGATCGATCTTGATCACTTCCCGCATGTCCTTGATGTCATCGCTGGGGTACTTCCGCCCAGCACTGGCCAGGCTTGTGTTGAGCGTCTTGGTTTTGAGATCCCTGGGACGGAGAAACCGAATTGTGAACTCATCGTTCTGCATGGTGATCACCCCGCGGGTGCCGTAGACCTCAAGGTCGTAGGGTGTGTGAAGCGTCGCCTGGTTGATGTCAACTTCGCCGATGGCGCCGCTGCGCGTCTGGTAGACGACCTTGACCACATCTTCGGCATCGCCCAGGGATGCCACACGCCGCAGGTCGCAGAAGACTCTCGTGATGTCATAGCCGGTCAGGGCCAGCACCTGGTCGAGACAGTGGGCCCCGTAGTTATTAAGCATGCCCCCGCCGTATTTCGTCAGGCTCTGCCAGTCATCTCGCCGGACAAACCGGAACCAGCCACGGCGGATATGGTAGACCTGGCCGATGCGGCCGGAGTCGATGATCTTCCGGAGGTGCTGGAAGTACGCGGCCGCACGGTGCGGCTGGTAGACGGTCAGCACGCGCTTCGCCTTCTTCGCAGCGCGAACGATGACCTGGGCATCGGCCAGCGATGGCGCCATCGGCTTCTCGAGCATGATGTGCAGCCCGCGCCGGATCGCCGCCAGGGTCTGCTGCCTGTGGAAGTGAGTCGGCGTGGCAATGGTCACGGCATCGAGGTCGGCCTGCTGGAGCATGTCTTCAAAGCGCTCGAAGGCCCGGCAACCGTACACCTGCTGCGCCTCGCGGCGACGCTCCGGCGCCGGGTCAGCGACGGCTGAGAGTTGCCAGTCGCGATGATTACCGAGGACCGTGCAGTGAAAGTCCCATCCGATCCGCCCCAGCCCCGCCACGCCAATGCGCAACCTTCGCGAACTACGACTGCTCATAGCATTGCCTCACTTTCTGCATGCCACCATATCAAAGCATCTCGAAGATGTCAGGCTTGAGGACCGCCGCAGAGCCAGTCGCAGGCGTTGGACCAGAGCTTGGCGTAGTCTTTCCAGAAGACGAAGTTACAGCCCCAGTGCGGGGCCGGGTCGGAGGTGTAGGCGAGGACGCGGCCTTTGCCGAACTGGCCGACGCAGATGGCCGGGTCGCCTTCGCCTGACCATTCGGCGAGGACTTTGCAGCCTTTGCGCGGCTTGACGCGGTTGAAGCCGAGGATCGGGGGCATGCCGGTTAAGTCGATCCCTTTGAGTATGGGGTGGTTGGCGGCTTTCGCTTTTGCGGTAAAGCCTTCGGTGCTTTCACAGAGATCTTCGACCTCGAGGCATTCGCAGGGGAGCACCTCGCGAAGTTGGGTGCGGCCCCAGCCGCCTTTGCCCATCTCGCCGTTGAAGCTCAGCCAACCGCCCAAGAACATCATGTGCGTTCCGCTCTTGATGGCTTCGACGGTGAGGCGGACGCGGTCGGGGAAGGTCAGGACTTTGGTACCGAAGAGGTGGCGGTTGAAGAACTGGGGATGGAGTTGGAAGTTCTTGGCCTCCACGTCGGAGAAGATGACGATGTCGTACTCTTTCAGGACCTTCTCATATTCTCCGGGCGGCATATTGTAGAAATCCCAGGTGGGAACGCTCACGATCTCGTGGCGGCCGGTAGATTGGACCGCCTGGACCAGCCATTTGCCATAGTTGATCAGATCGAGGCCCTTGGGCACGTGGTTGAAGGAGGTTTCCGCATAGACTGGGCCTAACTGAATGGCCCAGTCGCCGATGTAGTATACTTTTGCCATATGGGTGGGTTCCTTAGTTGGGAATGATAAGATGGCAACCATGTCATGGTCCATACGAATTGGCCTGTGTTTGATTTTTCTGGGCATCCTCGTACCCAGTGTCGGATATCTGGTCATAACGAACTCGGTGCCCGATGAGACCACCGGGACAGAGATGTTTGCGCAGGCAACGCCGATGCTGGCAACGCTGGCCGCAGGGGTTGGACTGATTGTCTGCGGTGTCCTGCTTGCTCTGATCGACTGGATGAGACACTGACATAGAATGTGAGCATAAGAGGAGAGAAGGCGATGGATCGTTGCGGCTGGGCCACAAACGAGAGGCTGATCGCGTACCACGACACCGAATGGGGTGTGCCGGTGCACGACGACCGCAAGCTTTACGAGTTCCTTGTGCTGGATGGCGCGCAGGCGGGGCTGTCGTGGGACCTGGTGCTGCGGCGGCGAGAGGGATATCGGGCGGCGTTCGACAACTTTGATCCGGAGAAGGTGGCTCGCTACACGGCGAAGAGAGTCGAGCGGCTGATGCAGGATGAGCGGATCATCCGCAACCGGCTGAAGATCGAGATGGCCATCCGGAACGCCAGGGCGCTGCTGTCAGCGCAGGAAGAGTTCGGCAGCTTTGACGCCTACATCTGGCGATTTGTGGAGGGCAGGCCGATCGTCAACGCGTGGCGGACGATGGCAGAGGTGCCCGTGCACACGAGTGTGTCGGACGCCATGAGCAAGGACATGCGGAAGCGCGGGTTTACGTTCGTAGGTTCAACGATTTGCTATGCGTTCATGCAGGCCGCGGGACTGGTGAACGATCACCTGGTCACGTGCTTTCGGTATGGAGAGGTTGGGAGGTAAGGCTGTTGCCCTTGGCAGCATTCAGGCGACCAACTGGTACACAGCGTTCTGGACGATCTGCTTCACCAAAGCTGCAGATGTCGTGTGCCGCTGTTTGGCAAGTTCCCCGATCCGCTGGGCCAATGGGCGAGGCAGCACGAGCGTCAACGACTCTGCCTTATCCTCTACCGCTTCGTTAGCCATCGCCTTTTTCTGCCACGCCTCGAAGCGGGCTCGCTCCTTGGTGGTCATGGCGCGCCCTGGTAACTTTGTGCCAGCCCAAGGGCGGTCAAATTCCTTCGTTGCTTCCGCCACCTCCGTAGCCGTCATGTCCTGATATCGCTTCTTGGTTTTCATCGCTGTTATAGTCAAGATTGGCGTCGTTCCAGCGGTAGCTTCTGGCCACATTCGCAATGATAGTCGCCTTCGCCCGCATGGCCAAGGGAGAAGGACCCCATGGATCTCCGACGGGTGGCAGAGGAGCTGCTGGTGGTAGGATCCTTGGCAGAGGTGTGGAAGGGTACTGACAGCAGGCTGCAAACCTGCTCCACAAAGGGGCCGCTTTCGCTACTCGGTGGAGCCATGTAGTGCGTCGTATGCTTTCGTTGTTGCGGCTGCCTTGTTGTGCCTGGGGAAGAAACGCGATGGGGGCATCTTTGATCCCGTTTGCGCCCACCAGTCGCGCCACCCCTTTGGCTCGAATCCAAGTTCCTGCCCGGTAAGCGACCGAAGCGCTTCTGCGGCATGAGCGTTTGTGCATTCCATCCCGCCCTGGGTATTTGGAGCAGACAACCACCAGAGGGACCTTATGATCCGGGGAACGAATTGCGCATTGCCAATGTCGGCAAGGATGAGATAGGCATCGTGATTGTTACCGGCCGGAAATCGCAGCACCTGATGGCAGTTAGCTCGAAGTTCATCCTGCGAGGCATTCTGCCGCCACTGGTAATCCTGCAGCCGCCGGTTCGGTAGCCACCATTCAATGTACAAGTAGACACCGCCAACGAGAATGCTAATCAAGATGATCGAAGCGATGATCAGAGCTCTGTGTCTCGTCGCCATAGTAGTGGACGCGGCGGTCAGCGGCGGGGTTTGGTCTTGCGGGCCAAGCGTTTCCAGTAGGTGTCGAAGACGCGGCGGATGACGGCGTAATGCTCATCGGTCATTTCTTCGATGTAGGGCCAGGCGAAGGGGCGCTTGTGCCAGACGTATTTCGCGTGGTACATGCAGGGCACGCCGATGTCGAGCATGGCTGGCATGATGTCGATCCAGTTATCGCGCTGGTCGTACCAGTATGTGTGGTCGCAGTCGATCGGCGAGGCGGGATTGGTGATGCGCAGGATGCGGGCGCGGTGACGCATGGTGTCTTCGGGGGAAGCCTTGATGCTGAAGAGGTCGGCCGCCCGGGCGACGCTAGTGAGGTCGCCCATGTAGGGGTTGGCCATGAAGGCGCCGATCAGGGCGTCGGGCTTCCAGCGTTTGGCTTCATCGTGGACGATCTTCATCCAACGGCGCTGGAGTTCCATGCCCCAGAGGTTTTCGTGATTCGTCAGGCCCGGCCCGGTGGGACAGCCCATCTCGCCGTCGATTTTCACGCCGTCGGCGTTGAAACAGCCAGGCTCGTCGCTCACCAGCCGCCGGACCATGGCCCGCAGCCGCTTTTCGTAGGCGGGGTTGGTCGGGTCGACCGCGATGGCTTTGCCCTGGGCGTCGGTGATGCACTCTTCATCGGGAACGCCTTCGCGCAGCCAGTCCATCATCCAGAGGAGGGTGCGGATGCCCTCACCCCGGCGAGCTTCGATCCAGCCGCGCAGGTCTGGCCAGCGCGACTCGTCCACCTGCATATCGCCGCCGGTGCGGGCTTTTGCCAGCCGGCGTCAATGATGATCTGGCCGGGGCGGATGCGGTGGCGGCGGAGGATCTCAAGCCACTCATCATGCATGGCCTGGGTGCAGTATTTGGCTACATCCACACCTTCCACGTTGCCGTAGTCGCGGAAGCCGAGCTCATCTGTTCGCCCCAGCCGCAGAAAATAGGGGAACTCCACCAGTCAGGATTTTTGCGTTTCCGCGGCAGCTTCAGCCCATACTCCTTCTCCAGCACGACGGTGTGGGCTTCGATTGCCTGATATGGATCATCCGATGCGCCCAGAATGAGGTGCGG
>CAXXPT010000007.1:0-107895 GCA_963676375.2 Prolixibacteraceae bacterium
CAACTCACCGCTCTGTTCGTAGCGGTAAACAGTTCCAAATTCGGCATAACGAACCGGAAGATCTTTGTAAGAACGTGGTTTAAATTTATACAATTCGCAGTGATGGGGACAATTCATCGGTTTCAGCATGTATTCTTCGCCTTCTGCGGGAGTTTTTATAGTCTGAAATGAATCGGCACCGTATTTCTGGAAGTGTCCTGAAGTTTTGTATAAATTAATGTCACCAATATGAGGAGTAATCACTTGTTCGTATCCAAATTTTTTCTGAACACGTTTCAGAAAATTCTCCAATTGCTCCCGCAACAAAGCTCCTTTGGGCAACCACATCGGTAAACCCTGACCAACATTAAGCGAAAAGGTAAACAATTCCATTTCCTTGCCTATCTTGCGGTGGTCGCGTTTCTTGGCTTCTTCCAACAAAACAAGATACTCTTCAAGCATTTTTTGCTTTGGAAATGTAATCCCGTAAACACGGGTCAACATTTTATTTTTTTCGTTACCTCTCCAGTAAGCACCGGCAATAGAAGTAAGCTTAACAGCCTTGATAAAACCTGTATTTGGCAAATGAGGGCCACGGCACAAATCGGTAAAATTACCTTGATTGTATACAGTAATTGTCCCGTCCTCCAATTCGCTGATCAATTCTTCTTTCAGGTTATCGCCTTTTGCAGAGAACATCTCTAAAGCATCTTTCTTCGAAATTTCTTTGCGAACAATATCATGCTTCTCACGAGCAAGTTCAATTATTTTCTTTTCTATCTTTTCAAGGTCTTTTTCAACTAATTGCTGACCTTGAGGAAGATCAATGTCGTAATAAAATCCGTTATCCACAGTTGGCCCAATTCCGAATTTTGTGCCCGGATAAAAGAATTCAATGGCTTCAGCCGTAAGGTGAGCCGACGAATGCCAGAAGGTCTCCTTCCCTTCCCTGTCATCCCATTGGAATAATTTTATACTTGCGTCTTTATTTATGGGTCGGGCTAAATCCCAAACTTCGCCTTCCACCGAAATTGATAAAACTTCTTTTGCAAGCCTGCTACTAATCGATTCGGCAATTTCATATCCGGTAATTCCGTTTTCGAATTCCCTGACACTATTATCAGGTAAAGTAATTCTAATCATTGGTAATGGTAATTTTGTTTTTAAAAACAGGGTGCAAAGATAATATTAATAGCTGAAATTGATCAAAGTTTAACTGTTTTTCAAATCTAAAAACAAGATGGATACTTACAAAAGAAAACCGGCAATAGTATCTCGATTACTCGAGCATATTATTGCCGGTTTTAGAACTATTTTGTGTGATTATCTGAAGCCAAAGCTTACGCCTGCGTTGTACGAAGTGTATTCGGCTTTGTTAATTGATCCATAAAGGCTAAAAAATGCCAATTTTAAACGAAGACCGGCATCCATACAAACATTATTCGAATTAAAACTAACTGCTACCGGATCGATCAGCGCATCGCTCTGCCTGACAACTAAACCTCCGCCTTCAATTTTCGAAGTTACCGGATAGGTTCCAACCAAATCGATAGATGTTTCACTTGTGCTTTTCCCAATACCTCCGAATACTGTAAGTATTCCAATCTTTTTTGAAACAATAAGCCCGAATTTGCTGGTTTTTGTCGAGAACTTTAGTTGTTGGTCATTTGCATCGACAAATGTAATGGTAACATTAGGCTGGCTCAATTCCTGAGCCGAGAAACTTAAATCGCTTCGAGCATTAATTTGGGAAATACTTCCAAAGATCGAAGCATCGAATGGCAATGATTTAAGGACTGGAATCCATTCTTTGAAATTATGCTTAATGCCAACACCCCAGAATCCAATTTTCATTTGGTCACCTTCATTGTCGTATTTTAGATTCGGAACGTAACGGCCAATAACATCGGTATGGGGCAAAAGACCAAAACCTATTTGCACCATTGGCACAGGTACAATATTCAAATCGAGGCCATTGGGTGAATTAAAAGAAACAATAGTACTACCACTATTGTCCTTAAGTAACAATTTTGGACCTTCAACATCTTTTCCTGCAACAGTTGGGGCAATGCTTTTCGAAGGATCAGCCAAAGTCAGTTTTGTTAATCCAATTGTATTTAAATCAAAGGAAGTAGCTTCATTGGGTATTTGGATCGCACTAACATTTATGCTGAAATCGAACCCAAAGAGTTTATGAGTAGCAGCAGAATTATACCAGCCATTATTTAACCCATCACCCAGGGCCATAGCATAAGGATTTAAATAAGCTTTAGCCAGTGCATTGGCATCACTTTTCCCTCCCTTCAGAAATTCTACGACATTTGATTGAGAAAATGAAGTCATAGAAAGAAATCCCGCACAAGCCAATAAAAACATTTTTTTCATAATCATAACTTTTAAGATTTGTTAGAATTGTTTTTCCCTTTATCCTCCTTCATGCGTTGCAAAGATATAAATTTCACTATTTATCGTTTAATCGTTTTGCAAAAAACAGCTAACAACACAGAATAAAGATGAAGTAATTCTATTCTGACATACAAACTTTTTTATATGAAAAAAAATTCGAAGTTTTGACCTCGGAAAGAACCAATTAACAGAGGAATCATGAGTATCAAAAAAAGCTTCATACTTATTCTTATAAGTATTTCATTAACTGCATTTTCACAAAAGAAAATAGAACTCAACGATGTAACTGGCCGACGCCTCTTTGTGCAAAAAAGTATTACGGGATTGAGGTCAATGAACGACGGAATGAATTATACCTCCGTAGAAAATCAATCCAAAATTGTGAAATACAACTATAAAACCGGAAATCAGGTTGAAGTTTTATTCGACTTATCGAAAATAGAAAACCCAGGCTTTACCGGATTCAGTGATTATAGCTTCAGCAATGATGAAACTAAAATTCTGTTTACAACCAACCAGCATTCGATTTACCGCCATTCTTTTACTGCCGATTATTTTATCTGGAACCGGACAACAAAAGAAATGACCGCTCTTTCGAAAAACGGAACACAACAACTGGCAACATTCTCGCCTGATGGAGAACGTGTAGCATTTGTCAGGAACAATAATATTTTTATTAAAAGCCTAAAGTTTGGCACTGAAAACCAAGTGACCCGTGATGGTAAAACCAACGAAATTATAAATGGCGCACCCGACTGGGTTTATGAAGAAGAATTTAGTTTCAATAAAGCTTTTGAGTGGTCGCCCGACAGTAAATTCCTGGCATTTATAAAATTCAACGAATCGGAAGTTCCTATGTTTAATATGCCGATGTACCAGGGACAAGAACCTCAATTGAAAGAAAACCAGCTATATCCAGGAAGCTACGACTACAAATATCCAAAAGCAGGTGAAAAAAATTCAGTCGTAAACGTTTTGATTTATGATTTAAAGGCAAAAAGCAGTGTTACTGCTGAAGTAGGTACTGATCTGGAGCAATACATTCCCCGAATCAAGTGGACGGCCGATGCAACGGACCTTGCGATAATGAAGTTGAACCGGTTGCAAAACAAGCTGGATATTGTTCTTTGCAATCCATATACCGGCGATACAAGGGCCTTTTTTACTGAAAAGAACAAGCGCTATATCTCTGAAGATTTCTATGATAATTTTAACTTTCTTCCTGATAATAAATACATTGTTTTAAACAGTGAACGAAACGGCTATTCTCACCTTTACCTATACGACCGACAAGGTTTTGAAGTAAAGCAACTGACTATCGGCAATTTTGACGTAACTGAGTTTTACGGTTTCGATCCGGTTAAAAAAGTCTTCTATTATCAGGCCGCAAAAGAATCTCCAATGCGCCGTGAAGTTTATTTCGTGAGCCTCGATGGCAAAAAAACAGGAAAGTTATCGACACAAACGGGAACGAATAAGGCTGATTTCGGTTCAGGTTTTCAATACTATATCAATACATTTACAAACACTGAAACGCCTAACCTCATCACCCTTCACGACCAAACGGGAAAACTTATCCGTACGCTTGAAGAGAACAACAATCTAAAAAAGCTCCTGAAAGAATATGCCATTGGCAAAAAAGAATTTTTCAGCTTTAAAACTTCTGAAGGTATTGATTTAAACGGATGGATGATAAAACCTGCCAATTTCGATCCGACCAAAAAATATCCGGTTTTGATGACCCAGTACAGTGGACCAAATTCGCAGCAGGTGCTCGACAAATGGAGTATTGGCTGGGACGATTACCTGGCCCAGGAAGGCTTTGTGGTAGCCTGTGTCGATCCGCGAGGAACAGGCGCCCGTGGCGAAGAATTCCGGAAAATGACTTACCAGCAATTAGGAAAATACGAATCGGACGATCAGGTTGAAGCGGCAAAATACCTGGGAACACTTTCATTCGTCGATAAAAACAACATTGCCATTTGGGGATGGAGCTATGGCGGTTTTATGGCTGCACTTTGCATGGAAAAGGGCGCAGATGTCTTTAAAGCCGGAATTTCGGTTGCTCCGGTTACCAACTGGCGCTTCTACGATAGTGTTTACACCGAGCGGTATATGCGGACTCCAAAAGAAAATCCTGATGGATACGATGACAACTCACCCCTTTCGCATGCTGAAAAAATTAAAGGAAATTACCTGATTATTCATGGGTCGGCCGATGATAATGTACATTTTCAGAATACAATGGAATTTACCGAGCGGATGGTTCAGGCAGGAGTTCAGTTCGATATGGCAGTCTATACCAACCGAAATCATGGCATCCGCGGCGGCAATACCAGTATGCACCTTTATACCAAGATGACAAATTACCTGAAAGAAAAACTAAAGTAGAAATTGATTTGAGTTTCGAGATAATCGAAGATTTGGCATGTTCTAACCCGAATAATTAATTGCTACGAATGATGTAATTAAGAGTGAATACCAACTTGACGTCAAAAAAACTTTGAATTATTCAAATAAAACAAAAAACCTTATCTACAAAAAGATGAGGTTTTTTGTTTTATCTTTTTTACCATTTTCATTGATGTATTTCTTTATAAATAATTAAACGTTTGGCGATCAATTTTCAAATTGTAGTCCCAAAATTCATTTATAAGCCCGATATTCGGAAGTAATAAAATAACTTAATTCGAAATGAAAACTTCTTCGACCAACAATCTTTTTTTCTTTCTTTCCGTAATCTTGTTAGCAGGATGCAGCAAAGAGGCTCCATCTCAGAATCCTCCGGCAAATGATAATTCTTTTGCAAAAGGTGCCGACATCAGTTGGTTGCCCCAAATGGAAGCCACTGGCTACAAGTTTTACAACGACAACGATCAGGAAGAAGATTGCTTCAAGATTTTGAAAGATCATGGAATTAATTCCATCCGCTTGAGGACCTTCGTGAATCCATCGGATGATAAAGCAAGCGGACATTGCAGCAAAGATGAGACGGTAGCCATGGCCGTTCGCGCCCAGAAATTTGGCATGAAGGTGATGATCGATTTTCATTACAGCGACTCCTGGGCCGACCCGGGCAAGCAGGCAAAGCCAAAAACTTGGGTAGGACACGACTTCCCTACCCTTCTTAATGATCTATATAATTACACTTTCGAAGTAATGACCGCCCTGAAAACTGCCGGGGTTTCACCCGAATGGGTTCAGGTTGGAAACGAAATTCCGGGAGGAATGATTTATCCTGAAGGAAGTGTCCAGAACTGGCCTCAGCTGGCACAACTTATCAACAAAGGTTACGAGGCTATCAAAGCAGTAAGTCCATCGTCAAAAGTCATTTTACATGTCGATCAGGGAAACAACAATGGAAGGTTTAGGTGGTGGTTTGATGCGGCCAAGGCCAATGGCGCTAAATACGACATGATTGGACTATCCTATTATCCGTATTGGCTCGAAGGGAAACCTGACTTCACGCTTTCGATTGATGACCTGGCAAAAAACATGAACGACATGGTTGCCCGCTACGGAAAAGAAGTAATGGTGGTTGAAGTTGGCGGCGAAGACATTAATGTGCAGAACACTTACGACATGCTGGTTGCTGTTCAGAAAAAAGTAAAGGAAGTGCCCGAAAATAAAGGTATGGGCGTATTTTACTGGGAACCTGAAGGTGCCCGAAGCTGGAGCCATTATGCATTGAGCGCATGGGGCGACGATGGCCAACCATCCAAAGCACTGGATGCATTTCTTTGGAATGAAAAATAAAAAGCAACAAACAATATACACAAGCCAACCATGAATATCTTCAGATTTCTATTTTTCTCACTGTTTACGCTTTTCGCAAGTTCAACCTGTTTTGCGCAGCAAAATAAGGTGTCTGTTTTTACCTCAGGAGCCGAAGGACATAAAAGCTACCGTATTCCAGCCATTATTCAATTACCGGGCGGAGAATTACTGGTTTTCGCTGAAGGTCGGGTAAACGGAGCCAGCGATTTTGGCGATGTAAACATTGTAATGAAACGAAGTACTGATCAAGGTAAAACATGGAGCGCAATTTCGACGATTGTAGATTACGACAAGCTACAAGCAGGTAATCCGGCACCTGTGGTCGATCTGCTTGACCCCAATTACCCGAAAGGACGGATTTTTCTTTTCTACAACACAGGCAACAATCACGAAGACCAGGTTCGTAAAGGAAACGGAATTCGTGAAGTTTGGTACAAAACATCTGAAGATGGAGGCGAAACCTGGTCGGCACCAACAAATATTACTTTGCAAGTGCACAAACCCAAACAGCCTTCAGTTAATCCTGCTTACTCGTTTAGCGAAGACTGGCGGCATTATGCCAACACACCCGGCCACGCGTTACAACTTACGCAGAAACCTTATTCCGGAAGAATTTACGTGGCATCAAACCATTCTGAAGGAATCTCAGAAAAACCCAACGAAGACTACTTTGCTCACGGATTCTATACCGACGACCATGGGATGACATTTCATCTTTCTGAGAATGTTTCCTTCCCTGGAAGCAATGAATCAACCGCCGCAGAGCTTTCCGGAGGAAAACTTTTGATGAATGCCCGAAACCAAAAAGGAGATATCAAAGCACGAATTGTGGCCATCAGTAAAAATGGAGGCGAAAAATGGGATACCGTATATTTCGATCAAAACCTACCCGATCCGGTTTGCGAAGGTTCCATTTTAAATTTAGGGATGAAGAATAGGAAACAAATACTTGCATTCTGTAACGCTGCCAATACTCAACAACGGAATAACCTCACGCTGCGAATCAGTTATGATGAAGGCAAATTCTGGCCGCTTTCGTTTCCTGTCGATCAGGATCCGACCAAGGGAGAATCGAGTTTTACGGCTTATTCCGACATTGTAAAAATCGATACGAAAACTATTGGAACAGTTTACGAACGTGACAATTATTCTCAAATCGTTTTCAAAGCAATCAAATGGAGATAAATCAATTTAAATAACCAAACCATGAAAAACCTTACTATTCTGTTTACCCTACTTTTCATTTCAGCCACACTGAATTCAAGGTCGCAAAACAAGGAGAAATTGCGTCGTGCCGACTGTTTTTTTGGTGTTCATTTTGACTTGCATGCCAGTGAAGACATTACCAACGCCGGAGAAACTCTCACTCCTGAAATGGTTGATACTTTTTTGACCAAAGTACGCCCCGATTTTATTCAGATCGACTGCAAAGGACACCCCGGAATCTCCAGTTATCCGACCAAAGCAGGTAATCATGTCAAAGGATTTCAGAAAGACCCGCTGCGTTTGTGGCGCGATGTAACCGAGAAAAATAAGGTGGGTTTATACATGCACTATTCCGGAGTTTGGGATGGGAAAGTGGCCACAGATCATCCCGACTGGGCAATGACAAAAGCTTCCGGAGAAAAAAGCACGCAGAAAATGTCATTTTACAGTCCCTACCTCGATCAGATATTGATACCACAATTGAAAGAGTTAAGCGGCGAATATCACGTTGACGGCGCCTGGATCGACGGCGATTGTTGGGCTGTTGAAACCGATTATAGCGATAAAGCCATTCAGGCATGGAAACAAAAAACCGGTTTTAAAGAGGTTCCCCGCAAAAAAGAAGACCCGAATTACCAGCAATACCTGGAATTCACCAGAAGCTTATTTCGCGAATACATGCGTAAATATATCGATGCTATTCACCAGTTCGATCCAAAATTCCAGATTACAAGCAATTGGTCGTACTCCTCGCTGATGCCTGAAAAGGTTGAAAATAATGTCGATTTTCTTTCAGGCGATGTGACCCCGCAAAATGGAGTTTTTCGTTCGGCATTCGAGGCCCGCTGTATGGCGCCACAAGGCAAACCGTGGGATTTAATGGCCTGGGGATTTTCGTGGAATGGAGACAAAATGCCGATGAGCAACAAATCGACCATTCAACTGAAACAGGAAGCTGCTGAAATTATTGCCATGGGTGGTGGCGTTCAGTTTTACTACCAGCAAAACCGCGACTTATCGCTAAAGCCCTGGCTAGCCGGCACGCTCTCCGAACTTGGCTCTTTTTGCCGCGAACGACAAACCTACTGCCACAAAGCCAAGGCAATTCCACAAGTTGCGCTGTTGTTCCCTACCCTGGCATACCGGCAAAATTCGTCATCACCATTTCCGGGTTCTCCGGAAAAACTTCAGGCAACACTTTATGCTTTGCTCGACAATCAGCTTCCGGTTGAAGTGCTGATGGAGCATCACCTCAGCGGAAAAACGGATCAGTATCCATTAATCGTAATTCCTGAATGCAATTTCATCGAACCATCTTTACTGAACGAACTTCGTATTTACCTCAAAAACGGTGGGAACCTCTTGGTTATTGGCGCCGAAACAGCAGGCATCTTTGCCAATGAATTAGGAATTCAATCTTCAAATACCAGCGATGAAAAAGTCACATTCATTTCGGCAGCGAACCGGCTCGGCTCTGTCCGTTCTCCGTTGCTTGAAGTTGAATTAAGCCCTGACAGTAAAGTCATCTCGAATTTTTACGATGTTTGCGATTACCGGAATAAAAGCAAAACCGTTGCGGCTTCCATCAGGCAGGTAGGTAAAGGGAAAATTGCAGCGATCTATTTCAATGCCGGATCGTCGTACGCCAAATTTAAAACACCCGTAATCCGCGATTTTATTGCCGAAACCATAGCCCAACTTTCACCCGAAAAAAGGATCGAAGTATCGGGATCACATCTGGTACATGTGGCGTTCAATCAACTGAATAACAAAACATACATCAACCTGATCAATGTGGCCGGAGAGCACACCAATCAAGCGGCAATCGGGTACGATCAGGTTCCGGCGCTGACTGATCTTTCGGTGAGCATCAAAGGAAAACCTTCAAAAATTATTCTTCAGCCGGAAAAGAAAGAGCTGAATATTACCTTTGCAAACGGGAAATCGACTGTTTTGATTCCCAAACTTGAAATACATTCGATATTGGAAGTTATCGAATAAATATTTCAACCGGATAGCACTGCAAAATACTGTAAATCCGAATGGCTACGTTAATGTAATGCAGCATTGTGTATTTTGAATAAATTAGGGTGAAGAGCAGTGAAGACGGAATAATCGCAAGGGTCAACTCAGAAAACCATGGAAACATACAGAAAAATAGCAATACTCCTGATCGTTCTTTTAATATTTAACAGTGGAGATTTATTTGCGTGGGGAAAAAAAAATAAAGAAAAAAAAGCACCTCCAAAGGTTGGCTTAATTTCGGGGTTTGTTGTCGATGATGAATTTAGCGAACCGCTTGAAAAAGCAGTAGTCACCATCCCCGGAACATTGATCAGCGTTTTGACCGACCAGCAGGGCCAGTTCAAGATGAAACTGGTTGGCGGAAGCTATTCTATCAAAGTCAATTATCCGGGACATTTCGAAAAGTATTACAACGTTTCCGTTTCAAACGACATTTTCACGCCCATGTTCATTATTAAACTGAAATCCAATGAAGCAGGACGTGAACAGCAGCGCAAAATCACCTTGTACGAAAATAAAAGGCTGTTTCCGCAGAGTGTCGAAAATTTCTCGACATGGCAAATCGCCGAGCAAACCGGGCACCAGGAATTTAATGAACTGCTCCGTACCATCCCTTCGGCAAATCTGTTGAGCAACGGCAGCGGATTCAATGATTCAGAAATTGGTATTCGTGGAAACGAGGCCACCCGCACCTCATATACTTTCAATGGTATTTTGCTGAATAATCCTGAAAACGGCCGTGTAAGTTCGTCGATGCTTTCCGGATTAACCGATTGGGCAGGCCAAATACAGGTTACCAGCGGACAGGCAGCCAATCTTCAGAGCCAGACGAACTCGGGCGGATTGGTAAATGTGCTTTCGTTTGCCCCACATGAAAAGGCTGGTGCTGAGCTCTCTGTTGTATACGGCAACGAGGGTTTCCTGAAAACTTCGGCAACCGTCCATTCCGGATTATCGAAAAAAGGACTGGCTTCTTCGTTCCAGATTTCGCGTACTTCAGGAGACGGATTGGCTCAAAATACAGCTTTCAGGCAATATGGATTTTTCCTGAATGTTCAGAAGGAATTTAACCAGTTTCATTCGCTGGTTTTTAACCTGAACGGAATCATTCAGCAGCACGACCGGAATTTTTCAGATTCGATTGGCGCCTATAATCGTTATGGCACAAAATACAACCGGCAATGGGGCTACCTCAACGAAAAACCACTTTCGGCTAGTAGCAGTTACGGCCGAAGTCCGTTGATCAGCCTTACGCAGTATTGGCATCCACGGGTTAAAACGCACATCACCACACAGATTTTTGCGCAATTCGACCGGTCGGCCCAACTGGCTCTTGGTGGAAAATTACTGAATCAACCTACGACTTCATTGCCCCGGGATAGTGTTGGGCACATTGCATTTGATCAGGTTTCGAACTGGAATAAAGGACAAAATGTGATCGGGATGGGCGTTTTTCGACTGCCAGATGAAAATGGGAAGTTCATTAATGCTGAAACTTCAGGAATTTCGGTTCTTTCGGCCATTAACAGCGAAACCCGGATTGGGTTGCGAACCATTATCACGCGCAACATCAATAAACAAACTGATTTTAGCGGGAGCATAAACCTGGAAGATTACCGTGCCAATCATTTTGGCGCTGTCAATAATTTACTGGGCGCCGACGGTTATACGAGCTACTCCGATGTTAACCGTGACGAAGGATTTCCGGTTGAAAACCTGTTTCAAACCAAATTCCTGACAAAGTACAATTCGCCCGATAAAACCGGATATTCGTATCTTTCCGGAATTCAAACCGGAGGAGTATCGATGCGCTTAAACTACCGCACCGGTCGGATTTTCTGGCATCTGGCCGGAACGGCTTCCATGCAAAATATCCGGCGAACTGATTATTTTAACTATCTGGATACTGATCCCAAACAAAAAGCTGAATCAACTTTGCTGCCTGGCGGAAATGCCCAAACCGGGATCAATATTAAACTATGGAAATACCATTCCATTCGCCTGAGAACAAGTTATGGTTCGTATCAGCCACTGTTTACGGTGCTTTTCCCTTCCGGAGACAACTGGAAAAACGAAGATGCGACCAACGAACAGGTTTTCGATGCCGAATTTGGGTACACCATTTTCAGCAAAAAGTTAAAAGTTGAAGCTTTGGCCTACCGCTCGCAGATAAATAACCGGTCGATGATTAGGTATGCCAACCTAAAAGCCGGCGATTCGTTTGGACTTGTTAACGGGCTGGCAGAGTTACATCAAGGCGTTGAGTTGAAAGCCTCCTATAAAATAACCCGAAACTTTCAGATGAATGTGAATGGTTCGCTGGGCGACTGGAAATACGATAAAGATGGCCAAGCCACAATTTACGACACGAACAAAGAAATCACCGCCAAAAACGGACTGGGAATAAAAGGATTAAGGGTTGCGAACGCTCCTCAACTCAGTCTGTTTGCCGAAGCCGAATACCGATGGATGCACAATTTTTATTTCAGGCTGAATTACTACCGTGCCGAACAGAATTTTACTCCATTTGGGTTGTACGATTTCAAAAATATGGATAAGGTCGATTACAAATACAAACAAGCCCAAATCCCCAAATATGACTTAATCGGATTCAGCGGAAATTACTTACTTAAATACCGGAAACTTCCTGCATTGAACTTCATTTTTGGAGGACAAAATCTGTTGGATACTGAATACATCGAGCAGACATCAACCAATATTCCTGAAGGAAGTGCAGGCTATACCAGCAATCAGGTCTTTTATGGAACAGGTCGCACCTGGTTTATCGGGATGAAAGTTCAGTTTTGAAGGGATTGTCAGCAACAATTCTCTATTACAGAATCTGATTAAACTCGAGACGTTCGCCATCGGGACCCAGAATATTGAAATATTTGCATCCGTTTTGCCAGAATGGAAGGAAAACCGGTGCTTCCTCAATGACCTGGAAGGAAGCATTCTTTAGTGCGTCAAAAGCCACGTTTATATCATCCACATCAAAGGTAATGTGATCGATGTGCCCATCCTTCCGGTCACGTATTTCCTGCAGTTTGTGATCAGGCAACTGGTACAATTCGATGATGATGCTCTTATTCTTCATCATGACGCACGTTCCGGTTTGGCCGTCCTCCTGAAACGGCGCCTGCATCACATTGGCAAAGCCGAGGCGTTTGTAAAATGCTTCGGAAGCGGCAACATTGGTAACCGGAATCCCAATGTGCTGAATATGATTTATCAGACTTGAAATTTGATTATTCATAACCTTCGGATTAGTGATTCTCAAAGATAAGGATAGAAGTCGTTCGGGCCTATCTATTCATTCGTTTATTTAACAACACTGGCCAGATTCGAAACCCCGTCAATAAACAAAAAAACCCTTTGCTATTTCTAACAAAGGGGTGAACTAAAGTATTCTAATTTTTTACAGAGTCATTTAATTACTTGATTTTTTCGATCCACAAATTCCTGAACTGAATTTTGCAACCTTCGGCCTGCAAAGCGATGGCGCCTTTGGTTGTCGAACAATTGGTGGCTGTATTCTGAAGCAATCCGTTTACTTTCACTTCAATGGTATTTCCTTTGCAGGCAATATCGCAGGTGTTCCACTCACCGCCTGGCTTTTCGTTAGCCGGGTTCATCTTGGGCACTGCTGGTTTGTCCTTCTCTGTCGAAACGTATTCTTTCCCACCAATGGTAGCTTTCTGGCCCACTCCGTGAACCACAATATCGCCAACTCCTGTATGTTTCAGGTTTGCCTGATAATGAGACACCCAAATTTTATCGGGACCAGTAACATGCAACATGATGCCGCTGTTCACTTCTTTTTCAGGATAGCGCCACTCAACATGCAACCGGTAATTCGAGAACTCTTTCTTTGTTCTCAGGTAGCCAGCCGGAGTTCCACCGGTTTCAATCACGCCGTCGTTCACGTAAAAATATTTGCTCAGATCAACCGAAGGATCGGCCACATAAGCATACCAACCGGTAAGATCCTTGCCATTGAACAGCGATTGTTTCTTTTTGGCAAAACCGGTCACAGCCAACAGCATCAGTACTGAAATAAGTATCGTCTTCATCTCTAAATTAATTTATTTTGGTTCTCTAATAGTTGAATTACATCGCTCAAAAAGTATTTGTCAAAAGAATGCAATCGATTTCACAAATCAAAATAAACCTTCGTAAAAAATTATCAAACATGGTTTCCTTCAGGATAAAAGGAAAAATATATTCCTGAAAATTTTAAAACATCCCAATTACGAATTGTTGCCGGGTTATTTTTTATACTTTTCAGATTTAGTTTCAATTAGCCAAAACTTTTCGAACCAAAGCTTGCTCAATATGGAAAACATTGATTCAGTATCACTTTCATCGATATATAAATTAAAGAAAAGCGATCGCGACATCTTTCAGGAGTTGATGCCCACCAAAGTAAAAGAGATTCTTTTGCTGGCAACACTTTACGACAGCTATTCCATCGTTCGCGAAGGACAGTTCACTGACAAAATCTTTGGTGAATTTCTTCAGCTTAATCTTTACACCTATCCCCGATTTACAAGCGTTAACACCGAAGAAGAAGCTTTACGCCTGATCAAAACGCGTGATTTTGAGTTGGTTATTATCATGGTTGGAGTGGATAAAAACATTCCGGTACTGGCTGCCAATGCCATCTATAAAATAAAACCTCAAGTGCCAATTCTTCTACTGGTCAATAACAACGGAGATTTGCGCTATTTTCAAACGACTTCAAACAAAATTGAGTCGATCGACCGGGTATTTGTCTGGAACGGGAACTCAAATGTTTTCCTCGCCATGATCAAGTATATCGAAGACAAAAAGAATGTGGAAGAGGATACAAAAAACGGGAATGTCAGGGTTATTCTGTTGGTCGAAGATTCTATTCAGTATTATTCGCGATACTTGCCCATGCTGTACACCAACATCATGACGCAGACCCAAAACCTGGTGGAGGACAAGTCGGCCGACGAGCTGCATAAAATCATGAAGTTGCGTGCACGGCCAAAAGTAATCCTGGTAAGCAATTACGAAGAGGCTGTTCTGGCTATCACTAAATACAAAAACTACCTGCTTTCGGTTATTTCTGATGTAAAGTTCCCGCGAAACGGGATTGATGACGAAGAGGCCGGAGTGGATTTACTTAGATATGTGAATTCGACCTTGCGGTTTCCGGTGCCTGTTTTGCTGCAAAGCCACGATGTGAATAATGCACAGCGCGCTCTTGATGTTGGCGCCGATTTCATCAATAAAAACTCCGAAAGTTTAGCGCTCGACATTCATAACTACATCTATAAGCGTTTGGGCTTCGGAAACTTTGTATTTAAAGACACCGACGGAAACCCGATTATGATCGCCCGAAACATGGCTGAATTCCAGGAAATGTTCCGCATTGTTCCTGAATCAGCGCTGGCTTATCACGGGCAGCGAAATTCGTTCTCGACCTGGCTCATGGCCCGTGGCGAAATCAACATTGCCGAACAATTGCTGCCCTATCGGTTCGAAGACTTTAAAAATACCAACGAATTAAGGCAGTTTTGTCTGGATGTATTTCAGAAAGTTCGGATCCAGAAACTTCGGGGCACCATTATCAATTTCGATCCAACCCTTGTTTCCGGAAACCGATATGTGGTGCGGCTCAGCAAGGGATCGCTGGGTGGTAAAGGCCGGGGAATGGCTTTTATGTGCAATTTCCTTGAGAACATCGATTTTGCCGAGATTATTCCCGAAATGAATATCCGGATACCGGCCACTGCTGTAATTGGCGCGAGCGAATTCGATAAGTTTCTGGAAAACAACAATATGTTCGAAGAAATTTATTCGAGCAACGATTACGAACGGACGAAAACAATCTTCCTGGAATCGCAGTTCGACGAGGAACTTCAGGAACGTTTGCACCGGTATCTGGAACAAATGAAAAAGCCTTTGGCGATCCGCTCTTCCGGCTTGTTCGAAGATTCGCTGATGCAGCCCTTTTCAGGAGTTTACGCAACCTACCTCATCCCCAATAACCATCCCGATATTGAAGTTCGTTATCAGCAATTGGAAACTGCAATAAAACTGGTTTATGCCAGTATTTTCACCGAATCGGCCATGTCGTATTTCGATGCGGTCAATTATAAAATCGAAGAGGAAAAAATGGCCGTAATCGTTCAGGAAGTGGTTGGCCATCAGTACAACGATCATTATTATCCGTCGATTAGCGGAGTTGCTCAATCCTACAATTTCTATCCGGTATCGTACATGGAACCTGAAGATGGTTTTGCGGTTGCCGCCATCGGGTTGGGAATGTATGTTGTAGGCGGTGAAAATGCTTATCGCTTTTGTCCAAAATACCCCAAAATAAACACCTTAAGCGACCACGACCTGGTTCGCGATTCACAAAAAGAATTTTATGCCATCGACATGGATCACACCCAGTTTGACCTTGAAAATGGTGGAGAAAATGCTGCAATCAGGAAAATGAAAATCTCTTTTGCCGAGAAAGATGGGGTACTGCAACATTGTGCATCGGTTTACGATCACGAGAACGATCACCTCATTCCGGGTATCGACAGGCCCGGGCTTCGCGTGATCGACTTTGCCAACATACTGAAATACAACCATGTTCCAATGGCCGACACCTTAAATTTGCTGCTTAAATTATTTCGAGAAGCAATGGGTTCGCCTATAGAAATAGAATATGCTGTTGACCTCGAAAACGGAGAAAATAATCTGCCTACTTTTTATCTGCTGCAAATTAAACCGTTAATCCGTCGCGAAGAACAACTGGCGGTAAATATTGGCGATATCAACCCGGAAAAGACCATTATGTTTGCCCAAAGAGGAATGGGAAATGGAATTGTCTCCGGAATAAAGGACATTATTTTTGTTGATCCTGATCATTTTGACAAAATGAAAACACGCGAAATTGCCGCGGAGATCAATCAGTTTAACCGAAAAATGGATTTTCTGAACAAGGAATACATCCTGATTGGACCCGGACGCTGGGGTACCCGCGATCCGTTTACCGGAATTCCGGTTACCTGGGCAAATATCTCGAAGGCAAGGGTGATCGTTGAAATGGGACTGAAAGATTTTCCGCTGGATGGTTCTCTGGGCTCACACTTCTTCCATAACGTAACCTCCATGAATGTGGGCTATTTCACCATTCCTCACAATTCAAGCGATTCGAACGTTAACATGGCAATATTAAAAAGCAAGCCTGTAATTGAGGAAGGTAAATACATCAGGCATATTAGTTTCGACAATCCGCTCAATATTGTTATGGATGGTAAAAACCGTCAGGCGCTGATTTCATTCGAATAAAATAGTTACGGGTTGCGAGTTACAGGTTTCGGATTTTCCAAAAACTCGTAACACGCAACCCGCAACACAAAACTTTTCTAAAGCAACTTTGCTTTCAGAGCCATAAGTTCGAGCTTCATTTTCTCCAGATCAGCCATCAGGTTGTTCTTCGAAGTTGAATCTTCCAGCTGAGTTTTATATTTCTGGAATAAATCTTTATAATAATCAACACCTTTATTCAGGTTCTCCTGAAAGGTCTCGAAATGTTTCTTTTGTTTATCTGAAACAGGCTTCATAGTTTCCTCAATCTTGCCACCCAGATAGTCAATGTACATTTTCAGTTCCTTAACGAACAGGTTAGGGCGGTCGGTGCGTTCCATCACATTGGTGCGACCATAAATGTGGTCAACCATCTTTTTCAGCGAATAGGTGCTCGAAAAATATGCCAGGTTTGGTCCCGGACAAATACTTACAGCCTCACCTTCCATCTTGTGATCCAGGTTATGCGCCACGAGTGCCGAAGCTGTCAAACCGTTGCAAAGACAAGCCTTATCGGTTATTTTATTGAGTTCTTTATCAAACTCCATCTGACTCAGGTTCTGCTCTTTCAGTTCCTCTATTTTCTTTTTCTGATATTCTTTGGATGCCGTACAGGTTCCTTCTTCAGAAAAAACAGGGAAAAGTGCGAGGTATTTCTTCGTGCACGGAAAACCATACTTTCCGGCTTTATTTTGTGCCTCTTTTTTCAGGTCCATAGAAGTTCCCCTTACATTATTGAAAAGCACGCCCAGCGGAGAAACTTCACTCAAATAAAGATCTTCTTCTTTTGCTTTGCAAAGCACCTCTAAGGTTTGCTCATCAACAGTAACCGCTTCGGGAACCAGCAAAAATGGTGTTCCCCACCCGATTGAATCCAGTTGATAATAATCGAGCAAAAACTGGTGTTCGGTATTTGAACCTACGCCACCCTGAGCTGTAATCTTCACCAAAAATGGCTTCTCCGGAACAGGTTTTCCTTTTTCTGCAAGAGCTTTTACATAGATGTCGTGGACGGTTTCAATCAGCTGTTCCTTGTTGTTTTTGAATTCTTCCAGAACAGGGCCCATCAAAAAGCCATCGGTTGCAAAAGCGTGGCCACCACAATTCAGGCCAGATTCAACGCGATACTCCGAAACCCAGATTCCCTTTTTAGCCAGAAAACGACCTTGAATCAAAGCAGAACGGTAATCACTCACTTTCAGGATGACCTTCTTTTTAAGTTCCATTTCAGCATTCGGAAAGAAATCTTCGAACTCTTCCAGATAGCTGTATAAACGTGGATTCATTCCGGCCGAAAGTACGATCGACGAACTCAGATCGCTAAGTGCAAAACCACGAAGAGCCGACTGTGCGTCGCTCATTATGGAAGGTAATTTCTCACCATCCAAATAGCGGTCGCGGTCGAGTTTCGACATGATATTTACATCAATTTCGCCAGCTACCAGATTCTCTTTCAACCAATCCGAAAGCTTTTGTTTCATGTCACCAGTCTTAATCATCTGATTGAATTTCAGCTTGATTTCAGACATCTCAGGCAACATGTCGATGTATTTTTTCAACTCTTCTTCGGTATGCGAAATCGAATTTTTCAGATTCTCGAACTTGTGGCTTACAATCTCCTGAACAGTATTCAGATAGGCTGTAATACGTTTGGCACGGTGATCTTCGGCCTTGGTTGAAATTGACTGAAAGGGCAAATTAAACTTGTTACAATAGAATTCCCTCATTTTTTCCATGGTGATGTCGTCGACCAACGATATTACCGAAGAAATACCATAATGGGCAACATTTACCGGAGTATCCATGGTGTAACACAAACCTAACACGGGAATATGAAAGGTGTGTGGGTTATTGTGAAAACTCATATTCAATTTTCTAAATTATTAAAGGCGGTAAAAGTAGTCTATTCAGATCAAATTTTAAGGTACAAATACTGATTTGAATAAAAGAAAGAAGGAAAAAGCAAATATTTTATTACAGTTTGCAATTAATTCGAGGCGTTTGACCTGTTTTTTAAATACAGTACACTGATATTCGAAAAAATCAGTCTATCTGTATTATCACACCATGGTCAGCATATCTTCATTCAAAACAAACGATATTTGAAGATAGAAATGGAGAATAATGAGAACAAAATGATGAAATCAGCCAAATTCGCTGATACGCTCTAGTCGGGCAACATCAAGTAATTCAATGCTTTTGCAGTGCATGTCAATCAGGCCGTCTTCCTTAAATTCTTTCATCATCCGTATAACACTTTCAGTTGACATTCCGGTTAAATCGCCTAAATCGGCACGTGAAAGAGGCAATTCGAATGAGTTACTTTTAAAGATACGGTTAGATAAGCAGAGCAGAATATCAGCCAAACGGCCATGCAATTGTTTCTGAGTTAATGAGAAAAAACGTCCGTAAATCTGTGCGGTACTTTCGTTTAGAATATTTATAATCCGGTACGAAAAAGTAGCATTCTGATTTAACAGCTGTCTGAAGATCTGAATATCAATCATCCGGATTCTTGAATCAGTGTAGGCAGAGATAGAGTATGGCAACTTATTGTTACCTTCAAAAATAGAGGCCAGACCTAATAAATTCTTGTTGGTGGATAAGCTTAGAATGAGATTTTTATTTTTTTCTTCCAAATACAATTTAACCAAACCTTCTTCCAGAAAAAAGATATGCGAAGCAAATGCACCCTGCTTACAAACAGTTTCGCCCTTCTTAAAATTCAAACTAACAGAATGTTGATCAATTAATATTTTTTCATTATCACAAAGTAGTTCATACCAGCTAAGTTCAAAATCAAATATTGAACAATGACCATTTACTTTGGGCTCACCTGTTTGGCTCATGTGGTAATTTTAAATTAATCTGTCATAAAAATAACTGCTTCCCGTCAGTTTTCTATGCCCGAAATTAGTTTTTATATCCATATAAATCAAATTCGTATTGTTGGATTTAACCTTTAACTTTGTCATGATTTTAATCCAACATTCAATTTAAAACCTATAAAAACGAAACCATGTTTAAGAGATTATTCGTAATGGCCCTGTTTCTGGCTGCATTTCAGTCGTTCGCACAAAGTCCTGTTATTTCGGCCAATGACTTTGCTGCTGAACTTAAAAACAATAAAAGTCTGGTGGTTATTGATGTAAATGCACCTGATGTTTACGCTAAGCAGCACATTCAGGGCGCCATCAATGTGTATGTCAAAGATTTGTACAAAAGTGGCCCGATTGAAGGCCAGTTGAAAACCAATGAAGAAATGGCCGCCATCTTTGGTCAGAAAGGTGTTTCGAACACTGCCAAAATTGTAGTTTACGAAGATGGCACGAACAAGCACAACAGCCGGGTTTGGTGGGTACTGAAATCGCTTGGAGCAAGTGACGTTTCTGCTTTGCACATCGATGCGGATCAGTTTAAAGCAGCACAAATTCAGTTCACAACCATACCTTCGACCAAAAGCCCCACCTCTTTTGCTTTAGCCGAAAGCAGCTACAAAGCCTACACCATGGCCGATGTAAAACAACTTCCGCAAGGAACACTTCTGCTCGACGCTCGTGAAAAAACAGAATTCGATGGCGTTGATGCTGCCAAGAAAAGTAAAGGGCATATTCCCGGAGCTGTTTGGATGAACTTTAAAGAAGTACTCACTCCAACAGGAGCCTACAAATCGAAAGATGAGATTATTGCTAGCGCCGCTAAATTTGGTGCTACACCCGAAAAACCAATTGTAGTGTATTGCAATTCAGGCGTTAAGGCAACCGTTTTATACATCGCTTTAAAAGAAATTGCCGGATTCCAGAATGTACAATACTATGCCGGTTCTTATGCCGACTGGTCTTCGAAACCTGAGAATCCGATTGTGAAATAAGTTTTGTATTCATAAATAAGGATGTGAAAGTGCCGGGGAAACCCGGCATTTTTTGTTTTCGGACATTTGGCGAGAATTATTATGATTGTTTAGGGTGAATATTTTATCTTTGAAAGGAAAACCAGAATAAACTGAAAATGAAGACAAATAACTGCCCTGCAAAAGCCGAAGCAACACAAAACATAAATAAGCAAACAATTTATAATTTCAGATAATGCTGAAATATGCACAATCGAATGACTTACATCTGTTACTCGTTAGTTTAGAAAGGACACCAACATTATGACAGCAAAGAGAAAAGTACAAATATTTATAACGATTTCAGCGGTAGTTGTTGGACTTTTGCATCTATTCTTCCCAAGTCTTAAAATTGATGCCATTTTGATTACTTTGATAATCATTGCAATTATTCCTTGGCTTGAACCTCTTTTAAAATCAGTCGAGCTTCCCGGTGGTTTAAAAGTTGAGTTTCAAGATTTAAAAAATCTAGAAACTGGAGCAATAAAAGCTGGTTTGATAAAAGCGGAAACAACAATTGAACCTGCTTCAAGTGTCAAACCTAGTTCAGACACATTCACATTTATTGAGATTGCTGAGAAAAACCAAGAATTAGCTTTGGTTAGTTTCAGAATAGAAATTGAGAAGCGTTTGAGAAATTTAGCAGATAAATATAGTATTGAAGGCAACAGATTTTCAATAGTTCGACTTATCGAAGCACTCGGTAAGAAAGAGATCTTGACTTCTGCCGAGATGTCTTCATTAAAAGATATGATTAGCACTTTGAATCAAGCTGCTCATGGCATGGATTATGATCAAAGAAATGCAAATTGGGTAATTGAAAATGGTCCCAAAATTTTAGACAGTTTGGATGAGAAACTAGAAATACGCGGAGGACGGTTCTCGTTTGGTAGCTTAGAAGAAAAAGAGCATTGGATAGATAAATCATTTAAAAATTGCAACTGGGTTTCTACTTACGAGTGGGGTGAATGTATAAAAAAGCATTCTGCATTATGGGAAAAAGAAATGGGAAGGATTTATGACTCGCTTTTGATAAAATTAAAAGAGCCTCAAAAAACTAAATTAGTTGAATCACAGTCAAATTGGCTTAAACAAATCGGATTAGAAAAGGATTTTATTTATTCTTTTGAGGATATTAAATTAAGAGTTGGAAGTGGGGGACTTTCAATAGCTGCGACTAGTTTCATGAATAAAATAAGGGAACGAACACTAGAACTTGAAGAAATACTAAATACAATGACTGATTAACCAAAAACCAACTGGTAATCTACTGACGGCTTCGCCAGTAGTTAGCTAACGGAGTACACCACCCTCTGACCGAATGTTATTTGACTTAAAAAATCCAGATATGTCTGGATTTTCGCCACGTAACCTAAAATACATGAAGCGCTTTGCCGAGGAATGCCGCGATATGGAATTAGTGCTACTCATCGTTACACAAATACTCTAGCGCAGCAATATAGCATCTACTGTTGTTATGCGAATGAAAATCAGCAAAAGAAGGAGCAGAAAATCAGTAATCAACAAACTACTAAATTTGATATATTTGTGCTATGGATTTAGTTGAAAGCAATATTGACGCGATTAAGGCATTGTGCAAGAGTCACTATGTGAACCGGCTATTTATTTTTGGCTCCGTTTTAACCAACAGGTTCAAAAGGAACAGCGACATTGATTTAATTGTTGACTTTCAAGGGGTTGATCTTTACAACTATGCCGATAATTACTTCGATTTGAAAGATTCGCTGGAACGTTTATTTAACCGCGAAGTCGATTTACTGGAAGATAAAGCTATTCAGAATCCATATCTGCGCCAATCCATTGATTCCTCCAAACAACTTATCTATGGATATTGAAATCAAAACATGGCTGTATGATATTCTTCAGTCGATTGGAGAAATTGAAAGTTACTTTGAAGAAAAACCGAAGATTTTTGAGAACTACATCAAGGATATCAAAACTAAACGTGCCGTTGAGCGAAACATTGAAATTATTGGTGAAGCCACGAACCGCATTTTGAAGAAAGAAAAGAGCTTTAAACTTGAGAACGCTCAAAAGATCATCGGTACCAGAAATCGGATTGCCCATGGTTACGATAAAATTTCAGACGATTTAATCTGGAGTATTGTAATCAATCATCTCCCCAAACTGAAAGTAGAGATTCAAATTTTAATTCAGGATTAGAAGTTGCTGCTGAGTTCTGATCAATTATAGCCTTATTAAAGCCCTTTCTGCCAAAACACACTTTTTACTCCTTCTTGCCAACGTTTGTTCATAATTTTCCAACGCCCGAGCCATCACTTCTGACCTTTCGTCGTGGCAATCAAGGCAGGCACCCACTTCCAGAATCCGCTTTTGCTCGGAAACGTTGAATGGTCGCAGCCAATCGCGGGTGGCAAATGGAGGTTGTGCTTCTTTCAGGAATCCAGTCCAGGCATCTTCGGGTAAATTATCGTTGGGATTCAGCGCAAAACGAGGCTCAAAAGTCCAGCTTCCGGTAGTTTCAGCAACACTGTAAATCAGTTCGCCGCGACCAAAACCAATGGCCAGCGGATCATTGTGGCACGATTTGCAGCTGCGCCCTTCGCGCTGTGTAGTGTGCCCCGAAGTTGGCGCGTACAACCGGTGAAAACTCTTTCCTTTTTCAAACGACTCTTTGTCGATACTCAACACCATGCCCGGCATAGCTGTGACTATTTGATTGGTGGCTGAATTAACTCCTAAAACCGGTGGTTCAGCCATTGTATTTCCGGCGAATTCAACCCAGGTACTTTGGGTGGTTTTGCCCGCTAGCAAATCAAATCCGGCGGTTTCTTTTTCGAACGAATTGTGGCAGCCAATGCACTGTGGAACCCAGGCTGTATGGCAAGACTCGCAACTCAGGCGGCTATGCCCTTTTCCTTTGGTACAGACAGATGCGGCAGGTTTCGACTCATGCTCCTTTCCGGCCAGTTTATCCTTCAGGAAAATCCGATCCAGCGAATCAACCCGGGTATTCATGATCGGGTGTTGATTTTTGGCAGTCAGCACCACTTTAGTTTTCGGGTCAGTCTTCCGCAGCCAGGCAATCATTTGCGATTCTTTATCGGGAAGCGACGAAACAGCAATCGAATTCACTTTTCCGGTGGTATGGCAATCAACACACTGCACACTCACCGCATCTTCCTTGTGCGCATGGTGTTTCCCGTCTCCCATCAAGTCGTATGAGGTGTGGCAATCAATACAGGCCATTCCCTTTTGATGATGCACATCGGCCTGCACAAATTCCACAACACGATTGTCAGGCAAAACCTTTGTTCGTGCAGCGCTGTTGTCGGCAGTCCCCTCTCCTCTTTCGTTCCAGCCTTCGTAGCTCAACGAAATGCGTCCCGAGCGGCTGTGGCAACTCAAACAGCGGTCGTTCGAAACCTGGATATCGATCGTAGGATGAATTTCTGCAGCACCAACCGAAGTTTTCGATTGCATCCGAGTCATGCTTGCTGTGGCATCATCCAAATAATGCAGGTGACAGGCATTGCAACCGCCTCCTCTTTCGAGCCATTCGGCATTTCCGGTTTTGATCTTTTCCATACTGAGGTGGCAGCCCGCACAAAGATTCCGAAGATGCATATCGGCAGCCGAATGACCCAGATTCTGAACATGAAAGCTATCATTCAGCGAAGTGGTTTCGCCAAACACAAACTTATCCACGCCAACGATTCCGCTTTGGGTGGTCATCAGCGACTGCTGCATCCGGTCGGTGATGTCTGCATGGCAATTTTGTGTTCCGCAGGTTTGCCGCACATTCGAAAAATTGCCCGGCACCAAAATCATGTTCCGGTGAGCCATCGTTTTCCCGGTTGCATACGCATCGCCCTTGTGGCAAGCTACACAGCCCATCACCGCCGGATTGTGCGACTCCGACAAACCTTTCATCGAAGAATGACACATCAGGCAACTCTCCCTTCTCTGGTTTTCAGGAATTACCTTTTGAGTATCGGAACCGAATAAATCAACCGGATCAAAAATCAGGAGCTGTTCTCCTGAAAGCCTGTTTTCGCTCCACGATTTCCATTCCCAGTTTTCGCCCCTGTAAAGCAGTGCAACCAAGGTCATGATCAGGTAAAAAATACCAGTTCCTAGCAAAATTCGCTTGGTCAGGGTTCGGTAATATTTCCGGAAACGAGGAAGGAAATAAATCACCGTGATCAATACAAAAATCAGGACAATTACATAAGCCGGATGACTGGTTAGATGCAGCATTTCCTGAATGCCTACAAAAAACCAGGGCCCTTTAATTTGTGCGCTATCGGCTTGTCCCAAAGGTGCGCGAAACAGCAGACTGAGAACTAAAATGATCAAAAAAACGATGATCCACGATTTGCGTTTGGCCCAGATAGTTTTCACATGTTCGTAAACGGCAATAAACAGCAAAATGGTTCCGGTGGCCACATGTTGGATGTAAACGACTTGGCTGTTTTCACCCACACCGGTAAAAGCTGAACTAAGCAGCTTCCCAAAGAATGGCACGGATTCGAGCAGTGAGGCCAAAATACGTCGTGCCTGAATTCCGGCGGCATCGCCTTTCAGGATAAAGCCTGAAATCATTTCGTAACCCATAAAACCCAGAGCAAGGCATAGAATCAGCCAAGTACGGCGATTTCGGATATTTGTTTCTGTTGATTTCGACAGATGATCGTACACATGCAGAACGCTGAAAATAAAGAACAGCTGAGCACTCCAGTAATGCAGGTTGCGCACTAGCGATGCGGCTGGATTGAAAAGCAGCATCTCGGAAACTGACTGATGAGCCCTTGTAAAATCGTACGGAATGGCCAGCAAAATACCACTAACTGCACAGATTAACAGCGATGTGCTGGCAATCCATCCGGCAGTATCAAACTGTAGAAACTTTTTGTAGGCGCACTTTTTTAGCTTTTGTAGGCGCATCTTATACTTTTATTGAACCACATAGGCACATAGGTCACATTTTTATTAAATCGAAAGCTAAATTATTTACAATTGACCATTAATCATTTACAATTTCTATTGCGTACTATGTGTCTATGTGGTTTTTACTGATTTTTCTTTCAAGCTCACCACCCATTGCCCATTTTTCTCATCATACCGGCATTCGAATTCCTGCAAGGGTTTTATAGCCGGTCCCTTAAGTGGTTTCCCGGTTTCAGCATCGAACCTCGAGCCGTGACAACTGCACTGAAGTGAGGTTTCATTGCCTTTTCCAATCCGGCATCCGGCATGGGTGCAATTCGTTGAAAATGCCCGAACTGAATTTTCTGTGCGGATTAAATAATACTTTTCAAAATAGCTGATGCCCAATGGAATGTCATTTCCATGCCTGAACTCCACCCTGCTTTCACGTTCTGTTTGAAAACCGGAAAGACGATACCAAATCCAGACGATCA
Organism: Prolixibacteraceae bacterium; assembly: GCA_963676375.2. Taxonomy (GTDB): domain Bacteria; phylum Bacteroidota; class Bacteroidia; order Bacteroidales; family Prolixibacteraceae; genus Aquipluma. The sequence goes on from CAXXPT010000007.1 coordinate 26,023, forward strand.
AGCCCAAAATCAAGCTTGCAACAATTCGAAAAAAAGTATTCCTTGATATCGGTTTTTGTCTTTCCATGAAGAAAATATTCAGCGAGTCAAATCTACAACTTTTATAACGGTGCATACAGATCCGCCTTGTTTTCAAAAACTGCGTTAGATCAGTTTTTTTCATATCCCAAGTCATAAAGTTTGCTGAGAACATTCAACAACATATAATCTAATTGATTTTCTGATATTTAATCAAACACCTGCAACTATCTATATATTTAGAGGAAAACTCATTTGCTTAACTCATCGAATCCTGTACTTTTGCTCAAACTTGTTATAAAGATCAAACCATTTTAATTTAAAACACCAATAAAACTCTAAATATCAGCAAAATGCATACGAGGAGGAAATTTATAAAAATCAGTTCACTTGGCTTGGGTGCTGCTGCTATTGCAGGAAGTACTATTAAGTGGGCCATGGGCTCTTCTTCCCAAAACATTTCAATCGGATCACAATCTCTTGCTTTTGGAAAAAAGATTCCGACCTACTGCGAAGTTTGTTTCTGGAAATGCGCCGGGTGGACCTACGTTACACCCAATAATCAGATTCAAAAAATTACCGGAAACGCTGACGATCCGCAATGTAACGGCCGTCTTTGTCCACGTGGAACTGGTGGCGTCGGTATGTTTTCGGATCCCGACCGCCTAAAAACTCCATTGATGCGTGTGACTCGGAATGGCGAACAAACCTACCGTGAAGCCAGCTGGGACGAAGCACTCGACTTCATCGCAAATAAAATGAAGGAAATTGCCGAAAAGAATGGGCCGGAAAGCATGGCGCTGTTCAATCATGGAAGTTCAGGCAAATATTTTACCCAATTGCTCAATGCTTTTGGCTCAAATAATGTTACCGCCCCTTCGTTTGCACAATGCCGTGGCCCGCGCGACACAGGGTTCGAACTCACATTTCGGTGAATCGGTTAGCAGTCCTGAAGTGACTGATATTCGCGATACGCGTTGTCTGGTTCTGATCGGGTCGCATATTGGCGAAAACATGCACAACGGTCAGGTTCAGGAAATGTCGGAAGCCATTGACAAAGGTGCCACAATTATCACAGTCGATCCACGATTGTCAACGGCTGCCAGTAAATCAAAATACTGGTTGCCTATCAAGCCATCAACCGATCTGGCTCTCTTGTTATCCTGGATTCATGTACTTATTTACGACGACCTTTACAACAAAGAATACGTTGCCAAATACGCTGAAGGCTTCAATGAATTGAAGGAACACGTAAAGAATTTTACTCCTGAATGGGCGTATGGAATCACCACATTAAAACCTGAACTCATCCGTAATACAGCCCGTGAAATGGCCAATGCCGCACCGGCAACCCTGATTCACCCCGGACGTCACACCAGCTGGTATGGCGACGATGTTCAGCGCTCGCGGGCTATAGCCATCCTTAATGCTTTATTGGGATCATGGGGAAACCGGGGTGGAATTTACTTCAAGGAAGGAATTAAAGTTCCAGATTTTCCACATCCTGAATATCCAAAACCAAAGTGGTCGTGGCAAGATACGCTCAACGGAAGATATCCGCTGGCAAAAGAATCAATCACCAATACCATAATAGAAGCCTCAATTCCGGCTGAAGGTAATACACACCAGATCAAAGGCTGGATCGTTTCAGGAACTAACCTGATCGTTTCGATTCCGCTGAAGGAGCAACTGATGAAAGCCATGCAATCGCTCGATTTACTGGTTGTTGTTGACACCATGCCTATGGAAATTACAGGTTTTGCCGATGTGGTTTTGCCCGAATGTACATATCTGGAACGGTACGACGATTTGCGCGCTACTGCCCACCGCGAGCCAACCCTTGCCTTGCGAATGCCTGCCGTTGAACCGATGTACGAAACAAAACCAGCCTGGTGGATTGCCAAACAAATTGGCGAACGTTTAGGTCTGGGAGCTTATTTCAACTACACCAATTTCAAGGAAGTACTTGACTGGCAGCTAAAACAGCTGGGTTTGTCACTCGAAGAAATGGAGCGTATCGGCGTAAAAAAATATCCACGAAAAACCCCAGCCTATATTGAACCAGGTTCAGATCATCAGTTTAAAACCACTTCAGGAAAAATACAATTATTCTCGAAGGAACTGGAAGAAGCCGGGTTTGATTCCATGCCCAAATACACTGCTCATGCCCAACCTGAAGATGGTTTTTACCGCCTGATTTATGGACGTGCGCCAATGCACACTTTCAGCAGAACTGCCAATAACCGGAATCTCGTGGCGCTTATGCCCGAAAATGCAGTCTGGATAAATCCGCAGGTTGCCGAATTGTGGGGACTGAAAAAAGACCAATATGTCTGGCTGAAGAATCAGGATGGCGTGGTTTCCAATTTCTCTGTTAAGGTGAGGGTTACAGAGCGAATCAGGTGGGATTCTGTATATATCGTTCATGGATTTGGACACCACCATAAACCATTAACCTACGCCTTTGGACGTGGTGTAAACGATACTGAATTAATAACCGATGTGGCGATTGATCCAATTATGGGAGGAACCGGAATGCGCGGAAATTTCGTCACCTTTTTGAAAGAAGAACCTAAAAAGGAGGTTAAACTATGAGATATGCAATGGCTATTGATACCCGGAAATGCGTTGGCTGCAGCGATTGCGTAGTAGCCTGCCAGACCGAAAATAACGTACCGGTAGGCTTTTGCCGCGATTGGGTGGTTGAAGTTGTTGACGGCACTTACCCAAATGTAAACATCGAACTTCGCACCGAACGTTGCAATCATTGCGCCAATTCGCCCTGTGTGCGTTGCTGCCCAACCGGAGCAAGTCATTTCGAAGATGGTGGTATTGTACTGGTAGAGCACAGCAAATGCATTGGCTGTGGCGCCTGTATTCAGGCCTGTCCGTACGACGCGCGCTATTCACATCCTGAAGGATATGTTGATAAATGTACATTCTGTATTCACCGCGTTCGCGAAGGTAAAAACCCGGCATGTGTAAGCGTTTGCCCGACCAGTTGCATGCATTTTGGCGACCTCGACGATCCGAATTCAGAAATTGTTAACGTGCTGAAGAACCGCAAATTTAAATCTCTGGCTCCGGAAGCAGGTACCAAACCACAGATATTTTACCTCGTTTAACACGCGAAAACTAGAAAATATGAAAGAAGAATTATTCGCAAGCGGACGTAATATCCCAAATATAGATCCTTATTTAAACATATGGCACTGGCAGATTCCAAGTTACCTTTTTCTAGGTGGTCTGGCTGCCGGCATCCTATTTTTTGCCAGCTTTTTCACCATCATGGGTAAGGAAAACAAAATGGAGGCCACGGTAAAAAAAGCGCCGATGATTGTGCCTTTTGCCCTTGTACTCGGTTTGTTCTTCCTGTTCCTCGATCTGAAACACAAACTCTATTTCTGGCAACTTTATACCACAGTAAGGTACGAATCGCCCATGAGTTGGGGTGCCTGGGTGTTGATGGCCATTACGCCGCTATCAATCCTTTGGGCAGCCAGTTATATGCGCGAACTTTTCCCCAAATGGGACTGGAAATACGATATCCTGAAAACCGCCGAAAAATGGCTGATTGCCAATCGGATTTTAATGGCATGGCCGTTGGCCGCCCTTTCTGTAATTCTTGGAATCTATACCGGAATTCTGTTATCGGCATTCAACGCGCGCCCATTGTGGAACACCTCGATTTTGGGGCCACTGTTTTTAGTCTCCGGAATGTCGACTGGTGCGGCAGTCATCATGCTAATGAGTAAAGACCACAAAGAGCGAAAAATAATCGGGCGAATTGATATACTGCTTATTATTGTCGAGCTGTTCTTTATCATCCATTTGTTTATGGGCTTTCTGGCCGGATCGGAAGTACAGATTAATGCAGCAAACCTGTTCCTTGGCGGAAAATTTACAGCTCCGTTCTTTGCTTTTGTGGTGATCCTTGGACTTGTTCTCCCAGCTGTTCTCGAAATGATGGAACTAAAAGGATTTAAAGTACCGATCGTAATTCCGGCGATATTAATACTTTTGGGCGGATTGATTTTCCGCTTCCTGATGGTTGAAGCCGGACAAATTACGAGATACCTTTATTGATGCGAGATGCGGGTTACGAGTTGCGAGTAAAAAAACCGTAACGCGCAACCCGAAACTCGCAACAGTTAATAAAAACGATAACACAACTAATATGAAAAAGATAAAAAACGACGGATCGTTCTACCTCAACCCCTATTTAGGAGGGGTGATACTCGGAACTGTCCTTTTACTTTCGTTTTACATTTCAGGCCGCGGACTTGGCGCCAGTGGTGCGGTTAAAAATACGGTAGCCGCAACTGTAAACGTAGTCGCACCCCAGCATGTTGAAAAATCGGCCTACTATTGTCAGTTTGCCGGTGGCGACAAAGAACCTATGAGCAATTGGCTTATTTTTGAAGTACTGGGAGTTTTGGCCGGTGCATTCATTTCAGGAATTATTTTCAATCGTCTGAAATTCAAAGTGGAACATTCTCCAAAAATCACATCGCGCCGCCGACTGATTTTCGCTTTAGGTGGCGGAGTATTGTTTGGATTTGGAACTCAGCTTGCACGGGGTTGTACAAGTGGCGCAGCTTTGAGTGGGATGGCCGTTTTATCATTTGGAGGTTACATTACGATGATTGCCATTTTCGGAACAGCTTTTATTGCAGCATGGATACTCCGCAAAAACTGGATTTAAACATTTAAGCTTAAAATTATGATCGGACCAATCATTTCATCAGGAATAGTTTCCCCGGCATGGGACAACATATTTGCCGTAATCCTCGGTATGGGTTTTGGCTTTGCGCTCGAATCTTCAGGATTTTCCTCTTCACGCAAGATAATCGGCACCTTCTTCGGCTACGATTTCGTGGTGGTAAAAGTGTTCTTTACCGCGGCCATTGTCGCTTCAATGGGTTTGCTTTACCTCAACTACTTCGGACTGGTTGATTTCTCACAACTCTACATTCAGCCAACCTTCCTGACATCGGCTATTGTGGGCGGAATCATCATGGGAATTGGTTTCGCCATGGGTGGTTTTTGTCCCGGAACCAGTTTGGCTGCCTTTGCAGTTGGGCGAATTGATGGTATGGTATTTTTCGGAGGCATGTTTATCGGTGTCTTTCTGTTTTCAGAATCATTTCCTTTGTTCGAAAACATGTATTACAGCGGCTCACAGGGCGCAAAAATGATTAATACAGCCTTTGGAATTTCACCGGAACTGTTCACATTCTTTCTTGTATTGGCCGCTGTTGGAATGTTTTTCGGCGCAGCATGGGTTCAAAAGAAAGTAAAAAAAGTTGAATATTAAGCAACTGGAGATTATGGAAAGAAAATATACAATACTTGCTATTTTAATGATTGTGCTGGCTTTGGGACTGGCTGTTCTTCCGAAGAAAAAAGAATTGAAGGAAACCGATCCAAAAGTTTTGCTGTCGGCAATTGCTGAAAAATCGAGGTTTCTTTCGGTCGATCTGGTCACTCACCGGACCATCGAAAACGACCCAACCCTTTTGCTTATCGATCTTCGTCCGGCTAACGAATTCAAAGCATTCGCATTGCCCGGATCGATCAACATTCAACCCGACTCACTTTTATCCACTTCCACGCGGGAACTCCTCAATCAGCCTGGGAAAGATAAAATATTGTACGCCAATTCGGATCTGACAGCTGAAAAGGCCTGGTTAATTGGAACACGTTATTCAATAAACAGATTATATATCCTGAAAGGTGGCTTGAACGAATGGTACAACACCATCATTAAATCTGGCGAGATATCAACTTCGGCATCATCAACTGATCTTGACTTGATGAGTTTCCGGAATGCTGCACGCCAGTACTTTACCGGAGCCGGACAAACACCAGAAACATCGGTTACATCAAAAGCACCGGAGAAAGTTAAAGTGGTCCGTAAAGCGCCGGAGGCCAAATCAGGAGGCGGTTGCTGAAACAAGTCAAAAAACTAAAAGCAAAAGTAAAATCTAAAAAAGCACCAATGAATCAATTCATTAAATCAAATAAGCTCTGGCTCGGATTACTTGGACTAGCAATTATTATCGTTTTTCTTGGCTTTTTATTCAAGCCTAAAACCATTGATTTCAAAGTAAATGCTACTGAAGCTGTAAAACTTCTGAATGACTCTCAAATTCAGGTTTCCATTTCTGATCTGGCTGGCAAACAACTCATCGATATCCGCCCTGCAGATTTATTCGCACAAGGTCATCCTGAAACTGCGATCAATATTCCGGTACGAAACCTGCTCGATGACGAATCGCTCGAATTATTTGACCGGCTTTTAGATAACGGGCAAGCCGCGGTTCTTTACGGAAGCGATCAATTACAAGCAACAGCGCCGTGGTTGCTTCTGCAGCAATTGGGATATAAGAATATTAAAATATTGAAAGGTGGATACACGCTGAATAATGAATTCAAAGAACCGATATTGTCGTCAACTGAAGCAATGGTTCTGGATACTGCAGTTATGAAAGCCAAACCTGTAAACGCTTTGGAAACTGAGAAAAAGAAACCACAGGTTGTTGTTCCTGTTCGTAAAGAAGCATCTTCAGGAGGAGGTTGCTAAAGACAGAAAAACCAAGAATACAAAATAGCATCCGATGATGCAAATATCACAGGAGCCATTCAAACGAGTGGCTCTTTTTTGTTGATTTTAATCATCCGTTTCGAATGACCTTACTCATCATTTGCCACTGTAAAAAGGCCTAAGTTCGATGGATCAAATTCAGACTATAAAAGTTTAAGTCTGGGTCAGTAAAACACGAAACTTATGGAAAGCCTATTCTCTTTTAATCCAAATCCGCTGGTTCGATATCTTCAGAAACCGGCTGAACTATTTACCCGCGAAGACCTGATCAAATACATCGAAGGCAACCGGATTCAGCAATTAAATTTCAGGTATGTGGCCGGTGACGGGCGTTTAAAAACACTCAATTTTGTAATTACCGGGCACGAACATCTGGAAAGTATTCTCACGTTTGGTGAGCGTGTCGATGGCTCGAGCCTTTTCCCGTTCATGGAAACCGGAAACTCCGATCTTTATGTTGTACCACGATACCGCACAGCTTTTATTAATCCGTTTCAGGAGGATCCTTCGCTGGAGATACTTTGCTCTTTTTTCGATCACAAAGGCAATCAATTGGAGCTTTCTCCCGAATATGTGCTACAGAAGGCCATTACTCATTTCAGGAATGCCACCGGTATGAACATGAAAATGATGGGCGAGCTGGAATACTATGTGAACAGCAAAAACGAAGGCATTTTCCCGGCGACCGACCAGAAAGGCTACCATGAATCGGAACCATTTGCCAAATACGAGGGGATGCGCAAAGAAGCCATAAAACTAATCGCTGCCTGTGGTGGAAAAATAAAATACGGCCATTCGGAAGTGGGTAATTTTACGCAAGGTGATGAGTCGTTTGAGCAACATGAGATTGAATTTTTGCCAACCGATCCTGAATTTGCTGCCGAGCAGCTTATTATTGCCAAATGGGTTTTACGAATGCTAGCCGAAACCAGGAAAGTGGAAATCAGTTTTGCACCGAAAATAACGGTTGGCAAAGCTGGCAGCGGCTTGCATTTTCATATGCTGGTTGAAAAAGATGGACAAAATGTAGTTCTTGAAGATGGTAAACTCTCGGCCACTGCACGAAAAATGATTGCCGGAATTTTGGATACTGCCGATGCGTTGACAGCATTCGGGAATACAATCCCGACATCCTATTTGCGACTGGTTCCTAATCAGGAAGCGCCAACAAAAATTTGCTGGGGCGAACGCAACCGCTCAGCATTGGTTCGTGTTCCGCTGGGATGGACCGGCAAACAAAATATGGCCGCCATCGCCAATCCTGAAGTTAAAGTTTCGGCCAAAAACGGAGATAGCCGACAAACTTTTGAATTCAGGGTACCGGATGGAAGTGCAAATATTCACCTTATTCTGGCCGGATTGATTGTGGCTTCGTTGCATGGAATAGATTTGCCAAATGCTCTTGAACTAGCAGATCAGCTTTATGTAGAAGGAAATATTTTCAGAAACATACCATCGCAACAGCTACAGCAATTACCGGCTTCGTGTGTCGAATCAGGTGAACGGCTGAATTCGAAACGGGAAATTTTTGAGAAAAACGGCATCTTTCCAAAACAATTAATCGAATTCACCATTGAATCGCTAACCGCTTTTCAGGATAAAAATTTGAGTAGCGAGTTAAAGGATAATCCTGAAGCGACCCGAGCGCTGGTCATAAAATACATTCATTGTCAGTAGTTATGATTTCTTCAAGCTTACAATAACCGTCAGATCCGTCAACTCGTCCTAAGTATTCGGGAAATGGAAGTCAATTATCTTATCAAACTGAAAAGAGTTCAGTTTGATAAGATAATTGACTTTTTAGATCATCACTAATACGCATAAATTCTGACATTTTTACCTTCCCGAATTGAGAACATCCCCCAGAAGTAATTTTTAATAGAAAAAAAAAACATTCAAATTCGGACATTTTCTGCCCCCGAAAAATAATTTTCAAGCTCTTTTTTGAGATTTTTTGTCCTTCCAAAAAATGTTTTTCGACCAATCAGCATCCCTTTTCACTGATAAAACATGGTCGGATTAAAAAATATTCAATTTATTTAAAAAAATATTTTATACTCATATTTCTAATTATCAGTTATTTATAAATCACAAGTAAAAATATTTTGAAATATTTTAGTACTATGTGTTGCATGGTATTAGTTTTTCTATATATATTTGCAATACAAATAACAATGCAACGAAAGGTAGATTCTTTTAAAATGTACTATACACATTGTAACGAAATCGAATTTCAAGCGTCTATAGAATCAGAAAACAATTTCAGAAAACAGAAAACAAAATTTTAAACATTAAAACTCAAAGTCATGAAAACAAATTTTAGAATCATTAGCACTGTTTGTTCACTCGCATTTGTCGGAGTATTAAGTGCCAACGCTACAGTAAATTTCGAAGAGAAAAATTCCGGATTAATCTATACAAACGAAAGTTTAAACGTTTTGAATGAAAAAATAGCTTCATTTGAAAGCGAACTGAACGGAAGCATTGATTACCAAAAAGAAGCTCAAATGGTTACCCGATGGATCGTCGATATGGCAGAAGCTAAAGCCACCCGGGAAGTGATGGAAAGAAACTTAGTTGCACCAAGCGAAACAACCAATTCTTTTGAAAATGAAGCTGGTAACGAAAACTTCGATGCAACAACCGACCTGGCTGAAGAAGCTCAATTAATGATTAAACAAATTGCTGATAACGAAGAAGCTAAAGCTGTTCAGAGAATGATGGAAAGAGGCTTCGTTGAACCAATCGAAACAACAGGTTCTTTCGAAAATGAAGTTGGAAATGAAACCAACGATGCAACAACCGACCTGGCTGAAGAAGCTCAATTAATGATTAAACAAATTGCTGATAACGAAGAAGCTAAAGCTGTTCAGAGAGTGATGGAAAGAGGCTTCGTTGAACCAACCGAAACAACAGGTTCTTTCGAAAATGAGGTTGGAAATGAAAACTATGATACCACAACCGACCTGGCTGAAGAAGCTCGATTAATGATTAAGCTAATCGCTGATCAGGAAGAAGCTAAAGCTGTTCAGGAATTGATTGCCGAAGGTAAGTTAGAAGAACTCAAATAAGCATAATTTCCAGAGGTTTTTTAATACAACAAGAATGAATAAAATAATAAGTTCCATACGACAAATGAAAAACAAATGAGAAACTTTAATTCAAACAAGTAACCCTCGTTTCGGCTATCGCTAAAACGAGGGTTTTTTATTTTAAATCTAATTAGTAATTCGATTGAATTCAGGACTCGTATCTGAACACAATTTCATCATTTTCAACCTCAACCTTTACTTTCTTAAAGTTCTCCATTCTTCCTGAAAGGATTTCTCTCGACAAATCATTGATCAGATATTTCTGAAGCATTCGTTTAACCGGTCGGGCACCATGAGTCGGATCATAGCCAACAGCAGCCAACCAGTCAATGGCTTCTTCCGTCATTTCAATCGTGAACTGATTATTCGGAATTCGTTGCAGAATCAGGTTTAACTGCAATTTCACGATCTTTCGTACATCTTTTCGGGTTAACGGGGTAAACATGATCACCTCATCGATCCTGTTCAGGAATTCAGGCGAAATGGTTTTCCGGAGCATATCGAACAAATCGGTGCGGGTCTGTTCTTCAATTTGAGCATGATTGTGTTCATTCATTTCTTCAAACCTATCCTGAATGAGGTGCGACCCCAGATTCGAAGTCATTATGATAATTGTATTCTTGAAATTGGCTACACGGCCTTTATTATCGGTTAACCGGCCATCGTCCAGTACCTGAAGCAACACATTAAATACATCGGGATGAGCCTTTTCAATTTCGTCGAAAAGGATTACAGAATAAGGTTTCCGGCGAACAGCTTCGGTTAACTGGCCACCTTCGTCATACCCGACATATCCGGGAGGCGAACCAATCAATCGGGTAACCGAAAATTTTTCCTGATATTCTGACATATCGATTCGGGTCAGCATGTTTTCGTCGTCGAAAAGGAACTCAGCTAAAGCCTTTGCCAGTTCTGTTTTTCCAACTCCGGTGGTTCCCAAAAAGATGAACGAACCGATCGGGCGTTTCTCATCCTGAAGCCCTGCCCTACTCCTCCTGACAGCATCAGAAACTGCACGAATAGCTTCATGTTGACCAATCACCCTTTGGTGTAGTTCGTCTTCGAGGTGCAACAATTTTTCGCGTTCGCTTTGCAGCATGCGTGCAACCGGAATTCCGGTCCAGCGCGAAACAATTTCCGAGATATCCTCAGCATCAACCTCTTCTTTGATTAAATGCTGATCTTTATTGTTACTCAATTCTATTTTCAACCGTTCTATTTCAGCTTCCGATTCGCGTATTTTGCCATACCTGATCTCGGCCACCCGACCAAAATCACCGGCACGTTCTGCTTGTTCAGCCTCCAACTTCAACGATTCTATTTCCCGCTTTTTTTGCTGAATGCCATCAATCAACGATTTTTCGAGTTGCCATTGCGCTCTGAATTTCGATTGTTCCTGTTTCAGATTTGCAATATCTTCATTCAGAACCGATAGTTTTTTTTCATCCTTTTCGCGTTTTATGGCTTCGCGCTCAATCTCAAGCTGCATAATTTTGCGGTCGATCTCATCCAATTCCTGAGGCACCGAATCCATTTCCAGACGTAAACGTGCAGCAGCTTCGTCCATCAGGTCGATGGCTTTATCAGGCAAAAAACGTTCGGTAATATACCGCTGCGAAAGCTCAACCGAAGCAATAATCGCTTCATCTTTAATCCGCACTTTATGGTGATTCTCATACCGCTCTTTCAGTCCGCGCAGAATGGCAATGGCGCTCAAGGTATCTGGTTCGTCAACAGTTACAATCTGGAAACGACGTTCCAATGCCTTATCTTTTTCGAAATACTTTTGGTATTCATTCAGTGTGGTTGCACCAATAGCCCGAAGTTCACCACGCGCCAACGCAGGTTTCAGGATATTAGCAGCATCCATGGCACCTTCGCTTTTGCCAGCTCCAACCAGCGTATGGATTTCGTCGATGAAAAGAATAATCTCGCCATCGGCATTAATTACTTCGTTAACTACCGCTTTCAATCGTTCCTCAAATTCACCTTTGTATTTAGCGCCTGCAATCAGAGCACCCATGTCGAGCGAAAAAAGCTGCTTCGATTTCAGGTTTTCGGGCACGTCGCCACGAACAATTCGTTGAGCCAAACCTTCAGCAATGGCGGTTTTTCCGGTTCCGGGTTCGCCAATCAAAATCGGGTTATTTTTGGTACGACGCGATAAAATCTGAAGAATACGGCGTATTTCGTCATCGCGACCAATCACCGGATCAAGCTTACCTTCTCTGGCCCGCTGATTCAGGTTTACTGCAAAACGATTAAGCGAATCAAATTTATCTTCGGCGCTCTGACTATCGACTTTGGCGCCCTTCCGGAGTTCTTTTACCGCTATTTCAAGCTCCTTTCGGGTCACGCCCGAATCTTTCAGCATTCGGCTAATGGTATCACCCGTTTCGAGCAAACCCATCAGAATATGTTCTACTGAAACAAACTGATCGTTCATTTCCTGCATGATCCCGATTGACTTCTGCAAAGCCTTGTTGGCATCGGCCGATAAATAAGGCTCGCCGCCGGTTACTTTCGGATATGATTCTACAATGCGGTCGAGCGCCTGCTGAATAACCACCGGGTTGGTACCCAGTTTCTTCAACAAAAATCCGACTACATTTTCAGCTTCATGAAAAAGGCCTTTCAGAATATGGCCTGTTTCAATGGCTTGCTGCTGCTTGCCCTGGGCCACCACAAAAGCGTGTTGGACGGCTTCCTGAGACTTGATGGTGAAATTATTGAAGTTCATATTTAAAGTTTTTACTGCTTTCTAAATAAAGATAACGAATTGAAGCGATCAAATCGTTTGCCAAGGTGGCTATTGTTCAAACGCCAGACAAATTGACTGACCATGAATGGTTTTACGGAAATTAATTCAGTAATTATACAAATTCGTACGACTTTTTGACATAAATATTTCATTTCAGCCTTTCTGAATCATGAATTCTGATACAGGTCTTTATCGAAACAGGCAGCGAATCTATTTTGAGCTGCAACAGCGCACTTTTGATGATTTTTGAAACTAATCTTAACCGATGAAGTAAATAATAAAAAAAACCTGAGTTCGATATAAAATTGAATAAATGACAACTAAAAAACAGCAAGTTAATAAGGTTAAATTGATTTGTATATTTGATTTCTACTAAGGTTTGGTTTTAAAAATAAGGTTTTAAGACCTTATCTGCAGTTTTGAACCTTAGTAGAGGTTCATTTACCCAAGACAAAAACCTTATTAACGTGAGTTCGACATAAGGGATGGTTCCAATTTTATGAATAAAACGCTCAATTGCCCCATCCCCAACCCTTCCCCAACAAAGGGAAGGGAGTTAGGTCAATCAGAATTCAGGAAATATGTCCTATAAAGAACATACATTCAGAACTTGCAGGAAGAAAAGTCCCCCGTTTGGGGGATTAGGGGGCAGCAGCAAAGATGCATTTAATCAAATATCTGATTTTTAGATTATATCGAACTTGGTTATTACTTTATTTACAAAGTATTATCATTTAGCTTATGTCGAACTCTGGTAAAAAAAATCAAAAATGGAAAAATCAATTCGCTTATTTCATTGGTTACCGCGAATAATCTGCATTCTGGCTATCCTTTTTGTAAGTATGTTCGCGTTGGATGCATTCTCTCCTGAGTTGACCATCTGGCAGCAGATTGGTGGCTTCCTGATCCATCTTATTCCATCGTATATTTTATTGGCCATGCTTATTGTTGCCTGGAAATGGGAATATCCGGGTGGTATTACATTTATGATTACCGGATTAGCATTTTGCGTGTCGGTCTTTTTGCTTAATCACAACCGGAACCATTTCTCGGTTGCCCAAAGCGCCGTGAATGCCCTTCTTGTTGCATTCCAGTTTGTTATTGTAGGCGTGCTTTTCATTGTAAGCTATAAGAAGAAAAAAAGGAAAACTGAAGCAGAAACAAAGAACCAACAGATCTAAACTCGTCGCCGATTACATACTTAAATATAGCTAGTTTCCGTACAGATGTTTCGGTAAAACCTTGGTACCGGGCACAAAAAAAGGATGAATCTCTTCATCCTTTCCTCACAAAATCAAACCTATTTTCTATGAAAAAAAACTAAACTTCTATCTCTATTGCCTGAAACAAATGTAATTCAAACTTTAGTTAAAGCGTATGAATCAACGTTAAAGAACCTTAATTCGTATAGCGGTTAAATTATTCCTGGGTGACTTTGGATCGACCATCAGGCGATTAATAATCGAACAAAAAAAAAGAAAGGATGGCCTCTGCCATCCCTTTCTAAACTAACCAAACCTATTTCTATGAAAAAAACCTTTATACCATACAAATTTAAGCTATAGTCCTGTTAACGTCTGCAAAATAAGGTTAATGCTTGTTAAAGTTTTCAGGAGTAATTTAACCTCTTTACCAAGAACACAAAACGAATCAGGAATTGAAATGAGGGCAAAAAAAAAGGATGGCCCCAACCATCCTTTTCAACCTAACCTAACCTATTTCTATGAAAAAAACCTAATGTGTATTACTTATCTCTAACTACACAACAAAGATAATTCACCGTTCAGTTAAGATGTATAAACGTTCGTTAAGTAATGTTAAGATTTTTCGGAAGGGCAATTGGCTAAAGAAATGAGAACAGATTAAGTTTGACGAAAAAATACGATATCAAATCAAGTAGTGTTGTGTTAAGCTTCTAATGACGGGAAGTCATTCCGAACTTGTTTCGGAATCTCTTCGTTGGTGAGACCCTGAAACAAGTTCAGGGTGACGATCTTTCAACAGTATAATAACATTGAAGTGATAGCAAGTCTGAATTGCATTAACGAAGTCCATTGGAGTGACGCCTGAATCGGGCAAATAAAAACCCATCAATATTAAATTAAAGTTAAGAAAGTGCTTTTTGCTTCACAAACGAATATATATATTTGCATCACTCTTGAATCAAAAAAACAAAATCGGCACTTGTTCGTTTGACTTTAGGTTTCAAGATTAAAAACTGACATTAACTATGACTTAAAAGTACAAACCTGATCATCGGTTTTCACACCAACAAAAAATAACTAACAACATATCAATAATTTATTAACTTACACTCTATGACAAAGTACGTTTACACGTTTGGAAATGGTGCAGCTGAAGGAAAAGCTGATATGAAAAATTTACTTGGAGGTAAAGGTGCAAACCTTGCAGAAATGAACCTGATTGGTGTTCCTGTTCCTCCCGGATTCACTATCACTACTGATGTTTGTACCCTTTACAATAAATTAGGTAAAGACTATGTGGTCGACTTAATTAAAGCTGAAGTTGAAGCAGCTATCGCTCAGGTTGAAGCTCAAACCGGTGGAATTTTTGGTGATTCAACCAATCCTTTATTGGTTTCAGTTCGTTCAGGTGCACGCGCTTCGATGCCCGGCATGATGGACACCATTCTGAACCTCGGATTGAACGATACAGTTGTGGAAGGTATGGCAAAAAAAACCGGCAATCCGCGTTTCGTTTGGGATAGCTACCGCCGCTTTGTGCAAATGTACGGCGACGTGGTTCTCGACATGAAACCAACTTCTAAAACCGATATCGATCCGTTCGAAGAAATTCTGGAAGAAGTTAAACACGAAAAAGGTGTAATCAACGATAACGAACTTTCGGTAGATGCACTGAAAGAATTGGTTACCAAATTTAAAGCTGCCGTTAAGAAAAAGACCGGTCACGATTTTCCTGAAAGTTCATACGAACAACTTTGGGGCGCCGTTTGTGCCGTATTCAACAGCTGGATGAACGACCGTGCCATTTACTATCGCCAATTGAACCAGATTCCTGAAGAATGGGGAACTGCTGTTAACGTTCAGGCTATGGTATTCGGGAACATGGGTTTGACTTCAGGAACAGGCGTTTGCTTTAGCCGTGATGCCGGAACCGGTGAAAACTTATTCAACGGTGAATACCTCATCAATGCGCAGGGCGAAGACGTAGTGGCCGGAATCCGTACCCCACAGCAAATTACCCTCGAAGGTTCGAAACGTTGGGCCGAACTGGCTGGTGTTTCAGAAGCCGATCGCGCTGCAAAATACCCTTCGCTCGAAGAAGCTATGCCTCAGATGTACAAAGATTTGTTCGATATTCAGAATAAACTTGAAACTTACTTCAAGGATATGCAGGATATGGAATTCACCATTCAGGAAGGTAAAATGTGGATGTTGCAGACCCGCGGCGGAAAACGTACCGGCGCTGCTATGGTACAAATTGCCATCGACATGCTGAAAGAAGGCCTGATTGATGAAAAAACTGCACTGCTCCGCGTTGAGCCCAATAAATTAGACGAATTACTTCACCCGGTATTCGATAAAAAAGCGATTAAAGTTGCCCGCGTTTTGGCAAAAGGTTTACCAGCATCACCGGGAGCCGCTACCGGCCAGATCGTATTCTTTGCCGACGAGGCCGAAGAATGGGTTGCCCAGGGTAAAAATGTAGTTTTGGTTCGTATCGAAACTTCGCCTGAAGACCTTCGCGGAATGAACGTGGCCAAAGGTATTTTAACTGCCCGTGGAGGTATGACCTCGCACGCTGCGGTTGTTGCCCGCGGAATGGGTAAATGCTGCGTTTCGGGAGCCGGATCGCTGCAAATCGATTACAAACTGCGCACCATGACCGTTGACGGAAAAACTTTCCAGGAAGGCGATTTCATTTCGCTGAACGGAACTACCGGCGAGGTTTACGAAGGCAAAATTGCAACCATCGATCCTGAATTGAGCGGTTACTTTGGCGAATTAATGACCATTGCCGATAAATACAAACGCATGAGTGTACGCACCAATGCCGATACTCCAAAAGACGCACAAATCGCACGTAATTTTGGCGCTCAAGGTATTGGTTTGACCCGCACCGAGCACATGTTCTTCGAAGGCGAACGCATTAAAGCGATGCGCGAAATGATTTTGGCCGACGATGTTGAAGGTCGCGAAAAAGCGCTCGAAAAATTGTTGCCTATGCAGCGCAGCGACTTCGAAGGTATTTTCGAAGCGATGGCCGGATATGGCGTAACCATTCGTTTGCTCGATCCGCCATTGCACGAATTTGTTCCTCACGAAGAAGCCAACCAATTGGAAATGGCCAAAGAAATGGGTATTTCGGTTGAGCAGGTAAAACACAAAGTAGAATCGCTGCACGAGTTTAACCCGATGCTTGGACACCGTGGATGCCGTTTGGGAATTACTTATCCTGAAATTACAGCCATGCAGGCCCGCGCAATTATCGAAGCTGCACTTAACCTGAAGGCTAAAGGCGTTGATGCCCGTCCTGAAATTATGGTTCCGCTGGTAGGTACTGTTGCCGAATTGAAAAACCAAACGGATATTATTCGCAGCGTAGCTGAAAAAGTGTTTGCTGAAAAAGGCGACCGCATCGACTACCAGGTAGGTACCATGATTGAAATTCCACGCGCTGCATTAACAGCCGACCATATTGCTGCCGAAGCCGATTTCTTCTCGTTCGGAACCAACGATTTAACCCAGATGACTTTAGGATACTCGCGCGACGATGCCGGTAAATTCTTACCCGACTACCTGAACCGTGGAATCCTGAAACAAGACCCATTCCAGGTGTTAGATCAGAATGGTGTTGGCTTGCTGGTTGAGATTGGTGTAACACGTGGCCGACAGACTAAACCAAACCTGAAAATTGGTATTTGCGGCGAACATGGCGGCGAACCAAGTTCGGTTGAATTCTGCGATAAAGTTGGAATGAGCTATGTAAGCTGCTCTCCATACCGGGTTCCAATTGCACGTTTGGCTGCTGCACAGGCAAATATTAAACACAGCAAATAAAAAAAAAGTCCGGAGTTCGGAATTCGAAGTCTGGAGTTAAATTATTAAAAGGGGATCATCCGAAAGGGTGGTTCCCTTTTGCTTTTAAGGGAAAACGGAGAACGGAGAAGGGAGAATGGAGAACGGAGAAGGGAGAATGGAGAACGGAAAGACTTTTTTTGCGAAAAGCCTCCAAACGTTGGAACACATCCCGGAAGCTCTGGAAACGATCTCGGAGACGTTGGAACACATCTGGGGAGCGTTGGAAACGATCTCAGAGGCTCTGGAAACAATCTGAGAGGCTCTGGAAACGATCTGATAAGTATTGGAACACATCTGAGAGGCTCTGGAAACAATCTGAAAAGCGTTGGAAACAATCTGATAGGCTCTGGAAACGATCTCAGAAGCGTTGGAAACGATCTCAGAGGCCCTGGAAACTGCCCGATGATTGAATGTAAATGCCCGATGAACGGGTCTGTTCAATTAACTGTGTCAGGTGAGTACTTATTGAACATTCATTCTGTCTTCAAAAATAATGATTAGTTGGGCCATTATTTGTTTCCATCCATTAATCGGACCAGATTTTTCATAGATTTTCTGTTGAACCAGAAAAAGTAGTTTCATTAATGCCTGATCGTTTGTAAATACCCGTTTTGATTTTGTGACCTTACGTAATTGACTGTTAAAACTTTCAATGACATTGGTGGTATATATTAGCTTTCTGATCTGGTCAGGGAAGTCGAACATTTGCGAGAGCCTCTCCCAGTTCTCAAGCCATGATTTGACCATTGACGGGTATTTTGCTCTCCATTGCAAGTCAAGTTGGTTCAATGCCTTTTCGGCTTGTGCCAGGTCGTTCGACTGGTATATATCTTTAAGTGTTTGAGCAACTTCTTTCCTGTCTTTGTGTGGTACGTACTTCAATGAGTTCCTCACCTGGTGCACAATGCACAACTGAACCCTGGTATGGGGGAATACCGCTTCGATGGCTTGCGCAAAACCTTTCAGATTATCGATGCTTGCAATCAATATGTCGTTTACTCCCCGACGATGAATGTCGTTTAATACAGAGAGCCAGAACCGGGCACTTTCGTTTTCTCCAATGTACATTCCCAACAAATCTTTTACCCCTTCGCGATTCAGCCCGATTAAGCAATATACTGCTTTGGTCTTTATGGCATTGTCCTGACGGACTTTGTAATGAATGGCATCAAGCCAAAGGATGGGGTAAACGCTTTCTAACGGGCGGGTCTGCCATTGTTCGATCTCTGGCAATATCTTGTCGGTTATTGAGGTAATGGTGGCGGGGGAAAGTGTCAATTGGTACATATGGCTTAGATGATCACAGATATCAGTGTAACTCATCCCAAGGGCATACAATCCAATGATTTTATGATCTAAACCATCGCCAAGGGTTGTTTGTCTTTTGGGTAAAATCTCAGGTTCAAAACTGCCGTTACGGTCGCGGGGCGTGGTAATATCTATCGGGCCATAAAGGGTTTTTACTTTCTTGGTGCTCACTCCATTCCTTCGGTTATTCCTTCCTGTCTCCTGGGCTTTTCCTTCCAATAGGTGACCTTCAAGCTCGCCTTGCAGGCTGGCATCTAAAAGCCGTTTGAGCAAGGGGGCCAAAACACCATCTTTGCCCTCCAGCGAAACACCTCTTTTCAATTTATCCAGTGCCTCTTTTTCAAAATCATCGTAATTAAATTCTCCTTCGGTAACCATGTGCCTGTAATTTTATGTGTTAAACTTATTGAAGTTTTTTCACTTGACACAGTTTACTAAATAGACTCCGATGAACGACTGTAACAAAAAGAAAATCCTGAATTAAAGATTGTAAATCTATAGCCGAACGACTTGAAAAACAAATGGGTGACACTAAGAGCCAAGTTAAACTTTTTGAATTAGAATGCGGACAAATGGCGGCGAACAAAACCTTTATTGCAGGTTATTACTGACTTAATAAACTGATGGAAACGAATACCCAATTTATTAAAAGCAGCGAAAAACACGCCCGACCTAACCGATGGTTAAACAAAAAGCTATTTTGAACTGAAAATGAACTGAAAAAACAATAAATCAGTTTGATTTATAAACATAACTACTTACATTTATCACAATTTAAGAACCAACGACATAGGAAGTAAAATAGTACGGAATGAAAATAAGGATAGAATTTTAAAAGTACTATAAACTTTCCGCTATTGACTAGTTGTGTGTAATGGTAAGACTGCAATAAGTTGCTAATGTTAAAGTAAAAATTATGAGAGAAAAAATTAACGCATTGAATAAAATATTAGAACCGTATTATCTATTGATAATAATGATTGCATTTTTCATTGGGGGCTTTATTACCCTTTATAAGATTTTATTTTCACCACCAGATTTATTAGTCCGAATCGAAAAAGAGAACATTAATTATCCATCATCCATAAATGATAGCTACGTAGATGTCTATTCTTATATACAAGATTCATCACATGTAGTAGATATTAAGAACAAAAGTATCGAAGTTTATGACTATTTAATTAAGACAAAGCACCAACGTGTAATTGAGATAAAAAATAATACAAATAAGACAATCAAATCTATAAATATCAGGTATACAAATGTGAGAGGTTTAACGTCTTGGGCGGTAAGTTCCTCTTACCTCCTAGAAGATGAAAAAAGCAACCTTCTGAAAAACATTCTATTTCAGAAGGTTAGTGGTATTATTTACTTAAAAGATGCAGTAAATCTACCTCCAAATGGCGACCTGAAAATATACTTATGGGGAGAATTTAATCCTTATGATTGGGATGAATCTCTAAGTGTTGATTATGATGGTGGTGTCGCCAAAATTGAGTATAATAAATCTTTTTATGGATTAAATGCCATTATCGCTGAATATTTCTTCGAGATATTGGTTTTTGTTATTCTGACATTTATTGTTGTTTATCAACTTCAAATAAGAAACTATGCTGCTAATAAAGAGAGGACTAGCGGGGATAATTAATTTAGTCGTCTTCGTTCTTGTTTCATTGGCTGTATTTCCAGCATTAAACTTTTCAAAGATTGATTTGGAAGCAAAGTATTTTTATTTGATTGTCTTTATTGCAACTTATTTCATTCCAATACTTTATTTAAAAACTTCCATAGGGTACAAAATTATTAAAATACCATGCAACTCTTCAAAACGTTTAATTGTAAAATACTTTATCTACTATGTTCTTTTAACAGGAATATTTTTGCGTTTTATCTCATTCTTTGGAGAACTAAGTAAGTATTCATCAGACAGTTTCTTTAATTCAATTGCATTTATTTATTTAATAATTGCACTATTCATCATTAGTTGTCTTTTGTTCATTTTTTCTTTAGGTAGATACAATTTGTTTGATTTTATTTTTAAGATATATTACACAAAAACAATTTATAAACGGAGTTCTATACTATTTCTTGTTATATGGTTTTCTATTGCATACTTAATTGCTTTTATTGGCATCATAAGTAAACAGAATTTTGTTGATGATTATATGAACCAATTTGTAAAAATGAATCTTGATTATGATTTTACAAATTATTACCCTAAAGAGGTATTTGACGAATACTCATATTTTCAAACAGAAAAAATAAATTTAAATAATGATATTATTACGTTTTCAGATTCCAAATCATTCTATCAGAATACTTTTTTAGGACAAAAAACAATTTATGCAGTCATAAATAAGCAGACATTTGAAAATGAAGATAAACGCTTTCTTCTTTGTAGGTATCTGATTATTTATTCAGGAATTAATGATATTTTTAATGAAACTTCAGACAAAGTTTCTCAAACAAAATTGCTTTTAATCTATAATGTGCCTCAAACATATTTCACTAAGAAAACATACACATATTGTTATTATTACGATAATAAAAATCCTAAATATTCAATATATGGTGGTATAGAATTAGATTCGTTAATATCTTATCAGAAATCAAAAATTGTCTTTAAGGATAGTGCTATCAAAAATGCACTTCTAAAAACTTTAAAGATTAGTGAGGATTCACTTAAAAAAATTAGTCATAATGGTGAAGTAACGCTTTCAGGAGAACAGGCAATGTTGTTACAAAGGGAATATGCCAAATTAATGAATTCAAACAGTACAATACCCATAACCATTGTGCCCTTTAATGAAGTAAAACCAGATATAATGCTTTCCATTAATTCAATTAGGAGCCAAGCTCATCAGGTCGAATTAACTGAAAATTACTATTGGAATGACAAATTTTATGAAGCAATATTTTTGCGTAATTATAATGAAAATTAAACCACTACACACAACTTCAGCTACCCGTCCTTTAGATTTACATGGATTTATTAACAGAAAGAGAGTATTTTGAGTATGATGATGATGTAAGGGGTTGATATTCTTTTCTTTTTGCTACTTTTTCTTTTCTTGTTGATAGTTCTTAACTTGTTAATAAAAAAGAATGGGGTGAACTTGGCTACCCGCTAGGCTTTAAGGCCTATCGCTTGTATTAGTCCCCATTCTTTTGATCAGTTGCCCAGAACCATTTAGAATAATAGACACAAGGTCTTTGAAAGGTGATAGTTTAGGCAACTCGTTTTACTAACAATTAAAACCAAAGTTATGAAAAAGGTTCAGTTTTTCGTTGGTATTGATGTATCAAAAGCCACACTGGATGTCTTTATTCATGGGCTTAATTTGTACTTTGTTGTTGAGAACAGCCTTCAAGGCTTTGTTTGCCTGTTGGAAAAAGTAATGACGGGAACCAAATGTAAAAAGGAAGAGTTGTTTTTTTGCTTTGAGAATACGGGGAAGTACTCCCGCATGCTTAGCGTATTCCTGCAAAGCGAGAACATCTTATTTACGATGGAATCGGCCCTTCAGATTAAAAAGTCGCTGGGAATTACCAGGGGCAAGAATGACAGGATAGATGCCAAACGAATAGCCTATTATGCCTACGAGAAAAGGGAAATACTGGTGCCGACTATTCTTCCGGGTGCGAAGATTGACCAGATCAGGTCTTTAATATCATTACGTGAGAAACTCCTGAAACATCGTACGGCCTATAAAAATGGCATTTCTGACTTGCATGATTGCTACGAAGATGGTGAATCGGCCCTAATAAAAGAAGTACAGCAGCGGCTGATAAGCAACCTGAATGATGAAATTGAAAAGGTTGAGCAAAAAATCGAGAGCATCATTGAAAGCGATGAAAGCATATCCAGAAACTATAAGCTCATTCTGTCCATTCGTGGTGTGGGGAAAATCTTAGGGTTTTACATGATTGGATACACAGCCAATTTTACCTCGTTTGCTAATGCAAGGGCTTTTGCCTGCTTTGCCGGTATAGCTCCATTCAGTTATTCGTCCGGTACTGTGAAAGGAACTCCAAGAGTACATCCTTTTGCGAACAAAATGTTGAAAGCTTTATTAAATTTGGCGGCAATGGCGGCCATTAAATACCAGGGAGAATACTTGCAGTACTTTAACAAACGAGTAAATGAGCTTGGAAAGAATAAGATGAGTACACTAAATATTATTCGAAACAAAATCGTCTATCGGGTTTTCGCCGTGGTTCAAAGACAAACCCCTTATGTGGATCTTTTGAAATATGCGGCATAAAAACGACTCGAAAATTTGGTTTTGTCTTAGAATACAAGCGCGGCAGCAGTGGTTTTCGGTGGTCATCTTTCCGCTCGGGCTGCTTTTCGGCTTGATCCCGAGTACTCGGGACCCGCAATCCGCCCCTGCGTGTAGCTTCCTACGTTATGGGTTATATTATGTGGACACGACACATTCACAAATTGACAACTTAAATTGTATAGAATTGACAGGAACTTCAGAGTATAAATGAGAAACCGTTAATGATGAAACAAAAATCAGATAAACCAATTTATAATTATAAGAATAAAATATCACTGGCTGTTCTTTTAATCGTAATTGCATGGTTTGTGTATACTGGAGCAAAAAAGACTAAAATAAATAATGACCTTTATAAAAATGGACAAATGGCAAAAGCTAATGTCATTGATAGAAGAAGAGTTGGAGGAAAAGGAATTGAAAGGGTTACATACTCTTTTTCTTACAATGGACAAAGATACGAGGGATGGGTTGACGATGATTACTATAAGGTTGGAGATACTATTCAAATCCTTTTTTTAAAGGAGAATCCTTCAATTAATGGTGACAAAAAGTTCCTCGATCGAATTAATGAATAATATTATATGACTGAAATACAACCCATAACTTCAGCTACCCGTCCTTTAGATTTACATGGATTTATTAACAGAAAGAGAGTATTTTGAGTATGATGATGATGTAAGGGGTTGATATTCTTTTCTTTTTGCTACTTTTTCTTTTCTTGTTGATAGTTCTTAACTTGTTAATAAAAAAGAATGGGGTGAACTTGGCTACCCGCTAGGCTTTAAGGCCTATCGCTTGTATTAGTCCCCATTCTTTTGATCAGTTGCCCAGAACCATTTAGAATAATAGACACAAGGTCTTTGAAAGGTGATAGTTTAGGCAACTCGTTTTACTAACAATTAAAACCAAAGTTATGAAAAAGGTTCAGTTTTTCGTTGGTATTGATGTATCAAAAGCCACACTGGATGTCTTTATTCATGGGCTTAATTTGTACTTTGTTGTTGAGAACAGCCTTCAAGGCTTTGTTTGCCTGTTGGAAAAAGTAATGACGGGAACCAAATGTAAAAAGGAAGAGTTGTTTTTTTGCTTTGAGAATACGGGGAAGTACTCCCGCATGCTTAGCGTATTCCTGCAAAGCGAGAACATCTTATTTACGATGGAATCGGCCCTTCAGATTAAAAAGTCGCTGGGAATTACCAGGGGCAAGAATGACAGGATAGATGCCAAACGAATAGCCTATTATGCCTACGAGAAAAGGGAAATACTGGTGCCGACTATTCTTCCGGGTGCGAAGATTGACCAGATCAGGTCTTTAATATCATTACGTGAGAAACTCCTGAAACATCGTACGGCCTATAAAAATGGCATTTCTGACTTGCATGATTGCTACGAAGATGGTGAATCGGCCCTAATAAAAGAAGTACAGCAGCGGCTGATAAGCAACCTGAATGATGAAATTGAAAAGGTTGAGCAAAAAATCGAGAGCATCATTGAAAGCGATGAAAGCATATCCAGAAACTATAAGCTCATTCTGTCCATTCGTGGTGTGGGGAAAATCTTAGGGTTTTACATGATTGGATACACAGCCAATTTTACCTCGTTTGCTAATGCAAGGGCTTTTGCCTGCTTTGCCGGTATAGCTCCATTCAGTTATTCGTCCGGTACTGTGAAAGGAACTCCAAGAGTACATCCTTTTGCGAACAAAATGTTGAAAGCTTTATTAAATTTGGCGGCAATGGCGGCCATTAAATACCAGGGAGAATACTTGCAGTACTTTAACAAACGAGTAAATGAGCTTGGAAAGAATAAGATGAGTACACTAAATATTATTCGAAACAAAATCGTCTATCGGGTTTTCGCCGTGGTTCAAAGACAAACCCCTTATGTGGATCTTTTGAAATATGCGGCATAAAAACGACTCGAAAATTTGGTTTTGTCTTAGAATACAAGTTCGGCAGCAGTGGTTTTCGGTGGGCATCTTTCCGCTCGGTCCCGAGTACTCGGGATTGACAGGAAATCGCCCGCAATCCGCCCCTGCGTGTAGCTTCCTACGTTAGCGATAATTATTTGACTCACATGACAACATATCAAAATGAAAAGGAAGTATTTTTATTTAATAATTGCGTTAGGACTAATTATCTTATTGATTAATGGTTGTAGAAAGGATAAAGATCAACCTATTACAACTATTGAATATTTGACAAATAATTCATCAAAAGTCTGGTTCTTTTCGAAGATTGTTACTTCGAATTCAATTACGATAAGTCTGCCATCTTGCCACAAAGACGATAAGTCTATATTTCAGATTAACGGAAAATATTCAGAGGATAATATGGGGACAATTTATGCATTAACTATTTCAACAGGTTCCGGTGATCCACCAAGAAGATTTTGTAAAGACACAATTGATATTATTGACAGTGGTTTCTGGACATTAAATACAAAAATGGACACTTTAACCATCTCGACACCTAGATATACAATTGCTGGTCAGATATTAAAATTGACAAACGATTCATTGATTATAAAACGGACTTATAGTAATTCAGTTATGCAATTTGAATACTTTGTAGCAAAGAAACAAGAATAACTACCGCTAACATCAGCTACCCGGCGCGGCAGCAGTGGTTTTCGATGGGCATCTTTCCGCTTGGGCTGCTTTTCGGCTTGGGCCCGAGTACCCGGGACCCACAATTTGCCAATGGGTGTAGCTTACTGCTTTATGAACAAGCCTAAAAAAGGAAAGAGGGTGGTCGCATTAAATTTTAAATAATAAAGGACAAAAACGAAATAGCGGAAGCACTTTTTCAGGAAATAACAAAGAATAAGACCAATATAAAACGACTATTTGAACGATAAGAGGAAGCAATTAGAAAACCAAATATTAACTTTTAAAACCCAAACGAAATGGAACAAGTATTACTCTTTTCTCATGTAATCATCTCTGCTCTTGTTGCTCTACTTGGAAAAAATCGTAAAATTGGCTATGCCTGGAGTTTTGTTCTTTGTCTCGTTTTATCGGCAGTTATTGGTGTTATCATCATTCTATTTTCGAAAAAGAACGATGCTGTTGACTTTGTAGAGATACCAAAAGACAATCAACAAAATTAGAAACCCATGATGCATCTTTTCGCTCAGGCTGCTTTTCGGTTTGAGCCCGAGTACTTGCGACCCGTTATTTGCCCATGGGTGTAACTTGTTATGTTGAAGGCAATGCATCTTATACCACGACATTAACTTCCAAAGCGAATGTTTTGGAGAAATTATAGCTGATATGAGAGAGATAAATTGAGAATTGCAATTGATTTATAATTTGCAACATATAAAAACGTTAGTTAGAAGCATGAGATGATGACACGACTATTAATATTTATACTTTTTCTTAAGATTAGCCTGACTTCTTTTAGTCAGACAAAATCGTATTTTCCCCATTTGACAAGGGTTTCGATTGACACGACCTACAAGGTCTTTTTCGCCTACGACAAAAAGTTCGCTCGTTTTATTAATAAACCTTGTTATTTGTTAGACAGAAAAGATCCACTTTTTTGCGCAAAAGACTCAGTTCTTGCAGAATGGACAGTAGTAGCAAAATTTAAAAACGAAACATTAAAAGACAGTTTGACCATTGTCTATTCTGAGGGAATGAGTGCCGACCCGGGATATGTAGTTACAACAAAGACTGGCAAATTTATAAGTCAATTTCCTTGCATCGAATTTTACATTAATGGTTCGGGAACCATTTACACATCTGGACACGTTAATAACATGTACAACAGAAGAAGAAAATTCCAAATACAGAATGACACCATTGTAGAAATTACCCAGCCATACAACTATGTCGGATTAAAAGGCAAGACATTAAAAGCAATTACCCTGTACAAAGACAAAATTGGAAATGAAATCGTAGCTCAGATTCCAAAAGATTATGAAATTGAAATACTATTGGCGGATTCGACAACTAAGGATTTTGACATGGATTACAACTTTTTGGTAAAAACTGACTTTGGTTTGGTTGGCTGGTTGCGATTGATGAATGATGATAATTTTGGAACAGTACTTAAAGAATTATACTATGCCGGAGACTAAATCACACGGACAAGGATTTAAAGATGAACTTTATTTTGTAGAGGAACGTGCCAGAGAAAAGAGACTGAAAATTATTAAAATGATTGAATAACTGTTGGTATGGATTGCAAACCGGCACCGGCAATGGGGAAACAGAGCGAGAATATTTAATTTAAAAATGAGTTGGAACCGTATGAAAGCCAGTAGAACAAACCAGTTAACTCAGGTACTATTTACAATTTATTTAATTGCTTTAGTTTGGATTTTAATATTTAAGCTTGGCGTACATTTCACCTATATGGAAAATGAGCGAAGTATCAATTTAATTCCTTATGGTGAACCGTTATTCTTAAATGGCAAACTCGATTTGGGTGAAATGATTATGAATGTTGTGATCTTTCTGCCACTAGGTATATATGCAGGAATATTATTTCAAAGGTATATGCTTGGAAAAAAACTATTCTTATTTTCCTTTATAAGTTTAATCATCGAAGTACTTCAATATATTTTTGGAATTGGAGCTTTTGATATTACGGATATAATTAATAACACGTTAGGCGGAATAATTGGATTAATGATATATACAGGCCTTGAAAAAGTATTCGGAAATAGTACAAAGACTCAAAAGATTATAAACATACTGGCCACAATTGGAACGGTCTCAATGATTTTACTTCTGTTTTTACTAAAAACAAACAGATTAGGGATAAGATATCAGTAGTTATATACACTGCTGGTGGAAAAATATCAGGACAGATAACATCAACAGCTATTACCAATCGGTGCCTGATCTGAAACCCAACAGACAACTCAGCATAAAACCCTGGGGACATAAAAATAAACAACCGCCAACGTTAGCAAACCTCAACAACCATTCAACCAAACACATCGCCTGACTGTTTACAATGAATCAGTAAACAAATCGGAATAAAACATTGGAGCAATGGAAAATAAAAAAGAGTTGTCGTCAGCACAACGTGAAGAACTACTCGGCGCATTAAAAACCCGTTTCAGCAAAAACATGAATCGCCATACAGGTCTTGAATGGGCTAAAGTACTGGTCAGACTAGAGACTCATACTGAAAAACTGTGGTCGCTTAATGAAATGGAAAGAACCGGCGGAGAACCGGATGTTGTTGGTCAGGATAAATATACGGGCGAATACATTTTTAACGACTGTTCGGCTGAAAGTCCGAAAGGCCGCAGAAGTCTTTGTTACGACCGGGAAGCGCTGGAGTCGAGGAAAGAATATAAACCTGAAAATAGCGCGATGGATATGGCCGCTGAAATGGGCGTTGAACTTCTAACTGAAGACCAATACCGGGAGCTGCAGCAACTTGGAACTTTCGATATAAAAACGTCGAGCTGGATTAAAACACCTGCTGAAATTCGGAAACTCGGTGGCGCCATTTTTTGCGATCGTCGCTACGATCATGTGTTTGTATATCACAACGGTGCAGAATCGTATTATGCTGCCAGGGGGTTTCGTGGATTGCTTAGGGTTTAAATATTGAGGCAAATAAGTAATTATGAATATCCGGTTGCCTGCCTAATTGATCCACCCAATGGGGCTTTGCCCCAAACCCTCCGAAGAATGATTGATCCCTTTTTAAGTAAAAGAACAGATACTCATATCAAATAATAAGAATGAAGTAATGTTGCATTTGAATTCGAGTTTTTGTCCTAACTCACCCCGCGCATCTGCGATGCTTTGCCCCTCTCTCGCGAGAGAGGGGCGGAGCGTCCGCTTTGCGGACGTCGGGGTGAGTATTTTAGAAATACAACAACAAATTGTTTGGATTAATTAACAAGTAAAAACAGTATGGCTACCATTTTAAAATCAGACAAAAGGGAATTCAGGGAAGACCCGAACAAGATTGATCCTTTCCATTTATTCTCTGATGTTTCCAGAAAAGCTCAGGGAGTGAATCCTAAAAATTTAAATTTTGATTTGAGATTACTTCATCCGGGACAATTTTCGGCGCCCTATCATTTCCACCGCTATGCTGAAGAATTGTTTATGGTGATTTCAGGCTCCATGACTCTGAGAACACCTGCAGGACTTGAAATAGTAACAAGTGGAGATGTTATCTTTTTTGAAATGGGTGAAACCGGGGCACACCAGTTTTATAATCATTCATCGGAACCCTGCACCTATCTTGATGTAAGAACCTTCATCGGATTTGATGTCTGTGAATACCCCGATTCAGACAAAATACTCATTGCTCCCACATTTGAGATATTCGAAAAGGAATCGAAACCGGGTTATTTCAAAGGCGAAGAGAATATTCAGGAAAAATGGGAACAACTTAAAAATAAGAACGACTAGAAACCACCGGAAGATAAACACTTTTGTCGATAAAATCAGAACAACCAAAGACATTCACTCAAGCTTGCCCCTAATACTTAACCAATCAGTTCATTCGATCATGTGCCAACCTGATTTTTATTGCTTCAACGGTTTGAAATAGCCTTGTTGCGATGTACCTTTGATGCGACCAAAATTCGGCTTATGATCCTGAAGATATTGTTCGTTATAGCCATCATCCTGCAATTTTTTGCAGTGGCAGTTGCCCTCAAACTCACACGGGTAACCAAATACAACTTCTCGTGGATGCTCCTGACCATAGGTTTTATCCTGATGGCCGTTATGCGCCTGGTTGAGTTTCTGCCTTATGTGAGCGAAATTAAACCCCAGGATTACCGCGAGATTTTTGTATGGGGAGGCGTAATTACATCGCTGGCCTTTGCCATTGGCGTTTTCATGATCCAGAAGATTTTCAAGTACATGAAACGCGTGGAAGATTCGCGGCGGCTGACCGAAAAAATGTTCCTGAATACCATCATTCAAACCGAAGAGAAAGAGCGGAAACGTTTCGCCAAAGACCTGCACGACGGACTTGGCCCTTTGCTTTCGAGTGTAAAAATGTCGGTTTCGTCGCTGGCCCAGATGAAACACGACGAAGCATCGCGCGAAATCGTGGAGAATACCGAACTGGTAATAAACGAAGCCATTAAAAGCCTGAAAGAAATCTCGGACAACCTGAGCCCTCATATCCTGAATAACTTTGGATTGGTGAGAGCGCTCAACAACTTTGCCAACAAAATCAACATCACCAAAACCATCCGCATTAACCTGATTACCGAACTGAAGGATGAACGGTTTGATGCCAACGTTGAAGTGGTTTTGTACCGGGTTATCTGCGAATTGATAAACAATACCATCAAACATGCTCATGCCAAAAAGATTAACATATCTTTGAGCATTGATGACGATTATATGACTATCATTTACAAAGATGACGGCAAAGGCTTCGATGTAAATAAGATAGTTGAACAACAGGGAAGCAGCGGCATGGGATTTTCAAACATCTATTCGCGCATCAATTCGCTGAAAGGTGAAATAAACATCGAAAGTGAGAATAAAAAAGGAACACAGGTAACCATTAAAGTGCTGACGCATGACGAGTAATCAACTGAAACGAAAAGTAATCATTGTTGACGACCACACCCTATTCCGAAATGGACTACGGATATTATTAAATACGCTTGAATATTATCATGTGGTTGGCGAAGCGGCCAACGGCAGGCAATTTCTCGATCTGCTCGAAAAAAATGTGCCCGATTTGGTTTTGCTCGACATCAATATGCCTGTTATGGATGGCATCGAGGCAGCTACCATCGCGCAAAAACTATACCCTGAACTGAAAATCATCACGCTGTCGATGTATGGTGAAGAAGATTATTACTACAAAATGGTGAATGCCGGTGTGAAAGGTTTTGTACTGAAAAATTCGGACATTAAAGAAGTAAAAACCGCGCTCGACGTGGTTTACGACGGCGGATCATTCTTCTCTTCAGAACTGCTACAAAACCTGGTGAACAGTCTGAAATCGTCATCCAAAAGCAAAGAGACCCATGCCGAGCTTTCGGAGCGCGAAATGGAAATCCTGATCCTGATTTGCCAGGGACTATCGAACCAGGAAATAGGCGATAAACTCTTCATCAGCAAGCGTACGGTTGACAAACACCGCGCGAATATTCTTGAAAAAAGCGAAAGCAAAAACACTGCACAACTGGTGGTTTATGCCATCAAAAATAAACTGGTGGAGCTGTAGTAAACCGGAGACCGTAGTCGGGATAAAGAAGACTAAAGATTGAAATAGTGCTCCCTAAGCGCGAAGCAGTCGAAGGGAGATGGAAGACAGGAGACAGGAGACAGGAGACGGGAAAATGTAAATCAATCAACAGGGTCAATTTCTGAAGGAGCTTCCTTTTTCCGCCTGAATTTATTCTTTATCTTGATCAGGAATTCCTTACCAATCAAGAAAATACTGAGGTAAAAAGTAATCTCTCCGGCGATAATCAGGCCAGTTGTTATTCCAGCGATTTTCCCGACTGAAAAGCCCAGAAAAGGAACCACCGGAATCATCAGCCAGATCAGGATCGAAATTCCAAGTATGATATAACCAGCCAGTTTAGCCATTTCCTTTAAATTTATTTCACCTTATAACACCTTAAATCTGAAAAAGTTAATTGAGGCTGGTTTCAGTTTAATTTCGAATCCGTCTTTGGAATTCTGCAACGATTTGCTTTTGGTTTCTGTTACGCAATTCTTGCCAAAATCGTTAGCCGACTCCAACGATGGCGCGGTATAGCTGACGTGTTCAGTCAGATGCACTTGCTTATTTCCAGTCAGATTACTGAAATTAATATGCGCAGGCATGATTTCTTTCTCCGACAAATTCAGCACGGTAATAACAATTTCCGTTTGGTCATCCGAAACACTTGCTGTTGCATCCAGAGTTTTAAGCGTTTTTTCCAGAACAGGAGAAGTAACGTCGACAGGTAAATTTTGCTGAAGTGTATATCGCCGGTAGGCCTGCAAAGGAGTGTAAATTGGCTGACAGAAGGAACCCTCCTTGCTCGTCATTATCGGAGCCAATACATTTACTGTTTGAGCCCAGGTAGCCAAACCAATCAGATCGGCATTTCGCTGAAACAAATTCAGGAATTTACCGATAGCCAAGGCCTGCGCCCAATTGTACGAATACTCCATCTGGTAATCGCCCCTGCCCTTTCCTGAATTCAAATCCCAGATTCCCCATTCATCAACTGCAATTTTCAAAGGTTCCTGACGTGGAGGAAAGCGATACCACGAAGAGAAATTCTCAACTTTTTCAGGCACTTTCTGAAGCAAGGTTCTCATGGCATCAAAATCGGCATTGAAAGCTTCGATACTATTCAGAAGCGTAAAATAATTCGAATCAGACGGAATGGAATACAAATGAATGGCCATAAAATCGCAAACCGGATGCATCTCATCAATCACCTTTTTGCTCCATGCCAGATCGGTTGAATTCCCAACAAGGGTTAATTTCAACGAAGAGTCCTGAAGTTTCATTAATTTGACATACTGCCAGCTATCTTCGATGTATTTATCTACATTCTGGTGCTTCCCGGCGTCCGTAACCGCATATTCTTCGTTTCCGATGCCCCAATTTCACATTGAAAGGCTTTTCGTATCCATGCGAGCGTCTCAGGTTTGCCCAATAGCTATTGCCGGTTCCGTTGCAATATTCCACCCAGTTCGATGCTTCCTCGGGTGTTCCGGTAGCCATATTAACTACCAGAAAAGGCTCTGCCCCTATTTTGCGGCAATATTCAACAAACTCTGCTGTACCAAAATGGTTATCGTTGATACCACCCCATATCAGATTCTTGCTCTTTGGTCGTTCGGCCTTGGGGCCGATACCATCCTGCCAATGGTAAATTTTGACAACGGTACCACCCGGAAACCTCAGGATTGGTACCTTGAGATCCTGCACTTTCTGAAGTACATCTTTCCTGAATCCGTTTCCGTCAGTTAACGGTGAGCCTTCTTCATAAATTCCGCCGTCAATGCATCGGCCTAAATATTCGATGAATTGCCCGAAAATCAATGGCGAAACCTTTTCAACAGGCTGATTTAAATCGACCAATATTTTAGCCTCTCCACTATTTTGAGCAAGAATACCCCAGACCGAGAATTGGAACACAAAAAGCAGAGTAACCTTTTTAAAACTCATTATTAACCTCATCAAATCACGTTTTTATATTTTCACAAAAATCATTTTCTACAAATATTCGCGGGCAATCTCAAGCGCCTGATGTCCATAAGAACCGCCAAACAACAAATAATGGTTCAAAATATGGTACAACTGATACAGTGGGATTCGCCGCCGCCAACCCTCCGGAAGTGGAAACTCTTCCTGATAGGCTTCCCACACGCGCGAAGAAAATCCGCCAAACAACTGCATCATTCCCAGTTCCATTTCCCGATCGGCATAAGAACAAGCCGGATCGATTAATGCTGGTCCGTTGGCCGTGTACATGTAATTCCCCGACCATAAATCACCGTGAATAAGCGATGGAACCGTATGATGATCCAGCAATGTTGGCATTTTATCCACAAGGGTTTCATAAATTTTCAGTTCTCCCGACGACATTTCACGTGCTGCGTTAATCTGCTGCACCAACGCCCAAATCCGACGTTCTGCATAAAATTCAGGCCAGTTGTCAGTCCATGTATTATCCTGAATCGTAGTTCCGCAGTAATTCGAATGGTAAAAACCAAATGCGGAGGAGGTTTTACGATGAAGCTGGGCGATTCCCCTTCCCAACTGTTCATCTATTCCTGAAGTATTGGTTGCCGGTTGTAAATATTCCATCAGCAACAATCCGGGATAGTCATCAACTTCCTTACTCCAGATTACTTTCGGAATGATCAGGGAAGAATCGGCACTACTCATTTCGTTCAGGCCAGTAGCCTCTTTCATAAACATATCCGCAGGAGCAGCAGCATTCCACTTCAGGAAAAAGTCGCCAACCGATGTACTTATTTTCACTGCATAATTAATACATCCACCACCGACTGATCGGGAGCCTGTTAATTGAACCGATGAACCATAAATAGTCGTCAGTTTTTCGATGCACAACTGAATGATATCCTGCTCGCGAAATCGATTCATAATAAGATTTAAATTTAGAATCAGTGATAAACCTTATTACTTCCACTCTATCACCAAAGTTTCTTCCAGAGAAATAGATACGGTTTGGCCGGAAATAGTTCCTTTTTTGTCGGCAAAGAGCATCGCTGGTTTTTTAGATTTATCCGTTGCATTCAAAACGATTCGCCTCAAATCAGTCGATTTATTTACCACAACGGTGATCAGCGAACTGCCTGATTGCAATGTTTTCATCAACATGCCTTTTTGCTGCGATGCAAAAGAATACGGCGCTTTACCAATGTTATTCTTTAGTTCCTGAGCCAGAAATTGAGCCAACTTTTCGGTACCTCCAAGACGAGCGCCAAGACCAAGCAATGACGGAATCCACAAGGTTTCGCCTTTTCCGAATTGGTTTCGGGTAGCCACAGCCTCACCGTCAACTGTAGAAACTGCTTTTCCTGAACTATTGCGGATAAAACCTCTCCAAAGGTGCGCCGGTAAAGTAAGCTGATCAATTTTCACATCAAACAGATTATCTACTGCCTTAAATTCACTGATGTTTCCACCCAATAATTTGGCAAAAGGGAAACCGGTTTTCATGGTGTTATGCAGATTATCATCAAAAAATCCGGTCAATCCATCTACGATTAGTTTTCCGCCTTTTGAAACAAAAGCTTCCAACATTGGGGCATATTCTGATGGAACAGAAATCTGGTGTGCCAGAATGATGGTCGAACCGGAATAATCATCCTTCGAGAAATCAAATTCACCAAATTCTTTCAGATTGCAATTAATTCCTAATTCCGACAGTGTTTCAAAATAGCCCAAAGCCGATTTCATGACCCCACCTGCCAGACGGCCTTCGTAATTTTGCTGTGATGGCGATGCCATTTTTTTCTCAGCCCAAAGCGATTGCCTCACATACAGAACATTTATTCCGGATTCCACTTCACGGGCATTGGCAAATAATTCTGATTTTGAATCAATTACTTTCAAGACTTCTGAGGCAACTTTAAGTCTATCGGATGGCTGATCCTGAAAATCGAGCATGGCCCACTCGCCTGCTTCAATTCCCGAAGAGCGTGGGTTCAGCGACCAAAAAATGCCGCCTTTGCCCTGGGTTCCGATGGTGACCCACATCCATTGGGCAATCTCGTTTTTAGTCGGGCAAAACGGTGCCATTCCGCTGTAGGTATTGTTTCCTCCCTGTATTTCGGTCATAATCCAAGGTAATTCTCCCGCTCCGGAACGCACAATCTCGCTGTTGGCCGACATGGCCATGGCATACTGTTCACGCTTGAAATATCCAAAATGCCAACTGGCATGAGCCGATCCACCCAGGGTAGTCAGGAATTTTCGCCATTCAGGAAAATTGTACTCGGCACAATTCTGGAACATAGCATGATTGTTAACATGCAATACATGTTTGGTATCCCACTTCTTTATCTCAGTGGCAATCCAATTCAGAAACCAGGTGTTATAATCAAGCAAAAAACGTTGATCGGTTAGCTCTACCAAAATAGGATAACCATTCTCGACAAACTCTTTTTGCGGATTTTTCTGCAACCATTCCTGATATTTGGCCTTTGTAAAATCGGTCCATGGAATGGTTCCTGAAACACCTGGCTCATTAATTAAAACCCAACCGTACATACTTTTAAACTGACTAAAATGGGTTACCAGCTTTTCAATAAACAGTGCAATTGATTGAAGATGGGCTTCGTCGCGTGGAAACTTAAACCCTCCGATATCAGTTTTTTCAGTGTAAGGGAAAATGGTACAATAAATCTGAATTCCATATTTATCGGCAGCCTTAAAAGCCAAATCGAACAAGCTAAAATCCCAGGTTCCGTCCGGCTTGTGCATGTACGATTCGAACATCCGGATACGGGTGGTTTTCATTCCACTCTCTTTCAATATTCGAAACCAGTTATCAATATCCTCAGGAGTCTGACCGGGTTCGATAAAAATCTGTGCTCCAAAAACAGGCACATCCGACATTGATCTTTGTGCCACAGAAAATTTGGCAATTGAAAAAATCAGGATAAAGGAGATCATTAATCTTTGAAAAGTCTTCATACAGAATAGGTTCTTTGGTTTATGGTTTAGTCTGAATTTATTCTCCACAAATATAACAATCTGCAATTGACCAGATAAAAAAGAAAGCCGTTTTCGAACGAGTCGAAAACGGCTTTCAGGAAGATATAAAACCTTATTTATTCATCAAATATTTCTTAAAATCAGCAAACTCTGTACTTAACGGAATCGATAGTTTTTTGCCCTTCATAAAGGCTGCCAGTTTATCCGGAAGGACAACGGTTCCTTCACCGAGAACACTTTCAACAGTTTCAGTGAACTTGGCTGGATGTGCGGTTTCAAGGAAAACACCGACTTCTCCGTCTTTCAGATCGGCTTTTAACGCACGATAACCTACAGCGCCATGAGGATCGAGCATGTATTTTTCTTCAGCAAAAACCTGTTTCATGGTTTCGCGAATTTCTTTATCTGAGTATCGATAGCCGACCATATCGTTCAAAATCTCCTGATGCGAATGGTTATACAATTCGAGGATACGTGCGAAATTACTTGGAGCGCCAACATCCATCGCATTAGCAATTGTTGATACCGACGCCTTTGGATGATATTTACCCGTTTTCAGGTATTTATAAACTATGTCATTTTCGTTATTTGCGGCAATAAACCGTTTAACTGGCAATCCCATGAATTTGGCAAACAATCCGGCAGTGAGGTTTCCGAAGTTTCCGCTTGGCACCGAAAAGACCAACTCCCCATCAACTCCTGCCTCGCGCAAACGGGCATAAGCATTGAAATAATAAAAAGCCTGTGGGAGGAAGCGTGCCACATTGATTGAATTAGCGGATGTAAGAACCATTGCCTTGTTTAGTTCCTCATCGAGAAATGCCGATTTTACCAAACTCTGGCAATCGTCGAACGTACCGTCAATTTCAAGAGCCGTAATGTTTTTTCCCAGCGTAGTAAACTGTTTTTCCTGAATATCGCTCACTAAACCTTTCGGATACAACACATAAACTTTAATTCCCGGAACATCATAAAATCCGTTGGCAACAGCACTTCCGGTATCTCCTGAAGTTGCAACCAAAACATTGACTTCTTTCTTGAATCCCTGAAGAAAATAGCCAAGCAAGCGCGCCATAAAACGTCCGCCCACATCTTTAAACGCCAGAGTTGGTCCGTGAAACAGCTCAAGCGAATACATGGTATCGTTAACCTTTACAATAGGGCAATCGAAGTTCAGGGTGTCGTAAACAATGTCTTTCAAGGTTTGCTCCGGAATGTCTTCTCCAAAGAACTTTTTTGCAACTTCGAACGAAATTTCCTGAAAACTTAAATTTTGTATTTTCTTAAAGAAATCAGGTTTGAATTCGTTAATGCACATAGGCATAAATAATCCATTATCGCTTGCCAGTCCTTTTGTAACGGCTTCCATGAGTGTAACTGCTGAAACCGATTTATTGGTGCTGAAATATTTCATTATTACTTTTTCAATTCAGGTTTGTACGATTTGCCTCGTCAAACAAGGCTTAGAACACAGAACGAACAAAAAAATATTTTTTTTTGCCCTTTGCTCACCTCTTATTTATGATACAAAGTTAAAGGTCTAAAGTTAAAAACAGAAAAGAAAACCTTACTATTTCAACATTAAAAAATTATTAGTTAATTAATAATTCTTATTCAGTAGAGCCTTTATAAATTGGTCACCCTTCAACACGCCATACGATCCTTTCGCTACCTCAAATTCGTCGTAAAACTGAGCAGCATCAGGAGTTTCGCCAGGCGGTTAAAGGAATGGATGATGTAATTAAATACGGTATATAATAAACGGGACGGCTTCGCGGGTATGAATTTTCGTGGCGCAAGGCGTTGGATGATCAGGTAAAACGGCAATGGTAACCGGCTCTTCCATTTTGCCGGTTTCTTCGACCAGATATTTTACAATGCGCGAATCCAGATAACCAATGGTTTTCGTTTTCAGTTCTACGTCACCCTCATGCCCGGCTTCATCACTGGCTTCCACATGCAGATAAACCAAATCGTGGTCTTTCAACGCATCAATGGTTGCCTGCGCTTTTCCTTCGTAATTGGTGTCGTACAAACCGGTTGCGCCCTCCACCTTAATCACATCCATTCCGGCATAAACGCCAATCCCCTGGATCAGATCAACGGCTGAAATAACAGCCGATTTTTCTATACCGAAAAGTTCTTTCAAAGTCGGCATTTGCGGCTTGTAACCCGGCGACCAGGGCCAAATACTGTTGGCCAGTTCTTTGCCCGCTTCTTTACGTTTCTGGTTAACCGGATGATCGGCCAGCAAGGCCTGCGAACGCAAAATCAAGTAATTCAGCAGCTTGGCAGTAGCAGCCGATTCCTCGTTTTCAGATTCAATTAAACATGGACGAAATGGTTTCCCCGGAACATCGTGTGGCGGGGTGCAATTCATGTATTTTTTCCCGCCTTTAATCACCAGCAAATGACGGTACGAAACCCCTGGATAAAACCGAATGATTTCGTTACCCAGTTTTTTATTCAGGAAATCGATCAACTCATAAGCTTCTGCATTTGAAATATGCCCGGCAGAGTGATTCTTTATATTTTCAT
The DNA here is from genome assembly GCA_963676375.2 of Prolixibacteraceae bacterium. Taxonomy (GTDB): domain Bacteria; phylum Bacteroidota; class Bacteroidia; order Bacteroidales; family Prolixibacteraceae; genus Aquipluma. Next base: position 64,850 of record CAXXPT010000007.1, read on the forward strand.
TTTCGATGGTAAGCAAATTACAGCGCAAAGCCAGATCGTTTTCTTCGAGAGTTACACCAATACTGGCGGCCTCAAGTACGCCACGACCTTCAAAAACAGTATGCACATCATAACCCAAAACCGACATATTGGCGATTTCGCTCCCGGGATGCATATCCTCCGGAACAGTTTTCAGAAGACCCGTCCGACCCATTTTAGCCAAACTGTCAATCACCGGCTTATCAGCCATCTGAAGCGGAGTTTTTCCGCCGTATGCTGCCAATGGCTCATCGGCCATCCCATCTCCCAAAACTATAATGTATTTCATAATAATCAATTTTCAAATAGTATAAAGCTTCAAGTATCAGGTATCAAGAACCTTACTTATTTCTTATGATTCCTGAGTTCAATTATTTGGCTGATAATCACGAATATCATACCTATTAACGTCAGACAAGGTCCCAAATTTTTGGATAAAGCAAAATTATTAAAATCAATAAATGTCAATTCTGCTATGCCTATTACAAATGCACCAATAATTAGCCCTATCCTGATTTTTTTCATTGCTGAATATTTCCTTTTATATATTCGAAACCCTGATAATATCAGCAAAAACACCGGCTGCGGTTACTGCAGCGCCAGCGCCGTATCCTTTAATAATCATCGGGAATTCGTGGTATCGTTCGGTATTAAACATCACCAGGTTATTTGATCCTTGCAAATCGGCAAACGGATGATTTGCCCCGATTTGCTGAAGACCGATTTCGGCTTTTCCATCTTCGAATTTGGCAACAAAGCGCCAGAAAAGTCCTTCTGCTGCCAGTTTTTTACGGTTGGCCTCAAATTCGGCATCTATTTCATGTATATTCTTCCAGAAATCGTCCACGCGTCCTTCGAAATACTTTTCAGGAATAAATGTGTTGATTTTGATGTCTTTCATATCAAACTGATAACCCGATTCGCGAACCAGAATCAGCAATTTACGGGCAACGTCAACGCCACTTAGGTCGATGCGCGGATCAGGCTCGGCATATCCCTGCTCTTTGGCCATCCGGATCGTTTGGCTCAATGGAACCGTTTCGCTTATGGTATTAAAAATAAAGTTGAGTGTTCCGGACAAAACAGCTTCTATTTTCACAATTGTATCGCCCGAATTGACCAAATCGTTCAACGTGGTAATAATGGGCAAACCCGCACCAACATTGGTTTCGAAAAGGAATTTAGCGCCTTTCCGTTTGGCCGTTTTCTTCAGTAGTGCATAGTTTTCGTATTCTGACGAAGCAGCTACTTTATTGGCTGTAACGATCGAAATATTGGCATTCAACAATTCAGCATATAATCCGGCAGCTTGTTCGTTAGCCGTACAATCTACAAAAATAGAGTTGTACATGTTCAGACCGATAATTTCATTTTTAAACTTTTCGAGGCTCGAATCCTGACCTTCAGTCATCATTTTCTCGCGGAAAGTGGCAATATCAATGCCCTCACGATTGAACAGCATCTTCTTCGAATTGGCAACTCCGGCCAGTTTAATCTTGAGGTGTTTTTCTTTTAGTAATTTAGGCTGCTGTTGTTTAATTTGTTCGAGCAAGTTGCCGCCCACCAAACCAATTCCCAACAGGAAAACATTCAGTTCAACATTCTCCGAAAGGAAGAACGATTCGTGAACCACGTTCAGGGTTTTCCGCAAATCAGAGATTTTAACTACCCACGAAATGTTCAGCTCCGAAGCTCCCTGAGCAATGGCAATAATGTTGATCCCGTTTTTACCTATGGTATTAAACAATTTTCCGGCAACTCCGGTGGCATGTTTCATATTTTCACCAACGATGGCTACAATAGCCAGATTATCTTCAATCGTAATCTTGTTGATTTGGTCAAGCTGAATTTCCCTTTCAAATTCATGTCTAATTGCATCTTCAGCTTTTGACGAACTGGACGAATCGATGGCAAAGCTGATCGAATTTTCAGACGAAGCCTGCGAAATCAGGATAACATTTACATTTTGACGAGCCAATGCACCGAAAAGACGGGCTGAAATGCCGGTAACGCCTACCATTCCCAATCCCTGAATGGTTATGAGGGTTATATTTGAGATCGACGAAATACCTTTGATTGGTAAGTCTTTCCCGTTGAGTTTGCTATCAGTAATCAGGGTTCCTTCAGCTTCGGGCTCCATCGTATTTTTAATTCGGACGGGGATTCCCTTCTTGTACACCGGAAGAATCGTTGGCGGATAAATAACTTTTGCGCCAAAGTGCGAAAGTTCCATCGCCTCCGAATAACTCAGGGTTTTAATCGTATAAGCTTTGCTGATCACACGCGGATCGGCAGTCATAAAACCATTCACATCGGTCCATATTTCGAGTGAACCGGCATCGACGGCGGCGGCTAAAATAGCGCCGGTATAGTCAGACCCACCACGACCTAAAGTAGTGTACTCGCCTGCATCGTTACTCGAAATAAAACCCGGAACAATGGCGATACCCGAAAAATCAACAAAAGCTTCCCGGATGAGCTGATTCGTCTGTCCAAAATCGACAATGGCTTTACCAAAATCGCTGTTGGTTTTAATCAATTTGCTTGAATCAAACCATTTCGATTCAGGAATATATTCAGAAATAATGAGCGATGAAAGGCGTTCGCCAAACCCGCCGATTTTATCCAGCGTTTTTGGGGTGAGCTCTCCAATTAAGGAAACGCCCTGTATGATTCGTTCAAGTTCTTCAAGCAGAATCGTGGTTTTCTCCTTAATGTCAGCTTGTTTTTCAGCAACAAATAGTTTTTCAATGGTTTCGAAGTGGCGCGTGTTAATTTCCGTCAATTCAGCCTGAAAGTAGCCGGTTCCAATCGCAGCCATTTTTGCTGCACTCAAAATTTTGTCGGTAATTCCACCCAAAGCCGAAACCACAACGATCACATCGTCGTCCTGTCCCATCAGGATGTCTTTTACCTTCTGAATATTCTCAGCACTTCCAACAGAAGTACCTCCAAATTTTAAAACTTTCATAATTCTTGAATTAACGGAATAACTTAAAATTTACAAGTATTTCAAGCTTCCTGATTGATATTTATAACAAATATGCCACTGTTCTTTATAATCTGTCAGAAATCGTGGCAAAAGGTACGATTAAAAAAAAAATCCGGGTCTAACAGCACAGCTGTCAAACCCGGACATAACTGTATTTTTAAACTTTATTTAATTTAGCGTTGCCGTTGTGGTGATCGTTTCGAAAATTTTAGCTTCCAGTTCCTGAGCTAATTCAGGATTATCGCGAAGTACCAGTTTAACTGATTCACGACCCTGGCCCAACTTGGTTTCGCCGTAGCTGAACCATGATCCGGCCTTTTTAATCACATTGAGTTCAACACCCAAGTCGATAATTTCGCCGGTTTTCGAAATACCTTCGCCATACATGATATCGAATTCTGCTTTTTTGAACGGCGGAGCCACTTTATTCTTAACAACTTTCACACGGGTATGGTTTCCCTGAGCTTCTTCGCCGTCTTTAATCTGGCCAATGCGGCGAATATCCAAACGTACCGAAGCATAAAATTTCAGTGCATTTCCACCGGTAGTTGTTTCAGGATTACCAAACATGACACCGATTTTCTCGCGTAACTGGTTAATAAAAATAACACAGGTTTTGGTGCGGTTGATGTTAGCAGTCAATTTACGCAAGGCCTGAGACATCAAACGTGCCTGAAGACCCATTTTTGAGTCTCCCATTTCGCCTTCGATTTCGGCTTTTGGAGTTAAAGCGGCTACCGAATCAATAACGATAATATCCACAGCTCCAGAACGAATCAGGTTATCTGCAATTTCCAGCGCCTGCTCGCCATTATCGGGTTGCGAAATCAGCAATTCGTTAATATCAACGCCTAATTTAGTAGCATATCCCGGATCGAAGGCGTGTTCAGCATCGATAATCGCAGCGATACCGCCAGCCTTTTGAGCTTCAGCAATGGCGTGAATGGCCAAAGTTGTTTTACCTGAAGATTCAGGTCCGTAAATTTCGATGATCCTTCCTTTTGGATAACCACCTACACCCATTGCAATGTCTAAGCCGATTGAACCGGATGAGATTGACGGAACGTCTTCAACAACCCGGTCGCCTAATTTCATAATCGAGCCTTTGCCGTAGCTTTTCTCGATTTTATCCATTGTCAACTGTAGAGCTTTCAGTTTTTCCTTGTTCTGATTGATTTTTTCTTCGTTTGCCATATTACTATAGTTCTAATGCTTTTATGATTTGATCGGTATGATTTTTCGTGTCAACTTTTTCAAAGATTTCTTCAATAATGCCGTTTTCATCAATAACAAAAGTGGTGCGCAAAACGCCCATATACTTTTTGCCGTACATACTTTTTTCGCCCCAAACTCCATATGCTTGAAGCATTTCTTTCTCCGTGTCAGCAATCAGGTTGAAGCCAAATTGAAACTTATCGGCGAATTTTTTATGAGAAGCAACACTGTCGGGACTAACACCAACAACTTCGTACCCTTTTGCCAGCCAAGCCTGGTAATTATCGTTCAAATTGCAGGATTCAGCCGTACAACCCGGTGTATTATCCTTCGGATAAAAATACAAAATAAGCTTTTTACCCTTGAACGTTTCCAATGAAATGCTTTCATTTTTTTGATTCAACCCACTAAATTCAGGAACTTTATCACCTTTACTTAAAGATGCCATTATCGAATGTTTTTAAGTTAGACAAATATACTTGAAATATTGATATGATTCAGTCGAGACAAAACGTTGTTAATAAAATAAAGCATCGCTTTCGTATCAAGAGCTAGCTACATTTTTCGTATTTTTAAAGCCAAATAAAACAAGTACTGAATATGTTAATTCATTTCACAACAAGCATAAAAACAACCCTACTTCTCCTATTGTTTACAATTGGCGAATTAAATTTGTATGCCGTAACTTCATCAACTTGCCTGCACCAAAACGACACAATAACGACTACTAAACCGGCCACTTCTCAATCAGATGTATTTTCTGTTCCTGGAAATGCACTAAAAGAGTCAATCAGTTTTCAGGTAAATTCGGCGATTAGCTATCTTAATTTCAGCCATTTTGTAAAGAACGAGTCGAAAAAAATATTTTATAGCGCCTGGCTGAAAGAAAAGGAAGTCAGCAGGCTTTCTGCACAAACCGACAGCTTACGAAAAGCGTACGCCAACTCTTCCGACGATCAGAAAGAAAAAATTTCGACCCGGATTCTAAAAGCAGAACAGCACCTGATGGCTTTGAATGAAGAGATTCCGGCTTTGTACGATAAAGTTAGAAATGAGGAAAATCAATACTGGCAATCGGCTTCTGCTGAAGAAAAAGCCAAGTTTCAGGAGAAAATCAGGTTGTATCAGGACAGCCTGCAACAAGCAACTGCCTTATTGAACAAGCAAACACTTCCGGATACCATCACATATTACAAAGCAGAGTCGAAACCAGTTGTCAACGCTGAACCTGCCACAGCCATAATCTATAAAATTCAGGTGGGAGCCTATAAAGGAAAATTACCCGAAACAGCAGCGAAATCGATGAAGAAACTTTCGATGCTGAGAAAAGTGGAAAATTATAAAGACGAAAAGGGAGTTACAGTGTACACAACCGGCAGCCTAAAAACCTATCAGGAAGCCTTAACTCTACAAAGCCAGGTTAAGCTGGAAGGAATAAAAAACGCCTCAATTGCCGCATACAACAACGGAAAAAGAATCACATTGGATGAAGCCCGGAAATTAAATAATGAACCTGTGAAACCATAGGTAATTTTATTGAAACAAAAGTCTCTGTAAATTGTATTATATATGATTTTAATGCTCAACATTCAATTGGCATTCAAACAATTAAAGTGTGCCGGATTTTGATTTATTAATTCAGTCATTTGACAAAGCCATGACATCAAAAACAGCTCCACATAAAGAAAACAACGAAGAACATGAAGTTCGGAACAAAAAAGAGAAGTTCCTGGTTCTTCACAACGACGACTATCATACTTTCGACTATGTGATCGACGCATTAATCACTGTTTGCGAACACGATATGATTCAGGCTGAGCAATGTACCCTGCTGGTTCATTATAAAGGGAAATGTGATGTTAAAAAGGGAAGTTTTTCTTATCTTAGACCAATGAAAAATGCTCTGATTCAAAGAGAGCTAAAAGCAACCATCGATTAATCCTTCACTATGAACTTCCTGATCATTATATTTCTGATCATTTTGGGTATTGTTTTATTGCTGATTGAGGTTACCATTTTGCCCGGAATAACCGTTGCCGGGGTCGGAAGTTTTCTGGTACTTGTTTATAGTGTTTACCTGGCCTTCACCAGTTACGGATCGCTGGTCGGTTTTTTAACCCTTGCTTTTGTCCTGATCGTTTCACCACTGCTTGTTTACTACTTTTTTAAAGGCAAAGCCGGAAAATCAATGGTGCTCAACACCGTAATTACAGGTGTTGCCAACGAAATAAATCCTGAAAAGGTTAAAGTTGGCGATATTGGTGTTACCATTGGTCGTTTAGCCCCAATGGGGAAGATAAAGGTGAACGATGAAGTTGTTGAAGTACGGTCGACCGGAGCCTTCGTAAACCCGGGCGAAAAAGTTAGAATCATTAGCATCGAAAAATCATTGGTTACTGTTGAACCTTTAAACCTACAATAATGGAACAAATTCAAGGTCTTGGAGTATTTGGACTGATCATCGGGATTTTTATCTTAATGGTCATCCTGCTGTATTATATCCCGGTTGGGCTATGGTTTTCAGCGCTTGTTTCCGATGTGCGTATTTCGCTCATTCAGTTATTCCTGATGCGGTTTCGGAAAGTACCGCCATCGGTTATTGTCCGTGCACTGATCGAAGGAACAAAAGCTGGTTTGATTCTAAATCGCAACGAACTCGAAGCTCACTATCTGGCTGGTGGACATGTTGAAAAAGTAGTTCACGCCCTGGTTTCGGCGCAAAAAGCCAACATCGAACTTAGCTTTAAAATGGCTACAGCCATCGACCTTGCCGGACGCGATGTATTTCAGGCCGTACAAATGTCGGTAAATCCAAAAGTAATTGATACGCCACCAGTTGCAGCCGTTGCCAAAGATGGTATTCAGTTGATTTGCCGCGCTCGTGTTACCGTTCGTGCCAACATCAAACAATTGGTTGGAGGTGCCGGAGAAGAAACGGTTCTTGCCCGAGTAGGCGAAGGTATCGTATCTTCCATCGGATCGTCACACACACACAAAGCTGTTCTGGAAAACCCTGATTCAATCTCGAAAGTGGTATTGGGAAAAGGACTGGACGCTGGAACTGCATTCGAAATCCTCTCGATCGATATTGCAGACATTGATATTGGTAAAAACATTGGAGCCGGCTTGCAGATGGATCAGGCTGAGGCAGACAAAAACATTGCCCAGGCCAAAGCAGAAGAACGCCGCGCCATGGCTGTTGCCCTTGAGCAGGAAATGAAAGCAAAAGCACAGGAGGCCCGCGCCAAAGTTATTGATGCCGAAGCACAGATTCCGATTGCCATTGCTGAGGCTTTCCGTAATGGGAACCTTGGAATCATGGATTACATGAAATACAAAAATATCATGGCCGACACCTCTATGCGTGAGGCCATTTCTGGAGAAGAACAGAACAAGAAGAAAAAATAAATATCCGTTCTGAAACGAAAAAACCTTGTCGCAAACGGCAAGGTTTTTTTTTGCTATATAAAAACTGATGGGGTGACTTTGAGTCACCCCATCAGTCAAAAAACTAAAGCGTTATTCTCAAATACCGGTTATAAGCCTCATCCCAATCCAGTTCACCCGAAGGAATAAACTGCACCAGTTCGCTCGAATTGGCAATGATCTGGCGAATTTCAGTTAAAGAACCAACATATCCCAAAGCCTTGGCCTGAATCATGATATTACCGATTGCAGTCGCTTCGGTAGGACCGGCAACAACATCCAGTCCGGTTGCATCGGCGGTAAGTTGATTCAGAAAATGGTTATTGGCGCCACCACCAATGATATGAATAACTTCAATTGGCTGATCCGAAACATCGCGGATTTGCTCCAGTGTGTAACGGTATTTCAGCGCGAGGCTATCGTAAATACAGCGAATAACTTCACCATGATTTGCCGGCGTTCCCTGTGCAGTTTGGTAGCAGAAATCGCGCACGGCCTGAGTCATATCTCTCGGATTCAAAAATAGAACATCATCCGGATTAATCAGGAATTTAAACGGCTCCGATTTACGGGCCAGTTCTACCATTTGTGGCCAGGTGTATTTCGTTCCTTCAGCTTCCCAAATACGCTGAACTTCCTGAATGAGCCACATGCCCATAATATTTTTCAGGAAACGGGTTGTTCCATCTACTCCACCCTCGTTGGTAAAATTCAACTGGCGGGTCTGTTCCGAAACGTAAGGAGTCGGACTCTCAATGCCCATAAGCGACCATGTTCCGGAGCTGATGTACGCAAAATTAGTTAGGGTACTCGGCACTGAAACAATAGCAGAACCAGTATCGTGCCCGGCAACCGCAATAACCGGAACCGATTTGCTGCCAGTTTCATTGGATACTTCCTCCTTAATATTTCCCAGGATGGTGCCCGGCAAAATAATATCCTGAAGAATTTGTTTCGGAATTCCAGCCTTTTCAATCAACCCGTAATTCCATTCGCAAGTTCCGGGAACAATCATCTGACTGGTACTGGCAATTGAAAATTCGCTCTTTTTCACTCCTGAAAACAAATAATTCAGTGCATCAGGCATAAACAGAATCGAGTCGGTAATTTCCATCAGCGACGATTGGTCTTTTACCATCGAAAACAGTTGAAACAAGCTATTGAACTGCATAAACTGAATTCCGGTCTGTGCATAAACTTCCTCTTGCGGAACGATTTGAAACAGGTCGTCCATCGAAGTATTGGTGCGCGAATCGCGATAGGCAAACGGCAGGGAAATAATTAAACCTTCTTTATTCAGGTGTACAAAATCGACACCCCAGGTATCAACCCCAATAGATTCCGGCTGTATTCCATGCTCTTTGACGCACTTTCTCAGCCCGGTTTTCAATTCATTGAACAGGCTAAAAATATTCCAGAAATAATGCCCGTTAATCAGCTGCATTTGATTGACAAAACGATGTATTTCTGTCAATTCAAGTTTATCATTGGTCAAAGTTCCTAAAATCGCGCGCCCGCTGGAAGCACCAATATCGAAAGCCAAAAAGTATCTTTTGCTCATATCGTAGATCTAATTAAGTTATCAAACAAAGAAACCTAAATTCGCAGGATAAGGTATCCTGTGCAATCCTGAAAAGAAGAAAGTGCCTATAGTTCGCTAAAGTTCGGAGTGCCTAAAGTAAAAAATCAATCCTTCAGCTATTCAGTCCTTCAGTTATTTAAAAAACTTATCAGCAAACTTGATATACTGTTGCCAATCGTACGGCGCCAAGTCGTGTTTTCCGGAGCGGATGTGGTAACCAATGGTACCCATTACCGGATGATTCACTTCAGGCATTTCTTTCGCCGGAAGGCCTTCCAACCCAAGCAATTCGTAAACGGCGGATGCATATTTCGCCGATAAAAACTCACCTCTCGGATCGGCCCACTTGTCATCCTCAGCGCTGGCCACATACAACGGGCGTGGTGCAATCAAAGCCAGAAGCATATGTTGATCAACCGGCAATTCTTCTTCATTGCCATTGTACTTCAGGAAATTGCCACAAAACCAGTGAGGAAATGATGTGTTAATAATCTGAACCGTTTCTCCAAAGATACGCTTTGAAAGCGCCGCACCGCCACAACCCGATTCGTTTGAAATAACCATGGCAAACCGTTGATCGGTTGCACCGGCCCATAAGGCTGCTTTTCCCAACCTTGAATGGCCTAATACCGCAACTTTCTTCGAATCCACAAGATCATCTTTTTCCAAATAATCCATTACTCGCGATAATCCCCAGCTCCAGGCGGCAATCGAGCCCCACTCGTCGTATTTTGGATGGTTCTGGTTCGGCTGATAAAAAAACGGTTCGATGCCATCGGAGAAATCATTTTTATCGGGATCAACATCACCGTAATACACGGTTACCAATCCATATCCGGCTTTAATAATTTCTTCAACCGGCCAACGAGATGAAGCCGTAGCTCTTGATTGCTCGGTAACCTGATTGTTAATGATTCCGACAGATGGATCGTTATTGACCCACGATTCCGTTAAGCGAATATTTGGATCGTTATAAACCGCATGATTTCCGGAGAAGTTATAGCCCAGAAAAACAGGGGCTTTCTGTTGTGATTTAGGCAAATACATCAACACATTTACCTCCAGCGTGCGGTCTCCTTTTTTGAAGAATAAGGATAGTTGTTTTCTTATAGCCAAGCCATTAATGGCATCGTCCGACGTTTCCCAAACCTTCACATCGGCGATATCCAATTTCCCGGGAACCTTTCCGTAAACCTCATCGGTGAATTTCTTCAATATCTCCGGACGTTGTTTGTTGAACCAGACTTTAGCAGATTTCACTCTACCACCATTAAACCGGGTTAATACATCCGGAAGTTTATACTCCGGAACCTTCGCCTCGTCGTCAATGACATTCCTTTTTTGAGCAAAAGTTCCTGAAATGAAAAGGCTGGAGAACAGCATCACAAATAGTATGGCTTTCATGTGTAGTTGAATTGTTAGTTTAGTTTACGAAGATAAAAATCTTTATGCTGTTCATTTCCGGTTTTAGAAATAAAGCGGACAGAAATTTTCGCGAATCCGGACTAATACTGAAAATTGATAAAGAAATTAGGGGTCATGCCCAATGATCTCACGTAGGTAGTTTCGTTGAAAGAGGTGCTGTCGAAGTTAAAATCGCGTGAATAAATATCGTTATAATTGCTCTGATTTAAACAATTAATCAGCGATGCCCCCAATTTTATCTGAACTTTCTGAATGTGAATATTGTAATTGGCCGAAAGATCCAACCGTTTAAAATCGGGCAAGCGGTCGTAGGTAAACCTTGCAGTCAATGTTCTATCAACAGTTTGATTGGTCACATAAGGTTGTCCGGTTGAATAAATCCACATTCCTGAAAAGTTCCATTTTTTCCAGCTCAGCAAGTTGGTCCATTTTAGTTCGTGCGCTTTGTCGTATGGTGCCGGAATATCAGCACCCTGATTGATATCCTTAAAATTGCGGATCGATTGACTTCTGGAATAGGATATCCAGCTGGTGAAATTACTACTCTCGTATTTGATTAAAAGATCGATCCCAACGGCCTGACCTTCGCCGGTGATAAATTTGCTTGGGAGTAATTTGCGCAACTGTCCGGGCGGGGTAAAACTTCCGGGATCGGCATTTTTTTGAAATGGTGGAATGTACAGAAATAACTGAAGGCCACCGATGGTTTTATAGTAGGCTTCGGCATCGAATGTAAAGCGTTTGTAACTTAAATTTGTTCCGGCGATGAGATGATCTGACGATAAAACCGGATGTTTGGTGCCGTCGGAAATGACCCAGAAATCGCGGTTATAGCCATACGATTGTGTTGGCGCCACTTTGCCTATAAACTGATAATATCTTCCGGCGGCAAATTTCAGCTTGATAAAGTCATTGATACGGTAATTGCCCGAAACACGCGGCTCGTAGTAAACTCCGGACGACTGATTATAGGTACTTATTCGCCCGCCAAACTTCAGGCTTAAATTTTTTATAACCTGTGTATTGAACTGCAGGAATGCCGAATGGAGCCATGACGAATTGGCGATATCAGAATAATAAGCATCGGTTCCGGCATTTTTCTGATAGGTAAATTCATTGTATTTGCTCTGGAAGCCAAAATCAATCGAATTCTTCAGGTTAATTACAAACTGGTTCTTTAAACTGGCCGAAAAATCGTTCAGTTCGTTTTCTTCGTACGAGTCGAAAACACCCACAACCACGTTTTTAGACTTAACTCTCGAAGTTATTGTCGTTTGGTTATCGTACTTATTCTGGTATCCTGAATAGCCAACCTGGAGGTTCGAAAAGAATTTTTCGTGCCATTGTTTGATCCACGAGAAGCTAAATCCGTAGTTTCCCCAGTTGGTATGATCGGTTGTTTTTGAAAAAACCTGCTTCACATTTCCTTCGCCAGCACTCGACAAAAAATCTTTTCCGCCCAAAACACTGATTGACATTTTTTCCTTTTCGCTCTTGCTGAAAGTCAGTTTTCCGTTGTAATCGTAGAAATAATACCCCGGCTGTAACTTCACCACGCTAGTCGTTCCTGAGGTTGAATTGGGGTCCTCCACCTGATTTTCGATCATATTTTTCACCAGGTAACTCGAATAAATATCAGCATAAGAGCGTCTTCCGGCTACAACAAGAATTAACTTTTTCGAAATCGGCAGTTCAGTTGTGAGGTTGCCGCTTACCAGATTTAATCCGGCGCTAACTTTGGGGTTGTACTTATTCCCGGTTTTGCCGGTAATGTCAATAATTCCTGAAAGCCGCTCGCCGTAACGCGAATCGAAGCCACCTTTGAAAATCTGGATATCCTTTACCACATTGGGATTGACCGATGAAAATGTACCGAAAAAATGATCGAGGTTGTACAGCGTAAAACCATCGAAAAGCACCAGGTTCTGATCGGCTGTACCTCCACGAATGTTCAATCCGGAAGAACCTTCGGCATAACCGATTCCGGGCAGCAATTGAATCGTTCGGAAAATATCATTTTCACCCATGTTCGGCAAATTGACAAATCCAATCGGGTTAACGGTCGAATGCCCGGCATCCTTGTTTTGATCGATCATTTTCAGCCGGTCGCGCTTAACCTGAATCGGCGCCAATTCCATATTTTTCTGTTTCATCCGGAAAGCCAGAACAGGCGATGAACCAGATATGGAAAGCGTACTGTCGATTTTTTGGTACCCCAGATACTGGATGTTCATCCGGAGCGATTGAGTTGCCGGAATCCGGAACGTAAAAGTTCCGTTGACCGAAGTGCTCAAAAATAAATTCTGTTCAGGAAGAAAAATGGTGGCATAAGGCAATTGCTCGCCGGTAACAGCATCGGTTAGCAGCCCGGTAACAGGAATAAGTGTGGCTGGTAAAACTGGTTTTTCCGGAGATTCAGGCACGATAAGGTAGTTCCCGAATTTCTTTTCCACTTTATAACCTGTATTTTTAAGAAGCTGATTCAAAAGTTCATCGGGATCCTTCGAAGAATAAGTTCCGTTGACCACCAGTTCCGACATCGCTTTCGAGTCGAACGAAATCCACAGATTCATGTTTTTGGAAACCTGCTTTAAGGCTTCGGAAAGTGGAGTATTTTTATAATTGAATTCAGGGATCTGGCTGTAAGTTAAGGTAGAACAACAAAGAATCAGAAACAATGAAAGAACCGGCCAGAAACTAGTTCGCTTTTGGTTTAACACTGATTTTGTTTCCGTTCTTAATTTCATAATCGAGATTCATAGGTGAACAAACCATTTCCAAAACTTCGGACAGGTTAGTATTCTTAAAGGTTCCGGTGTAAAAACGGTTCTCAATTCCTTTCGCCGCAATGCGAACATTAAATTGCCGTTCAATTTCATCAAAAATAGAAATTAATGGGATGTTGTCAAAGCTAAACTCACCCCTCACCCAACCAGCTTCATTTTCGCTGTTGCCAATATTCGATTTTTTAAGCACCCCACCAACCCATTCGACTTTTTCGCCGGGTAAAATAGTCACGCTTTGTTCACCAACAGTCACCTTTACTATTCCGGTGAGGCACGAAACATTAAACTCTTTGCCGCGGGCAAATACATTCAAAGTCGTTCCCAACACTTCAACGGTTCCCATATGAGTTTTCACAACAAATGGCTTACCTTTCTGCACCGAAAAGAATACTTCGCCGGAAAGTTCCAATACCCGCTTTTTAGTAAAAGAGGAGGCCGAGTAAGTAACTTTCGAGTCCGCATTTACTTTCATTTCAGAGCCGTCGGGCAATGTAAATTCAAGGTGCTGTCCTTTACTGGCAGCAACAATCTGTTTCTGATCGGTTGACTGATAAAAATAAATGGTAGTTAACAAGGCAATTAAAACAATTGAAGCGGCTGCCGACCAATAAACACGCAGGTTTCGTATCGGCTTACTATCGATTTTCTGATCCATTTTCCGGCGGATCATTTCCAGAGTTGCGGCCTTGGTTTGCTTTTGTGGCACACGATAACCCTGAACGAAAAGGTCAATTTTTTCGTTAGCCGAAAAATTATCGAAGTCGGCTTTCGAAAAATTAGATTGGTTCATATGTTCTTGCCATTTAGTTTCCATTTCGTTCATTTTGTGCCGCCTCCGGAAGGTTAATCCGGAAGGCCGTTTTGCCTTAATTTTATATTTTTTGTTCTATTTCTTTTCGTACAAATTCCAGTGCTTTCTTCATTCGTTTCTCAACAGCTTTAACACTGATATTTAGATTATTGGCTATTTCATAGTATGTCATTTGATCCATCCGGTTCATCAAAAAAACAGTCCGGCTTTTTTCGCCAAGCTCCGACAAAACCCGTTGAAGTTTTCGGTCAAATTCTTTCACTTCCATTTCAAATTCGGGAGTCTCAAATGTCCGATCCTCAACAATCGTTTGCTGAAACTTGAATTTCAGCTTTTGCCGCTTGTATCTATTTGCAAATTGGTTGGTTGCAATGGTATAAAGCAAAGCTCGCGCGGTTTCGGGCCTCACGGTTGCCCTCATTTCCCAAATCTTCAAAAATGCATCCTGAACAATGTCTTCAGCAACTTCTTCGTCGCCCGATTTATAGAAAATATAATGCCGAAGCTCATCACAATAAGCATCAAATAACTGTTCAAAACCTACGTTATCAAGACCAGTTTCAACCTGAATTTTATTCGGCAATACTCCCATCACTCCTGGCAATTCGAACTAAAGTTAAAATCCAATTGTTCGGTTATTTGCTGCTTTTTCAAACTTTTAACCTGATACAATTTCAAAACAAATTACCCTACTTTTTTACTTTTATTTTCAGCAAAGTAACCAAAACATATGCTGTTTTCAGAAATAAACTCAAATAGCATTGACAAAACAAATCGCAGTTGCCATTAAGGATTAAGAATGTGAATAATTCTGAAAATTAATTGGGATATTCGAGCGGTTCGATTTCGCCCGTGGCCACTCTCAGGGCATTTGAAGCCAAAGCTTCCAATTCGTCTTCACCTGGATAAACATGAACTGCCGAGATGAATTCAACCTTTGAAGAAATATAATTAGTGAGGTATTTGCTATAGGCCAAACCTCCGGTAAGTAATATTGCATCCACATAGCCATTCAGCACAACGGCCATTTCGCCAATTGCTTTGGCAACCTGATAGCCCAATGCATCCTGAATTTTAATGGCCAACTCTTCGCCATTTGCGGCACGATTTTCAACTTCCATGGCATCATTGGTTCCCAGATAAGCCACGTAGCCGCCCTCGCCAATTACCATGCGACGAATCTCGTCCTTCTGGTATTTATTGCTGAAGCACAGGTCAATCAACTGACCGGCAGGCAGTGTTCCGCTACGCTCCGGACTAAAAGGACCTTCGCCGTCGAGCGCATTGTTTACATCAATAACCTTTCCTTTGCAATGCGCTCCAACAGAAATTCCACCGCCCAGATGAGCCACTATCAGGTTTAGCTTTTCGTATTTACGCCCTATTTTTTTTGCATGAAGCCGCGCGGTTGCTTTTTGGTTAAGTGCATGAAAAATGGAACGCCGTGCTAAAAGCGGATGGCCTGAGAATCGGGCAATCTCTTCCAGCTCGTCAACAACAACCGGATCGGCCACATAAGCATGGGCACCGGGAATCTGAAGAGCAATGTAGTCGGCAATTAGCGGGCCAAGGTTGCTGGCATGCTGTCCGTAAATTCCAGCGCGTGCATGTTCCAACATCCGGTTATTGACCAGGTATACTCCAGACTTCAACGAATAAGTTAACCCTCCACGACCAATAATATACTTAATCTTATCTACGTCAAATCCTTCCTCAACCAGCGCATCGATTATCAGGCCTTTCCTGAATTCGAACTGATCGATGATGTTTTCATAGAGGGATAATTCTTCGATGGAGTGACGTAATGTTTTTTTCAACTTACACTCCCCTTCGAAATAAACGGCAAATTTGGTTGACGTTGAACCGGGGTTAATGGCCAATATTCGTATATCGCTCATGAATCGGATTTATTAACTTAATAACGCTGCAAGAGCAATTGAGTTCAGTTTTGTTTGTATGCTGTCGCCTCTGGAAGACAATACAACAGGCACGTTGGCGCCCATCACCACTGCCGCCTGATCGGCTCCGCAAAGTTTGGTATTCATCTTATAAAAAACATTTCCGGCATCGATGTTTGGAAATAACAAACAATCTGCATCACCAGCAACTTCAGAAGTTATGTTTTTAATTTGAGCCGACTCCACATCAATAGCCACATCCAAAGCCATTGGCCCAAAAACTACGGCTGGTTCAAACCGACCATCTTCGGCAGCTTTCATCACTTCAACAGCATCGGTGCACGATATCAGCGAAGGTAAAACCTGCTCGGTAGGTGTAATTAATGCGATTTTCGGACGTGCAATTCCCAAATCCATAGCCATTTTCTTTAAATAATGAACCATGGCTATTTTTTGCGGAATGGTAGGATATGGGATGATTGCCACATCGCTAACAATTAGCAACTTGTGGTAATTCGGATTATCGATTACTGAAACATGGCTTAAAACATTTCCCGGTGGCAATAATCCGGCTTCTTTATTAAGGATAGCCCTCATGTATTTATCGCTGCTGATTAATCCTTTCATCAAAATACAACCAGGAGTTTGTTTCACCTGATCAACCGCAAGCCGGGCAGCATCTTCTTCGGTTTCAGCATGAATAATCTGGAACGATTGATGATCTATCTGATGCGCCTTGCATTGCCTGATAATTTCTTCCCGGTTTCCGGTAACAGTGCCCGTAACAATTCCAAGTTTTATGGCTTCAGAAATAGCTTCCAAACTATGCAGATCGACGGCATTTATGGCAACCAAAGTCCTTTTCCGGAGAGATTTTGTGTAAACGAACAAATCGGCTAAGCGTTCAAGTTTCATGCGTAAGTATGTTTATAAGCGCAAAATTACCATTTCAGTACAGATTAATACATAACAAAGATCAACAACTAAAATGTTTTTAAACCGCTGTAAAATAAAACGTCCGATGTTATTTAACACCGGACGTTTCAATATCTTAATAAGAAAAGAAGCCTGCTTATAATCTATACTTCAGGCCATCTGCATTGCTTACAAATTGTTTCGGTCAACAACAATTTGCTCGGTATCCAAAGCAATCATCAATTCTTCATCAGTAGGCACAACAATGATTTTTACTTTTGAATCAGGAGTACTGATAACCCCTTCTTTCCGGAAACCCCAGTTCTTTTCATGATCCAGAGAAATTCCAAGAAAATCAAGGTCACTCAATACACCATTCCGGGTAGTATCGGCATTTTCACCAATACCTCCGGTCATGATCAGGATGTCCAGACCACCCATTGCAGCAATATATGATCCGATATATTTTTTAACCTTATAATCATACATGTCGAGTGCCAGAGCAGCCCTTTCGTCGCCGTTGTCTTTTGCCATTTCAATTTCGCGCATATCCGACGAAATTCCAGTAATACCAAGCATTCCGGCATGTTTATTAAAAAGTGTATTGGCCGATTTAATCCCAATCTCTTCTTTTTCCATGATGTAAAGCACAACGCCCAGATCAAGATCTCCGCTACGCGTTCCCATAACAAGGCCTTCGATTGGCGTAAAACCCATGGATGTATCAAAAGATTTTCCGTTTTTAATTGCCGTAACTGAAGCACCATTACCTAAATGGCACGAAATAATCCGCTGTGTATTAAAATCGACACCAAGCAGGTCGCATGCGCGTTTGCTCACATACCGGTGGCTGGTTCCATGAAACCCGTAACGGCGAATTCCATATTTTTTATACAATGCGTAAGGAATGCCATACATATAAGCCTTAGGCTCCATGGTTTGATGGAAAGCCGTATCGAAAACCCCAACCTGCGGAATTCCCGGAATTAATTCTTCCATTGCCCGAATACCTTTTAAGTTTGGCGGATTGTGCAATGGCGCTATATCAATGCATTTGGTCACTTCGGCGAGCACTTCTTCGGTTAAAAGAACACTGGAATTGAAAAGCTCACCTCCATGAACAACACGGTGACCAACGGCATCCAATTCTTCAAGACTTTTCAAACAGCCATGTTTCTCGCTGGTCAAAATACCTAAAATATACTCAACACCGATTTTGTGATCCAGAATTTCACCTTCGAAAACAACCACCTGTCCATCCTGACGGACATGTTTCAAAAAACTGCCTTTCATTCCCAGTTTTTCGATACCTCCTTTGGCAATTACCGCACGGTCGGTCATGGTGAAAAGCTGATATTTAATGGAACTACTTCCGCAATTTAAAACCAGAATCTTCATTCTATTTTGATTTATTTATTTTTTATCTGAAAGATATTAACACCGCGAGTTGTTCATTGGTGCTATTCTTTTACCATTCTCGTCGTATTTATAAAATCCTTCGCCTGATTCAATTCCGAGGTGTTTACCACGAACCAGTCGGCGTAAATATGGATTTGGCTTATAACGAATATCGCCAAATTCGTTGTATATATTATCCATCCAGCGAAGAACCTTATCGAGCCCCATTTTATCGGCCAATTCGAATGGTCCAAGACGCATTCCAAAACCGATTTTCATCAATTGGTCAACATCTTCGATATTCGAAATACCTTCCATCAAAATTTCGCAAGCTTCGTTAAGCAATACAACATACATCCGCACGCTAACCAACCCTGCTGATTCCTGAACCGGAACAATCTTACGGTTGATCAATGAAACAAATTTGCAAACTTTCTGATACGATTCGTCGGTTGTGTACAATCCCCGAACAACCTCTATAACTCTAGCTTCCTGATGATTGACAAAAAAGTGTAAGCTAACACAACGGTCTCTGTTCTTTAAATCAGATGAGAGTTCTGTGATTACAATTGTAGTGGAATGAGTTGCAATAATACAATCCTCATCAACAACTTCTTCAATTTTACGGAAGATTTCTTTTCGCTCTTTGATCTTTCCTCCACGATCGATGGCCCTGATGGCTTCGATTACGAAATCACAACCTACCAAGTCTTTATAATCGAGAGTCCCTTTAATTCTTGATAAAATAGCTCGTTTTTCGCCTTGAGTTAACCCCCAATGTTCGATCCGGTCATCCAACACTTTTTCAATGTTCTTATAGGCTTCCCGAATCTTTTCCTCACTAACTTCAATAAAAACAACTTCAATTCCGTAGAAACTGGCAACACGTGCGATGTTTTGGCCAACCAGGCCACAACCAACGACTCCAATCTTGGAAAAAAGTGTTTTGCTCCGGCTTTTTTTACTTAAACCAAATTCTTCTATTGGTTCGTAAATAACTTCACTAGGCATAATTATTCGTATTGATTTTATTTATTCAAAAAGTGCTGCAGCCTGATTCGCTGTAATGGCAACCATATTTACAATATCGCTAACCGAACAACCTCTCGAAAGGTCGTTAATTGGCGCTGCCATTCCCTGAAGTACAGGACCAACAGCCTCTGCTTTACCTAAACGCTGAACCAATTTATAGCCGATGTTGGCAGCTTCCAAACCTGGGAAAACCAAAATATTGGCGCGTCCGGCAACTTCACTGTTGGGAGCTTTCAAGCGTCCAACTTCAGGAATTAAAGCAGCATCGAGTTGCATTTCTCCGTCAATTTTCAATTCGGGATCCATTTCTCGGGCGATACGGGTAGCGTTTACCACTTTATCAACCAATGGATGCTGAGCCGACCCCATGGTCGAGAAACTCAACATGGCCACACGTGGGTCCATACCTATAATAGCTTTGGCTGTTTTAGCGGTAGTTACCGCAATCTCAGCCAGCTGTTGTTCATTCGGATCGGGCATTACCGCACAATCGGCAAATACAAGAATGCCTTCATGTCCAAAATGAGGATCGTTCACAAACATCAAAAATGCGCCAGAAACAACACTCACACCCGGCATAGTTTTAACATATTGCAAAGCTGGTCGAAGCACATCGCCCGTTGCATTTATTGCACCGGCCAATTCTCCGTCGGCATCGCCGGCTTTGATCATTAATGGTGCAAAATAAAGCGGGTCGTTTAGCAAATTGAGCGCTGCCTCTTTTGTTAAGCCTTTCGTTTTACGGATTTCAACCATTAAATCTGCATACTGGTCCCTTCTTGGATCAGTCTTCGGATCAACAATTGTTGCTCCCTCAATGTTAACACCGAGCTCTTTGGCCGCCTGGATAATTTCTTCCGGGTTTCCCAAAAGAATGAGCCGGGCAAGTTTCTGATTTAAAATAATTTCGGTTGCACGTAACGTTCGTGGTTCCGTTCCTTCAGGTAATACTATCCTTTTCTGGTATTTTTGAGCGTTTTGAAAGACACGTTTTAAGATTTCCATCGCTGATTTAAAGTTTAAACTTTGGAGTAAAATATTCGAGTCAAAAGTACTTAAAATATACAGTGGTGTACCCCGAATTTGCAAAAAATATTGGCTGAATTGACAAAACTCATATACAAAATGACTTACTTAAAGGCCTTAATAATTAAATGACAATCGATTGCACAACATTTTAATCAAGGTTAATTTATCTATTTTTGGAAAAACTTTTTCATGAAACCAACAGATACATACTTCCCGCTCAAACAATCGCTTGACGGCGATGTGTTTACCGATCAGGTTCAGAAGGTAATTTATGCCACCGATGCCTCATCGTACCGCGAAATACCGCAAGCAGTTACTCGCCCCAAAAACAAGGAAGACATTCGAAAGATCATAGACTTTGCCAGAAAATCAGGCACTTCTGTCATTCCACGTGCCGGAGGAACTTCACTTGCCGGACAAGTTGTTGGCTCGGGAATCGTGGTTGATATTTCGAAATACCTGAATAAAATTGGAGAAATAAATATTGCAGAACGATGGATTGAAGTAGAGCCCGGTGTGATTTTGGCCGAACTGAATCAGTTTCTTTCAATTCATGGAATGCAATTTGCGCCCGAAACCTCAACTGCTAACCGCTGCTGCATTGGCGGAATGCTCGGTAATAACTCGTGCGGACTTCATTCGCTAATTTATGGAAGCACACGCGAACATATTCTGGAAGTAGAAGGTATCTTATCAGATGGAACTGACGTGATCTTCAAAGCACTCTCAAATGAAGAATTTCAGGCAAAATGCTCCGGAAATCCGGAATTACTGGAAACCCAGATTTACCAGAATATTCAAGAGACGCTTGCTGATAAATTTAATCAGCAGGAAATACGCAATGAGTTTCCCGACCCAAAAGTTACCCGACGCAACAATGGATATGCACTGGATGTATTGCTCGAAACTGATCCATTTACCAATAACGGTGTGCCTTTCAATTTGTGCAAACTATTGGCCGGATCGGAAGGAACACTCCTATTTATAACCAAAATCAGGTTGAATATTGTTCCGCTTCCGCCCAAATTTCAGGGACTGGTTTGTGCGCATTTTAATACGCTGGAAGATTCGTTCTACGGAAATATTGTCGCACTTCGTCATCACCCCGATGCCATTGAACTGACCGACGACATCATCCTGAATTGCACACTCGAAAACATTGAGCAGCGCAAAAACCGGTTTTTCATCGAAGGAAATCCAAAAGCAATCCTGACCATTGAATTTTCAGCAAATTCGGAAGAAGAGATTCAGGAGAAAGCCCGGATTCTGGAAGAAGACCTCAGGAAAGAAGGATACGGTTACCATTTTCCGCTATTTACAGACAAGGAAAGCATCAAAAAAATATGGGAACTCCGTAAGGCAGGGTTGGGTTTGCTTTCGAACATTCCGGGAGAAAAGCGAAATGTGACTGTAATTGAAGACACCGCTGTTGCACCCGATTATTTACCTGAATATATCCGCGAATTCGATCAGATTATTGCCCGATACGGTTTAACCTGCGTGTATTATGGCCATATTGCCACCGGCGAATTACACCTGCGGCCTTTGCTGAACCTGAAAGATCCGGAAGATGTGAAGATTTATCATTCTCTGGCAAAGGAAGTTGCCCAACTGGTGAAAAAATTTCGTGGTTCGCTAAGTGGCGAGCATGGCGATGGCCGCCTGCGTGGCGAATTTATCCCGCTGATGCTTGGTCAACACAATTACGAACTCATTCGCAAACTGAAATACACCTGGGACCCGCAAAACATCTTGAATCCTGGAAAAATCGTGGATACTCCGTCCATCACCGATGATTTACGGATACTTATGGGGCAACCGTCTTTTAAGGCTAACACGCTGTTTGACTATGCGCCGCACGGCGATTTGCTGCGCTCGGTTGAAATGTGCAACGGATCGGGCGACTGCCGCAAAAGCAACCTGATTGGAGGAACCATGTGCCCAAGTTATATGGCTACCCGCGACGAAGATAAATCGACCCGCGCCCGTGCCAATGTGTTGCGCGAATACCTGACCCGACCACAAAAAGCCAATGTTTTCGATTCGGAAGAAGTTCTTCAGGTGTTGGATTTATGCCTGTCGTGCAAAGCATGTAAGTCGGAATGCCCGTCAAACATCGACATGGCCAAATTCAAAACTGAATTTTTACAACAATACTACGATAAACACGGTTTCCCAATGCGTTCGCTGCTGATCGCCTGGTTGCCAAGAATCAACCAATTGGGCATGGTTTTCAGATCAATTACCAACGTGATTACTGGAACTCAGCTGTTCAAAAAAGCAATTGGGTTTGCTCCTGAAAAGAAAATTCCAGAGTTATCGAAACTGAGCTTACGAAAATGGTACCGAAAACCGATTTTATTGGGAAAAGACAAAATTGGAAAAGTTTACTTGTTTGCCGACGAGTTTACCAATTTCAACGAAAGTCATATTGGGATCAAGGCTATTTTACTCCTGAATAAACTGGGCTACGAAGTCGTGATTCCAAAACATCTGGAAAGCGGACGAACCTACCTATCCAAAGGATTGCTGCGGAAAGCCAAACAGATAGCCAACATGAACGTGAATCAGCTTTCGGAAATTATTTCGGAAGAAACTCCGTTGATAGGGATTGAACCTTCAACCATATTGACATTCAGAGATGAATACCCGGAACTGGTTGATGCGTCACTTCAGGAAAAAGCAAAAAAACTGGCAAAAAATGCAGTGATGCTGGAAGAATTCATCGTTCGGGAAATGGGAAAAGGAAACATCAGAAAAGAGCAATTTTGTACTGAAACGAAAGTAATTAAACTGCATGGACATTGCCAGCAAAAAGCAGTAACCTCTACCCTACCTACCAGAAAAATGCTCGAATTGCCCGCCAACTATACCGTACAGGAGATAAAAAGCGGATGCTGCGGAATGGCAGGCTCGTTTGGTTATGAAAAGGAGCATTACGAACTAAGTATGCAGATTGGTGAACTGGATTTATTTCCAGCGGTAAGAAAAACAACTTCAGAAGAAATAATTACCGCCCCCGGAACTTCATGCCGCCATCATATCGAAGATGGAACTGGCCGAAAAGTATTACATCCGGTGGAAGTATTATGGGATGCGGTGTTGAAATAACCACATAATCTTATTCGCTTTTGACAAAAAACCAGAAATTTTAACTTTTAATCCTTTTACTGCATTTGGATTCCAGCTATAATTATACATAAATAATAGCTTATCCGGCCTTATTTCTTGTCTTGATTTCGATTAAAATCATTCAATAACATCAAGATTATCAGAATAATTCCGTATATTTTATTGACAAAAAGATTGTTTCATTTTATAACATAGGCTCTATGAAATGTAAACAAATTATACTTCTGATATTCGCATTTTCATTCTCGGTTCAAACTGAAGCACAAGACTTGATTTATAAAAAGAATGGGGAAATTGTCAAAGCCAAAATCGTCGACCAAACAGGCAAAAGTCTCAAATACAAAATTAACGGCCAATCCGAAGGTATTGATTACTTCATTTCTACAGCTGTTATTGATAGTATTGTCTATGAAAATGGGATAAAAGATACTTACATCAAAAAAATTGATGAACCTCCTCCATCAGTTTTACCAATAAAAAACACATACAAACACAATTTAATTGGTCTGGATTTGGCCGGATTGACTTTCTATAGAAATCTGACATTTTCATACGAATATTTGCCCCGGGCAGCCAAAATTGGATTCAAAGTGGCTTTTGCCAAAAATGTAAAACTTTTAGAATATTATGAATATTACTTATTCAATTTTGCAAGCTATCCAGATTGGAGTGTACGTCTTGGAATAAACAGCTACATTTTTCCACCACGAACATTTCGCATTGGAACTGGACTGTATTATCTTTTTAGTTCTTTCCCTAAAGCTGAGTTCATGTATAATTACTCCTATTCTAATGATAATCCAACCACCTATAGAAATCCCAATGGACTGGTCCTTAACCTATTTGGATTCTATAACATTACAGAAAACCTGGCCGTTAATTTTGGATGGGATATTCCCATCACAATCAAACCACCCTCTCAGACCGCTATCCGTTGTGAAGTTTTACTTAATTTTTAATCAACTGATTTAAGAAACCATGAAACCTATTCTTAAAATTATCAAAACAGAAATGACCCATTCGAGTCTCCTTTCAACCAAAATTTTCAGAAAATGGACGGCTGTAATCCTGGTTTTTGCCTTATTTAATCTGATTGGTGGTTGTTATAACTACTTCAAAATAAATTCGTCACCACAGCCTTCAACTGAGACAATAACCTCTTTGTCAGATGCGGGAAAAACCATTATCATTCATTTCAATAATAAAATGTGGCTGTTGTCCGATGTGCTGGTAAAGAATAATTCCGTTTTGGGTACACTGTCAGAATACGACAAACCTCCAACATTCAAACCAGTAAAAGCCGATAGGCCCAACAGGTATTTAACTCGAGCATCAAATAACCAAAGATTTTTGCTGAATGAGGTACACCTTTACCTGGATGAATTTACACAAATGGAAAATAGCAAGGTTTCAATTCCAGTGAGTGCGATCAATAAGCTTGAAATATATGACCGGGATACAGCTACAACTGTTGGTTCTTATTTTCTGGGCACTCTTGGTTACACTGCAGCAGCAATTGTAGTTATTGGAGTTATTGTTGCTTTAACCAAGGAATCTTGCCCGTTCATCTATACATGGGATGGCGAAAATTATCAATTTTCCGGCGAAATATATAGTGGAAGCATTCACAAACCACTAGAACGAAACGATTATCTGAAGCTAGCCACATACCACAATCAGCAATCATATTCTTTGAAAATAACAAATGAGGTTCGTGAAATTCAGCACACCAATTTGCTTGAACTTCTGGTTATTGATCATCATGAAAACACAACCATTTTGACTGATAAAAATGGACAAATACATTGCCTAAGCCATACTATGGTTCCTAATTCAGCAACTTCTTTAAGCGGCGAGAACGTGACTGAACTGATGTCATCAAAAGATGATTTGTTCTATCAAAGTGCTTCTACCCAACCAGATCTTCCGGTAAAAGATGGAGTAATTCTCGAATTTCCAAATCAAGGTAAAGCGAGAACGGCTAAGTTGGCTATTCATGCTAAAAACTCAATTATGCTGGATTATATGATCGGACAATTTCAAGATCTGTTTGGAAAGGCTTATAAAGGTTATATGAAAAGGCAACAAGATGCTACAGAAGGACAAATGCGTCAATGGGCTTTGAATCAAGGAATCCCGCTTTCGGTATATGTTGAGCGGGATCGTAAATGGGAATTTGTGGATTACTTCAACATTGCCGGGCCTATGAAGTTTAAGGATGATGTGCTTTCAATTCCTCTACGGGGAAACGAAACGGTTCCATTAAAGGTAAAGATGGAATATGGCAGTTTTTTGTGGGAGATTGATTATGCAGCTGTTGACTATTCTACAAACGAAGAGGTGAAATCGTACACTGTTCCAATAAAAACAGCAATCAGTGAAAATCAAAAAGACGTTACCTCATTGCTCCTGAATGATGATTTGAAATACTACACCCAGCCCAGTATGGACAACGCAGCTATAGTGACTTTTGATCTGCCTGAACTTACCCACCAGGAACGAACCATTATTCTGCATAGTAAAGGCTGGTATGAGATTATTCGTGATCCGGTTGGCAAGCCTGACATTGATAAACTGAAAGCATTTAGAAACCCGGGGCATTTCAACCAGTTTGTTAACAATCAACTAAAACAGCTGGAACAACAGGCAAATTAACCGGAATAAATTAAACACTCACTAATTAAATTTGCACTATGTCGGAAAAAGTTGAATTAATAACCGGATGGAGAACACGACTTATCCGGAGAAGAGTACAATTATGTATTATTTCCGAAGCATTCAGGCTATTTCGAAATCCGTTTAAGGCTATTTCAGAAGCAAAAAAACTGCGCAACTTTAGGAGTAAAGTGCATGGTAATACAACTGTTTCCAAATATATAAGATCGGGCAACCGATATTTTTGGAATTCGGATTACTGCGGATATCCTTCAGGTAAATTTAAAAGTCTAATTCGCAGTGAGTTTATCAGAAGCAAAAACCACGGAATCGATGAAAATAATGAGCGGCCAATTCTTCAAACAATTATTTGGGGAATTACTAACCGTTGCCCATTATCGTGTCAACATTGCTACGAGTGGGACAATATTTCAAAGACCGATAACCTGAATCTTGCTTCTCTGGAGAAAATTCTGACTATTTTCAAAAACAATAGAATCAGGCATATTCAATTTAGCGGTGGCGAACCATTAGTAAGATTCAATGACCTGTTGGTTCTGATCGAAAAAGCTTCAACTTCAATGGATTGCTGGTTATTAACTTCAGGATTTGGATTGTCAACCGAAAAGGCAATTGCTCTAAGGAATTCTGGATTAACAGGTGTTAATATCAGCCTCGATCATTGGGATGCTCAATTACATAACTCCTTCAGGAATAATGAAAAGAGTTTTTCGATGGTAACCGAAGCCGTAGAAAACGGTTTGAATGAAGGATTAATGGTTAGTCTTTCGTTGTGTGCCACCCGCGAGTTTGTCACCGAAGAAAACCTGATGAAATATGGTTTATTAGCGAAGAATCTTGGTGCTCATTTTATCCGGATACTGGAACCCCGCGCCGTAGGAAAATTCTCGCAACGGGATGTTCAGCTTGAACATCACCAAATAAATATTTTATCTGAATTTACCATCAAGATGAATTCTGATGAGCAATACAAAGATTTTCCAATCGTGGTCTTTTTTGGATACCACCAACGAAAATTAGGGTGTTTTGGTGCCGGAAACCGCTACGTGTATGTCGATCCAAACGGAAATACTCATGCGTGCCCCTTTTGCCGGGGAAAAATTGATAACTTATTGGAAGTACCTTTTACTGATATTATTGAGAAAGTTCAAAGAATTGGATGTCACCAATTTGAAAGTCAGAACTAATAACTCCGCACGAAAATGTTGTGGGTCGCAGTATTAAAATCGTAGAGACGTTGCATGCAACGTCTCTACCAACCATTTAATCTATTTAGAAATTCCTTCCAGGGTAAATAGGAAGGCAAAGTTCAGTGCAACATCTTTTAAATAATCGAAGCGTCCGCTGGCGCCACCATGACCAAATTCCATATTGGTATGAAGCAGCAAAACATTCTGATCAGTTTTCATATCCCTCAGTTTGGCAACCCATTTTGATGGTTCAAAATACTGCACCTGACTATCGTGCAATCCGGTAGTGACCAGCATATTCGGATAATTTTTCTTCTCCACATTTTCGTAAGGGCTATAGCTTTTCATGTAAAAATAGGCATCCTTGTTTTTCGGATTTCCCCATTCATCAAACTCGTTAGTAGTAAGCGGAATACTTTCGTCTAACATGGTATTCACCACATCAACAAATGGTACCTGAGCAATTATTCCATGCCATAAATCGGGAGCCATATTAACCACAGCACCCAACAGAAGGCCACCGGCACTGCCGCCCATTGCATACAAGTGCTTTGTGCTGGTATATTTTTCTGCAACCAAAAATTTACCACAATCTATAAAATCGGTAAACGTGTTTATCTTTTTCATCAGCTTACCATCTTCGTACCATTGGCGTCCCATTTCCTGACCTCCACGGATGTGAGCAATGGCGTACACAAAGCCCCTGTTAAGCAAGCTTAAACGTGTGCTGGTGAAACTGGCATCCATACTGGATCCATAACTTCCATATCCGTAGAGCAACAATGGGGCATTTCCATCTTTTTTGAAGCCTTTTTTATAAACAATCGAGATTGGAACCCGCGTACCGTCGTTGGTAGTGGCATAAAGACGTTCGGTTACATAATCGGATGAATTATAACCCCCAAGCACCTCCTGTTGTTTCTTCAGGGTTTTCACTTTGCTAACCATGTTGTAGTCGTAAACCGAAGATGGTGTGGTAAGCGAAGTATAGCCATAACGCAAAGTAGTGCTGTTGTATTCGGGATTAGCGCCAAAATTGGCAGCATATGCCGGTTCTCCAAAATCGAGGTAATGTTCCGAATTGTCTTTCAAACTCCTGATACGCAATTTCACCAAGCCATCTTTCCGCTCGTTTATTACAATAAAGTCTTTAAATTCTTCTATGCTTTGAAACAATACGTCCTCCCGAACCGGAATTACTTCTTTCCAATTGGCAGCCTCTGTCTTTCCCAGCGGACATTCCATCAGTTTGAAATTCTTTGCCCCGTCTTTATTTGTCCGGATAAGAAATTTATCGGCAAGTGGCGTCACGTCGTACAATACATCTTTCATCCGTGGCTGAAATACCTTGAACGAATTGTTGGGCTTGCTGGCATCAATCATCCGCCACTCCGACGACATGGTTGCACTGGAGAAGATAAAAATGTATTTATTGTTTTTACTCTTGCCTACCCCAATATAATTGCTTTTATCTTTTTCCTCATACACCAAAGCATCGGTAGAGGGATCTGCACCCAGCGTATGTCGTTGAATTTTTTCAGACAAAAGCGTTACCGGATTTTTAGAAGTATAGAATATTGTTTTATTGTCGTTTGCCCAGCACGGATCACCTTCAGTATTTGGAATTGCATCTTTTAAAATCTCGCCAGTTTCCAGGTTTTTAATGTAAATAGTGTATTGTCTGCGGCTAACTAAATCAACTCCGAAAGCCAACAGTTTATTATCCTCACTTATGTCGAAACCAGTTGCTGCATAATATGAATGTCCTTCTGCCATTTGGTCAACATCGAGCAAAATTTCTTCTTTAGCTTCCAAACTTCCTTTTTTCCGGCAATATTTATAGTACTGTTTGCCATCTTCGGTACGACTATAATAATAGTAGCCATTTTTAAATACAGGCACGCTTTCATCTTTTTCCTTAATTCTTGATTTCATTTCGGTAAACAGATCAGCCTGAAAAGCCTTTGTATTGCCCATAACAGCATCCAGATAATCGTTCTCAGCTTTCAGATAATCTACAACCTTGGTACTGTCAGGTCCTTTTCCAAAATAATCGTACATCCAGTAGTAGTTATCCAAAACCTTATCGCCGTGGATATCACGCCAATATTCCTTTTTATCGGCAACCGGAGCTGTAGCTTTCTGAAATTGTGCATTTAAACTCATTGTGTAAAAAAATAAACTGATTAGTAGCAAAGTGTTTTTCATGACTTACGGTTTATGAACAGACATTATTTGTTGCTTCTGACGAACAGACAAACTCATCAAATGTTTCCTTCCATTAAAGAAAGAAGAAAATTATCAAGCATGACTATGCTATTTGACGAGAAGTTAACTTCTGCATTACATATTGACAAAGATTTATTTACAGCAAAGAATTCTGCTGTTTAAACAACCAACGCTATTCTCAGTTTAATTTGAAATGCACCTCGTTATTCAACCTGACCTACAGCAACTACATAGTTTTTTCCATATTTTTTGGCGCATTTGGGGCAAGTGGTGTACCACATGTACCACTTTTTGATTACGTAGCCTTTTGCATTGGCAAGGCTTTCAAAATCTTTGCACCATTTTTCGGTGTCGCGGAACGGGCCTTCATAAACTTTGCTGTAGAATTTACCTGTCAGTGTTGTATTCTTGGCCCCGGGAACATCTTTATCGACAGCCAGGTAAAGATCCATGTTCCATTTTGAAGTATGATCTGACAAGCAAAGCCAATCGGGCATAGTTGCTCCGGCAGCACTCACTTTCTGGTTGAGACGTTTCATCACCTGTCCAAAATTCATTGGCATATAAAAAACGGTACAAACCCTGTCTTTTATGAATCTCTTATTGTTCCAATCGATAAGCTTATCATCCCATGGAGCAGGGTTAAATTCAGGGCAACAAGTTGGTTTTGTTTCTGGAGATGAGTTCATAATCTGGAGTTTAAAGGTTATTTGATTTGTTTTACCATTTACGCAAATCAAATCCTTCAGGTTGCCCACTCATTCCTGATAATCATGAACTTAAAAGTCTATAAATTTATCGCAGCAATCATATCTTTAAAGGCATTTTTATAGTTTTCGCCAACCGGGACAAACGTTTTTCCGATCACAATGCGGCTACGCTGTATCGAATCGATTTTGGGTAACGACACAATAAACGAGCGGTGAACACGCACAAAACGCGATTCGGGCAACATTTCCTGAAGTTTTTTCAAGCTGTTCAGTGTTAAAACGGTTTTTCCGGTTAAATGAATTTTGATGTAGTCTTTCAATCCTTCAACATAAAGAATATCATTCAGATTGATGTTTATCGTATTATAGCCAGTCTTTACCATGATAAAATCAGACTGAGTTTCTTTTTCAGGAGCCGAAACAACACGTTCGATTCCGCTTCTATTTAGCTTATTCAGGCAATAAGCTTTATTTACCGCCCGCAAAAAGCGATCGAAAACAATGGGTTTCACCAGATAATCAGTGATTTCCAGGTCGTATCCGGCAAGCGCATACTTCTCATATGCAGTGGTAAAAATAACCAACGGTTTTGATTGCAGGCATTTTACAAACTCAATCCCACTCAAATATGGAAGTTCAACATCTAAAAATACCAAATCAACCTTATTTTCCTGAAGGTAACCCAAAGCTTCAATCGGGTTTGTAAATGTCCGTTCCAGTTTCAGGAATGGAATTTTTTCGATGTAATCTTTTAAAAGGTCGAGCGCCAGCGGCTCATCATCAATTACAATACAGTTCATTTTTCTTGAGTTTCATGGATAGATTGATCTGATACATATCTCCTTTGCGAACATTTTCCATTTTAAAATCACCAGGATAGCACAATTCCAACCGTCTGATTACATTGTTGACACCGATGCCCATACTCCCGACAGTTCCCAGTTTCTCGCGTAAAACCGGATTACTTATTTGAACATTCAGCCAATCGCCAACCATTTTCAAATGAATGGAAATAACCGACTCAGCGCCGGGCAATGCTCCGTATTTAAATGCATTTTCGACCAGCGGATTCAGAATAAAAGGTTCGATATAAAAGTATTCCTTTACATTTTCAACCACCAGATCGACCTGAATTGAATTTTTCATCCAGAGTTTCTGAAGGTCAATATAGTTTTCAATCATAGCAATCTCGCGGGTGACAGGAATTTCGCTACTCGGGTTTTCGCTCAGCATATACCGCAAAATGGCCGAAAGTTTCATGATGGCTTCCGAAGTTAAATCCGACTTGCGATTGGCCAGCGAATGGATGTTATTCAACGAGTTAAACAAAAAATGTGGATTCACTTGCTGCCGTAGCATCATCAGTTCGGCATTCAGCTTTTCGTGTTGGTACTGCCGGTTAATATCTTCTTCTCGCTTCAACTTCTGAAAAATGCGTACCGAGGAGGAGAATGTCAGGAATGTGAACAGTAAAAAGAACATTCCCGGTGAAAATATGGGTGCGAAGAACTTATTGTCGCCGGGCGCGTTACCCTGAAATTTATCAAAAGGTGGTGGAGTTTTAAACCCGGGAGGCGCATTGCGCATAAAATCGTTCATCGATAATTGACGAATCAAAGGATCGACCAACAATATAGAAACAAGGACTATGGCCAGTATCGAGATTGAAAACAACAAATACTTTTTGGGCAGCAAAAAATGAGGAGTAAGAAAAAAATAGTTCAGGTAAAAAAGTATAAATCCATAGAAATACAGGAGAACCAAAAATACAGGCAAACTTTCGTCACGGCGAAGCGAAAACAGCGAAAAAGCGACAAAAAGCATGAGCCAAATCGAAAGGTGCACAAAAAAAAGCACCCACTGTTCTTGCCTGATATTTTTAATATACGTTAGCGACCGGTAAATTTTCTTCATACTATATCCCCAAAAATCGATGGCATCAATTGAATCTTTAGACTTAATTCCGCAGGAAGTCGGTTTTACCCTACAGCAAATAGATTAAAAACCTGAAAAATCCGAATCACTTCCGTTAAAATCAACTCTGGCAACATGTTAGTTTCAGTAATAATTCTGAGCTTCAGCATTTATAATTGCACTTCAATTAGACTTTGAACATGCATTTATTATATCTACAAATGTCGCCATTGAACAGTAAATTTGTTAGTTAATTCATCATTAAAAAGGTTAAATAAACCTAAGCATGATCGTCTAATGACTACTAAGCATCTATACCACTGAAAATTACAAAACAAAAACACCCTACTTCAGCAATAATATTTTGAATTTAGGGATAAAAAAAACTGCTCCCTTTTGAGGAACAGTTTCATTTTAGAAAAGTATAATTGAAAAGCAGGTTTTCAATCTATCGCGTAATTAATTCCAATTAATCGTCGGTATCCGATTCTTCGTAAGGCCGCCATTCCCACACATCGTCAAGATAATAGCTACCGGTTTGACCTGTTGCCACAATGGCTTTGTCACCCACAGTAAAGGCAACTGCACTGGTTCGGGCCGATCCCTCAAAAGCTGATAGTTCGGTCCAGGTATCTTTGGCAAAATCGTACTGATAAACAGTGCTTAACGTACTTGAATTCTCACCTAAAAATACATATGCTTTTCCATCCAATACCAATGACGACGCATTCTGACGGATAATCGACCAATCGTCATCATCATCCAAATCAATTTTCTTGGTCCATGTGTCGGCAGTTGGATCGTATTCCCACATATCTGTAAGAGAAACACCGTTGTTAATACCAGTACAAACATACGCCTTGTCGTTGTATGTAAATGCGGTAGCTCCGCGACGTTTCGAACCGCCAATACTTTGTACTTTCACCCACTGACTGCCAGTTGCCGCTGCCGGATCGAAACGGTAAAAATCAATTTTATCAACCGAATCGTCGCCGTAACCTGTACCTATGTAGCCATAATTTTTAAGCGAAAAACCCACAGCCTTGTAGCGGGCGCCGCCCAAAAAATCGTCTTTCTGAGTCCATTTATTGGTCGTTGGATCGTATTCCCAAAAGTCTTTCAGTTTATTATCTCCATCGTAACCTGTTCCAACATAACCTTTCCCGTTGATCGAAAAGGCAACTGAAGCAACACGGCCATTGCCCGGAAAGTCAGCAATTCGATCCCACCGGTCAGACAGCGGACTATACACCCAAAAGTCTTTCAGGTAGCCATCTCCGGCATCATCATCGTCGTTGTATCCCAAACCCGCATAAGCCTTTCCACCAATAACAAAACTAACGGCAGAGCCCCGGGGTAGTCCTTCAAAGTCCGATTTCCTGATCCAGTTTCCAAGCGGATCATCATCACTGCTGTCGCAACCAACCAGTAGGAACAACCCTAATACAATTGTCCAAAACGTTTTCATAGCATATCTGTTTTACAAATTTCAAGCTCAAAACTAAATGCCCCGAAAGTGGATTAAAAGAAAAATCATTCAGACGAAGCCTATTAATCGACGGATAGGCCTTTTTCATCGACGTAGCCGATTCGTCGAGTAATCCGAACAAGCTCGCCCCTATGAATGCACACATTAACAACTAATTACCAACACATTACAGAACTCCGATAAAATTCCGAACAAGTTTATATCGAGTGGTTTGGGGTGTCGGTATATTTTAATTCCTGAAATTAAGTTTCCCGGTTACATTCGCTGAAAATTAGAAAGCCATGAGTTGGAATGAATGTCGTTCCATGGGAAAGTTCTGGGCAATCAGCATCAGAACGGTCAGCCACCATTCTTCCAGTTATTAATTAAAACATGAAACAGAATGAAAACATTTCAGATTCTAAGTTTACTGCTGATGCTTTTGACGGTATCGTGCTCCATTTCTTCGGTCGAAGATTTTGTTGTGGGCGATAACTTTATTAAAAATCAAACCGGAGTTGTAATGATTGACACCTTGACTATTCAAAGTTCGACGATCAAATACGATTCAATCATCTCAAATTCGGCAGGCCGGTTTCTGCTTGGCAGCAATTACAACAATTTCTCGGGCTATAAAAGCTCCAATACATTCATGACAATGAAGTTCGACGACGCGATTGACAACACCGACTTCGTCTTCGACTCAATCAGCCTGGTCCTCAATTACGACACCTACTATTCGGGCGACACTACGGTTACACAAACATTAAGCGTGTACCAGCTTCAGGAGGAAATGGAACTGACCGACAATTATTTGTACACAACCAGCAATTTTAAATGCAATCCGGTTCCCATGGGTTCTGTAAGCCTGAAACCTCAACCTAATTCTCATAACGAAGTCAGCATAAGGCTCTCCGACAAATTCGGACTCCGGCTGTCGCAAATGATTAAAGACAAGAAAGACACCATCACCTCTTCTGATTTATTCATGAAATTCTTTAATGGTCTGGCCATCAAATCTCAATCCAATGTAAAAGGAGCAATTATCGGGTTTCGTACTTCTGATTCGGGAACAACCGACGAAACAAGCACTTCAACCTCAGATGTGGAGACCAAGCCTGAAATCAGGTTATATTATCACTTGAGTCCAAACCCAGATGATATTCATGATTTATACTATAAATTTTCATTCATAACCGACGGAATTTATTTCAACCAAATTTCGGGAGACGCGTCAAACAGTCTGCTGGATGGCATTTCGGAAACCGATAACGAACGGGTATCGAAACTAACCAACAACTACTCACTGGCACAATCAGGAGTACAAATCTTCACCAAATTAAAAATTCCGTATGTCGATAATCTGTTGAAAATAGGTCAAAATTCCGCTTTGGTTGGAGCAATTTTAAAGCTTTATCCTGTCAAAGGAACTTACAGCAGCACAAGCGACCTACCCGATTCGCTTTATGTCTATAGCGCCGACCGCAGAAACCAGCTGATTGGTCAAATCACGATACCAGGCAGCACAACCGATTACTCCTATGCCAAACTTAGAATCGTGAAGGAAGTAGAAGAGACGGTTTATTACGAAGTTGATCTTGGCGGTTTTATCGAGACTGAACTGAAAGAAGAACTTGAAACAAACCTTTCGCTGATGATTGGATACGGATCGACAACAACAAAGAAAACTGCAGAACATGTTATTCTGGGCGCCGCAAATTCAGGAAAATACAAGCCCAACCTAAATGTTTATTACTACCACAATTAAAACACTTGAAATGAAGCATATATTTTTTGTACTACTTCTGATGATTTCCGGATTTGGCCTTTGGGCTCAAAACAGCACCAGTTCGCCATATTCCGGATTTGGAATTGGCGAACTCGAAATGGCGTCGGGTGGAAGAAATGCAGCCATGGGACAAACGGGTATTGCATTACGTTCGAGCCTATTCCTGAACACCGCAAATCCTGCATCGCTGACTACTATTGAACCGCAAAGTTTTCTATACGATATGGGTATCTATTTCAAATATACCAGGTTAGAAAACTCAACAAAAAGTGTGAATGTTACCGATGGCAATATAAGCTGGCTTCAAATGGGTTTTCCGATCTCAAAAAAACTATTTGGCGGACTTACTTTAAACCCAAAAAGCAGTGTTGGATACAATATTTTCACAGCAAAAACGATCGACGGAACATCGATAAATTATCCGGCAATTTATGAAGGAACCGGTGGATTAAGTGAAGCTGCCGGACTGTTGGCTTGGAAACTCTCAAAAAACATATCGCTTGGCGCAAAAGCCGGATACCTCTGGGGAAATGTGACCCAAACGCTAAACCAGGACATTACTGTCGCATCAACAACCTATTCACTCGCACAGGAAGACAACATTCATTATTCAGGTGGGTATTTTAATTTAGGAACACAGATCAGCATTCCGGTTAATGCAAAATCGAGTTTCGTTTTGGGTGGTATTGCCGGAATCAGCAGTAGATTAAACTCTTCGACATCAACAGCCATTACAAAAACTTACAGCAGCACTTCTGAGGTGATTTCGAGCGACGTAAAGACCTCGAATTCGATGAAATTACCGTTAGATATTGGCTTTGGTATCAGCTATTTATACGGATCGAAGTGGGTGGCCACCATCGATTTAAAACAATGTAACTGGAAGGATGCCACCATAGATTTTAATTCCGACAAACTGACGACCAACAACAGCTTTAGGGGAGGACTGGAGTTTTCACCCAAAGAGGATAAACGAACTTTTCGCCAATCGGCCAAATATCGGTTGGGATACCGTTATGAAACCGGATACCTGAAGTTGTACAACAACCAGATTCATGAGCAGGCAATTAGTTTCGGTGTCGGGATACCGATCCGGAAAGACAAAAGCTTTGCAAACTTCTCGGTTGAATTAGGCACACGCGGAACAACTGCCGCACACCTTGTTAAAGAAGATTTTGTAAAACTAAATTGCAGCTTTAACCTATGGGACAGATGGTTTATCAAACGACAGTTTGAATAACTGGAAATAAGGAAAAAGAAAACAAAGCCCGAATTTACTTCGGGCTTTGTTTGTTTAATCGACATTTCTCCAAAAATGCAACTTAGTCACATTCGAGGAAACGATGAGCCGACTCACGAAATAATGTCGTCCTTTTTATGATATCCAACTTGATTTCTTTATATTTATCAGAAATAATGTTCGATTTCAGGTATAATCCTAGCTGCAACTTGGAACCCATTGACTAACCGGGATTTGCTGTTTTTTTTAACAAAAAAAAATGTCGATTATGAATAAAGTAAACTGTTGTGCGGTATTTATTGTTTTTACTATTCTCATGTTCTCAGGCAATCTGATTGCACAGGCACAAACAAAAAAACAGCTTACAATTGTTGGGAAAATTGCTCCTGAAGTAAAAGGAACAGATACTGGAACAATTGAGATTACAAAAAATGGAAAAGAAAAATCGACGGTTGAAATCCCAATTGAAGGAAGATATGCTCTTGATCTCGACTTTTTCAACGAATACACTCTTAAATTTAAGTATCCGGGACATATCGATAAAACCATTCGTGTGTCAACTAAAATTCCAGATGAAATCTTCCAGAAAAATCCAAATTTTCCGGAATTTCCACTCATTGTTACGTTGGTCAAAGCAACTGACGAAAAAGCCAAAAGCGAAATATATAAACCTATACCAAGCATAGCTTATAGCAAAGAATTTGACAATTTCATCAAGCTTGCTTGTCCGGAAAAATAAAACTTACACAAACGCATAATCCAACAAAATGAAGGCAAGAAACAAGTTAATCAAAGTATATACCGGGACGGAATTGACCGTGAATCTGCTTAAAGGCGAATTAGAAGAATCTGGAATATCCAGCATAATTTATAACGACTTTAAATCAGGAATTTCTGCCGGATTTGCAATAGGAACCACATCTGCTGTTGAGTTATTCATTCAGGAGGATGATCTGGAGCAAGCTGAGCCAATCCTAAGTGAATTTATTAAAATCAACAACGATTGAATACAGAACCAATACCCTAATTTAGATAGACGAATATCAAGATTGGAATGGAGAATGGTATTAAGAAAAAGATTTAACTGCAGGTACGAAATGCCAAACAACCATTAAACCGGATTTTGGTTGCTATATTGACACCGAAACTATTAAATTCGAAAACATGAAGCGAGTATTATTACTGTTAGCCGATGGATTTGAAACGTTTGAAGCAAGCGTATTCATTGACGTAATAGGCTGGAACCTGGTAGACGGAGATGGCTCTACCGAATTGTTTACTTGCGCACTAAAGCAGGAAGTTAAGAGTTCTTTTAGTCAACGGTTTATCGTCGATTATTTAATCAGCGAGATCGATATTGATTCATTCGATGCATTGGCTATTCCCGGTGGATTTGAAGAATATAACTTTTACAAGGATGCCTACGACGAACGTTTTCTCGATTTAATCAGGGGATTTAAAGCAAAGAACAAGATTATAGCTTCCATATGTGTGGCCGCTTTACCACTGGGAATGAGTGGTATTTTAAAGAATAAAAAGGGCACCACTTATAACCAAAATGCTGTCAGGCAGGAAACATTGAAAGGATTTGGCGTTCATGTCGTTAATGAACCGATAGTGATGAACGACCAGATCATAACCTCATGGAATCCGTCAACGGCGGTTGATGTTGCCTTGTTGTTACTGGAGCTTCTTACCTCAAAGACAAATGCCGCTTATATCCGACAGATCATGGGATTTAATCGATAAAACCAAGGAAATTTGTAGAGACGTTGCATGCAACATCTCTACATGCAACGTCTCTACAAATTTGAATTAATTTTCCAGAACACCATTTTCAACCAGAGCCTTTCCGTCAACCTTCAAAGTGCTTCCGGGGATGAAACATGACAAAGAATAAGGGATTTTATTTTCGCCACCAGCCCATACATTATTACCTATCCCAATGGTAACCATACCAGCCGGCATCCAGGCTACCAGTTTACTGCCCGGTTTTACCGTTACATTCGGGTTAATCCCTAAATCAATAAAAGCAAATTCTTCCTTGCCAGCTCCGGCAGCATCATACAACTTCTTTAAGGGCTCCAATCCCGATTTGGCTGTCATTGAAGTGAGTTTTCCGGCTTTAAATATTAAAGTCAGGCCAGTAATTTCTTTACCTTGATAGAACTGGCGGTCAACAATAACTTTTCCTTCGGCGGTACCTGCCACCGGCGCCAGGAAAGCTTCGCCTGCAGGCAGATAAACTTGCGATGCGGCAAATCCCTTTTTCAGGTCCTCGGTCGAAAGAACACCGTCGCTAACAAGCATCGGGCGCTTTTCAATTCTCATTTTCAAGTCAGTTCCATTTGGATTGGTCAACTGAACTTCTTTTCCACCCGCAAATTTAGCCTGAATAGATTTGCCTGAGGCTTCCAATTTTGCGTAATCAACATTCACACCTTTCCAGAACAGATCCGAAAGTTCTTTTTCTGTCAGGCCATATTGTTTGGCATTGGCTTCGCTTGGGTAAAGGCCATTTCCCAGACTCACACCTTTAACATTTCGCTCAGCAATCAATTCATTAACTGGTTCATAGGCTTTACCCCGGGCGACCAACCGTTCGGCGGGAATATCTGCAAACAAGCCTATGGCTTCGCTATAATCCACACTGATCATCGCAGTTATAAAACCAAATAGCTTCAAATCACCTTCAGGAACACGAGAATCATATTTAACCGGCACTTCAGTGACCCACCGTCGATTCATCCGGTCGCTCCCAATGGTCAAAATCGGGAAAGCGCCTTTTTTACCGACATTAACCACAATATCTTCCAACAATTCAAGATCACGCACTCCTCCCGATACCATAACGAATTCACCTTCATGAATATTGGCGCATTGGTTGACCAGTTTTTGGGCCAATGCTTCAGTTTCAGCCTTGCCTTTATCAACCATAGGCTGTGCCTTTGAAACAAACAGAAAACCCATAATCAAAATTAGTACAGCAAAAGTTCTTTTGTTTTCATTCGATTTTCTCCTTCAGATTTAATTAGTTGAAATACTTCTGTGTTTACGAAATGGAATAATTGTGCAGAATTAGTGAAGACTTTCGGAGAGTTTACCGTTTATCAGACGGCAATCGATCAATTGGGAATTCGATTTAATCTGGTTTGAGTACCAGTTCAGAAGATCCAATTGAGTTGCAGTGGTAATTCAATTGTCAGACTTCGATATTATAACCCATCCGACAAAAGAACTAACGTTCTTTGCTAGGTAGGTTGATCTGACTTTTTAGTAAATCAGATAACAACGACAAAACTAAAAAGTTTACAAGGTGCTGAAATATAGAAATTTGAATCAATCAGTGGAAATAGCTAAATGCAAAAAGGTCATCCTAAAAATTCAGGATGACCTTTGTATTTTGTTTGGTAGAGACGTTGCATGCAGCGTATCTACATGAATTCGGGTGCCAAATTAATCTTTGTATTCGTCCCAGCTTTTAATCGACATATCTTCAATGCCGTATTTGCAGAAGGCGTAGATAAACGCACTGGCAACACGGGCATTGGTGATGAGTGGAATGCTGTAATCAATCGCGCTGCGGCGAATGGTGTATCCATTCGTAATTTCACGAGTGGTATGATCTTTCGGAATATTGATCACCAAATCGATCTTCTTTTCCTTGATGTATTCCAGCGTGTTCGGGTGCTTGTCGGTCTCGTCGGGCCAGTACAAACGGGTTGATGCTACACCATTATCAGCCAGGAATTGTTGTGTTCCGCCTGTAGCATACAGGCTAAACCCGCGTTCCGAAAGCATTCTTGCGCTGCTCAGCAATTCTATTTTCGAGCGGGTTTCTCCTGACGAATCAGGATGTTTTTCTTCGGAATAGAATACCCAACCGAAAGCATCGATTTCAGGATGGCTTCGTAGAAATTTTCGCCAATACAGCCACTTCGCCAGTTGACGACATATCAACACCCAAAACCGGGTCGGCATTCAACAAACGTGCAAACGAGAACTGAGCGGCTTTTACACCCACATAATCCAGTTCGAACAACGATTTGTCCGGAGACAGGAAAGGAGCATCCAACATCACCTGAGTGGCAATTTCAATCAGGTTGTATTTCATTACCTTCGACACAAATGGGAAACTGCGCGAAGCCCGAAGGTTACATTCGATTACTTTAATGTCATTGTCTTTGGCCAGCAACTGCATATTGAAAGGGCCGGTAATATCGAGTTCTTTAGCTATTTTACGGGCTATCTTTTTAATGCGTCGGATGGTTTCGACATACAATTTCTGCGGAGGGAAAACGATGGTTGCATCGCCCGAGTGAACTCCGGCAAACTCAACATGTTCAGAAATGGCATATGCCACAACTTCACCATTTTTAGCCACTGCATCTATTTCAATTTCCTTAGCCTGCTCAATAAATTCTGAAACTACCACCGGATGCTCTTTCGACACATTGGCTGCCAGAGTAAGGAAATGCTGCAACTGGTCTTTGTTCGAAACCACATTCATTGCCGCTCCTGAAAGCACATACGAAGGGCGGATCAAAACCGGGAACCCAACTTCATCAACAAATGTGTAGATGTCTTCGATGCTGGTCAATTCAGACCAACGCGGTTGATCAATACCCAGATTATCGCATAAAGAACTAAACTTTTTGCGGTCTTCAGCACGATCAATATTTAATGGAGATGTTCCTAAAATCGGCACATTCTGGCGATGCAATTTCATGGCCAGGTTGTTTGGAATCTGACCTCCCATCGAAAGGACCAAGCCTTTCGGCGCTTCCAGATCAACAATGTCCATCACGCGTTCAAAAGTCAGCTCATCAAAATACAGGCGGTCGCAGGTATCGTAATCAGTACTAACGGTTTCCGGATTGTAGTTAATCATGATCGAACGGTAACCTTCCTTGTGAATGGTGGTAATTGCATTCACACTACACCAGTCGAACTCCACCGAACTACCAATGCGGTAAGCTCCCGAACCAAGTACGATCACCGATTTGTCGTCGTGCTGAAACTCCACATCGTGTTCATTTCCGTTGTAAGTCAGGTATAAGTAATTGGTTTGTGCCGGATATTCGCCAGCAAGCGTATCAATCTGTTTTACCGAAGGCAAAATGTTTTTGCTCTTACGCCAATCGCGTACTTTCAGCAGGTCGATATTGATGTCTTTATTTGACGATTTCAGCACCAGACGGGCAATCT
The DNA here is from genome assembly GCA_963676375.2 of Prolixibacteraceae bacterium. Classification (GTDB taxonomy): domain Bacteria; phylum Bacteroidota; class Bacteroidia; order Bacteroidales; family Prolixibacteraceae; genus Aquipluma. The sequence goes on from CAXXPT010000007.1 coordinate 106,933, forward strand.
GGAAGTCAGAATATCCTTCCTTTTAGCCTGAAGCAACAACGAATCGTCCAATGCAGGAAGCGAATTAACTTGTTCAAGCTTATTTTTCGTAGAGTGGATATTGTGCAGTTTTTGAAGGAACCAACGGTCGATTTTCGTTTTTTCGTAAATATCGTCAACCGAATACCCTTTGTTGAAGGCTTCAGCAATGGCAAAAATTCGGCGGTCGGTCGGATGTACCAGTTCCTCGTCAATCTGCTCAATGGTAATTTCTTCTTTGTTGGCAACAAACCCGTGCATTCCGATTCCAACCATCCGGATTCCCTTTTGGATGGCTTCTTCGAATGAACGGCCAATTGACATGATTTCGCCTACCGATTTCATGGAACTTCCCAGGTTTTTCGATACTCCGGAAAATTTATTCAAGTCCCAGCGCGGAATTTTACAAACGATATAGTCGAGTGCAGGTTCAAAGGCAGCTGTGGTTACTTTGGTTACCTGGTTATTCAGTTGATGCAGTCCGTAGCCCAGGCCCAGTTTGGCAGCCACAAAAGCCAGAGGATATCCGGTTGCTTTCGATGCAAGCGCTGAAGAGCGCGACAGGCGGGCATTTACCTCAATTACGCGGTAATCTTCGGAATGCGGATCGAGCGCATATTGCACGTTACATTCGCCAACAATTCCGATGTGACGTATAATCTTGATGGCCAATGCACGCAGTTTGTGATATTCTGAATTTGAAAGCGTTTGCGATGGAGCAACTACAATACTTTCGCCGGTATGAATACCCAGCGGGTCGAAGTTCTCCATGTTACAAACCGTGATACAGTTGTTGAAGCGGTCGCGTACTACTTCGTACTCCACTTCTTTCCAGCCTTTGATCGATTCTTCAACCAAAATCTGAGGAGAATATGTGAATGCTTTTGAGGCCAGCGCTTCCAATTCTTCATCGTTTGCACAGAAACCGCTACCCAATCCACCAAG
>CAXXPT010000008.1:0-144382 GCA_963676375.2 Prolixibacteraceae bacterium
GAACTGTAGAATAGACCTATTGATTGGTTGATCAAAGTTGTTAGATCAATACTTTCAGGAGTATATACGATTCTCCCTGTTTGCGACCGGGACCATTCCAAGAGGTTCATCAACAAATCCATTGCCTGTAGCGAGGCGTTTTGAATTATGTCAGCATATTTCTCAATGCCGACATAGTCTTTTTCCTGTATTTGTCTTAATAACAAGCTACTAAAGCCAATGATGCTATTGAACGGACTTTTTAGGTCGTGAGCAATAATAGAAAAGAACTTGTCTTTGGTAGCGTTAAGTGCGCGTAAATTGGCTTCCTGTTTCTTCAAAGCTTTTTCTGCCAGCTTTTGTTCGGTAATATCGATAGTAAAGCCGGCTAGAAAAGTAGGTTTCCCTTCAATTTGAATTGGGAATTTGGTGGTTGAATAATATTTCCCGTTGAACTCTTCTTCATAATTGATCCCTTCTCCATTTTTCATGATCTGACGATCGGTTTCTATCATACTTTTGGCAAAATCAGAAGGAAAAAGTTCGTCCATTGATTTACCGAGCATCTCTTTCATGGATCTACCAAGCATTTTTTCAAAATTGCGGCTTAAGCGTAATGAACGAATATTTTCATCTTTAAAGAAAATATAGATGGGACTGTTTTCCAGGAACTGGTTAAAGATTTCTTCACTTTCATGCAAAGCGGCTTCGGCACGTTTGCGTTCGGAGATGTCCTGAACAATCATACTGGATCTCAAATTGCCGTCATGGTCAGTAAACATTGTTGAGGCTATTTCGATGGGAAACTTACTCCCATCTTTACGTAGACCTGTCAGTTCTCCAAAAAATTTGCCTGTGCGCGCACGTTCTTCCAAAGCGGCAGGCAACCGAGGATCGGATAGGTCTATAATTCCGTTCCTACCAACCTCACAAATTTCCTCAGCTGTTCGTCCAAACATTTCACTGGTTGCAGGATTTACACTTTGTATGCTGCCATCGGGAGCTGTTAATAAAAAGGCGTCAAGACTGTTTTCAAAATGGAGACGATAACGTTGTTCGCTCTGGCTCAGTGCTTCCTCGATTTGCTTACGATCGGTAATGTCTTGAATAATACCAAACAAAACTCTTTTTTCTTTATCGTAAAAAGCGACAGAATGTATGTGTTTTATTTCACCAGTATCTACCGCTTTAATTTTGAACTCAATATCATAAGGATGATCTTCTTCTATCAATTCTTTTAGAGTATTGTCTAAAAGTAGACGGTATTCAGGTAATGGGATTTCTTTTACAACCGAATATTCGAGTTGTGTTTTATTAACTCCATAAATTCTTTTGGCACCTTCAGAAGCATTAATTATTTGAGATTTAAGATGAAGTTCCCAATTTCCTGATTTTGAAGCAAATTCTGCTCTTTTTAGCCGAGCTTCACTAATCCGGATTGACTCTTCGGTGCGTGAACGAGCCATAAGTATTCCGGATGCTATCAGTAGTAGAATGGCTATCATTAATCCGGAGGGCCACGCAGCCCGAGATGCAACATCCCATTTCCATCTCTGAGCATCAATGTCCATACCCAAAACTGCAATTAACTTTCCTGTTTCATTATCGTGGATCGGAACAATGGCTGATATCCATGTTCCCCAAGCATCAGATAACGGACCTTCGACAAGGGGAATTCCATTATCAAACATGGCTCTAAGTTCTTTAGATGCCTCATTGTAAATTTCGCCGGGTTGAGCCTTATCTAAATCATCTGTATCAAGATAGAAAAAGACCGACCCATTGGGTTTGCGACCTAAAAGATAGATATATCGGCAATGATTTTTAGTTTTGAGGATAGTTGAAAGCTGGTCATTCAACTGCTTATAGTCTAAAGATTCAAGATCGGCTTTTGTCCCGGTAAATGATTTGACCTTATGTGAATCAATGGCCTGCTCTACTAGCAAAGTTTGATTAAGCAATTCTTTTCGCATCTCGCGATCAACATTTTGGGACACCCACCAACTTCCCAATACCCCCAGAGTTATCAGAAGTAACGCAGTTGAAACCATCCAACGTGTACTAACTTTTTTCAGATGCTGAATATGTTTGCTCTTATTCATATTTGTACTCTTTTATTCAATCTGTACTCTTCTTGAATATGAGAGAGCAACCCTGTAGTTCCGGGGTCAATCACTTTGAGTAGATCTGTTATGTGTTCGAATGCAGGATTAACTTTCAGGTAAATAAAATCTGCTTGGAGGTCGTGTTTTAAAATCGTCTGACAAAGAGTAAAGCTATCAAATGAATTTTCAAATAATAGGCGATGTGAGTTTTCTACTATTAAAGGGGGCCAGTCTCGATTTAATTGTAATTGTTTATTCTGCTTTTTAAGTTCTGTAATCTGAATCATTAATTCTTCAACGGAGGGTTTGTCATTCGTCATTGTATCGTTTTTTGATTGCTTACAATTTAATATCCTTGAATATCAATTTTTTACGCAGTACAATACCTAGAAATGCCTTGTTTTGAATAATTTATATCCTCAAATAATGTGAGTTTTGTATGGATGATAGCTTTGATTTTAATTCAACAAAAGGATTTTAGCTTATGATTTATAATGTCACAGTTCTTAAGGATTAGAAATATAATAATAAATTTTCTCATAATCAATACTTTTAGGGATACTAATCAATTCACCCATATTGCTTTGGGATCGAAAAATAAAACTTGCGCCCTTTTCCGGATTTACCTTCGATCCAAATTTTACCGCTATGTTGTTCGATAAATTCGTTGTATAAAATCAGTTCTTCAGTCCTTTGGGTATTGTGAAATAAAAAGTTGAGCCTTCTCCCAGGATTGATTCTATTCCGATTTCTCCTCCTAGTACTTCAACCAAGCTTTTTGAGATTGCTAATCCTAATCCATTGCCTCCATACTTTCTTGAGTTCGATGATTCAATCTGTCTAAATCGTTCGAATATCTTATCGTGATATTCCTTGGGAATACCTATCCCGCAGTCTTTTACTTGCAGATAAACAGAATCGCCCTTATCTCTAATCCCGATTTCAATGAAATCTCTGTCAGTAAATTTTATAGCATTAGATACAAAGTTGATCAATACTTGTTTTAATTTATTCTGATCGCTATTTATAAAGATTTCTTCGTCTGGGTTTAGTGAGTCGATCCTTAATTCTATTCCCTTTTCAGCTGCCTTGAATGAATATTCTCGTTGGATACCACGTACTAGTTGTTGAACTGAAAAAATACTTTCATCCAGAATAAGCTGCCCTGCTTCAATTTTGGAGATATCCATAATGTCGCTGATAATTGCAAGCAAATTGTTTCCACTCGTATTAATTATTCTGGCAAATTCATATTGCTGGGTGCCATCAAAACCCGGATCGGTCATTAATTCAGAAAAACCAATAATACTATTTAATGGTGTGCGGATTTCATGGCTCATGTTGGCCAGAAAGGCAGATTTGAGCTGGTCGCTCTCTTCAGCCTTTTCTTTGGCAATTAATAAATCATTTTGCGATTTGTGTAAATCGGTGATGTCGGTGACTGTCGATACCATTGTATTTTGTTCTGTCAGGGGAATATTAACGGAATTGACCACTCGCGTGGAGCCATCTTTCCGGGTGACAAAAATATTTTCCCAATGCATTCTCGTGGGATCTCCTGATTGAATATCAGTCATTGTTCGCTCGATTAAGGTATTTCGATATTCGACATCGGGATATACATGTTCAAAAAATGTACTTATTGAGGTGATTTCTTCAGAGCTCCAGCCGTAGATTTCCTGAAACTTTTTATTCATATAAGTTGCTTCACCCTCATCAATTTTGTTTAGCGATATTCCAATGGGCAGGTTGTCAAGAACGGTTTGAATAAACTTATTTTTGTCGATTAATTCATTATTTTTTAAGATAATCTCTTGCTCGCTCTTTTCGGCTTTTTCTTTGGCGGTAACTAGTTCTATCTCCAGTTTTTTTCGATCGGTTATATCAAAACAATGGCCAATATATCCAATGAATTCACCTTCGCTGTTGTAGTTGGGGGTGCCCATATCCTGCAACCAGCGGTATTCCCCGCTTACATGGTGCAGGCGGTATTCCATTTCAAATGCTTCATGCTTTTCAAAAGCAGTTATGTAGGTGTTGATGCACTTATCGAAGTCGTCGGGATGTACACCTTCTGCCCAACCATTACCAAGCTCCTGTTCAAGGGTTCGCCCAGTGAATTTTAACCAGGGTTCGTTAAAATAATTACATAATTTATTTGTTTCTGCTGTCCATATTAATGCCAACCCCGAATTTGCAAGGTTTCGGTATTGCACTTCTTTCTCGTGAAGTTCAGCCTCTACTTTTTTGATTTTGGTAATATCAAACATAATTCCTTGCGTGCCGATAATGGCCCCGCTAGAATCAATTACTGGCATTCGCATGGAGTGCATATAAATAGAGTCTTCGCTTGCCGAAGTATATTTCTCTTCTTGCTCATAGCATTTCCCGGTTTGCAATATTAGTTCGTGAATATCTTCACCTAAACTTGCATATTTTGAAGCTTCTCCCTGGATTTCGTACAGGGATATTTCATCCGAAGTAACTTCCATTGGCTTAGCGCCGATAAGATCTTCCTTCTTCTGACCTTTGAGCTTACAGAATTGCGAATTCACCAAAATATAGCGCCCTTCTCTGTCTTTTCTGAAAACTGCGTTTGGCAATTGTTCAATGAAAGAATAATAAAGTGATTGCGATTCGCGAAATGCTTCTTCAGCCTGCTTGCGTTCTGTAATGTTTAAAACCAGCCCGGCAACCGTTAATGGCTTCCCCTGGGCATCTCTTTTAATAACAGAGCCAATATCATAAAACCAGTTATATACTCCTGATGCATTTTTAATCCGATATTCAATTTCATATTTATCGACTGATCCGTTCAGATGTGATCTCATTGCATCCATTGTGCGTTCGTAATCATTAGGATGCACTAAATCCATAAAGTTTTTGTAATGCTTAAATTTTTCTGGGAGATAACCTAGCATTTCTGTTTTCCTTTTCTCGAAAACAACATTTCCGCTTGTCATATCGATTTCCCACCATGACATGTTTGCCGATTTCATCGCAAGTTCGAGCCTTTCATTATTATAACGTAATGCATCTTCTGCTAGTTTGCGCACGGTAATATCTGTAAGGCTACCAATAATCTGTTGCGGAATATTATTGTAATCGCGCAGTAGTGTGTAGTTTCCATGCATCCAAAGATATTCTCCCTGTTTATTGCGAAGTCGAAATTCCCGCTCGATAAATTTTTGATTGTGATCGTCGGCTTTGATCAGATCAATGACGAAGTTGACTAAGTTGGGGCGGTCATCCGGATGAATTCCCTTGTTCTGATCCTCTAAATTCAAATCTAAAAATTTCTCAACGGTGAAACCCAGAACATCATAAATTTTAGGGCTGACATATTCAAATTTACCTGTTTGTATGTTCTGCCGATAAAATATATCGTTGGCTCGTTCAACGATCTGTCTGAAGTTTTCTTTGGTCTCAAATAGTTCCTGTTCTGCCCGCTTCCTTTCAGTCAATTCTTTTTCCAGGGCTTCGGTCTGTTCTGCAACCAGCCTTTTCATCCGCTTTTCTTCATTACTTACTTGTTCGTTGGCAGCTTTTATTTTTATCATGGCTTTTATCTGCGCAGTAAGCTCGGTTTCGTCAATTGGTTTGGATAGAAAACCTTCGGCGCCTGCTTCCAAGGCTTTTATTCGGTGTTCTTTATTGCCTTTTAATGCAGTTAAAAAAACTATAGGGATATCGCGAACCCGTTCATCTTTTTTCAGGCATTGGCAAACTTCAAAGCCATCCATTCCCGGCATAATAATGTCTAGTAATATCACATCTGGATTTTGGATAAGGGCGAGCTCAATTCCTTCTAAACCATTTTTTGCAGTAAACACGACAAATCCAGGGAAAGCATGGTTAATAATGGCTTTCATGCTAATCAGGTTGTCACTGGTATCGTCGATCGCGAGGATTTTTTGCATATGATTTACCATTTAATGTTTCTAAAATACAAATATTTTTCACTCCAGACAAGATACTGATAAGTTAGGAGTAAAATATCAATAAATCATTTACTTACGATGGTAAATAGGGTGTTGATGGACATGAGAAAAGAAAATCTGCCATTTGAAATAAAAACAGGTCGTTTCATTCATTGAAGCGACCTGCTTTTAAATAGTAAATCAAGATGCTTACAAGAGATTTGCTACTTTTGTTAAACCCGGAACATTTATAAATTTAATCTTTCGTCCTTGTAAATCAATAAGCTGATCTTGCTTGAATTCAGATAACAACCTGATTACACTTTCGGTAGCGGTACCAACCATATTGGCCAGTTCTTCGCGGGTGAGCGAAATTTGCAAAGTTTTGGCATTATCCAGTTCAAAATCGTCTTTCAGTAATAACAGAACTTCAGCAAGCCGTTCACGCACTGTTTTTTGGGCAATATCAGTAATATAATCGTTGGCTTCCCGCAATTCTTTGCATACGATTTGCAGCATGTGATGCGAAAACTGCCAGTTGTTCTGGATCAGGTATAAAAGCGTTTGATACGGAACGTGGCTCAATACCGTTTCTTCAATAACTTTTGCGGTAGTACAGGCCAATTCCTGACTTAGAAGTGAACGATATGCTATAATATCCCCCTTTTTAGCGAAGCGGATAATCTGTTCCTTACCGTCGATACCGGTTTTGAATATTTTTAGAATACCGCGTGTAACGCAATAGAAACCTGTCAACCGGCTTCCTTCTCTGTAAATGATACTCCCTTTTTTATACAACGAACAGGTCTTGTCGTAATTCAATTGAGCCATTTCCTGTTCGGTCAATTTCTTGAATAATTGAAATCCAGTTAGATCGCATTCGTCATCTGTTGGCCTTTTAATTGAACTTCTCATCGAGTTGTTTTGTTTTGTTAATAGAATAAACAACAATCAGGACTTTGAAAAGATTTGGGTTGAAATTAAAATAAAACCCGTGTTTTTCGAATGTCTTAAATTAAGAACGTAAATTTAGAACTATTATTCGATTTGCAATATTGGAGGAATTTGATATAAAATAAACATGATTTAGCAATCATCGACTAAAGTAAAAATAATTTTTAAATCATGTCTATTTTGGTTGATCATAAAAAATAAATTATTCATAAATGAAACATGTACTTGACTTAGCGTGGAAACAAAATTTAGCTTTTGAATGTGATATGGACGGCCATCGCGTGGTTATTGATGCATCAAAAGAGGGTGGGGGCGATGACTTGGGACCACGTCCTAAAAAGCTGATGCTAACTGCATTGGCCGGATGTACAGGAATTGATGTAATTATGATCCTGAAAAAAATGCAGGTTGAGCCGGAAGCATTCAATGTAATTGTTGAGGGCGATTTAACCGAAGAGCATCCAATCCGGTACAATAAAATGAAAGTCATATATCAGTTTAAGGGTAAAAATTTGCCAATGGATAAACTCGAAAAAGCAGTTAAACTTTCAGAAGAAAAATATTGTGGAGTCTCAGCCGCCTATCGTCTGGCCATGGATTTATCGCTGGAAATCCGCGTGGTTGAATAATTGAATTATGAAGAACTCCCGCTTATTTGATGAAGGAAACGAAAAGATCTTTACCATCCGTAAGATCTGCGACTTTAACGATGAGGAAATCGAGCATAACCTCATGCCTCACCTGCACGATTTTTATTCCATTTTCTGGGTCGAATCGGGGGAAGCCATTCATGCCACCGAATTTGTTGAATACAGCCTGAAAGCCGATACCATCCTGTTTGTTCCCCCGGGCCTGAAACACCGGATGTACATCGACAAGTCGGTTGGTGGCACGTATATTCTGTTTAATGAGGATTTCATCCAGTATAACCGCAAAAATCATGTTCCGCTAAAGGAATACCGCCTTTTCAATAATTCTGATTTTAAGAGCCTGATAACAGTCGTTCCGGAGAAACGTGAAAAACTAAATAACATCACTGGGCTGATTTTTGATGAACTTCAAAACTACGATGATTACAGTCAGGATATAGTTTTGAACCTGCTGCATTTGTTCTTACTCGAATCGCGGCGAATTTTCGACCAGCAGAATCAGGTACCCAAAGAGACACCCGACACAACACCCGATGTCACCATTATTAAGTTCAAGCAGCTGATCGAAGAGAATTTCACCAAGGAAAAGAATGTGTCGCCATACGCCGAAATGCTGAATATGAACCCGTCGTGCCTGAATGAACTTGCCAAACGAACCACCGGAATTACTGCCGGAGAACTCATCCGCAACCGTGTAATCGACGAAACCAAGAAACTGCTTTATTCAAGCCCAATGTCAGGAAAAGAGATTGCCTATGAACTAGGTTTTGACGATCCGGCATACTTCAGTCGCTTTTTTAAGAAGTACACTGGCATTACTTTGAAGGAGTTTCGGGATAATAGCCGAAAAAAATACCATTAAATCCTTTTTTAGTCCATTTTCCACCCTGTTTCCTTGTCCTATATTTGTAACTGTATTAAAACAATTAAAAATTAATCAGTTATAAAGTGAACCTCTATTGGGGTAAGTTACTTGAAACAGAAAAAATCAATTATCAATTAAAATTAAGAATTATGAAAACGATTAAATCATTAGGATTATTAGTGTTAGCCCTTACGCTTACAACAGCCGTATTTGCCGGATCTCAAAAAGTTGATGTTGCAAAAAGTTCAGTAAAATGGGTAGGTAAAAAAGTGACCGGAGAACACACCGGAACAATTAGTGTTAAAGAAGGTAACCTCGATGTTGCCAATGGTAAAGTAACTGGTGGAAAAGTAGTGATTGACATGAATTCGATTGTTGACACGGATTTGACCGATGCTGGGTATAATGCAAAGCTTGTTGGTCACCTGAAATCAGACGACTTCTTTGGTGTAGCAACTTATCCTACAGCCGACCTTGTTATTACCAAAGTAGATGGTAATACTTTCTCCGGAAACCTGACCATTAAAGGTGTTACTCTTCCAACAAGCTTTACGGCAACTGCTACAAAAGATGGAAAAAGCACCATTTACAAAGGATCATTGACTGTTGACCGCAGTAAATACAATATCAGATACGGTTCAAAATCATTCTTCGACAACTTGGGCGACAAAGTTATTTACGACGAATTTACACTCGACTTCAGCTTGTTTGTTGGTGAGTAATTAGTCTAAGTTACATAATATTTGGAGTACCTGAAGCTGACCCGTTGTGGCACTTTAGGCACTCTGAACTTTTAAATCTTAAATCATGAAACTTACAGTACACAGGGCAGGATGCAGAGGACATGCAGATCACGGATGGTTGAATACCTGGCACTCCTTTAGTTTTGCCAGTTATTACAATCCCGACCGGATGCATTTTGGCGCTCTGCGTGTGCTTAATGACGATACCGTTCAGGCCGGAATGGGCTTCGGAACTCACCCGCACGACAACATGGAGATCATTACCATCGTGTTGGATGGTGAGCTCGAACACAAGGACAGCATGGGAAACGGATCGGTAATCACACTCGGCGAAGTACAGGTGATGTCGGCCGGAACAGGCATTCAGCATTCAGAATTTAACCATTCGCATGCTAATGAAGTCAGTTTGTTGCAAATCTGGGTTTTCCCGGATAAGAAGAATGTAGAGCCAAGATACGGTCAGGCCAAATTTCAGGATGAAGAAATGAACGGAAAATGGCGCACGGTAGTGTCGCCCGATGGTGCCGATAATACACTTTGGATTCATCAGCAGGCCTGGTTTTCACTGGGAAACTTTGATGCGGATACCAAAATCAGTTATCAGCTGAAAAAGGCCGACAGCGCAGTTTATGTGTTCCTGATTTCAGGAGAACTTGAAATCGGTGCGGAAACCCTGAATCAACGTGATGGTTTATGCATTGAGCAAATAGAATCAGGAATTGACATGAAAACAAATCAGAAATCGAAAATACTGGTTATAGAAGTTCCTTTGTGAATCAAAGTAAAAGGATAAAGCAGAAAGGCAAAGGTAGATTATCGTGTTTACTTTTGCCTTTTGTTTTTGGCTTGATTTATGGCCAGATTTCCGAGATGTTTTCTTTAATTGGATCTATTCGTACCAACTGAACTTTAAAATCGGTTAGGTTTTGTCCTTTTACCTCAAATACCGCTTTGTAATTCTGTCCGTTCCCCTTTCCCTGAAAATCAGAGTTGTGCTCGTCAGTCAAATATTTCATGGCAGCAATGTTGCCAATATCGGCATCCGAAAGTAAAAATAATACCTTTCGTCCGTCGTTAGTGCAGAAATGAATCAGGCTCGAATATTCGTGGTTCAGGTAATTTTCGTACTTGTTATCAAAAAGGAATGTGCTGTCGGCCGTTTGGTAGCTAATTGAAGAATGCTCCAGATCATATTTCAGGCCAACCTGCTCGATTGTCGGTTTTAAAAATTGAAGCGTTTTGATTGATCCGATAAAAATCAAGTGTTTGTTTTGGGTATCTTCCCACCTTAGTTGCGACGAATATTTCATCTCAACATCAGCTACGCCACCACCAAACATTTTCATCATACGGAACAAGCCCAAAGGAGCTTGGTTATTGATGTAAGTCTTATTGCTTTTCCTGATTTTACCGATTAGTTCAGGATGAATTTTTAGGTAAGCATCCAGATCTTCGTTCGAATTAATTCGGGTATCGCGCGAAACGCCCAGATGCCCGGTGGCAATTGAATCTGTAAAGAAGTAATGATCTCCCAAAACAATCAGAATCGGATAGTTGGATTTTAAGAATTCTTTCCAGATGGCTTGTTTCGGTCGGCGGAATTTATCATTGTTCAAGATTAAAATGAGCGAGATAACAATCAGCAAAAATCCGGAGATAAATAATACCAGGCTATATTTTTCGAGCGACCTTTTGAACAACTTATATTTAAGAAATTTGAATTCAACCTGATACTTTCCTTTTGGTATTTGAAGAATGACCAAATCATCTTTTCCTTCATTCTGGTAGTATTCTTTTAGTTTATTCCGAAGGTTCAGAATATAAACCCGGACATTTAACTCTTTATCCTGATCAGCTTTCTTCCCGAAAACGTCAAAGGCTATTTGTTGTTCTTTTGGTATTTCACCTTTTAGTGAACAATTTACCAGATAGTTTAGCAAATCTTTGTACACGCCCGGTTTCGAGAATGTTTTGCTAGTCAATAGCTTCTCTAGTGTATGGGATATTTTCTGGTGATCTGTCATTGGAATGTTCAGAATTGGGACCGTTAATTCTTTTCTTAACGTCAATATTACACAATTAAGTTCAATTTTTTTTCAAAAATTCGAAATCTGTTCTTACATTCAATGCGAATTAAACTATTAAAACCTAACTAATGAAGACAATTTTGAATGCGGCCCTGGCGTTGCTGGTGGCTGTTACATTTGTACAGGCGCAATCGTCGAAGAAGGAGAAAGTTGAATTTAAGAACGATGAAAGCGGCAAGAAAGTAGAAGTATACGTAGGGGGTAAGTTTTTCACATCGTACATTTATCCGGATAATATGGAAAAGCAGTCGCTTTACCCGATTATGAGTGCATCCGGGAAATTTATTACGCGCGGCTTTCCTCTGAACCCCCGACCCTTTGAACGCGTAGACCATCCACACCACGTTGGGTTATGGTTTAACTTTGGAGATGTTAACGGTCTTGATTTCTGGAACAATTCTTTTGCGATTAAGGCGGCAGACAAGCCAAAATACGGGACAATAAAGTTCCGGAAGATCGTAAGTGAAAATCCGGGGAAAGGCACCTTGGTCACTAATGCCGACTGGGTTGATTATAAAGACAATGTTCTTTTAAACGAAGAAACGACATACGTTTTCGAAGGCGATGGCAGCACCCGCACGATAGAAAGGATAACGAAGCTAACGGCCAAGCAGCTTGTTACTTTTACTGAAAATAAAGAAGGGATCATCGGCCTTCGAGTCGACCGAACCTTTGAAGAGCCGGCCACAAAAGCAGAGAAATTTTTGGATGCCAATGGAATTGCGACCGATGTTCCGGCGATGAACAACGAGGGCGTCAATGGGGTATACCGCAATGCCGAAGGCATAAAAGGGGGCGATGTATGGAGCAAACGCACCCCATGGGTAGCGCTTCGTGGGGTAAAAGACGGCGAAGTAATCACCATAGCAATACTTGATAATAAGAGCAACCCTAATTATCCGGCATGGTCACATGCACGCGGTTATGGACTTTTCGCGACCAATAACCTGGGCGGAAAGGCAATAGACAAGAGCTCGGCAGAAGTTAAGCTTGTGTTGAAACCGGGAGAAAGTATCACGTTTAAGCACAAGATTGTGATCGGCGGCGAACTGAGTGATTCGGTACTGAACGACCTTTCGAAGAATTTTAAATAAATAACCAACATAAACACAACCAATGGAAAACGAAGGAAAAAACTCGAGGAGGAATTTTTTGAGAACAGCAGCAACGGGTGCTGTTCTGGCAGCAGTAACTCCAACTGCATTTGCAAAAGACCCGGTAAAGAAACCGACGATCATACCGCCGGCAGCGAAAGGTGCGAACGATCGTATCCGTGTAGCGGTTTTTGGTGTTAACGGGCGAGGAGAATCGCATATTGCAGAGATCATGGGATTGGCAGAGAAGGCTAATGTTGAACTGGCATTTTTGTGCGATCCGGACATGAATGTACTTCAGGAGCGTGCCAATGATTTTGAGAAGAAATATGGCCGTAAGGTTGGAATCGAGCAGGATTTCCGGCGGGTATTGGAAGACAAGACTATTGATGCGGTGACACTGGCAACCCCGAACCACTGGCATGCGCTACAAACGGTATGGGCTTGCCAGGCAGGGAAAGATGTTTATGTAGAGAAGCCAGCCACGCACAATATTTATGAAGGGAAGAAAATAATTGAAGCTGCGTATAAATACAACCGCATAGTACAGCATGGAGTACAGTTACGTAGTTCGGTAGCGATTAAGGAAGCCATTCAGCATTTGGAGAACGGGTTGATTGGGCGTGTATACATGTCACGTGGATTGGTTTACCGCAGGCGTCCGGACATTGGCAACAAGGGTATTTCACAGATTCCTTCAGGTTTGAACTACGATTTATGGTGTGGACCAGCCCCAATGCGTCCGTTTACCCAGAACCTGGTCCACTATAACTGGCACTGGCACTGGAATTACGGCAACGGAGATGTAGGCAACCAGGGTATCCATGAGACTGACCTATGTATGTGGGGATTGGGAGTAAATTCTTTACCTGAACGGATCACTTCTATGGGCGGCAAGTTCTTATGGGACGATTGCAAGGAAGTTCCTGAGATTCAGACCTCCATTTATCACTATCCAAAAGAAAAGAAAATCATCCAGTTTGAAGTCCGCAACTGGTGTACGAATATGGAAGATGGTGCAGGTGTAGGCAATATCTTCTACGGAGATAAGGGCTACCTGGTGGTAAAAGGATACACTACTTATGAATCTTACCTGGGCGAAAAGCGCGAAAAGGGACCAAGCCGCTCAGAGAAAGGCGAACTGACATTGCATTTCCAGAACTGGTTTGATGCTATCCGAGCCCGTGATATGAGTATCCAGGATGGACCGGTTCAGACAGGTGCTTTATCTTCATCGCTGGCCCACCTGGGTAATATCTCTTACCGTTTGGGCAAGCAGCTTGATTTTGATCCGATTGCGGAACGCTTCATTGGCAACGATATTGATGATGCCAATGCGATGTTGTCGCGCGATTACCGTGCACCTTATATTATGCCTGAAATAGTTTAAATATAAATTTAATACATAACCTCAGTAAAATGGGGTTATGTATAGTTCATATACCTAACCTAACTTGTTGCTTCTCTATCCCTCTCATTTACATAAATTTTTATTTATGTATTATTTATTCAATTTAACCAACATTGTATTGGATATTAAATCTTAACTTATGAAAGAAGTCTATTTGTTATCACAAACATCCCCCCAAAATGTTTGTGCAAAAAAGAAATCTAACATTATAAAAAGGACAATGTTCTTTCTTATAATGATTATCAGTTGTACCCTCTTGGGAAATTATGCTTATGGGCAACAACCTGTGAAGATCACTGGTACTGTTGTCGACGAAAGTGGGATGACTTTGCCTGGTGTAAACATTGTAGTCAAAGGGACTACCATTGGAATTGTTACGGATTTAGACGGGAAGTACACATTGAATGTGCCTGATAAGAATGCAGTCCTGGTGGCTTCATTTATCGGGTATGTTCCAGTGGAAATGCCAATCGCAGGGAAAACTACTGTGGATATCTCACTAGCTCCTGAAACACTTTCACTTCAGGAGGTTATAGTAGTTGGCTATGGTGTCCAGAAAAAAGTCAACGTTATTGGTTCTATTTCAACTGTATCGACAGAAGAAATTAGGTCAGCTCCTACAAACAATGTTTCAAGTGCGTTAAGTGGTCTTTTGCCAGGTTTGTCTGTTACACAGACGAGTGGTCGTCCAGGTGCTGACGCAGCTACATTGACAATCAGGGGAACCTCTACTATCCCTAATCTGGATAGCAATGGGAACCCAACTAATACTGGGGTATTGGTGGTAATAGATGGTATCCCCGGCCGTGATCTAAACTCAATAGACCCTGGTGATATTGAAAGTCTCTCCGTACTTAAGGATGCTTCTGCTGGTATCTATGGGTCCCGTGCAGCCAATGGAGTTATACTTGTAACTACAAAAAAGGGTAGCGAGAACAGTGCCCCAAGATTTGACTATGATTTCTATCAGGGATGGTCTTCTGCATCATTACTTCCCGAAATGACGGATGCGGCTACTTATGCAACAATGATCAGGGAAGTACAATCTTATAGGGGTATCAAAGAAGAAAATATGGCCTATTCATTGGCCGATGTTGAAAAGTATAAATCAGGTAAATATCCCTGGACTCATCCTAATACGGACTGGTTTGGTGCTGTGATAAAAGATTTTTCAGCGAGTAGCCATCATTCTTTCAAAGTATCTGGCGGAAACAAAGTGTTCAAGTATTATGGTGCTTTTGGAACCCAGACCGATGATGGTATATATAAATCAGGGTCATCATCGTATAAAAGGTATAATTATAGACTTAATCTGGATGCTGCATTAAACGATTATATCAGTCTTAATTTTTCCGCAGGGCTTTCTGAAACAGATGTCATGAGCCCATATAATACCAGTTTTAGCAGTATTATCCGAAATTTGCCGGTATCAACGGCTATCTGGCCAACCGGCGAACCTGGTCCGGATATTGAAAAAGCACAGCAGCCAGTAACTGATACTGACGCTAGTAAGACTGGTTATACAGATAACAGACTGTACCGGAGCGAGAATATGTTGACAGCTACAATAAAGATCCCAGGGATTGAGGGGTTAACAGTTGTTGGTAACTATTCTTACGATATGCAATTCCGCGTGCAGAAGTATGTTCGCGACCTGGCAACGTTATACTTCCTGGATAAATCAGCCTATTTAGCTGCCGGTAATGATGGTAGCCAGAATGGACAAGCTTTTCTAAAACCCCAGGTAAGAGCTGAAATTGCAGACGCCAGGGTTGAAGATAAATATTACGATTCAAAGACTATCACGAACAGTCTTAAGGTAAATTATGACAAATCTTTTGGCAAGCATTCGATCAGTACTTTTGTTGCCGTTGAAAGCATGGATTATCTTAACAAGGGGATAACTGCATACCGTAGATATTTTCAAACAGTTAGTTTACCCTATCTGAATTTTGGAGGTACAACGGAAATGAGCAACAGTTCAGATGTAGGAATTGATGCAAGGTTGAATTATTTTGGAAGATTTGCCTACAACTATTCCGATAAATACCTGTTTGAGTTTACTCTTCGTCGTGACGGTTCTCTGCGGTTCTCTGAACAAAGCGGTCGTTGGGGAACCTTCCCAAGTGTTCTTTTAGGATGGAGATTATCAAATGAAGATTTCTGGAAGAATAAACTTAAAGTGATTAATTATTTCAAACTTAAAGCTTCATGGGGCCAGTTAGGTAATGATGCCGTACAACCATTCCAGTATTTGGCAATGTTTACTACAGGAAATGGAATGGTGTGGGGGCCATCAAGAAGTTATGAATCAAGTCTTTATCAGGTTGGGGAACCTAATCCTGCTATCACTTGGGAGGTTGCTAACGTGTTTAATGCAGGCTTTGAATCTTACTTATTCAACAGTAAGATTAAATTTGATGTTGACGCATTCTACCAGAGAAGAACTGATATCCTTGTAGCAAGGAATGCATCTGTCCCTGATTTTACAGGATTATCACTACCAGATGAGAACTTTGGAGTTGTATCCAGTAAAGGGGTCGAGACGCAGCTTGGATATAACAATAAAGTAGGTAAATTCAACTACTCAGTTACAGGTAATTTCTCATTTGCAAGAAACAAGATTATCGAATATGATGAACCGGAAGTATCTTTTCCATGGCAGAGGCTGACAGGTCATCCTACCAGTGCTTTCCTTCAATATAAGGCAATTGGTATATACAAGGATGCAGCTCAGGTTGCTGCGACACCACATGTACCAGGGGCAAGACCTGGCGATGTAATATTATTCGATTACGATAAGGATGGCAGTATTACTGCAGCCGACAGAATTGTCTATGATCTTAATGGTACTCCTGAAATTACTTTTGGTGTTAGCTTCTCGTTAAGGTATAAAAATTGGCAGCTACAAGGCTTGGTACAGGGTGTTGGAAATAACTGGAAGAGGATTGCCAAAACAGAAGGCGATTTTATATACATGGGGACTTTTGGTAACTATTTTCAATATTATGCCAATGACAGGTGGACTCCAGAGCATACAGAAGCAACTATGCACAGAGCTTTTGAAAGGGTAGAAGAATATTGGAGGCAAGATGCTTATCTCTGTAGCTTCGATTATTATAATATGGCTTTTGCCAGAATGAAAAATCTTGAGGTTTCTTATACAGTGCCGTCAAGGATTATGAACTCCTTCAAGGTGAAAAGTGCAAGTGTGTACGTTAGCGGTAAAAACCTTTTCTTCCTGTATAATAAGAATGCTGTAGGAACTGATCCGGAAGTATCGTCTGTAACTACCTATCCGACAACGAGGGTATTGGCAATAGGTGCAAGGATATCTTTTTAATTAATTCAAAAATGAATGTTATGAAAAAATATTTAAATAGTTTAGGTTTACTTGTCCTGTTGGTTTTTTGTTTTGCTTGCAACGACATTTTGGATAAAACGCCACTGGATCAATATTCTGATGCTACTGTGTGGTCTAACCCTGAACTAGCAAGTTCATATCTGAATTATTGCTACGATGGCATTGGGCATGGGTTTCAAAGTGTTAAAGGATCCAATTTTACTGATGAAGCAATATATGGCAGGGGTGCTAGTACTACGACTCTTCTTAACGGAACAATGTCCCCGGATCAAGCTATAGGTTCCCATTATGTGGCGTCTTATAGGTGGGATAGGTTCAGCTATATTCAGCGTATCAACAGATTTCTTGATAAAGTTGATGGAATCCCAGGTACTTATCCTGCGGCCCAACAAGCTGGTGTAAAGGCAACAACTGACATTCTGAAAGGGGAGGCATTATTCCTCAGGGCTTATTTTTACACCAACCTGGCACGTACCTATGGTGGATTACCCATATTAGATAAAGCAAATGAGTTAAACGAAGACTTTTCAACTGTAGTGAGAGCGTCGTTTGAAAAGACGGTTAACTTTATTGTTGCCGATTGCGATGCCGCAGCTGCCTTATTGCCATTAAAATCACAACAGGAGTTAGGAAGAGCATGTAAGGAAGCCGCGTTGGCGCTTAAAGCAAGGATATTATTATTTGCAGCAAGTGATCTTACTGCAGGAGACGTATCAGGAATAGGCATAAGCAATGATAATGAGCTTGTTCATTATAAAAATCCAAACAGAACTGCACTATGGACAGCCGCTAAGAATGCAGCTAAGGCGGTTATGGATCTTCCAGGATCGACGTTAAAGTTAGCAGATTTTGGAGCATCCGGTGGAGACAAAAAAGTTGTAGCTGACAATTACAGAGCACTGACTGGTAATGCCACAACTCCAGCAAATGGTGAATTTATTTTTGCTAAAATGTTTGATCAGTCCCTCGGATCGACGCATAGAACTAATCAGGTCGATGGTCCCAATGGGTACAATGGCCTTTACGGAAGAAACGCTCCTTTACAGAGAATGGTTGATGAATATGAAATGCAAGATGGTTCTAACTTCTTTGATCATTATTTTATAGATGTAGTCAAAGAAGGAACCGCTACAAACCGGTACATGAAAAATAAACCAGCAGTTACCGGGTTTGATCATGCAAGTCCATATTACAATCGTGAAGCAAGATTCTATGCGAACGTTTTGTGCGATAGTGCTATATATGATATTGAGCCAAGGCCTGAAAGTTTAAAACTTCGCGATCCATTAGGAATTTATGATAGGCGAACCCGCATAACAATTAATGCCGATGGGTCTCAAACAGTTCTTTATGGTCTTGATACCCGTAATGGACCAATTGTTGCTGGTAATGGTAATTATGTGGGTTACCTGACAATGAAATGGGTACAAAGGGGAGTTGTAGGTAGTACCGGCTATAATTCAAATATATGGCCATATATGCGCTACACCGAGCTTGTACTGGGTTATGCCGAGGCTTGCCTGGAATTAGGCGAATATGATGAAGCCAGAAAATGGGTAAATTTCTTCAGGAACAGGGTTCTCCTTCCTAATACTCTTGCAACAAATGCACAATTAAGAAATGCTTTAAGGCATGAAAGAAAGATTGAACTTTATGGTGAAGAACTGAGGTGGTTTGATATACGGAGATGGCTGATTATGGGAGAAACAATGACCCTGCCTCAATATGGTGTAGATATTACGCAAACAACTGATAAAAGGACAACACCTGCCACAGTTACAACTACATGGAAGTACAATCAAGCAATGCCAAACAACATTATTATCAATGCAACATACTGGTTGCCTATTTTGACGACTGAGCGTCAAAAAGCACCCGCTTTGTTACAAAATCCAATTTATAGGCAAGATCTCTAATGCAATTAGAAAATATGCTATAAAGCATGCCTGCCTTTTATAAATCTTTACAAGGGGAAACTTCAGGCGACTGAGGCTTCCCCTTTTTATTGGCGACTAATGAACGATTAGTTCATTCAGGATTATTTTTCGGTAAGTTTTTTAAGTGTAATTCTAAATATCCGCCAATAGAATATTCTTCATGTTTTTATTAGTTAAATAACTTATAATTAGTACCGTTAGTTTTTTTTCCTAACGTCAATATTACGAAATTAAGTTTTAAAATTTTCAGATTGTAAAAATCCATCCTTATTTTGAGTCAAAATAAATTTAAACCAAAAAATAATAAACTAATGAAGACATTACTGAAATCGGCATTAATTCTAATGCTGACTGTTACGTTTATGCAAGCGCAATCGTCGAAGAAGGAGAAAGTTGAATTTAAGAACGATGAAAGCGGCAAGAAAGTAGAAGTATACGTAGGGGGTAAGTTTTTCACATCGTACATTTATCCGGATAATATGGAAAAGCAGTCGCTTTACCCGATTATGAGTGCATCCGGGAAATTTATTACGCGCGGCTTTCCTCTGAACCCCCGACCCTTTGAACGCGTAGACCATCCACACCACGTTGGGTTATGGTTTAACTTTGGAGATGTTAACGGTCTTGATTTCTGGAACAATTCTTTTGCGATTAAGGCGGCAGACAAGCCAAAATACGGGACAATAAAGTTCCGGAAGATCGTAAGTGAAAATCCGGGGAAAGGGACTTTGGTTACTAATGCCGACTGGGTTGATTATAAAGACAATGTTCTTTTAAATGAAGAAACGACATATGTTTTCGAAGGCAATGGCAGTACCCGCACGATAGAAAGGATAACGAAGCTAACGGCCAAGCAGCTTGTTACTTTTACTGAAAATAAAGAAGGGATCATCGGCCTTCGAGTCGACCGAACCTTTGAAGAGCCGGCCACAAAAGCAGAGAAATTTTTGGATGCCAATGGAATTGCGACTGACGTTCCGGCGATGAACAACGAGGGGGTGAATGGAGTATACCGCAATGCCGAAGGCATAAAAGGAGGGGATGTATGGAGCAAACGCACCCCATGGGTAGCGCTTCGTGGGGTAAAAGACGGCGAAGTAATCACCATAGCAATACTTGATAATAAGAGCAACCCTAATTATCCGGCATGGTCACATGCACGCGGTTATGGACTTTTCGCGACCAATAACCTGGGCGGAAAGGCAATAGACAAGAGTTCTGCAGAAGTTAAGCTTGTGTTGAAACCGGGAGAAAGTATCACGTTTAAGCACAAGATTGTGATCGGCGGCGAACTGAGTGATTCGGTACTGAACGACCTTTCGAAGAATTTTAAATAAATAACCAACATAAACACAACCAATGGAAAACGAAGGAAAAAACTCGAGGAGGAATTTTTTGAGAACAGCAGCAACGGGTGCTGTTCTGGCCGCAGTAACTCCAACTGCATTTGCAAAAGACCCGGTAAAGAAACCGACGATCATCCCACCAGCTGCGAAAGGGGCCAATGACCGTATCCGTGTAGCGGTTTTTGGTGTTAACGGGCGAGGGAAATCGCATATTGCAGAGATCATGGGATTGGCAGAGAAGGCTAATGTTGAACTGGCATTCTTGTGTGATCCGGACATGAATGTACTTCAGGAGCGTGCCAATGATTTTGAGAAGAAATATGGCCGTAAGGTTGGAATCGAGCAGGATTTCCGGCGTGTACTGGAAGACAAGACCATTGATGCAGTGACGTTGGCTACCCCGAACCACTGGCACGCGCTACAAACGGTATGGGCTTGCCAGGCAGGGAAAGATGTTTATGTAGAGAAGCCAGCCACGCACAATATTTATGAAGGGAAGAAAATAATTGAAGCTGCGTATAAATACAACCGTATAGTACAGCATGGAGTACAGTTACGTAGTTCGGTAGCGATTAAGGAAGCCATTCAGCATTTGGAGAACGGGTTGATTGGGCGCGTATACATGTCACGCGGATTGGTTTACCGCTGGCGTCCGGACATTGGCAACAAGGGTATTTCACAGATTCCTTCAGGGTTGAACTACGATTTATGGTGTGGACCAGCCCCAATGCGTCCGTTTACCCAGAACCTGGTCCACTATAACTGGCACTGGCACTGGAATTATGGCAACGGAGATGTAGGCAACCAGGGTATCCATGAGACTGACCTATGTATGTGGGGATTGGGAGTAAATTCTTTACCAGAACGAATCACATCTATGGGCGGCAAGTTCTTATGGGACGATTGCAAGGAAGTTCCTGAGATTCAGACCTCCATTTATCACTATCCAAAAGAAAAGAAAATCATCCAGTTTGAAGTCCGCAACTGGTGCACGAATATGGAAGATGGTGCAGGTGTAGGCAATATCTTCTACGGAGATAAGGGCTACCTGGTGGTAAAAGGATACGACACTTATGAAACTTACCTGGGCGAAAAGCGCGAAAAGGGACCAAGCCGCTCAGAAAGAGGCGAACTGACATTGCATTTCCAGAACTGGTTTGATGCTATCCGAGCCCGTGATATGAGTATCCAGGATGGACCGGTTCAGACAGGTGCTTTATCTTCATCGCTGGCCCACCTGGGTAATATCTCTTACCGTTTGGGCAAGCAGCTTGATTTTGATCCGATTGCGGAACGTTTCATCGGCAACGATATTGATGATGCCAACGCGATGTTGTCGCGCGATTACCGTGCACCTTATATTATGCCTGAAATAGTGTAAATATAAATTTCTAACTCTTTAAAGGGGAACTTCAGCTTGTCTGTTGTTTCCCTTTTTTATTGGTAATTTTCTATTATCTCTGAAATAAATTGATCCAAAATATGCTTTAATTCTTCAGGGGCTTCTACTTTGCCATGCAATCCAGAGTTGATTATCCATGTTGCGAAATCCCGTAGTTCGTTGTTCGAAAAGCGAAGACGACAGGTTTGATCGTCAATTTTTTCTTCTTCAGTAAAACCATACCAGTATTTCGATTCGTTAATCAGTTTCATTCGATCCTGCTTCACAATCAGCGAGATGTTGGCGATGGAATTGACAGTGTTGAGCTTTCGAATAAATTCGTCCATGGAAATGTGCCGTTTTCCCTTGAAGTTTTCCGGACTTATTTTTAAATCCAAAATACGGTCGAGCCTGAAATCGCGGTATTCGCTGCGCAACCGGCACCATGCAAATAAGTGCCAACGATGGCTGTAGTTACAAAGCCCGATCGGTTCAACCAATCGTTTGGTTGGCTGAGCTCCATATCCGGCCTTATAGTCGATTTCGAGAACCTGTTTCGAAACCAATGCCTGCTGTATTTCGCTCAGGAAAAGGCGGTTGAAATTTTCGTTTGATGAGGTATTATTGATCACCGATATTTGGCTGTGCAGTTTTTCGAGCCGGTCTTTTTCTTCTGGGTTTAGGATGGCTTTTATTTTAAACAGAGCCGAACAAAATTCAGATTTCATCTGGTTATCCGACATTTTTTCGACCAGCTTCTCGCCAAAAAGTAAAGCCGATGCTTCTTCCTTGGTAAACATGACCGGTGGAAGTCTGTAGTTCTCCATCAGGAAATAACCAATGCCAGCCTCCGCACCAATTGGAACTCCTGATTCTTCGAGTGCACGAATGTCGCGATAAACTGTTCGCAAACTGATTCCGAAGCGTGCTGCAATTTCCGAAGCTTTTACAATTCGTTTGCTTTGCAATTGGATCAGAATAGCGTTCAGTCGTTCGATGTGGTTCATAGCGGAAAAGTAACGAAGGCAAAGGTATAAGGTAAAAAGTCAATCAAAAAAGAAAACCACAGAGATAACCGAATTTGGGCATAAGGGAAAACCGCTATTAACTCAATTTTTACTCAGTGCTCTTTGTGGTTAAGTGACTGACTTTTATTTCAGCGATTGTTTCCTGGTTTCGGTCATGTGTGTGGCGTACCATACTGCACCATTTTCGCGGATGCTCAGGATACATTTTTCTCGGTTCGAGCCAAAAATAAATGCAAAAACCTTCGAAATAGGGTTGTTGAATTTCCGGCAGGCATTGGGCGTTTCAAGCACACAATCAGCACAATTGCTAAATTGCTGATCGATACAACAAGTGCGAATTTTACACCAGTGCGGCGATGCAAGTTGCTTACAGCTTGGGCATTTCCCATTGAGATATTTCCGGCAGGCTCCACAGTATAGTCCGCAGTAAGCAATCAGTTGTGGGTTGTTCTGAATCTCAGCGCTCATTTCACTTCAATTTGAATTTCGGTTATGCAATTTTCCTGATTTTCGAAGTCACAAACGTGATATACTTCTCTTGAAATTCCGGTATAGGAAAGTCGTTGCTGCACGATGGCCGACATCAGTTTCTGGTAAGTAGTGCCTAAACTGGCCCACGGGCCTTTGTGCATATCGCTGATGCATTTGTATTCAGGAAATTCTGCAAATCTGAATTTCCCGGGGTCTCCGCTGGATTTAGTTACCGGAATGGCGATAGTCAGTTCAAATTGAGTATTTGGGTTTCCATCGGAACCTTCGTAAACCCAAACTTGCGGACCATCGATTTTCATTTCGAGTTCAAGAGCTTTCTCAACAAATTCATTGGGCAGATTTCCGGTGTCGGCCATCATGTTCTTTAATGAGGTGGTGAGCGAGTAGCAAAGTACGGTTGTTTTTTGGATGGTTTTCTTTTCCATGTAAATGTGTTTTTGAGTGAATGAAATTAGAATAAAAATGCTGAAAATCGTTAATTGTTTTCCGGTGTAACAAAGGAAATGCTGCGAGCGACAACAGTATGTCAGCAGAGTGAGAGAGAGTGACGAAATTTTTTGTTAATATTTTTAAAAATAAAAGGGGTTATCATATAATGATTTACATTTGGTAAAAAACTAACTATATGAATCAGAATTTCAACCTTTTTTCGGGAATGCTTATTATTTGCGGTTCCCTGTTCTTACATTCCTGTAAACCTTCCAGTTCCAATTGGCCTCAGTTCAGGGGGCCTGAAAATAACTTGATAGCAACGGGGACGAACTATGCAACCGAATGGAACGATAGCCTAAATATTCTATGGACACAGAATTTAACTGGAGCAGGCTGGTCTTCTCCTATTGTTTGTGGAGATAAAATCTTTATTACATCCACTTTTCTTGAAAAAGCGGCTCCGGTTGAAGCAAAACCGATACAACCAAATCCTGTTTCAGGGACGCCGCAAGGTTCGCCACCACCACAGGCTGAGGATAATAGCTATACCCAAGAAGTTTACCGTTGGGAACTGACCTGTTTCGATCTGAAATCAGGAAAAGAACTTTGGAGGCAGGTTGCTCATACTGGAGCCCCTGGAATTAAAAAACATGCTGAAAGTACTTACGCCTGCGAAACTCCTGTTTCTGATGGGAAACGGATTTTTGCCTACTTCGGAATGACTGGGGTTTATTGCTATGATTTAGATGGTAAGCTGCTTTGGGAAAAAGATATGGGAACATTCAAAACACTTAATGGATGGGGAACTGGCTCTTCTCCTGTTGTTTATAAAGATATTCTCTATATCCAGGTTGATAATGAAGAAAGTTCATTCATGGTGGCTCTTGATGCTGCTACCGGCAACGAAAAATGGAAAGTCTCGCGTGATGAAAAAACTAACTATAGTACACCTGTAATCTGGAGGAATAAGTTCAGAACAGAACTGGTGACTATCGGGAAATCAGCTCGTTCATACGATCCCGTAACCGGTAATGTGATCTGGGAGTTAAAGATGGGGGGCGAAATGGCGATCCCATCTCCGGTTTACGACAACGAACATATTTATTTGGGTAAAACCGGAGCACCTGGTAAACCTGGGATATTGTATTCAGTAAAGGCCGGTGCTTTGGGAGACATTACTCCAGTCGATAGCGGATTAGTAAGCAGTGGAGTTGAGTGGACGATCAGGGAAACCGGTGTTTCCAATCCTTCTCCTTTACTTTTCAATGGTTTGATTTATTTGTTGAGTGGACGAGGTGGCGAACTCTATTGTTTGGATGCAGCCACGGGAGTGCAGGTTTACAAAGAGAAAGTTGAAAAGGTTGGTGCATGTTGGGCAAGTCCTTGGGCGCAAGGTAATAAAATCTACTTTTATGATGAGAAGGGTGTCACCCAGGTAATCCAGGCGGGTAAAGAATTTAAAGTGGTTTCACAAAATATCCTGAACGATAAATTCTGGGCATCAGTAGCTATTACCAATGATGCTTACATTTTCAGAGGAGTTAAAAAATTATTTTGTGTGAAGAAATAAGTCCAATATTTTTTGAACAACACCATGAAATCAATCAATCCATTTACAGGCCAAATAATTGAAGAATATCAGGAATATTCGCCAACGGTGGTTGAGGAAATTTTACAGCATGTTGATCTGGCGTTTCATTCATGGAAGCAAACAAGCTTTGAGCAGCGGGCCGTTTGTATCAAAAACTTTCAGGCTAAACTACTTGCAAAGAAGGAAGACTTGGCTGACATCATCGTTTCTGAAATGGGCAAAGTGGAGCGCGAAGCCATCGGTGAAATTGAAAAATGTGCTTTGGTTTGCGGCTTTTATGCAGAGAATGCAGAATCGTTCCTGAAAAATGAACCCATCAAAACCGAAGCATTTGAATCTTATATTTCTTATCAGCCCATTGGAACAATTTTGGCAGTGATGCCTTGGAATTTCCCGTTCTGGCAAGTGTTCCGGTTTCTGGCTCCGGCACTGATGGCTGGCAATACCGGAGTTCTGAAACATGCTTCGAATGTTTCAGGCTGTGCTTTAGCTATAGAGCAATTAGTTCGCGATGCCGGTTTCCCGGAGAATGTTTTCCGGACTCTTTTAATTGGCTCGAAAGAGGTAAAAGCTGTAATTGAAAACCCATTGATCAAAGCAGTTACGCTCACAGGAAGCACTCCGGCAGGAAGGTCTGTGGCCTCGGTAGCGGGCGCCGCTCTTAAAAAGTCGGTGCTCGAATTGGGAGGGAGTGACCCGTACCTGATTTTGGAAGATGCAAATATTGAAACTGCCGCACGATTGTGTGTAACCAGTCGTTTGCTCAATGCCGGTCAAAGCTGCATTGGAGCCAAACGATTTATTGTTGCTGATGCGATTTACGATTCGTTCAAAGCAGAATTTGTGCGATTGATGGGTGAAGTAAGATTAGGAGATCCGCTTGATCCGAAAACCTCGATTGGACCATTAGCCCGGACGGATTTGCGCGACGAGCTTCATCTTCAAGTTGAGAAGAGTAGTCGGATGGGGGCAACCGTTTTAATTGGAGGATATGTTCCGGAAGGCAGAGCGCCATTTTATCCGCCCACCGTTTTAGAGAATGTAGTTTCAGGTATGCCTGCCTATCTTGAAGAATTATTTGGTCCGGTAGCTGTTTTATTCAGGGTAAGTTCAGAAGAGGAGGCCATACGCATTGCTAACGACACGGTATTTGGGCTTGGCGCAGGCATTTTTACTTCAGATATTAAGAAAGGTAAAATGCTGGCAGAAAAAGGTCTGGAAGCAGGTTGTGTTTTTATAAATGACTTTGTGAAGTCAGATCCTAGGCTTCCGTTTGGGGGAATCAAAGAAAGTGGCTATGGCCGCGAGCTATCGATGATCGGCATCCACGAATTTGTAAATGCGAAAACTGTGCTCGTAAAATAAATCTCGCTATTCCCTGGTATTTATCCATTCGGCCCAATCTATTGAAGCAAAATAACTACGGAGCATTCCATCAAACAAACGAACTGCCTGAATTCGGGTGTTGACAGAATTGATACTCTGAGTTTCAGTCGGTGTATTAATAATGCGCTGATCTACAAATGAATTAAAGTCGTTAATGGTCTGGGAATAATTGTCAATGACTTTTCCTTTTGCAATCAACTCAAGTCTTTCCGAGAGCTGAATACTGTCAATATGGATGTTTGGAATATACCCCGACAAGCGTTCGAAAGCCTTTTCTGGCAATTTAGATTGCCAGTCTGCATAACTGGTTATTAGCTTTACAAGTTCGTTTTTGCTTTCATCGGTAGGTTGCTCTGGCAGTTTTCCTAAAGCCTGCTTCAGGTCATTTAAGAATGATTCGAGGGTTGACCAGTTGGTTTTTATGGATGATAGTAAGTTGATGTTGCTGTATGGGTGGTCGCTAGGTAGACCTGTAAAAGTTACTTTTATTTGATAGGAAGGGGTACCGGCTTTTATCTGACTGATTGTTGATTTAAGATCATTGGCTGCACTTTGAAGGTCGCGGATTGCTTGCCCTGCACTGCAGAAAATTTAAGTTGATTCAGGTTCTTTTCAATACTGTCGCAAGCAGATTGGACAATGAGTAATTTTTCCTGGATCAAATCGTTTTTTATTCCGCTCGCTTTAATGTTTTGCGAGATGAACCAAACGTCAGACGCACCAGCTATTTTGAAAAACACTGATACTTCAGCCATATTTTCTTCCTGACTTGTTGTTGTTTCATCACTAAATTGCCAGGTATTTTTGATAGTGGTTTTTACAAAAGATTGTGAAAATTTCTTATCGGAAACAATAAGTTCCGGCGGTTCTTTGATTACTACCAGTAGTAACAACTTTAATGAAATCATCGGTAGTAAACTGAACGTTTTCATTGATTAGTTTCCATTCAAATTTTTTCCCGTCTAGCTGGTAGACAAGGCCATTGTCGCCTCTCGAAAGAATTTGAGCAGTGCCTGTAATATTGGCATAAGAATCCGGAAATTTGCAGAAATCTTTTCGACCACCCTCCATCTCAACTTCTAATTTCAATTTCTGACCTTGAGTTACTGTCAGAATAATCTCCTGTTTTTAGAGGTATCCCGTCAATTTTCATTTTAATAAATGGTGTTCTTGCAGGCTGTACGGCGCTTACTGTGCCAACTATAATAACCATGACCAGAATAAAGAAAATGGCTTTCATATTTCCAGGTATTAAAGTGCATGATTTTGGTTTAAAGTTAATTAAAAAATTAGCGGTTTAAAAAATTAGTTACACTGTTTTTTTTTGTAGTAACTTCATGAGTATTTGATTTTATTGGAACACAGTGTGAAATAGGAATTGGAACACAAGTGAGAAACTAGCATAGATGGGTTCTTTTTGAGAAGAAGCAAGATTTGATTTTAGATTGAAAATTTCATCTTTTTTGTAAACGTTTGCAATGAGACTTTCCGTTAAAAAAACTATTTTACCCGACTGATAAGGTATTTGAGTTTTTTTGCTTTGTATTTTATTACATAGCTTCTTTATATTTGCATCGTTAATTCCGTTTTCTGTAAGTTCCAAAGATATACTACACTGGGTTCTTGAAATGAGTTGAAGGCTTGCATTAAAGTTAGTATAACCATTTGAGAATGTATATTTTAGTTTGAATAAAACCAGATCACGTTTATTCTACTGCCATTTCAGTTTACTTTGGCTTGTATTAAAAGATTCCCGACATTCAATCAAATAAACCGATAAATGCGAAATCAAATGAAGAAGAAGCCTGTGTTAAGTTTCTGGCAGATATTGAACATGAGTTTTGTTTTCTGGGTATCCAATTTGGCTTTGCTTTGCAATATGCCAACATCAACGGAATATTCGAGGCTTTTAGTGCCAAGGTTAGCGATATCGTCATTTTGTGGATTGCAGCTCCGGTAACCGGGCTGATCTTGCAACCCATAATTGGTCACATGAGCGATAAAACATGGAACAGGTTTGGTCGGCGTCGGCCTTATTTTATGGTTGGAGCCATTCTGTCATCGATGTCTTTATTGATCATGCCGAACTCACCAGCACTTTGGGTTACTACTGGATTGATCTGGATGATGCATGCCTCAATCAATATTTCGATGGTTCCCTTCCGCGCATTTTTAGCTGACATGCTTCCGCGCGAACAAAGGACTACTGGGTTTGCCATGCAGAGTTTTTTTATTAGTACTGGGGCTGTGGTTGCGTCGGCATTGCCATACGTTCTAACCAATTGTTTTGATGTGCCCAATATTGTTGCAGTCGGCGAGAAAATCCCGCAGTCGGTTAAACTTTCATTATACCTGGGAGGTGCAGTTTTTCTATTGACCGTGTTTTGGACTGTCTTTTCCACTAGAGAGTATTCTCCGGAAGAACTCTCTGAATTTGAAGTAGAACATAAACAATTGCCTCAGATGGAAGAGACACACTATTCATCGGCTAAGAAACTATTACCCACTTTTATTAAGTGGGGCTTTATCTGCTTGATACTTGGTATCTTTGGCAGCGTTTTTATTCAGTTGGTTGGGGGGATTAAGGAGTTGTATATTTTATCCGCTGGGGTGGGGGTTTTTGGATTAGTTTTATTGATTTCAGCATGGTACACCCGGCAAGGCTTGATTCATAACGGTTTTGTTGAAATAATTACCGACCTGATGAATATGTCTAAAACCATGAAGCAGTTGGCAATTGTGCAGATCTTTTCATGGCTTGCACTCTTTGACTTGTGGATTTATTCGACTACAGTAGTTACCGGCGGCATCTACGGAACCAGTAATACGGCTTCGGCTTTGTATAACGAAGGTCGCAATTGGGTCGGAGTACTCTTTGTAACATATAACGGCTTTGCTGCTGTTGTTACTTTTTTACTTCCGTTATTGGCCAAATGGACCAGTCGCAAAATAACCCATGCTATTGCACTTTTTTGCGGAGGAATTGGACTAGCCTCGTTTTGCGTGATAAAAGATCCTTATACGCTTCTGGTTTCGATGCTGGGCATTGGTTTTGCCTGGGCGAGCATTTTGTCGATGCCATATGCTATTTTAATCGAATCATTACCAACGCAGAAGATAGGGACATACATGGGTATTTTCAATTTATTCATTGTTATTCCGCAAATTCTGGCGGGCAGTGCTCTGGACTTTCTTACCAAAGTATTGTTTCGTGGACAAACTATATGTGCTTTTATTTTGGGTAGCGTTTTTCTGTTAATTGCCGCTCTCTGTGTTTTGTTTATAAATGATGTTAACAGCAATGTGGAAAGGAAAAAGGATTTAACTGACATCTAAAAAGGGATATAAATGACCTATAAGAAGAGAGAATCGACACCACCTTGGAAACGAAGGAACGAGAAGAGACTGTCTGCGGGGTTATTTGAGCGACACAGAGTTGTCTTTATTTCGAACAGAGTGGATTCAACCTTAATCGACAGGTTTTTTGACGACATTTTGAAAAAACATGCCTGATTTGGTAACCCTGAAATCAAATTTTTCGAATCAATAAACAAAAGTTAACTACTAATCCATATGCCATGGACGAAAAACTGATTACCCTCGCTTCATTACCGTATTCAAAGGCTGAGATATTACGTTCCTTGCTCGAGGCGGAAGATATTGATTGTTTTACTGAAAATGTTGATTTTCTTCAGGATGCTATGGATACCGGGGTTCGGGTGCGTATCCTTGAAAAAGATGCCAGGAAGGCTTTCCCTATTCTTGAAAAGATGTTGGGAAAGGTGATCGAAGATTCAAAAAAACGTGAAAACTATGTTTTGATTCCGGTTGATTTCTCGGACTATTCGTTAAAAGCGGCGTTGGTTGGTTTTGATATTGCCGAAAAGCTCGAATCAAAGATGGTAATCTATCATTCAAGTCCCCGTCCGGAATTTTTGACAATACCTTATTCTGATGTAATTGTGTACGATTCTGCTTTGTTTCTGAATTATGAAATGACAGAAAAAGAGACTAATCAGAAATTTGAAAGCTTCTTGAATAAGCTGACTGCTGCCATTGAACCTGCTCGCTGGAAAAAGGCAAAACCCGAATACATTGTAAAAATTGGTGAAGCTGACGACGATATTTTATCATACATCCAGATTCATCCGCCTAAGATGGTGGTTATGGGCATTCGGGGCGAAGATGCCACATTAAATGATCTGATTGGAACCACAACTGCTGGTGTTATTTTCAATACCAAAGTTCCGGTATTAGCTATTCCTGAAAAAACTCCGGATGCCTGGCTGAAACATTTCAAAACAGTTGTTTATGCAACCAATTTTGAATCGCACGATTTCATTGCGATGGATAGATTGATCAAACTGGTGAAACCTTTCGAATGCAAGGTTATTTGCATGCATGTTAATCAGGGAAATAACGGTGATCTGGATGCAGCAATGCTTGAAGGAATGCGGGAAGCTTTGAGCGAAAAGTATCCTTATGCAGCTTTCGATTGTCGATTGGTGCATTCGAAGAATTTGCCTGAAGCAATTGATCGGTTTATTCAGGATAATGAAATTGACGCTTTGGCACTGACAACCCATCGCAGAAATATACTTACCCGACTATTTAATCCAAGTATTGCGCGCAAACTGATTTTACACACACAAACTCCGGTGCTCGTTTTTCATGCCTAGGCAACAATATGCTTACAATAAAGAAGTCCCGACTCTTTTCGGAGCCGGGATTCCTTTATTGTAATTGAATACTTATTAATTCGCCGATTCAAATTGCTTCAAAAATCGCACATCGTTCTCGAAGAAATGGCGGATGTCTTTAATTCCGTATTTCAGCATGGTAATACGTTCGATTCCCATTCCGAAAGCGAATCCGGTGTATTTTTTACTGTCGATGTTGCAAGCTTCCAAAACGTTCGGGTCAACCATTCCGCAGCCCAAGATTTCAAGCCAGCCGGTATATTTACAAACGTTGCAACCTTCGCCGCCACAAATAGAGCAACTCACATCCATTTCGGCTGATGGTTCGGTGAATGGGAAGTATGAAGGACGCAAACGAATCTGTGATTTTTCGCCGAAGAGTTCGCGGGCAAAATACAACAGTGTTTGTTTCAGGTCGGCAAACGAAACATTTTCGTCCACATATAGGCCTTCTATCTGGTGAAAAATGCAGTGAGAGCGAGCAGATATTGCTTCGTTCCGGAATACACGTCCGGGGAAAATGGCACGGATTGGTGGTTGAGTTTTTTCCATCACCCGAATTTGAACGCTCGACGTATGTGTACGTAACAGTACATCCGGATCTTTTTCGATGAAAAAGGTGTCCTGCATATCGCGGGCCGGATGTTCCGGCGGAAAATTCAATGCTGAAAACACATGCCAGTCATCTTCAATTTCAGGACCTTCAGCAATCGTGAAGCCAAGACGGGTAAAGATTTCAATCATTTCGTTTTTCACAATTGAAAGCGGATGGCGGCTTCCCAGTTTGAGTGGTTCCCCGGGCATGGTCATATCGAGAGCCTGATTCACCTTGATCTGCAGCCTGATTCGAAATTATCTTTCAGTTCGTTTATTTTGTTGGTCGCAAATTCTTTTAGTTCGTTTATCGCTTGTCCTACTTCCTTTTTAATCTCAGCGGGAACATCCTTGAATTCAGTAAAAAGTTGACCAACCAATCCTTTTTTACTAATATATTTAATACGTAGTTCTTCAACCTCTTCCTTGGCCGAAACCGATACTTGTTCAATTTCAGCTTTTAATGCTTTTATTTTCTCTAACATCTCGTTCATGCTAATAAATTGATCGGCAAAGATAATGATTCAGTAATTAATGTGTGTCAAATCTTTCGGAATACTGGTTGCGAAATTGCGATGCCTGCAATCGGGCTTATCAATCGGCTTTCTTTTGCCTGAATGAACCTACAGAATGGTTATCTTGAATTTTATGTCTTTTACAGGGCGGTCAAACCGGTCAGTTTCCTGCCTGGCAATGTTGTCAACAACTTCCATTCCTTCAGTAACTTCGCCAAAAACCGTGTATTTATTGTCGAGTGGAGGATAACCACCCATCGTGGTGTAAGCTTTTCGCTGCTTTTCGCTAAAGGCCAGCGAGGGCAATTTGGCAACCTCTGCTATTACTTCTTGTTTCAGAGTGTTGTACCGGGCCATTAATTCATCCTGTTTCCCTTCAGCGCCCAGCTTGTTTAGTTCAGGTTCAGCTGCTTTTATTTTTTCCTGAAGCATGCTCATTTTGCGCGCATCTTCCATTTTCATTTGCAGAGAATCCAACTCTCCGGATCTGAATTTCCGACCCTGAAGGATATAAAACTGGGAGGCCGACGATCGTCGTTCGGGGTTAATGTCGTCACCCTGACGGGCAGCAGCTAAAACGCCTCTGCGGTGGAAAAATTTGGGATTGATTTCGGCCGGAATGGTATAACCCAAGTCGCCGTTCCCAAGTTGTATGCCGGGGGCTGCATTCTTCGACTGCGGATCGCCCCCCTGAATCATGAATCCATTTATAACCCGATGAAACAGCAAATCAGTATAAACGCCATCTTTAATCAGCTTGATGAAGTTATCGCGATGCAAAGGTGTCTCGTTGTAGAGTTTGAGTTTAATAATTCCAAGATCGGTTTCAATCTGAATCCGTGTTTCCTTGTCTTTTCCCGATGTGCCGCACGACATCGTCAGAAATAAACCTGCAAGAACGTATAAGAGGGTTAATTTTTTCATTGAAGTAGTATTTATCTGAATTGCAACTTTTAGGGTAGCAAATATAACGAATCGCTTAGATTGAGATAAGCCATTTCCGAATGCGACATAAAAATCCATGTTTTTGTTGTATTTTGGCTTACGTAATCTGCACTGTCATGGAAAAGCTCACAATTGACGATTATTCATTTCTGGAAAAGTTAAATCTTTCGCACGTTGAAGCGATATTTAACGCCATTGATCAGAACCGGAAGTTCTTGCGCCGGTGGCTGCCTTTTGTCGATTTTACCCAAAAAGTAAGTGACACCGAACGATTTATTCGGTCGATTATTGAAAAGGTTTCTTCTAATCGCGATGAGGTATATGTAATTTGGTATAAACACGAATTTGCCGGATTGATCGGATTTAAGGATATCGATCGGATCAACGATAAATTGGAGATGGGCTATTGGCTAATCGAAAAGATGACCGGAAAGGGAATAGCTACTGCAGCCGTCCGGAAAATGGTAAACCTGGCATTCCGAAATATGGAGATGAACCGCGTGGTTATTCGCTGTGGCGTTGGGAATGAAAAAAGTGCTGCAATTCCGCGTCGGCTTGGTTTTTCCTTTGAAGGAATAGAAAGGAACGGCGAAAGGCACAACCATATATATATCGATTTGGAAGTTTTTAGTTTGCTTAAACAGGAATGGGTAGGAACATTGTTTTAATGATTCGTACGTTTAATCGCCCATAGTTAAAATAATATTAA
Source organism: Prolixibacteraceae bacterium (assembly GCA_963676375.2). Classification (GTDB taxonomy): domain Bacteria; phylum Bacteroidota; class Bacteroidia; order Bacteroidales; family Prolixibacteraceae; genus Aquipluma. The sequence continues at coordinate 34,229 of CAXXPT010000008.1, forward strand.
ACATACAATTTGCTCAAAAATAGCACTTTGCAGGTATTTGTGCTTTCCTGATGTTATAAAAAGAAGAAAGCTGTCGTTTTTGACTTAAATCATCAGTTGTTCGAATGTTTTATTTCTTACTTTTGCGCGGTTCAATCTAAATTGTTTTGGCATTGAATGATTTAGAATAAAAGCAGAAGATTATGGAAAGCAAAACAAATCAAACGAACCTTGTATAAGGTTCTTCGGAAAACGGGAGTACGCCGTGATCGTATTAAACTTGAAGCTTCTTTTACGGATGATTTAAATTTTGATCAGGTCGATTGGGCTCTTTTTGTGTTTTATCTTGAAGGATTTTTTAAAATTCAGCTTGAGGATCAGGAGATTACAAAATTGTCGCATGTGAATGATACTTTGGAGATTGTTAATAAAAGAACTCGGGTAGAATATTCGTAATTGAATTATACTGATTTTGTTTATTGCATTTTATTGAAAGATATTCGGGAAACTGAATGTCTTTTTTGTTTATTGCCAATGATCCAAAATTGTCTTTGTTATAAGGATAAATCGCAAATGCTTGAATCTAAAATAAGTTTTGAATTCTGATTATTGTTTTGCAAAAAGTGCCCATTCATTTGCTATATCATGCCATTCACATTAAATATTGGTCATTTCAGAAAATTCATCCAATGAAATAGAGGAAATGATTTTCAAGAATATACTTTTGAACGAGTATTTAACGACAATCAATTCATTAAGCATACCTTAAGTTATGGTGTAATTTCACCTCAAGAGCACAAATGAGAAAAGTCAATCATTATTTTGATTGACTTTTTTCATTTTCGGATTTTGAATCTTCAATACTATTAAAACTTTTAACTTACTTTTGTCGAAAATTAAAGCTATGCCAAAATTTAAACGGATTTTGCTTAAGCTGAGTGGAGAGTCACTCATGGGCGAACAACAATATGGAATTGACCAGCAACGACTGACTGATTATGCCGAACAAATCAAAGAGATTGCAGATCTTGGAGTACAGATTGGGATAGTCATCGGAGGCGGAAATATCTTCCGGGGCCTGAATGGGGCGACCAAAGGATTTGACCGTGTAAAGGGAGACCAGATGGGAATGCTTGCAACTGTAATTAATAGTTTGGCCCTCAATTCAGCTCTTCAGGGTGTGGGATGCAAATCAAAAGTTCTGACAGCAATCCGAATGGAACCAATTGGGGAGTTTTACTCAAAGGACAGGGCTATTGAAGTATCTGGAGAAAGGCGAGGTTGCTATTTTTTCGGCTGGAACCGGAAATCCTTATTTTACTACTGATACAGGTTCTTCGCTTCGTGGAATTGAAATTGAAGCTGATGTTATGCTGAAAGGTACACGTGTAGATGGGATATATACAGCAGATCCGGAGAAGGATATTACGGCCACACGTTTTGAAAGGATATCATTTGATGAGGTACATCAACGTGATTTAAAAGTGATGGATCTTGACTGCAACTGCCATGTGTAAAGAAAACAATCTGCCAATTATTGTTTTTAACATGGATATTAAAGGAAATTTGAGAAAAGTATTGGAAGGTCAAAGTATTGGTACATATGTTTTTAGGTCATAAAAAATAAATTTTTCAGATAAGAAGAAATATAAATTTTAAAGTAATTTAATTTTTTCTATATTTGTTGCCAGCACTTTTAATAAACGAAAAGAGTTAGTTCATATGCAGGAAGAGGTTCAAATGATTTTGGATATTTGCAGGGAAAGAATGGAACACGCGATTACCCATCTTGACAAAGAATTGGTTCATATTCGCGCCGGAAAAGCTTCTCCGCGAATGCTGGACTCAGTTATGGTTGAATATTATGGAAGTATGGTGCCGATTGCACAAGTATCAAATATCAATACACCAGATGCCAGAACAATTGCTATTCAACCTTGGGAAAAAACAATGATTCGTCCCATTGAGAAAGCAATCATTAATTCAAATCTTGGGTTTAATCCTGATAATAATGGTGAGATTATTCGCATAAATGTACCTGCTCCAACCGAACAACGCCGTAAGGATATGGTTAAAACGGTGAATCATGAAGGCGAGGTTGCAAAGGTTAGTTTACGAAGTGCCCGGAAGGATGCCAATGACAATTTGAAAAAACTGTTAAAGGACGGTCTCTCGGAAGATCTCGAAAAAGATGCTGAAGATAAAGTTCAAGGTATGATTAATGACTTCAGCAAAAAAGTAGACAAAATGCTCGATGATAAGAATGTCGAGATTTTAACGATATAATTGTTTCTAGTTTTCTGTTTTCTGAACATTGTTTAATTGTTTTCATGGCTTTGAGGCGGCTTGTTGAAGCCGTCTCAATTTTTTTATAGAGGGTTTGTTGTCAATCAGATCTGTTTATAATCATACCTCTTTTAAGATATTCCTCTTAATGTATTCACTGTTCATAAGAAGTTCTATTCAAACTTCAGAAATAGAATTTCCTTATTCCCTTTAGATTTTGAACTAAGAGTCAATGATGAAGGTAGCAGTAAAATTCCAATATTTATCGTAGATGATGCTGAACTAAATAGTTACTGGCAGGATAGTATTGATGTGCTGATTTTTGGTAACCAAATTAATGACTCTTTCTCAGTTATAGTTCTGATAATTATAATTCTGTCGAATGAAATCCAATCTGGTAGTCAATGTAACAGAGTGAGTTTCTTTGTTCTCTCCTTCCAAAATCTGAATTTCTGTCGGTAGAAGAGCATCAACTAATTGATAAATTGGTTTTGAGGACACTGTCTTCTTGGTAAAACATCAATATGAACCATCCTGATGATCTATTTCTTGCTTTTAGAATGTTGAATAGTTTTTCTTTCCAGATCTTAAAATTGCAGGGTTTCTGCTAGAGCGATTAAGTTCGGGGTATTTTTGAAAATCAAAACATGCGACCTTGTTCTTTTCAATTTTAGTTAATAATTTCAGAAAATAATTACTAAACTCAAAATATTAGTTTTTTGATTCTTTTTATTTTCAGAAATGAAATTTCAGAAATATAACTATCGGCATAAACATTTGTATATGAAAAAGATATTGGTTTTAGTATTAGGAATAGCCAAATTTTTAACTGCTACTGTTCAAAATGATAAGATCAACTTTTTTATCTGAAAAAGAAGAAACATGTTTTGAAAAAAAGCGTTGTTAAAAAATTGAGCAGATATTTGCGTGGAGCGATCAAGGGCAAGGTTAAATCAGATTGGTGGAACATTGACAGTTTAGTTAGAAATAGTAAGATTAAAGCAATAAAAATAGCGTATGATTGGAATGGTAGATTACCACATGCATTCAGTGCTGTCCGACGGGCAAAATTCATATGAGGAAATGATTCGAACGGCAATTTCGAAGGGACTGGACGAAATTGGGTTTAGTGATCATGTTTGTCTTAAACCGGTTAATTGGGCCATTAGGATGGAAGATATTCCGGTAATGACCAGGCAAATACTTGACCTTAAACAAGAGTATGGTAATCAGATTCAAATCAGATATGGAATTGAAGTAGACTATTTCCCCGGTTATGAAAATGAATTGAGAAAATTGATTGAAAATATTCCTGTTGACTATGTTATCGGATCAGTTCATTTTATTGGTAACTGGAATTTTGATACCGACCAGTCGTTATATGGGAAATGGTCAAACGACAAACTCTATGAAAAGTATTTTAGCTTGGTTCAGAAGGCTGCTCAATCGGGATTATTTGATACGATTGGTCATATCGATATCATTAAAAAATTCAGGGTTTATCCGGAGACGAATCAGGACATACTTTTTGAAGATACCATTAAGATAATTAAAGATCACAATTTAGTTGTCGAGCTAAATACCGGAGGAATGGACCGTCCTTGCGCAGAATTTACTCCCGGGCTGAGATTACTTGAGATGTGTTACCATCATCATGTACCGGTTACTTTAGGTTCTGATGCCCACCGGGCTGAACAGATTGCCCGGCACTATGAAAGTGCAACAGCCCTTCTTTCGCATATAGGATACACCGAAATTGTGGGCTTTAATAAACGTATTCGAAAAATAATTCGGCTGTAGAATTAAAATGATTTATTAAAAGCACAAGAAAGTTGAAGCAATTACAGATATTCTCCAAAAAGGTTTTCAACAGTTTGTCCGGGTTCAAGCCAAAATCCTTTTAGTCCTGAAGCGATTGCACTTTCAATATTTGGAAGCGAGTCATCAATAAATAATGATTCCTCCGGATCAATTCCCGAAAGTCGGATAATCTCCTGATATGATTCGGGCGATGGCTTTCGGTAACCTATTTCGTTGGAGTAGAAATCTTTCTCGAATAATGTACAAACTTCAAATCCATGCTGGTTCCTGAATATGGAATGGAATTTCTCGACGTGGATGGCATTAGTATTACTGAAAAGGTATATTTTAAAATTCTTCCGAAGGTTCTTTAACAATTCAACCCTGACCAACGGAAAGTCGACCAACATAGCCGTCCAGGCTGCATCAATATCCTGAAACGGAACCCGGTTTGGAAGTAATTCAAGGACACCTTCCCTAAACTCATCTGAAGTGACTTTCCCTTGTTCCATCAGGTAAAAAATTTCATGATCGTACGAAAGTCCCTTATCACCAACTAATTGCTCCATACCGAGCTTCCCGAAAGCCTCAATAGTTTTTTTTGGATCAATATTCAGTAAAACTCCACCAAGATCGAAAATTATATTTCTGATTCCATTCAACATTTCCATAGCATCTGATTTTTGCGTTCACAAAAGTCAGAAAAAAACTGGAAATTCAAAGGTTTGTAATGGTTCCGATCTTTTTTAAACATCCGATCTCTTATCTTTGACGATGGCAATCAACTGAATAAAATCATGGGAAACCCACAAACAATATGGTATAACAAAGAAAAGGAGCTGGTCGAAACCATTGATCAGCGATACTTGCCATTTCAAAAACTGATTATTGAAATCAGCATCTGGGATGAGGCACGGGTTGCGATTACCGATATGATTGTTCGTGGTGCACCGCTAATAGGAGTTACTGCAGCTTATGGGATGTTTCTGGCCGCGAGAAATTTTTCGGGAGAGGATTTTTATCAAGAGATGCAACGAATCGCCGAAAGGTTAAAATCGTTGAGGCCAACAGCAGTAAATCTGGCTTTTGCAGTTGATGAAGCGCTAACTGTAATTTCAGATCAAAAAACAGCTGCAGAAAACAAACAGTTATTGTTTGAATATGCCGAGAACCTAAAGCAACGCGAAATAGAATTCAGTGAAAATATAGGCTTTCATGGACTGGAACTGATCAGATCCATCAGTAAAAGGAAGAATGGAGAGCCTGTTCAGATTTTAACACACTGCAATGCCGGGCGACTGGCCAGTGTGGAATTGGGAACCGCAACCGCGCCGATTTATCTGGCTCATGAAATTGGAATTCCACTTCATGTTTGGGTCGACGAAACCCGCCCACGCAATCAGGGCGCTCGGTTGACCACTTGGGAACTAGGTGACGCAGGCATTCCGTATACTGTTATTCCCGATAACACCGGAGGGCATTTGATGCAACACCAAATGGTCGATATGGTAATTGTTGGCAGCGATCGGACGACATTGAACGGAGATGTGGCCAATAAAGTAGGCACTTACCTGAAAGCTCTTGCTGCTGCCGATAACGGGGTGCCGTTTTATGTGGCTTTACCTTCAACAACAATCGATTGGAATTTGAACGACGGCGTTTCTGAAATCCCTATTGAGCAAAGAGATGGGAAAGAGGTATCTGTAATGGAAGGAAAATTGGGTGAAGAAATTTTTGAATTCAGGATATTTCCGGAGGAATGTCCGGTTGCTAATTATGGGTTTGATGTTACACCCGCCAGGCTGGTTACCGGTTTGATAACCGAACGCGGAGTTTGTAAAGCAACCCGGGAAGGTATTTTAAGTTTATTTCCTGAAAAAAATATAGCAAATGAATGAAGGATATGTCAAGTTTCGATGTAACTGGGAACAGGAAGAAATCCTTGTTCCTAATGAAATTCTTTTGTCCCTGGCAAGAGAACGCTCGAGCCTATACCAATTGGGTTTGATCGGTATGTACGATGATGGAATTGGATTCGGGAATATTTCAGTCAGGACTGAAGGAAATTCATTTTTAATTACTGGCAGTGCAACCGGGCAATTTGCCGCACTTGATTCGTCTCATTATGCTGTCGTTTCGGCTTACAGTTTTGCCATGAATTCTATTTCATGCAAAGGTATGACCAAAGCTTCAGCCGAAAGCCTGACCCATGCTGCTGTTTACGAGGTAGTTCCTGAAGCAGGCGCAGTTGTTCATGTTCATTGTTTGTGGCTGTGGGAAAAGCTCCTGAATAATTATCCGACAACTTCCGGAGAAATTGAATACGGAACTCCTGAAATGGCTATGGCTGTGAAAAGTTTTGCTGCTGAAATAAAAGACAACGAAGAAAAGATCATTATCATGGGTGGCCATCGGGAAGGTATCTTGGCGTTCGGGCAAAATTTGGAAGAAGCAGCAGCACAAATTATCAAAATCTATAATCGTTATCAAAATGACTAAAATTGCCATTATTGGCGGCTCAGGGCTCGAAAATCCATCGATTTTGAAAAATGCTACCGAGTTAAAAGTGGATACCCCATACGGATCAACGACTTCCGACTTTAAATGTGGGGTGATTAATGGGCAGGAAGTGGTGATCCTTTCGCGGCATGGTCGCCAGCATTCCATTCCGCCAAGTCAGGTAAACAATCGGGCAAATATTTGGGCCATTCGCGAAATAGGATGTACACACATCTTGGCAACTACGGCCTGCGGAAGTTTGCGCCAGGAAATTGGTCGCGGCGATTTCGTGGTACTCGACCAGTTCATCGATTTTACACGGCACCGTGCGGTAACCTTTTTCGAATCATTCGAACCACACCACATGAAACATACCCCGATGGCTGATCCATTCGACAGTTGTCTCAGGTCGAAAATTATAGAAACTGCTCAGGAGTTAAGAATAAAAATCTTTGAAAGGGGAACTGTAGTGACTATCGAAGGACCGAGATTCTCTACCCGTGCCGAATCGAATATGTTTCGTTTGTGGGGAGCCGATGTAATCAATATGTCGATTGCTCCTGAAGCGATTCTAGCCAATGAACTGGGAATACCGTATGCTGCCATTGCCATGAGTACCGATTATGACTGCTGGAAAACTGATGAGGCTCCTGTAACCTGGGGTGATGTCCTGAAGGTTTTTAATGAGAATGTCTGTCATGTAATTGATTTACTGGTGCATGTGATCGATAAAATCTGAAAAGACTGTTTTCGGGAAGAAATATTGAAATTTTAGACCTGACTTGCATGTTGTTTGGCACATGTTTTGTGAAAACGAAGACAAATAAGTTGTCTCAAAGCCATGAACAATTTTTTTATTAGATCGGTCAATTTAAGCGGTTAAGAGAGAAAAGGTTTAAAAATAGATTGACTTGATTTCATATATCAATGTTAGAAGCCATTCCTGAAGTTCAGGGGTGGCTTTTCTTTTCTCATTTTCCTTGCACCAACCAACTTTACCAAAATAAAAAAGCTCCTTTCGGAGCTTTCAGAATATTATTGATTGATATGAATCCAGACCCCACACCCGGGATCTTTGGACAGCATAGCGTTTAATTCCTTTTGTGCTTCATCCATGGTTGCAAATCCTTTCATAGCCACCCGATTAAGGCCTTTAAATACGCCAAGATTTTTTCCGGTATATCCTTGTTCCTTGAGTTGCTGAATGTATTTATTGGCATTCTCCTCGCTTTTGAAACTTCCGCCAACAATAAAGTAATTCAATTCCTGAGTCTCAGTGGTCACAACTGTTGCAGTATTTTCGGTCGGGCTCTGCTCTTGAACTGGTGCCGAATTGACCGGAACACTTTGGGTCAGCGTTTCCCACATTCCCATATCCGATTTCGACAGGTATTCATTGTTGTGTTTCATTGGGATGAGCGCCATAGCAATCAACAAAGGAATTGCAATGGCCAGCTTTTTCAGCTTGCGCTGCTGAAAGATAACCGGAATGGGTTCGCGATATTCGACTTTAATGGCCGGTTTGGGCATTTGTCGTTGATAAAGCTTTTCATACGAGAAATTTTGTAACCCGTATGATTCTATTAGCAAATTTTGTTTTAACTGAGGTTCAAACTGAAGATTTTCCCTCGAATCATAATGCAGGTACCCTACGCCTTCAAAGTAAACATTGCGGTTCTTTTCCAGATTTAACAGGGTTTCTTCAACAAAACTGTCGAGCTTCTGCTTGGCGTTGAAATAATCGATACTTTCAGCTTCTGAAATGTAATTAACCAGCAATCCGTCGTTGGAAATGAGCTTATTGTTAAAGGCAATCTCTTTGGTCGGAGGGAAAAACTGATTGTTTTCGATCGTTGCCGGTTTGTAATTGGCCACAAATCCACCAAATTCCGGAATGATTACACAATCATTCAGCAGCAAAATCTCTTTTATGTATTGACTAATTTCCACGCTATACTTGTTTAATCAGTCAAAAGTAAGAAATTTAAGTATTGCTTCAAGGCAAAGTTTTCAACAGTTAAGCATTTGTTATGTAAATAATCTTTATCTCTCGCTTTAAGATGAAGGGACCCAGATTATTCATAAATTTGTGGCTCATCTGAAATAACGAGGTACTTATGAAACAAATTTTAGTTACCGGTGGTACCGGGTATATTGGCTCGCATACCGCAGTTGAATTGCAAAATGCAGGTTTTGAGGTAATTATTGTCGATAACCTTTCGAATTCTGGTGTTGAAGTATTGGATGGAATTGAGAAGATTACCGGCATTCGTCCAACATTCGAGCATTTTGATCTAATCGAAAAAGATAAGGTAGAAGCTTTTTTTGCTAAATATCCGGATATTGAGGCTATCATCCATTTTGCAGCGTCGAAAGCTGTGGGCGAATCGGTTGAAAAACCTTTGTTATACTACCGTAATAATTTGGTTTCATTAATTAATCTGTTGGAGTGTCAGCTTAAATTTGGCATTTCGAATATTGTATTTTCTTCGTCGTGTACTGTTTATGGGCAGCCCGATCAATTACCGGTAACCGAGCAAACTCCACGGAAAGATGCCGAGTCGCCTTATGGAAATACCAAACGGGTAAACGAAGATATCTTGCATGATACCATACTGGCTAACCCCCAGATTAAAGGGATTGCACTTCGTTATTTTAATCCGGTAGGAGCCCATCCATCAGCACAGATAGGTGAACTTCCTTTGGGAGTGCCAGCTAATTTGGTTCCGTTTATCACACAGTCGGCCGCTGGTTTGCGTGGTGAGCTAAAGGTGTACGGCGACGATTACAATACTCCGGATGGTTCTGCTGTGCGCGATTACATTAACGTGGTTGACCTCGCAAAAGCCCACGTTGTGGCTGTGAAACGGTTGCTCGAAAACAAGAATAAAGCTGGGTATGAAATTTTCAACTTAGGTACCGGAAATGGTGTTTCCGTTCTTGAAGCAGTCCATGCTTTTGAGAAAGCAACAGGAGTAAAGCTAAGCTACAAAATTGTTGGTCGCCGGGCTGGCGACATTGAAAAAATATGGGCCGACACCACTTTTGCCAACGAAGAATTGGGATGGAAAGCCGAAACCGGATTGGAAGAAACGCTGCTCTCGGCCTGGCTTTGGGAAAAGAAAGTAAGGGGTATTTAATGGTTAAGGAATAACTAAATAGAAAGGGTTTGCTAAACAAAAGCAACCCTTTTCCGTTTCTTGTGTTTGTGCTTTAATATTCTGTATAAAAGTGTATTTTTGATTATAACTGAAAATCGATATAATGAAGACAATACTAATTACCGGAGGAGCCGGTTTTATTGGTTCGCATGTCGCACGGCTATTTGTAAATAAATACCCTGAATATCAAATAGTTAATCTCGACAAGCTCACTTACGCCGGAAACCTGGCCAACCTGACAGATATTGAGGACAAACCCAATTACGAATTTGTAAAAGGCGATATTGTTGATGCCGAGTTTATACTGAACCTGTTTGTTGAAAGGCAATTCGATGGAGTGATCCATTTGGCGGCCGAATCGCATGTCGACCGCTCGATCAGCAACCCAACAGAATTTGTGTTTACCAACGTAATTGGTACCGTGAACCTGCTGAATGCTGCCCGCCATATCTGGAAAGACAATACGGACGGCAAACGGTTTTACCACATTTCGACCGACGAAGTGTACGGAAGTTTGGGCAACGAAGGTCTGTTTACCGAAGCAACCGGTTACGATCCGCACAGTCCGTATTCGGCTTCGAAAGCCAGTTCCGACCATTTTGTGCGCGCTTACCACGACACATTTGGGATTCCGGCGGTGGTTTCCAACTGCTCCAACAACTACGGTTCGTTCCAGTTTCCTGAAAAGCTGATCCCGCTGTTCATCAACAACATCAAGCACAACAAGGCGCTTCCGGTTTATGGGAAAGGCGAAAACATCCGCGACTGGTTGTGGGTCGAAGATCATGCCCGCGCCATTGACGTGATTTACCATCAGGGGAAGAATGGCGATACCTACAACATTGGCGGCCATAACGAATGGACAAATATTGATTTGATTAAAGTGATGTGCCGCATTATGGATCGGAAACTGGGTCGCGAAGCTGGCACTTCAGAAAAGCTGATTACATATGTGAAAGACCGCGCCGGGCACGATTTACGCTATGCTATTGATTCGACCAAACTTCAAAAGGAATTGAATTGGGTTCCGAGTCTTCAGTTTGAAGAAGGCATTGAAAAAACAATCGACTGGTACCTGGCCAACACCGGATGGATGGAAAACGTAACCAGCGGCGACTATCAGAGCTATTACGAAAAACAATATCAGAATCGGTAGGACAAGGAAAGTGTCATTAGGAAAAAGGGAAGAAGAAAAAATCAATATGCTGATAAGATACAATAAAGAAGTTGATGTGGTTTATATCCAATTTTCGGAAAAAAAAGTAGCTAAAAGCGACGAAGATAAACCAGGAATTATAATCGACTATGATAATGAGGGAAGTATTGTAGGTATCGAAGTTCTGGATGCATCAAAAAAGATGGGACAACCCAATGGGGTGATCTACGAAGTCGCATAAATAGATATTACCGGACAGCATAAAAGAGTCGCTTTGGGAGAATCCTGAGCGACTTTTCTTTTTCTGAATTGATCTGTACAAAAGAACTTTTCTTAACTTGACGTTTTAAATTTTACCTGAATCTATGAAACGTCGCAACTTCTTTAAAACCGCTGCATTGGGAGGAGGAACTTTTGCTCTCGCACCTTTGAGTTCATGTCTTCAACCAACAGTTTCGAGCTCTACTCCGGAAGATTATTCTGCCTTCGAATGGAACGAAGTGACCATTACTCAACTTCAGGAAAAAATGAGTTCAGGTGCGTTGACTTCAGCAGGAATTACCCAAAAATATCTTGATCGGATTGAGCGAATTGACAAAAACGGACCGGAACTTCGATCGGTTATCGAGGTTAATCCGGATGCAATTGAGATTGCACGAAAGATGGATGCAGAGCGCAAATCAGGAAAAATTCGCGGGCCGTTGCATGGTATTCCAGTTCTGATAAAAGACAATATTGATACCGGAGATAAAATGCAAACTACGGCCGGATCGCTGGCTTTGGTTGGCGCTTCGGCTCCCGACGATTCCATTATCGTAGGTAAATTACGCGAAACTGGCGCCGTTTTGCTGGGAAAAACCAACCTGAGCGAATGGGCAAATTTCCGGTCAACACATTCGTCGAGCGGCTGGAGCGGAAGAGGCGGTCAGGTGCGCAATCCGTTTTGTATCGACCGCAGTCCGTGTGGTTCGAGTTCGGGAACGGGAGCCGCTGTTTCGGCCAATCTTTGTGCAATTGGCATTGGCACTGAAACCGACGGATCGATCGTTTGTCCTTCAGGAATAAATGGAATTGTGGGAATTAAACCAACCATTGGCTTGTGGAGTGGCGATGGAATTATCCCGATTTCACACAGTTAGGATACTGCGGGGCCGATGGCTCGTTCTGTTTCGGATGCTGCGATCTTGTTGGGTGCTTTGTCTGAAAAGAATCAGGATTATACGAAGGCACTCGTCGTGAATGAGTTGAAAAATGCACGGATTGGTATTGCTTCCGACTTCTTTGTTTTTCATTCAGGCGTTGAAAGACTGATGGCCGATGCCATTCATACATTGAAAAACTCAGGCGCCACAATTGTTGAGAATTTGAAATTTGAAAATCGGGAAGAATGGGAAAAGCTGGAATGGCAGGTGCCGATTTCTGAATTTAAAGCCGATCTGAATGCTTATCTGGGAAGTAGAACAGGACTGAAAGTGCAGACATTGGCAGACTTGATCGAATTCAATAAAGCGAATTCGGAAAAAGAGTTGAGGTGGTTTGGTCAGGAAATATTTGAAGAGGCCGAAAAGACCAACGGATTGAACGACCCGATTTATATGGAAGTGCTTGCGAAGGTCCACGAGATGACACGCAAAAACGGGATCAATTTGTTGATGGATCAGCATCAGTTGGATGCCTTGATTGCCTCAACCAACGGACCATCGTGGACAATCGACCTGGTGAACGGCGACCATTTTGGCGGAGGAAGTTCGGAAGCTGCAGCAATCTCGGGTTATCCAGCTATAACAGTTCCGGCAGGTTTTGTGCAAGACTTGCCAGTTGGTATTTCATTTTTCGGAAGGGCATGGAGCGAAACAACTTTAATCCAATTGGCTTATGCTTACGAACAGGCTACAAAGCATCACAAAGCACCGGGATTTTTAACGGAAATAGAATAATAAGAAAATAAGATTCAATCAGAATTATTCAGTTGTACAAACAAAATGAAACGAACCAATGCTGCTTTTTCCTAATCCAATACTTAGTCAATTTTGAGAGGCTTTCATAGAGATTTTATTTGGAGAAATAACAAATACTATTTGCTGGCAATAATTAGATAACTGCCATAGAAATTTAAAATCGGAAAATTTTCTCCTAGATATTTTGTTGCCTTACCACTTCCTTTGACTATAACATTTCTAAATCCAATCTTTTGCAACAAGGTTTTTAGAAAATTACTACTCATAATATTTATATGCGAAGGATCTTTAAAGACACCATTACGTCCAATTTTTACTAGAATGGAATTTGGGTTGGGTGTTGTTATTAGTAACACTCCCTCAGAATTTAAGGTATTATAAAATGTTTTTAGATAATTGGTAAGTTCGATAAAAGGAATATGCTCAACAACTTCACCAGAAACTATTGCATCAAAATTGTCAATGCTTTCTGACAGTGAGGCACAAGATAAGTCAATTATTTTATCATAAATTTCTAAAGGAATTCTTGTCAAACGTTCTTTGATAATATCTGCTCCAATAAGCACTAAATCAGGCCTCAACGATTTTAATGCAACTCCTCCGCGGCCAGTATTACAACCAAAGTCTAGTATAACTTTATGGTTAAGATAAAAATATTTAAGAAATGATTGATATCGCCGAATTGTGTACGAATCAGATTCACTGATGATTTGACGCTTGTTATTTTCAATAATGCTTGCATCCATCGTTAGGTTTTTTTGTTCTAATAAATATAATCAATTTAAGTATTATCTACAAATAAATAGATTGGATTGATAATCGATTAGAAATTTTACTTGATTGATTATGAACATTAAATTAATGTGATCAGTGTGTATGATGAACCTATTAAGATTAAAAGAAGCTTCAATTTGGGGTTTAAATCAGATTAGGTAATTAATGTTAAACATAAAGTACTGTGATTGGTAAGCCAAAGAAAAAGCGCTGCACTGAGCTTGTCAAAGTGAAATAAGGAAAAAATTCCGAAATTGAATCAGGGTTTCACTCGAATTGAAGCCCTGACTAACTCCTCAACTTTGTGCCTTCGTGTTTTTGTGACAACTTTGTTTTTCGGTACCCAAGCCACCAAATGAAGAATCCGCTGATCAATACAATCAGCATGCAGATTCCGGCGAGTGGAACATATAAAATATAGAACATACCCAGCAAGGGCTCGAAGATACGCCCGGTATGGATTTCGAGCGAAAGGTTCCACAAAGAAATCGGGCTTTTCTGAATGATTTCGGCGCTCATGGCTCCAAACGATGCCGTGGTGTGACGAATGGGCAAAACGCCGTGATTATAATCGAAATAAAATTCGTTTCCTGTTGAATCGGCAAACCAGCCGTCAATCATGTCTTTCGAAACCGGTGGGCCAACAACTTCGGGCGCTTGGTAAGCATTTCCGGAAAGGTAGTCGAAAACCTGTCCATTCAGCGGGTTCCACAAAAACAGCCCGTTGAACGAGCCTACCAGATACTTGCTTTCACCTTTCTTTTCGAACACATTGCACCCCATTATACTTACCGGCGGTTCGCCCGGAAGACGGCGCATGGGCTCCCGAAAATTCTCGTCAGTAAAGAAAATGCCATCATAGGTCGAGAACATGAAAATATGTTGCTGTTCGTCGTACAGCACACGACGCAGTTTGTCGTACCAAGGATTTGGCGAACTCAACACCGTTCCCGGAATGGGTGAAACTGTAGAACTGCCGATAGCAATCAGCAGCGGAGGGCGCAAAAACATGCCGGTTATGGTCACAAAAATCAGGAATGGAATGAAAATCCAGCCCAGGCGGTTGTGCCATCTCAAATTGAAATTTCGGACTGAAACGATTTGGGTATTGTCCTTTTTCTTTTCCCGGCGACGTTTCAGCCATTTCGGAAAGATGAAGTGCATCAATCCGGTGAGCGAAATAACCAAGAGTGCCAGACCGAATAAGTCGACAACCAGTTTCCCGACCGGACCCCAGATTTCGCCACTGTGCAACAACCACAGTGTTTTAAACAGGCTGGCTTTTCCGTTATAGCCTTCAGGTGCAGGTATTACAAGCGGATAAAATTTGGTACCATCCGAACTTTTCAGGAGAAACGACCGGGTTTGTACCAGGATTTCGTTTTGTTTCAGGATGAGGTCGGTGATCCGTTCTTCCGAAACCGGCAAGGGAATTTTCGTCCATTGTTTTGCCGGGTATGAATATTGGTAAAGTCCGAAATAGGTTCCGGCAAAAATTTTTCCACCCGGAGTTTTCAGTATTTTGCTAATTTTTCGGTTATCGCTTCCGGCAGGAAATCCGGCGTTCCAGTCCTGAAATGTCTGGTAACGATTGGTAGTGAGCCAAACGCCGATGTTGCCGTACACCAGCGCCGAATCGCCGCCCAACTGAATAACCGATTTGACCGCGCCCTTGTTCCAGTCTTGATAACTGTATTCGTCTGGTAGAATTTTTCGGTTGATGTCGATGGCTGAAATCAAATCGCGGTGGTTCATAAAAATTCCGGAGAGGCTAAAGAGGATTACGAACAAAGTGATTACGATTCCTGGCCACTTGTGGAACTTCCGCAGTTTCTTTAATATGGAGTTTTTTGTCATTGTTCAATTGTATATTTACAAATGTAGAAATAGAACGGGGTTGAAGTTGTAACAATAGTTACAATTCAGGGGTTTACTTTATCTGTTTTTCTTTTTCGTTATTCCGCAATTAAGCGACACAATTTTCTATTTTTGTCCGTCGAACTAATGCATCACACTATGAAAGTTTTCAAATTTGGAGGAGCCTCTGTCAGTTCGGCCCATGCCGTCCGCAGCTCAGTTAACATCCTGAAAATGTATCCGGGGAACAAGGTTTTGGTGATTTCGGCTATGGGAAAGACCACGAATGCACTCGAAATTGTAGCCCGCAAATATTTCAACCAGGATCCTGAAGTCTGGACAATCTTCCAGGAAGTGAAGGATTATCACGAAGGAATTATTTCCGAGCTTTGGGGCGAGCCAACAGAACTTCCTGAGGTTGAAAAGCATTTTACGTTGCTCAGCAACCGCATCAAAGGCGAGCGCTCTCTCAATTTTGACTATGAATACGACCAGATTGTAGCTTTTGGCGAGCTGATTTCGACGCAGATTATCTCCTTGTATTTCAATAAAATTGGCTTGAAAAACCGCTGGGTTGATGTGCGCAATTGCGTGAAGACTGACGATCAGTTTCGCGAAGCAAACATTAACTGGGAACTATCGGTCCGATTGGCCAAACGGCTTTTTACTTTTGAATCAGACGATTTATACATCACTCAGGGTTTCATTGGCGGAACCTTGACCAACCAAACCACCACACTGGGGCGCGAAGGTTCGGACTATACAGCTGCTATTTTGGCCAATTTGCTCGATGCCGAAGAAGTGAGCATCTGGAAAAATGTTCCCGGAATCCTGAATGCCGATCCCGATTTTTTTGCCAATACGCAAAAACTGGATGAATTATCGTACAAAGAGGCCATCGAGTTGTCGTATTCAGGAGCCAAGGTGATCCACCCGAAAACGATCAAACCGCTGCAAAATAAGAATATCCCGTTGCTCGTCAAGTCGTTTTTGGAGCCCGAGAAACCGGGAACAATCATTCATGCGGTTGAACATGCTTTGGAATTAGTGCCGGTGATTATCATGAAAAAGAATATGGCTCTGATTACTTTGACTCCCAATGATTTTTCGTTTATCAGCATTGGCAGCGTGTCTGATGTTTTCGGATTATTTGCTAAATACCGGTTGAAAGTTGGCCTTTTGCAACAATCGGCCATCGACCTTTCGCTGGCATTTGACGAACCGGAACAGGGAATTGACGATTTGATTAATCAGCTGCATCAGAAATTTGAGGTGAAATACAATACTGGCCTTGATCTGGTGACCATCCGTTACTATAACACAGAAACTGTTGCTCAGATTTCGGAAGGCCGGAAAGTTTACGTGGAACAGAAGAGCCGCAGAACGGCCAGAATGCTATTGAAGTAGTGGCAGATGTAACATTTCCCAAATTACGAATCTTTCGATTTGCAATTTGGGAAATGTTACATGAACTATCTTTTGATCTGTTGTTTTGGGAATTTTAATTTTAGATTTCCGACTTACTTTAGTTCTTTCAACCGAATATTCCGGTATTCCACTTTCATTGGAGGCCCCACATGTACCTGAACACCAATAAGACCTGAAGATTTCCGGTTGACAATATCGTTGTCGGTAACATCGCTCATCAACACGCCGTTGAAGTAATGTTGCATCCTGTTGCCTTTCACTATCAAAAGACATTCGTTCCAATCACCATCTTTGATGTGGCTCTTAAGTGAATCGGAATTGCCAAGAGATCCGGTAACTTCACTGCTAAGCCATGCATTGTTTTTTATGTTCAACTTTAAATTGCCTTGTTTGTCAGGATTCTTTTGTAGATTTAATACAACTTTCTGACCACGATAAGCCAGCGTAGTCCTTTTCTTTTCTTCGTAGTTCTGGCCCGTATACCGGTTTTTCCCATCAATGTCGGCCTGATATCCTCTTAGTGCATTGGGTATTGTATCTATTTGTTCGCTACGGTAATTAATGCCGCTATTGCCATTCTGAGTGATTCGGTATTCCAGTTTTAACTCGAAATTGGCGGGTTTGCCACCACGCCAGATGACGAATGTGTTTTGCTTCAGGATGGTTGCTGGGGTCACTTCGCCAACCAACGAACCATTTTCAACGCGCCAGTAGGCTGGGTTTCCTTCCCAGTTATTCAGGGTCTTGCCATCGAATATCTGTACAAAACCATCAGCATCGGCTTTCGCTTTCTTCGACTGTTCTTTTTTTGGCGACATGCTACAGCATATAACGAATACGAATGCCAGGATCATCCCGGGAGCTGATTGTATATAGATTCTTTTTAACATTTTAAACGTGTTTGGTTTTTGACTATCGTGCCTAATTCTGGGGTTAAATGTAATTTAATTCAAAAAAAGAACCAAAGGCAATGCGATCATACTTTTGCAAAGTTTTCTTGAAGTACCATACAAAAAATGCGGTAAATAATCTGTGTATTTACCGCATCGCTACAATGTCTTCAGTACGATGAATAGCCTATTTCATTGTGTAAATTCCATCAACAATTCCGTATTCAACTGATTCTTTGGCGTTCATCCAATAGTCGCGTTCAAAATCTTTTAATACTTGCTCAAGAGGCTGGTTGCAGTTTTTTGCCAAAATCTCGGCTGATAAGGTTTTCGTTTTCACGATTTGCTTCGCATGAATTTCCAGGTCGCTTGCTCTTCCCTGTAAATAACCGATGCTGGGCTGGTGAATCATTACTTCACCTAAGGGATAAATAAAACGCTGGCCTTTTTCCCCGGCTGATAACAGCAGCGAACCCATTGAGGCGGCCAATCCCATACAAACGGTTGAGACTGGAGAGGAGATTAGGTTCATCGTATCCAGAATGGAGAACCCGGAAGTTACCACCCCGCCCGGACTATTAATGAAAAAGGTAATTTTTTCGCCTGGCTTTTCCGATTCCAGAAAGAGTAATTTGCTGACAATGTCCTGAGCCGAGTCATCGTCAACTTGCCCCCAAAGGAATATTTTACGTTGTTCCAGAAATTTTAATTCTACTTTTTTCTGTATGTTCGGTTTTTTTTCCTTCAGATTCCGGTTCTTCGTCTTCATTCATTCTTTTTGTTCTCATATCGCTGTTTTTTAATAATTTAAACATCAGTTTAAGCAGTTGTAAAATAAAATTTATCCTGCAAATTCAGGATAAATCCAGGTATCTGGATTATCCCAAAACGAAACTTAAAATTAAGATTATTTTTTTGATCAGCGGTGGGGAGATGAATTGTTTTGCAATGTCTTAATTGATCCCTTGAACTTCAGTCCCTTGAATTTATCGTAAAGCAAAGGCTTATTTCTTCTGAATCAGCAAAGTAACTATCAAATCTTCAGGCTTTGATTCAGTGCCATGTTTGGGGTATGGTTTAGCATCAACTATTTGGATGGTATATCCGGTGGGCTGTTTTGTTTGATCGTTCAGTACCGAATGGATTTCGAAGTTCGATTTATTGTTATTCTCAGTCCATTCGCCTTTGATAGTAACTTCTCCCGGCCAAATGCATTGTACTCCTTCTGGACAACGGGAATCGCTGATCTCGGTAATCTTCAGTGTGTATAGTCCATCGGCTGAAGTATTAAGTTGGTTCACTTGAAAGTTTGCTTCTTTTCCAATTGTAAATCCTTGTTCAATAATGTTTTCTTCGCATCCCATTCCGGCAAAAAGGAAGAAAACGAGAAGGTATTTTATTGCTGGCAGAGTTTTCATTTTGAGTGTGTTTTGTTTGAACTAAGACGCAAGAACGGGTGTTTTGGTTGCGTAAAGCTAGTGGAAATTTTAGTGCCAAAGTTTCTGATGCCTAAAGTTTGAAGGGGCGTTGGGGTAAACAGATATGATTTAAAACTCAGGTACTTTGTCTCTTTGGTACTTTGTTACTTACTTTGTAACGAAATTCAATCATTGAAAAAGAAAGAGACTGTGAAGATTGGAACTATTGATTTAGGGGAAATACCGCTGTTTCTGGCGCCAATGGAAGATGTGACGTATAAATCGTTTCGGTACATGTGCAAAAAGTACGGTGCCGATGTGATGTACACCGAGTTTGTTTCGTCGGAGGCGCTGATTCGCGACATACAGAAGACCAAGCAGAAAATGACTCTGTTTGATTTCGATCGCCCGGTGGCTATCCAGATTTATGGGCACGACATCAATTCGATGGTTGAGGCGGCCAAAGTAGCCGAAGAATGTCAGCCCGATTTCATAGACATCAATTACGGTTGCCCGATGAAGAAGATCATTCGGCATGGTGCCGGCGCAGCCATGTTGCTCGAACCCGATAAAATGCAGCGAATGACCGAAGCCATTGTGAAAGCGGTGACCCTGCCGGTTACGGCCAAGACCCGGCTGGGCTGGGATCACGACAGCAAAATTATTGTTGATGTGGCCGAACGCCTCCAGGATGCCGGAGTTGCCGCATTGGCTATTCATGGTCGCACGCGCAGCATGTTGTACACCGGCGAGGCCGACTGGTCGTTGATTGCCGATGTGAAGAACAATCCGCGTATGAAAATTCCGATTATCGGAATGGCGATATCAATGGTCCGGAGAAAGCCAAGGCATTTCTGGATCAAAGCGGGGTAGATGCGTTAATGATTGGCCGCGGCTCGATTGGTCGCCCATGGATTTTTAAGGAAGTGAAACACTATTTGCAGACGGGAGAAATTTTACCTCCTCCAACGGTTGCCGAGGTTGTTCAGAATGTTCGCGACCAGCTGAACATGTCGATTGAATGGAAAGACAATGTGCGCAGCGGAATTCTGATGATGCGCCGCCATTTTGCCAAATATTTTCCGTCGCTGCCCAATTTTCGGGAGCATCGTATTCGGTTGTTGCAGGCTGAAACGCTCGAATCTGTTCAGGAATTGCTGGATTTGATTGAAGCCAGTTACGGAAATGTTCGGGTTGATTATACAGATGTGAGTTTGAAGTAGCAATTAAAGAGATACGGGCTAAAGCCCAATGATATTGATATCTCCGTTATCCGTCACATGAATTTGACGGCAAAGGATAATGCATTAATCATCTGTTGGGCAATACAATATTCTTTGCCGTTTGGCTTCAGCCAACGGTATCGGGAAGAATAATATCAGCCTGTCCGCGGCAGGTGGATGAACAAAGCACTTCCTTTATTTCGGACGGAACAGCATTCGCCTTCAAAACATATTTATTAAATTTCACCATGAAAAAATTCCGCACCATACAAATTGGGGCGAATCTCTATAGCTTGTTTGCCGATGAGTTTAAGTCGGCCAGGTTTCGGAGCCATTATTCAGATGCTTCGTTTTGGGATAAGCTGAAGCGGTATTCGAAAATTGCCGGAATGAAAGTGGTGTATCCGGCGCTGCTATTGCAATACCTGATGAAATCCGACGATGTTCCGCTTAAAGCCAAATTGATTTTATCGGCAGCTTTGGGTTATTTTATTTTGCCCATCGATTTTATTCCTGATTTTGCTCCCTTACTTGGATTTACCGATGATCTGGGCGTTTTACTTTTGATAATCAGACAAATGGCCGTTTATATCACTCCTGAAATCCGAAAAAATGCTCGGGAACATCTTCGCAAATGGTTTAGTGAAGCTGATAGCTATCAACTGGATTTACTGGATAAGGAATATGTGTCGGATATAAGTTAATTGGCGGGAGTTATAACTTCGTTTTTTGCCAAACTGCTTGAAAATACCCTCCACTCTGCGACATTCGGCGGTTAGCTTCAAACGCATCAGATTCGTTGATCAGCTTGAACCCATTTAACATTGCATTGTAATCGCTAAATTTTATTGGGGTTACCACTCCCGAATTTTTGGAGCTTTCTTTGCCATTTCTGGTTTGTAACAGGTAGATGTATTCGCAATTGTCGGTAACATAACTCAAATAATTTTTTACTATGTCTGGCTCCATCTCGCCAAAACTGGCACCATTCCAGAATACATCAAATTTGAACGATTTGAGCAGCGGGAACTTCCAGTTTCCAAACATATGTATCTTTCCTTTCTCAATCACATCGTTTAAATCGGATGCATTTATTGTCCTGTCCGATTTGACTATATTGTCATCGCCAAAAACTTTGGAAAGGTATTGTTCACAGAGGTGTAATGGTGCAGGTAAGTCAAAACAAAGTATGGTTAGGTCAGGGAATATTTTTTTCAATATCTCGACCTGAAACCCGGCTCCCGACCCCAATTCAACAATCACTTCATCTCCTTTCAGGTTGATCTGTTTTTGTGCAAAACAAAACCGGATATAAAAATTCAGAAATTGCATGGTGTATTTTTTACCATTAATTTCAAATAGATCTGAAGGATTTCCGAATGTGCTGGTTTCTATTTCAGTAAT
Source organism: Prolixibacteraceae bacterium (assembly GCA_963676375.2). GTDB lineage: Bacteria > Bacteroidota > Bacteroidia > Bacteroidales > Prolixibacteraceae > Aquipluma. The sequence continues at coordinate 56,062 of CAXXPT010000008.1, forward strand.
AGATTTTGTATTGGCAAGTTGCCCCTGAAGGTTACTATATTGAAATGCCATCTCCCGAATATCATTCAATCTTAGAGAATAGGGTAATGTTGCTTTATTGGTGATGAATAGTTTTCGTATGATCTTCTTAATCAGCTTGGTATAGAATGGCATCTTAAAACTGTAATTGTAAATCGATTCACTGAATCCGAAAGTCCCGAATATGGGATATTTACCACTTCTTAATTGCTCTATATCAGCGCTTTTTATTTCACTTACAATTTTGGCTTCATAAGCTTTCCAGTATCTTCCTGCCTGAAAGATTTCAGGAGCTTTGTAGTATTCTTCTAATTGTCTGTCCAAATTTTCCATTCCCTTGAATTTTAGCACAACAACAAATTAATGATGGCCAAAAATAAGCTTAAATATTGGGCTAAACTTGCATATTCCAGCTAATTTGTTTGATATCGGCTTTAAATTTCAGCAGTAGAAATATATTTCCGGTTTTAAATCTTTCGTCCATTTCATTGTACAGATAATACTATCGTTTACTTTTGTGCCTTAACCAAAACTCGACTAATGGAATTGCTTTTGTCTCTACATATCACTCCGCTCGAATGGAGTGTCATTATGGTTTGTGGTATGCTTATTGGCATGTCAAAAGTGGGTGTTCCAGGCGTATCGATGATTGTGGTCCCGTCACTGGCTTTTGTTTTTGGAGCAAAACAATCAACAGGCGTGTTACTTCCAATCCTGATGATGGCCGATGTCTTTGGGGTAGCCTATTATCGTAGGCATGCAAACTGGAACCACCTCATTAAAGTGATACCCTGGGCTGTAGTTGGACTATTAATTGCCTTATGGGTTGGAGAATTGGTTAACGATGAGCAATTTAAAAATCTGATCGCCATTCTCGTATTTCTCAGCATTGGATTAATGCTTTGGCAGGACAAGTACAAAGGGTCAAACCTTTTTCCCGACAAATGGTGGTTTGCTGCAGCGATGGGGATTTTAGGCGGTTTTGCAACCATGATTGGTAACGTGGCTGGTCCGGTATTTGCTATTTATCTGCTGGCGATGCACCTTCCCAAAAATAGTTTTATTGGTACCAGTGCTTGGTTTTTCATGATCATTAATTTCACGAAGTTCCCGTTGCAGCTGTTTGTCTGGAATAATATTAATTACCGAAACACTAACCATCGATTTGGTTACTTTACCTGCAATTGCTCTGGGGGCGTTTGTTGGCTTTAAAGCTGTTAAAATAATTCCTGAACATATTTATCGTGGATTCGTTATTGTGATTACTGCAATTTCAGCATTCTTATTATTACTTTAATATGGAAAGGTTGACTTCTTTTTTCTACGGAAAACCGGTTCACAAGGTCCTCGATATTGGAACCGGCACGGGCGATTTCATCAAATTAATCAGTCCATCTTTCTCCGAAGGGGACACGATTTACAGGGATTGATCCAAGCCAAGAGGCACTAGCAGAGGCGCGTCGTTCAATTTCTGTCTGATCGGGTGGAGTTTATCCGGATGGAAGGTGAAAACCTAAACTTTGAAAATCATACGTTTGACGTGGTTTGTTTGTCGAATGCGATGCATCATCTCCCAAAACCTGAGAAAATTTTTTCAGAAATGCAACGGGTGCTAAAACCCACCGGTTGGCTGGTGATTGCCGAAATTGTTTCTGATGGCTTGAATGAAGCTCAGGAAAATCAGAAGATGTGGCATCATTTTAAGAGTTTTGTCGATCGTAAATCTGGTATTTTCCACAGTGAAACATGGACTGAAGAAGAAGTTATCGAATAATCAGATCAAATGGAATTCAACCGATATTTACTTTCCCATACAACCGAATGGCAGATCCGGTAACCGATCCGGAGAAGATCGAAAACTGGATGAATACTTTTGCCATCAACTTAAAGCAGTTGGAGGGAATGCCCGAATATGATGAGAAGCTAGCTCTGTTCCATTTATTTAATCAACGGCTACAACAATTCGGGTTCCAATTGGCCCGGCAAATTGTAGTGATCGGAACGAAAAGTCTTTCTTGATAAGCTCCGGTATCTGCAAATTGTTTGAATCCACTTGTATTATTTCTGTCAGCTAAATTTATCTTTTTTGCAATAAATTACACATCTCAGGATTCCCGGGAAATGAGTTATAGATTTGATCATTAGTTAAATGAATCAATGTTTAATTTATTTGATCGCATTAGAAGAAGAATGAATTAACACTGCTGCAATAATTTTGTAATCGCCCTTTAATCTTATTGATTCAATTTTGTATTTCCAAAAGCCGTTCTGATAGAAACAACCTTCAGGTATTTATCGACAGTCATTATTTCATTACCTTAGTCAGCCGGTTAATGGTGCCCAAATTCAAAGATTTAAAGTGTTCAGATATGCCTCAGAAGAAAGACGAAGCCATTTTAAATATAGTAGACAGTTACGAGAAGCTTGCCAATTTAGTATTGCATCAGCTTGATATTGTAGAAGAGTTAATAGCATCAGGAAAGCTGCGATTGGAAGAAAATATCCAGGAAGAACTGATTAAGAATGAAGAAAAGATCAATAAGCTCGAAGTTAAGCTGAGCGAAGAAGTGATCCATTCCATTGCACTTTATCAGCCGGTAGCTTCGCAGATACGCAAATTAATGTCTTGTTACCGAATTACGATCAGCCTCGAAAGGATTGGCGATTTGCCATGAGCATTGTCAAGCTCATGCGGCGAATCGAGAATCAGGAAGTATATTCCAGCCTTTCCGGGTTTATTTCGAAAATGATGAATCTGAGTGTCGATATGTCCAGACGATCCATGTTATCTTTTCTGAATCAGGATATGGAACTTGCGAAGTGGACCATAAAATCGGAGATTGTTGTTGACGAATTTAACCACAAAATGCTGAAGAAAGTAGCAGAACGGGCCAACCTCGTGTCCGAGGACAAGAATATTTTGATTAATTTTATCAATATCAAAGAAGTGGCTGCAAGCATTGAACGCATTGCCGATCATGCTGCAAATATTGCGGAGGCATCGTTTTATTCTTTCGAAGGGAAAGATATTCGTCACAAACGAAACTAATTTGGTGATTAACATCTAACCAAACAATTATGAATCAGGATTATAAAATATTGGTGGTTGACGACGAAAAAGATTTGTGCGAAATCCTTCAGTTTAATTTGTCGAGCGAAGGTTTTGATATTGAGGTGGCTTATTCAGGAGAAGAAGCCTTGAGTAAATCAATCGAACGGTTTGATCTCCTGCTACTTGATGTCATGATGGGTGGGATGTCGGGCTTTAAACTGGCCGACAAAATCAGGAAAGAACTGGGGCTTTCGGTGCCAATTATTTTTCTGACAGCCCGTGAAACGGAGAACGATATGTTGACTGGCTTTAACGTGGGTGCTGATGATTATCTGGCCAAACCGTTTTCGATCAAAGAACTGGTTGCCCGGATAAAAGCTGTTTTACGTCGCGGTAAAAATCTGGAAATCAAGCCAAAAGTCATTACAATTGATACCATGGAGTTGGATTTGAACAGAAAATCATTGACCATCGATAATGAGAATATATTGCTCACCCGTAAGGAATTTGAAATATTAAACATGTTGATTTCTCACAAGGGTAAGTACCTGAGCCGGCAGGAAATTTTAGACCGTATTTGGAGTGATGATGTTATTGTTACCGAGCGAAATGTAGATGTCAATATCGCCCGCCTTCGGAAAAAGATAGGTGATTACGGAAGTTGCATCAAAGGAAGATCTGGATACGGATATTGTTTTGATAATTAGCAAATTGACAGTTGGTAGACTGCATAAACTGAACTAAGTAAATTACAAGAAAGAGACATGACAGCAAAACGTACATTTCGAAAGCGAATATTAATCAATTTCCTTGCTGTATTTTCTATTTTCAGTTTTGCAGTGTTGGCTTATCAATACGATCGCGAAAAAAGTTACCGTACTGGTCAGCTGGAAAACACTTTGGATAACATATCGGAAGTAAGCCATCGTTATATCGAGCATAAAAAAATTTTTGAAACTGGCGATTTTAAATCGCTTGATACACTAAAAAGCCTTCTCCCAATTGCAAATACCAGGTTAACAGTGCTCGATAAGACCGGGGAGGTCTTATACGACAGCTTTGTCTCGGATGTGCAGCATGTTGAAAATCATTTAAATCGACCCGAAGTTCAAAAGGCGTTACAATTTGGAAAGGGATCGAGTATCAGACTTTCAGCTACCACGAATCAAAAGTTTTATTATTACGCCAAGAATTGCAACAACTATTTTGTACGAACGGCGGCAGTGTATAATGTCGACATCATTAATTTTCTAAAAACCGAACATATCTTCCTGGTTTTTATCTTCTTTCTTTTTATCCTGATGGGTATTTTGTTTTATTTCACCACTCGCAGACTTAGTGATTTCATTGTTAAGTTGAAGGATTTTGCACTGAAAGCCGGACAAAATGAAGATATTTCGAAGATGGATGGTAATTTTCAGGATAATGAACTGGGGGTTATCCGTCGCCAAATTATTCAGATTTACGATAACCTGAAGACGGCGAAAGATGAACTGACGAAGGAAAAGGAAAAATTGTACGGACATTTGCAAGTGCTGAAAGAAGGCATTTCCATTTTTTCTCCTGAAAAGAATAAGATACTGGCAAACAGCCACTTTATTCAGTTCATCAATATGATTTCGGATAAATCAACGATTTCAGCCGAACATATTTTTTCCATTCCTGAATTTGAGAGAGTGCAAGAGTTTGTCGATCAGTATCGTGACAGTAATCTTCAGATCCGTAAACAAGGAGCTTCCACAGATTGAATATACAATAGAGAAAGGAGAAAAATTTTTTCATATCAGATGTATCATATACATTGACCGGAGTTTTGAGGTTTTGATTAGTGATGTTACTAAACCGGAAAAGCAGAAACTATTAAAACAGCAACTTACTTCCAACATAGCACACGAACTGAAAACGCCATTGTCTTCTATAAAAGGGTACCTTGAAACAATTCTAAACAATCCCAATATTCCGGAAGAGAAAAAGAAATACTTTATTGAAAAGGCATTTGCCCAGGCAGAGCGGTTGACCGACTTGTTGAATGATATTTCGCTACTCAATAATATTGAAGATGCTGGTGGCTTGTTTGAGTTTAAATCCATTGATGTTAAATCCGGTTATTCGAGATGTGATTGAGAATTTGAAGCATAGGCTGACGGAAAAAAACATGGATTGCACGGTCGATGTTGGCAAAGAGGTTGTGGTTAACGGAAACGAGTCTTTACTGTTTTCAATATTTCAGAACCTGATTGAAAATTCGATTAACTATGCAGGGAATAATAGCACAATTTCAATCCGGAAATACCTGGAAGATGATAAATTTTATTATTTCCAATATTCAGATACTGGTGCTGGAATTTCAGAAGAGCATTTGCCCCGTATTTTTGAACGCTTTTATAGGGTTGATTATGGTCGATCACGTGAAACTGGGGGAACTGGACTCGGTCTCTCAATCGTGAAGAATGCCATATTACTTCACAGAGGTGAAATATCAGTCAGGAATAAGCCGGAAGGTGGTCTGGAATTCCTATTCTCATTGTCTAAAAAATAAATCTAAGCCAGAAATCAGGTTGAGCCTATTTGTATAGGTGGTTATATCCGTTATAATTACATCCGGCTATAATACATTTACTATCAGATATAAATACCTCAACTTCCGTAATCTTTTTTTATTCTACTCTAGATTTATGGGCTGAAAGGCTTTTAAATGGCCGTAATCTGTTACATGTTAAAGAGTAGCTTTCATTTCATATGAGAATATTTTTTCTAAATTTAACAACACGAGATATACGGTAGACAATACAAATTAGTAATGATTTGAATTATGGATATAATACACATTAGTGCAGAATGTTATCCTGCGGCCAAAGCTGGAGGTTTAGGTGATGTTGTTGGCGCTTTACCAAAATATCAGGCTTTGTTGGGGCATTCAACTTCGGTAATCATGCCTTTTTATCATGGGAAATATAGTCGGGAGAATGAATTTTCTACTGTTTTTACCGGGTTTGCCAGATTAGGACATACCAATTTTACATTTAATGTTTTAGAGCTTAAAAAGAACGATTTGGGATTTAAGCTTTACCTGATTGATATTCCAGGTTTGTTCGACAGAGAGAATATATATTCTTACCACGACGATACAGAACGTTTTATAACTTTTCAGATAGCCACTCTAAATTGGCTGAATCAACGGGAGACCACTCCTGACATTGTTCACTGTCATGATCAGCAGAGTGGGTTTATTCCATTTATGATGTCGAAAGTTCGTGAATACGAGCAGATTCGAGCATGTGCCAACTATATTTACCATCCACAATGGGCAGTACCAGGGCAGTTTAGTTTCGATAAACTATATTATCTACCACCATTCCATTCATATTTTAACGGGTTGGTCGAATGGCATAACTTAATCAATCCTTTGGCTTCGGCTATAAAGTGTGCCTGGAGGGTGACAACGGTTTCTCCGAGTTATCTTGACGAGATTGGCTATTCAATGAAAGGCATGGAAGACCTGTTACGTCAGGAACGTGGAAAATCGTTGGGAATTCTTAACGGAATTGATGCCGAAGTATGGAATCCGGCTACCGATACGATGCTGGAGCAAAAATATAGCATAAAAAATATCACAGGCGGGGAAAAGCGCGAATAAAGAAATATTGTGCAAACAGTTTAACCTGAATCCGGAAAAACCGCTGTTTACATTTATTGGTCGTTTAGTTGGCGAGAAAGGAGCTGATGTACTTCCTGAGATTATTTACAACATGTGTAAATTTAATCCTGGCGAACAGAATATTTTGATTTTAGGTTCAGGAGAAAAGCATATTGAAAATTCATTGCTTCACCTCGAATCAGAATTTAAAGGAAATTACTGTTCTTATATTGGATACAATGAAAAGCTTTCGCACATGATTTATGCCGGAGCCGATTTTTTGCTGATGCCATCGCGGGTTGAACCCTGCGGACTGAATCAGTTGTATGCACTTCGGTACGGAACGGTTCCTATTGTTAGGCGTACTGGTGGTTTGCGCGATACTGTGTTGGATATTGGCGACGGTGGTTTTGGTATTTGTCATGATCAGTGTTCAGCTTTCGACGTAATACATTCTATTCAACGTGCCAAATCATTCTATCAGGATAAGAGAGCGTTTAATAAAATCAGAAAACAGATCATGCTGATAGACCATTCGTGGAATAAAGCTGCACAGGACTACATTGAATTATACCAATCACTTAAAGTATAGCGTTATGAAAAAGAAGACTTTAGCTATTGTTTTGGGCGGAGGTCAGGGATCAAGGTTATCCCCTTTGACCGAAAACAGATCGAAACCTGCTGTTCCAATCGCCGGGAAATACCGGTTAGTTGATATTCCAATTTCAAATTGTCTCAATTCTGACATCGATCGGATATTTGTTTTGACTCAGTTTAATTCTGCATCACTGAACAAGCACATCAAGAATACATACCAGTTTGGCCATTTCAGCGAAGCTTTTGTTGATATTATTGCTGCGGAACAAACTCCTGATAACAAAAACTGGTTTCAGGGTACAGCCGATGCCGTGCGTCAATGTATGCACCATTTTATGAATTACGATTTTGAATATGCATTGATTCTGTCGGGCGATCAATTGTATCAGATGGATTTTAATGAGATGATTGAGGCTCATGCCAAAGCAAAAGCCGACATTACCATTGCAACCCTTCCGGTGATTGCCAAAGAAGCTCCGGAATTTGGAATTCTGAAGACTGATTCAAAGAGCCTTATCAAAGAATTTATTGAAAAGCCAGCTCCAGAATTGCTTCCTGAATGGACTTCCCAGGTGAGTGCAGAGATGCAGAAAGAAGGAAAGTCTATCTGGCATCAATGGGTATCTATGTATTCAATCGCGAGTTGTTGATTAAGCTGATGCAAGATCATGAAACCAAAGACTTTGGAAAAGAAATTATTCCACATGCCATTAAGCAAGCAAAGTTTTAAGCTATCAGTACGAAGGTTACTGGACAGATATTGGTAATATCGATTCGTTTTATGAAGCCAATCTCGGTTTAACTGATGATATTCCAAAGTTTAATCTTTTCGACAATTCAAAGATTGTTTACACCCGCGCCAGATTACTGCCGCCTTCAAAAATTTCAGGCACTACGTTGGAGAAAACTGTAGTGTCTGACGGTTGTATCATTCATGCCAGTCGTATTGAACATTCGGTGATTGGTATTCGTGCCCGGATTGGAAAAGGAACCACCATTGTGAATTCGTACATCATGGGTAACGATTATTATCAGAATCTGGGCGAGATTGATAAGGATTATAATGATGGCAAGGTGATGGGAATTGGAGAACGTTGTTATCTGAACAATTGCATCGTCGACAAAAATGTTCACATTGGTAATGATGTTCGTGTAAATGGAGGCAAACATTTGCCTGATTCAAATAATTCACTTTATTCGGTAAAAGATGGCATTGTTGTGATTAAAAAAGGTGCTGTTCTGCCTAATAGCTATGTGATCTAGAATACTTGAATCACCAACTAATTTAACTGCCCTGACTTCCCGTAGAAATATATTACAGGTCAGGGCAGTTTTTCGTTAGGTAAATTGATTGCATTATTCAAACACGAAACGAAACCTAACAAAAAAGGCCCCCATAAAATGGAGGCCTTTGATATAATCGTGCGATTAATAACTAGTCGGCAAGATTGTAACGGAAGAAATTGGTTACAGTCAAAGCTTTGTCTTGACTTTTCAGAAAATCCGATACAGTTTGTTTGTTTTCTTTAATGAAAGCCTGATTTAACAGGGTGTTTTCTTTAAAGAATTTCTCCAATGCACCTTGTGAAATTTTATCGAGCATTGCTTCTGGTTTACCTTCCTGACGGAATTTTTCTTTTGCAATTTCGAGTTCTTTTTCAACAACTTCAGCTGGAACATTAGCTTTATCAACTGCAACAGGATTCATAGCTGCTACCTGCATGGCAACATCTTTTGTAACCTGAGCATCAACATCGGCCTTGTTAAAACCTACAAGTGTTGACAAACGATTTCCCGGGTGAATATAAGCTACAACAGTTTCTGCGTCTAATTTTGAATAATATGGCAAGTCAAGTTTTTCACCAATAACACCGGTTTGTTCGATGACATGATTTTCAACTGTACGTCCGTCAATAACCAGAGCTTTTACAGCATCAAGGTCAGCTGCATTATTTGCAATAGCAGCATCCAGAATTTTTTCGGCAAAGGCAACGAATGCTTCATTTTTGGCAACGAAGTCAGTTTCGCAATTCAAAACGAGAAGTGCACCTGATTTTTTTGATTCGTTAACCTTGGCAAGCACTACGCCTTCGGTAGCTGCTCTGTCAGCTCTTTTGCTGGCAACCAGTTTACCTTTTTCGCGAATAATGTCAGTAGCACGGCTAAAATCGCCTTCTGCTTCAGCCAAGCTGATTTACAATCCATCATACCTGCGCCAGTTGCTTTACGCAACCTCATCACATCTGCGGCACTAATTTCCATAATGTTTTCTATTTTAATGGGTTGTTGAACGATTATTCATCAATTTCTTCATCGAGATCTTCATCGTCAAGATCTTCATCATCAAGATCTTCACTGTCGGTCGCGAATGATTTATCGTCAGCAACTTTTGCTTTTCTACCTTTTACTTTTGTTTCTTTATCGTCATCGTCTTTTTCACGTTCAACTTTGCGTTCCGAAAGTCCTTCGCGAATAGCGTCAGTCATGGTTTTAACGATCAGACTGATTGACTGTGATGCGTCGTCGTTAGCAGGAATAACGAAGTCGATTCCTTCAGGTTGTGAATTGGTATCTACCATTGCAAATACCGGAATTCCAAGACGTTGAGCTTCACGAACGGCGATTTTTTCTTTCAATACGTCAACAATGAAAAGAGCTGCAGGAAGACGGGTCAAGTCAGCGATACTTCCGAGCATTTTTTCGAGTTTAGCACGTTGACGGCTAATCTGAAGTTTTTCGCGTTTTGAAAGTACGTCCCAGCTGTTGTCCTTGGTCATCTTGTCGATAGAGATCATCTTCTTAACAGCTTTCCGGATAGTCGGGAAGTTGGTAAGCATACCACCTGGCCAACGCTCAGTAACGTAAGGCATGTTAACGCCACCAACCAATTCGGCTACAATGTCCTTGGCTTGTTTTTTTGTGGCAACGAATAAAATTTTGCGGCCTGATTTTGCAATCTGTTTGATCGCTAGGGCAGCTTCGTCAATCTTTACGATTGTTTTTTGAAGATCGATAATGTGGATTCCGTTTTTCTCCATGAAAATATACGGAGCCATGTTTGGATTCCACTTTCTTCTCAAGTGTCCAAAGTGAACACCTGCATCCAATAAATCTTGAAAATTTGTTCTTGGCATCTTTTTACTTTTTTTTTAAAAATAATCTCTTGAAAAGCAATTGCTGGGTAGTCCAAGTCTTCGAAAAGAGGAGGAGTCTGAGCAATTTAGATCCGAAGCAGAATATTTTTGTACTAAAAATACTAACGTTTTGAGAACTGGAATCTTTTGCGTGCTTTTGGCTGACCTGGCTTTTTACGTTCAACCTCACGAGGATCTCTGGTCACGAATCCGGCAGCTTTCAATGCAGGACGTGATTCAGGATTGATTTCCATCAATGCCCGTGTAATTCCTAAACGCAATGCTTCAGCCTGTCCGGTGATACCACCACCATCAAGGTTTACATTGATGTCATAATCACCAGCAACACCTAACAGATTCAACGGTTGCAAAACAACATACTGCAGAATTCCTGTTGGAAAATAATCATTCAATTCTCTGTTATTGATTGTGATTTTTCCTTTGCCTTCGCTTACATAAACTCTGGCAACTGCGGATTTTCTGCGACCTAACGCGTTTACTACTTCCATTAGTTACTATTTAATTGTATTTAAATCAATTAATTTTGGGCTCTGTGCTTCCTGTTTGTGTTCTGAACCAACATACACTTTCAGGTTTCCATAGATTTTACTTCCCAAACGATTTTTTGGTAACATACCTTTAACTGCTTTTTCAACCAGTCTTTCAGGATATTTACTCATCAACTCGGCTGGAGTCTGTTTTCTTTGTCCTCCCGGATAGCCAGAATAACTCAGATAGATTTTGTCATTCAGTTTATTTCCTGTCAGACGCACTTTTTCTGCATTGATGACAATCACGTTGTCACCACAATCAACATGAGGAGTGAAGCTCGGTTTGTTCTTACCTCTCAGGATTTTGGCTACTTTACTGGCCAAACGTCCGAGAACCACATCAGTGGCGTCAACAAGAACCCACTCTTTTGTTACCGTAGCTCTGTTAGCTGAAACGGTTTTGTAACTTAGTGTATCCACTTGCTTATTTTTAATAAATTAAATACCAACTCGTAATAAATTAAATTTCAATTGTTTAGAGTTTTAATACTTATCAACCCGGAATTGTTAATAAGATCTGCACACTCAACATTTTCAATTGTTTACAAGAACTACAAGTACGGACAATTATCGGGACTGCAAAAGTATTTTCTTTTTTTATAATATGCAAGTACTTACTTGAAGGATATTGAAAATTAACACAAAGATTTTCAAAGTGTAATACATGATCGTTGATATGCCAAAACACTCCATTCATCATGAAAACCATTCATTTCACTTATTTTCCTTCAAAAATGTGCTTTTCTCTCCGATGTTTGTCATAACTTTACTTTAGAATAAATCTTTTATCCGGTCTTTGTCTTTGGATTATAATTAAACTTGAAACCCTAAACCGATTGCTATGAAATCAATTATTGGACGAATTAATCTTGGATTACTGATCACGTTATCGATTTTAGTTGCTTCAGCCCTAATCTTAATGGCCGTCGGAAATGAGAAAATTGCAGCAGAGATTCTTTTAACTACTGCAGTAATTTCACCTATATTTCTAGCGACAAAGGGTATTGAGTTTATATTCGAAAATGAACTCCGCAAAGCATTTCTGTCCATTCTGCTACTTTCTGTTGTTTGCATGATATCTATCATCTTTGTGTTTATCTGAAAAGGTCATGGAATTTTTTGGCAGTTTAATGCTAATTCATGAATATTATTTCCATTGTGCTGTTTCATTCTCTCGTTATAATATTGGATTAACGAATTTTACCCCAAGTAATCATTTCTTGAAACGCTCGAGATTAAAATATACTTTTACCAGTCAAAAGGCATAAATCATGGGAATCATTTCTTTCTTGGCAAATCGGAAATATAAGAATAACCGACCAGTCTATTATATCAAAGCTATCCTGAGAGAACTTTTCCCTGACTTTTTTTGCCGGATACAGCTTAAATCGAAGCTAAATAACCAAGCTGATTCCGATATAGAATATATTCAAAGGCGGGTTAGTTATTACAACAAGCTGGAGAACTGTAAGCATCAGTTGGACCTTTTACCTCAACTCAGCGAATTCAAGATTCCTCCCAAAATCAGAGCCTATTATTTTGATAGTTATGAATATACCCGGTTCTTCGATAAAAAGCTGAGAGCAGCCTTTTTACCCGGCGATATAACATTTATCCCTGATTTTCCGACTATCCTGAAAAGCCGGCCAATAGGCGACCACAATGCAAATTCGGTAATACTGAATTTAGATAAAATCAGGCATTTTATATTCGTGAACGACAAAAAGCCATTTGTCGGGAAGAAAGATATGCTGGTTGGTCGGGGAGCAGTAACTCAGCCTCACCGGAAGCGCTTTCTGGAAATGTATTTCAACCATCCGTTGTGCAATATTGGGCAAGTAAATCGCGACAATCAGGAGGGCAAGTATCTGGTTGAGAAAATGACTATTGATGAGCAATTGGATTACAAATTCATTTTAAGTTTGGAAGGGAACGACGTAGCCACCAATTTGAAATGGATCATGTCGTCAAATTCGCTGGCGGTTATGCCTCGACCAAAATACGAAACCTGGTTTATGGAGGGTATTTTAGTTCCAAACCATCATTATGTTTTAATAAGTGATGATTATTCGGATTTGGAGGAACGACTAAAATACTATATTGAACATACCGAAGAAGCACTGGATATCGTAAAGAATGCAAACGAGTATGTCAACCAGTTCCGGAACAAGAAAAGAGAAGATGTGATTTCGCTTTTAGTTTTGGATAAGTACTTCAGGAAAACAGGGCAATACGACAACAAATAGGATTGCAATAAAATAGCTATTCCCATTGTAGTAATTTTTCGGTTTGTTTTTCAATCAGTTGGGGCGGGCGAGTATTCAATTTATTCCCATTTAATACTTTAGCGTATTTCCCGAGATATAATTCAGCCATTTTCTTCGAATTAAATAACTCCACTGCGTAATTGTGGCATTGTTCCCGGGAAAACCGATCGGCATTCTCAATTTCGCACACCAATTCGTCAGCTTTATTGGATAGAACCCCCACTTCAGGATTTACAATTTCGGGTAACGAGCCATAAGGAGTTCCAAAAACAGGACATCCTAAAAACAAGCTTTCGATTAATGCCAATCCAAATGGTTCGTTCCATCGTACCGGAAAAATTAAGCCTTTTGATTTCATTAAGAGAGCATTCTTTTCTTCGCCTCCTACCATTCCGTAAAATCGAATTCGGGAACTTGGTGTAAATCGAAATCCCATTTTTAGGTTTAACCGATGCCCACCCAAAATCATTAACTCTTCATTTTTTGTGGATTTTATTACATCAATTGCACCTTGTACATTTTTTACACTCCAGGCAGCTTTCCCAAGAAAATGGAATTTGTTTCTTTTGCTCGATAAATCCGGATTTCCATAGTCGTCCCAATCTAATCCATTGTAAATAAAAGAGTCTGAGCCAAACCTGCTGGCATGGTTTTTCGAAACAAAAACAGTGTTTAAATCAAACTCCCTAAAATCATTGCAATTGCCATGTGTCGTAACGATATAAGGCTTTTCAATCAATTCGGTGGGCATATAATTGAAATGAACGATATCGACTGATGAAGGAATTTGCTCCGATAATTTTTTGTTGTGATCGTAAAAGAGCACATTGGCAAAATCGCAAGATGAACCTTTTGATACCAGAAAAGTAACCTTGTGCCCCATCTTGCTAAGCTCTTTGCCTAAATACCAGATTACCCGCTCAATGCCTCCATATTTTCTTGCAGGAATTATTCCGGAACCTACGATTAAAATATTCATTTCGCTCTTGTTAAGACCAATATAAATTCAAAATGCATCATAAACCAAGGTCAAATTTATGCAATTTCGAGTGATAAGTTAACTGTTTATCAGCCAACAATTTTACACTCCATATAAATCGTCCTAACTTTTAAATAAAATCACGTAATAGTGCAATTATTCCTTTTGCTATTTCGTTTTGCGTAGTAGTTTTGTGACGCATACTAACCATTTCTGCTTTTGAAAGAACTTCGGAAAATAATTCATTCCCAAATTTATTTTGGTTTGTTGATTGCAATGGCTGTCAGCTTGCCTATGTCGAAAGCATTGATGAGCATTGTGACCGGGCTTTTTATGGTGAACTGGCTGTTTGAAGGGCAATTTGCGATCAAGATGCACCGGTTGAAAGAGAGGAAATCTCTTCTGTTGGTTATTTCAGTTTTCGCCGTGTATTTACTTGGATTATTATGGACTGACAGCCTAAAGAGCGGTTTGCAAGATGTTAAAATTCAACTTCCATTGTTGATTATTCCGCTTGTAATTGGTACATCCGAAACGCTTAATTATATACAAGTCAAGCGAATCGTTTATGCATTCTCGGCAGCCGTAATTGCAGCGTCCTTCTGCAGTATTTTTGTTCTGTTAGGTTTCTCCGGAAAGTTTATTCAGGATCCCCGTGAAATGTCGCTTTTTATCTCGCATATCCGGTTTTCCCTTTTAATCAATATCAGCATCTTTTCATTATTCTGGTTCGCGCTCAATGCTGAAAGGAAGAATATTCTGGAAAAGGCTCTGCTTATTTTAGCGATGGTTTGGCTAACCATTTTTCTTGTTATCCTGAAGTCGGCAACCGGTTGGGTGGTCTTTCTGTTGGTATTATCGGTTGTTGTTGTTCGATATGCCCTTTTTATTAAGAATGCAGTTGGTCGTGTTTTGCTGTTGGGGGTTCTACTTTCGATATTCCTTTTGCCAGCCATCTATATCGGGTATGTGGTTCAGCAGTTTTACGCGGTCGAAACGTTGCCAGCTAATTTTCTTCAGGAGAAGACGAGCAAGGGAAATATCTATTTGCACGACTTAAACAACAAAGAGCTTGAAAACGGGCATTACACCTACCTTTTTATTAATGATGATGAGTTGCGCGAAGAGTGGAACAAACGAAGCCGGATTAATTACGACAGCGCCACTGCATCCGGATACAACCACTATGTGCTGTACCGATACCTTACCTCGAAAGGCTACCGAAAAGATGCCGATGGGCTGAACAAATTAACCAATGAAGACATCCGGAATATCGAAAATGGCATGACCAATTACCGGTTTGTGAATCCATTTTCGTTCTACAACCGGATTTATCAGATTGTTTGGGAAACAGATGTGTATCAAAAGGGCGGAAACCCTTCAGGACACTCGGTTACACAACGGCTGGAATATTACAAAATGGCCATTCAGATTATTAAAGAAAACTTTTGGTTTGGCAAAGGAGCCGGTGGTTATTACAAAGCATATCAGGAAAAGTATGACCAAAATAAATTTTTCCAGAATCAAAAATACCGGCAACGATCGCATAACATGTTTTTGAGTTACTGGATCGATTTTGGGCTAATTGGTATGTGCTATATTTGTTTTGCATTAACAGCTCCGGTGTTTCTCGAACGTAAAACAAAGAGTTTTTTGCTGCTGATTTTCCTATTGATTGTGCTCATTTCGTTTATGAATGAAGATACGCTGAATAATCACGACGCCATCTCGTTTTTCTCGTTTTTCTATCCGCTGTATTTGTATAGCCTCATCCCCAACCCTTCTCCAAAGGAGAAGGGAGCTGGTATTGTTTAGATTATGATCGTATAAGCATTTAAGAACACTTGATTCAATGTCAAAAGAAAAATCTCCAGATACCGATTCGTTAAGCCCCCTCTTTCGGAGGGGGTTGGGGGAGGCTACTCGTTTACCTCCTGATTTTTTCCTTCGCGATGTTTTGGAGGTTGCTCCGGAGCTTATTGGCAAATTGCTCGTAAGGCAATTTGACGATGGACGGATTGAAAAATTCCGGATTACCGAAACCGAAGCCTACCGTGGAACTGAGGATTTGGCCTGCCATGCCAGCAAAGGACGCACTCCACGCACCGAAGTCATGTTTCAGGAAGGTGGTACCGTTTACGTTTACCTTATTTATGGCATGTATTGGTTGCTAAACCTGGTAACCGGAAATGAAAGCGATGCTTCGGCTCTGCTGATCCGTGGAATCGAAGGCTTTTCAGGACCTGGCCGTGTGGGTCGAAAACTTCAACTCGACAAATCATTTTACGGTGAAAAGCTCATTCGTTCCACCCGGATTTGGGTCGAAGATGCCGAACCTGTTGCCGAAATCAAGATTTCGAAACGAATTGGGATTGGCTATGCAGGAGAATGGGAAAATAAATTGTGGCGGTTTTACCTGTAGTTAGTTAAACCTCTTCAGCAAAAAGTCCGAATTCAGTAATAGAAAAAATCCATAACCATAAGAAAAGTCGCCGCTGGATATATCCCTGAAAGCCTCGATCTGGAAAGCAACACGGGCATCTTTGGCGATGTTTCTTTGCCAGAAATATTTGGCCGATACCATCGAACGGTCGGGTTGTGTAAAAGTTGGATCGCTGTCGGAAACCGATTGGAAAAGCAAACGACCTTTGGGTGCTATAAACTGAAATGCATTCCAATAGCTTAGCGAAATGCGCGAATGGGGGGTTTGAGCGCTGGTTTCGAGCAAATAGGCGTGCCCTTTGGCAAACGGCAGGGTATTCGAATCTTCGGTCACAGCTTTGTAGCCCAGCCAATAGCCGTTTAAATTAACGGTTTTCACTTTCTCCCCAATACTCATAGCCAATTCCCATCCGGCCATAACATTGGCATGAGTCTGTACACGTGGCCTTGGTCCATCTGGATTGATATTAATTTCGCCACCCTTGTGATAAAACAACAGATTTACAGGAAGTTTAACCGTCAATGCCGTGTTTTCAACCGCTTTACAATCAGCTGTCAACCCAAATGTAAAATGCTCCTGAAACGGATCGTTCTTCTGGATAAACTGTTCCCAGCTAATCCAGGTTTGGGCATTCAATTTTGTTCCTGAATACAAAAACTGAAGTCCGGCTTCCGGCTTATCGGTATATGTTCGTTCGGGTTCCCAAAGCTGTTCGGGCAGGTTGTGCAGGTTATTTTGATCGAGGTTTCCGGTGACTACTGAAAAGCGTTCAGAAAAGCGGTACCGGGCCGAGAACCATGGCAGAGCATTTACAAGCTGATCTTTTCCATTGTATTTGATCAGGTGCGCACCAGCTTCCAGATACAGTCCGTCAACCGGAGAATAGCTGAGTTTGGGTCTGATCATGGCTCCGGTCAAGGTGTATCCATCCACAAAATTTCCAAGAAATTCGTTGTTCTGGAAGAATCCCAGGCTTTCGAACCTGAAGTTGAGTTCTCCTTCGTTGGTGTCATTCGGTTCCTTGTACGACGAAGCAAAGCTCTGAAAAGTCTGGGCATTCAATTGGCCAATCAGGCCAGATGTGATCAGAAGTAAACAAAGAATAGTTTTTTTCCACATAAAATGTGTTTTAACAATTACCTTCTTTCTCATTCCTTATTTCTTGAGTAGTATAAACCGGTCGTACAAAAATAAAAGAATTGCAGCACTTAAAGCGATGGAACTGAAAAGAATCCAGATGGACTGCGGGTGATAACCGTTCCAAAGGAAATCGGTTAACTGTTGCTGTGTGAGGTTCATCTGCCGGGCGGCTTCGTTGAAATAGTCGGTTTTGGTAAAGTTCTCACCTATTTCAGGAACGGATAAACCGCGTTTGAGAATCTCTGCCTTCAGGAGGAATAATTTATCGGCAACTTTTTCGTACGGAGCTCCGGAAAGAAAACCTGCAATCTGGTGACCCAGCGCGATAGGCAATAATGACGATCCCATGTAAAGCGCCTTCTTGTCGGCAGGTGCTATGCTGCCCACATATTCGGTAAACTTTGGCGAACTGCTCATTTCTCCCAACCCAAAAATAAGCATACCAAACAGTACAATCCATCCGCTCTGCATACCAAACATCATCGAAAGCCCGATCGATAATACAAGGATGCCGCCCATCATCGCATACAAGGGCTTAAATCGCATAACAAAAGCCGAAACTGCAATCTGGAAAGCAATAATGAAAAACGAATCCATGCTACTCAATGTTACCGCCGATATGGTTCCTGAAGAGGTGCCGATGAGGTTGGCGAATGAAGGCAAAACGGAATGAATTCCCTGGTAGATCATGGCTGTATTGACCCAGTCTTCGACGAAAATCGGGAATGTGTAATACAGTTGGTTGAATGCTGCCCAAAAAATCGACATGATTAAAAGGAACATGGTGTATCGCCAGTTAATCAGCGTAATGAATATATTTTTGAATGGCTGAACGATGGATTGAAGCAGTGGAGTGCTCTTTTTTTCCTGTTCAGGCTCTTTGAAGAAGAGCAGTGTGACCAGAAAATTGATGGCGATAGCGGCAATCGAAAGCATGAATACGAAATTCCAGCCTTTGCCCAAAACGATTCCGGCTACAAACGGGCCAATAAATCCCCCGATGTTCACCATCATGTAAAAAATCCCGAACCCAATGGAAGCCGTTTCAGGATTAGTGGTTTTCGATACCATGGCCGATATGATGGGTTTGAAAAATGCCCCGCCCAAACAAATCCAGATAAACGATAAGAATACCATTTCGAAACTGTTGAAATGCTGGATCATATAAAACCCGGAAGCATAAATCAGGAACGACATTAGTAAAACCCGCTTGTACCCTATTTTATCGGCAATGGCTCCGGTGAGAATTGGCAACAAATACAACAACATCGATCCGGTACCCATGATCGTTCCTTTTTCAACCGGGGAAAATCCCATCGCTCCGGTTTCTTTCGAACCTACTAAAAACAAGCCGAAGCCCATGTAAAAACCATACCAGGCATAACGTTCGAATAACTCGATGAGATTGGAAAGCCAGAATATGCGGGGGTATTTCTTAAAAATTTGCAAATTTAACATGAAACAGGTGTTTAAGATTCGGTTCGCAAAGTAGTAAAAAATGATAGCTTTATTATTGGATTTATTCAGGATTCCTTTGTTTCAAGCCCTTTTACCACAAAGAATACCTGGGAGCCATTAAGTTCCACAAAGTGTTTTCCTCTTTCCTTTTTCCCGCTTCCTTTTTTCTATCCTGATACCTGTACCTTGAACCCAATTTCTTTTACTCGCGAAGCGATTTGCTGTAGTTCTTCGAGTTTTACTTTTTCGAGACCGGCTGCCGGAGTATCGCGGTCGATGGTGTAAATCATCACTTGCGAAGGTTTGATTTCAGCAACTAGTTTCAGCCATTCAGCAAGTTCGGTTTCGGTGGTGTTGTCGATAATTTCGCCTTTGAAATTTCCACGCAGAAACAAAGTCTGAATAATCACTTTCCCGTTGAATGATTTCAGGTTTTCGACCACTGCTGTCAGATTAAAATTAGACGCGGGGCAATCGATTTTCCGGATTGTTTCTTCAAAGCCTGAATCCAGTTTCTGAATGTTGTCTTCCACTTTCAGCAATGCCCTGACAACAGCAGGTTTGTGCAGCATGGTGGCGTTCGATAAAACCGCAATCCGTGCTTTGGGAGCCAGGCGTTCGCGAAGTTCGATCGTATCGTCAATTATGCCTTCAAATTCTGGATGCAAGGTTGGTTCACCATTTCCGGCAAAGGTAATTACGTCGGGTAATTCGTTGCTTTCAACCATCTCGGTGAGCTTTTCTTCCATCTTTTGCCTGACCATTTCGCGCGTTGGCAAAATGGTTTTTTGTGCACGTTTTCTGGGAGTCCAGCCGCATTCGCAATAAATACAGTCGAACGAACACACTTTGCTGTCGGTGGGCAACAGATTTACGCCCAGCGAAACACCCAGCCGGCGGCTCTTAACAGGCCCAAATATGATTTGATCGAATAGAAAAGTTGACATAAGAAATCAGGTAAAAAGTAAAAAGGCAAAAGTAAAAAGTTAAAGGGAAAAAGTCGTTGGTCATCGGGAAAAAGGAATACTCTCTGCAACTTGCTAAAGAATCTTTTTCAGTCGGCTTTTGGCGGTGAAATGCAACGAAAGCAGGTTGGAACCAATCAGGATGAATATTCCGGGCATTTTGTCTTTCCTGAAATGACCACTCTCCGTAAAAAACGAATTCAGTTCACCCAATATCTCCGGGATTTTCATCTGCGGAAACTGCAATTGAACTTGCTTGCCAATTTCAACCAGGTTGTGGATTGAAACCAAATTAAGTTCTGTAATGGCCGGAATGATTAAGGATGAGAGAAAATGTTCTGATTCGCAAACCGGATTTTCAGGATTTATCCGGGTAAAAGCATATCCTGAAATCAATATCCCGTTGTGAAATGAGAGCAATGCAATTTCGTCCAGATCGCCTTTTGTATCAATAAATTCAACAGCAGTTCCATCTTCTTCAGCCACTAAAATTCCGTTTTTCAAGAACTTTCCGGTTTCTGAAACGAGGTAATTGGCTGCCAGTTTTTTCATTCTTTTCCTGGCTCAAGTTTATCGGTTGGCTTATATTGCAGTTCGGCTTCTTTCAGGAAATCCATAATCTGAACATGCATTTTCTCGTATTCTTTCGGAAAACTGGAGTAATAAATCAGCGAGCGGATAAAGACCGTGTCAGGCACGTCGTATTTCTTTAAAACCGAAAAATACAGATCGGTTTGAGTAAGCTTTTTGTGGATGGTATCAATTTTCTGATCAGGATTAATGCCCTGAATAAGGTAAATATCAACCATCATTTTTACAAACTTATCTTTTTTGATGAGCTTGGCAGGCTTATCAATAGATGTATTGTAGCAGGATGATAGTCCTGAAAGTAGGGTTACAAACAGCAATATTCCAATGAATTGTTTCATTTTACGCTTCATTAATTTCGGGTTCAAAGGTAATCTGAAAAATTTACAAATACACCGGCCGCAAACTAAATTGTCGAAGTCTGGCGCCTGAGTTTATCAAAGCCAAACTTCTCAATTAATTAACCAACAATTCATTTTTCAATTCGTTTTTCTCTGTATCATTGCAACCGTGTTGTCGGTTTCCGTTCGTTCGGAACTAAGAGGGAATCCTGTTCGAATCAGGAGCTGTCCCCGCAGCTGTAATCCTTTATCCGTAAGGAGGTTTTGCCGAAAATAACCACTGTTCCGTTCCGGGATGGGAAGGTTGGCAAAAACCGGGAGAGCCAGAAGACCTGCCTGCAACGAGAAGCTTTCGGGGTAAGAGCCAAAATCCCTGGCTTCACAGGTTTCAACGCTGCCATGTTCGAAACCGTGTAACTGTTGTAAAAGCTGATGGTCAGGGGCCTCAGCTTTTTTTTGCAAATACGTGCCTGAAGAACAATTCTACGCGGTCGAACTGCAAAATTTCAATTTTAAATTTCTGAAGGTTGATTCCTTTTCCGGCTTTGGGAATAAAGATGCTGTCGAATCCCAGTTTCTCGGCTTCGGCAATGCGTTGTTCCAACCGGTTTACCGATCGTATTTCTCCTGAAAGTCCTATCTCGCCAGCAAAGCAAACGTTTTTACGGATTGGTAAATCGAAGTTTGAAGATAGGATGGCGGTGATAACAGTTAAGTCGATGGCCGGATCGTCAACTTTAATTCCGCCTGCAATATTCAGGAAAACGTCTTTGGTGGCCAGCTTAAATCCAGCCCGTTTTTCGAGAACCGCCAGCAACATGTTTAGTCGCCGCAGATCGAATCCGGTTGACGATCGTTGTGGAGTTCCGTATGCTGCAGTGCTTACCAGCGCCTGAATTTCGATCAGTAGCGGCCGAATGCCTTCGATGGCTGCAGCGATGGCGGTGCCGCTCAATCCTTCGTGGGCGCGGTTGATCAATAGTTCCGAAGGATTGGAAACTTCGCGCAAACCCGAATTGCCCATCTCAAAAATTCCGAGTTCGGAAGTCGATCCAAACCGGTTTTTGATGGCCCGCAAAATACGATACATGTATTGGTTTTCGCCTTCGAACTGAAGCACTGTATCAACAATGTGTTCCAGCACTTTCGGTCCGGCAAGCGAACCTTCTTTCGTGATGTGCCCGATCAGAATAACCGGAACATTATTTTCCTTGGCATATTTCAGAATACCATTGGTACATTCGCGGATTTGCCCAACCGAACCTGGCGATGATTCGATCGACTCGGTCGAAACCGTCTGGATTGAATCGATAATCAGTAATTCGGGAGCAACCTGTTTGCTTTGCGCCAAAATATGTTCGAGCGAAGTTTCGCTCAAAAAGTAGCAGCTTTGATTTTCTTTCTGAAGTCGCTGCGCCCGTATTTTGATTTGTTGAATACTTTCTTCTCCGGAGACGTAGAGAATTTTTCTGTTCTTCAGATCTAACGCCAGTTGCAGAACCAATGTTGATTTTCCGATTCCGGGTTCGCCGCCAATCAGCACCATTGATCCGGGAACTAGTCCTCCGCCTAAAACGCGGTTGAGTTCCTGGTTACAGGTATCAATCCGTTCTGTATTTTCCGATGAAACTTCGTGTAATAATTTAGGCTGATTGCCCGTTCCGGTTAAGAATGAAGCTACATTAGTGCTTTCGCGCTCTACAATTTCTTCAACGAAGGTATTCCATTCGCCGCACGAATTGCACTTCCCGACCCATTTGGGCGACTGTGCTCCGCAAGTTTGACAGAAAAAACTGGTTTTAACTTTGGCCATCTGAATGATGTTAGCGTTTACAACCAAATTATTAATCCTGATTCAGGATTCTGAGTTTCAGCCTTTATCAGGTGCTAAGAATTTGTTCTTTACTTTCAGAATAATATCTGAGGTTGAAAATCCTTCGGTTAGTTCAATCCGTTCAACTCTACCTCCTGATGCTAAAACGATGTCGTATCCCGCAATTTCCTCAATCTGGTATTCACTTCCCTTTACCAAAACGTCGGGAAGAATCTTTTGGATTAGTTCGTACGGTGTTTCTTCGTCGAACATAATCACAACATCAACCATTAACATGGAAGCCAACAAAACCGCCCGCGACTGCTGATCAACCAATGGACGGTTTAGGCCCTTTAACAATCTCACCGAAACATCAGAATTTAGTCCAACAATCAGGCGATCGCCAAATTCGGCGGCCTTAGCCAGCGAATCGATGTGTCCACGGTGAACCAGGTCGAAACAACCGTTGGTAAAAACAACCGTTTCACCAGCCTTTTTCCATTGGTCTAAAACTGGACGAAATGCCTGAACATTTTCAAATATTTTGGATTGAATAATTTCTACGGGCCTCATGTTAAAAAATAATTTCGGCAAAAATAGTAAAACCTCATTGCTAACCGAAGCAATGAGGTTTAAACTTATCTCTTCCTTAATAAAATTAAATCAGCTTGTTTGTTTCGGTGTCAGGAAAAACCAGCCATGGTTTAAATGTTTTGGCTTCCTCGAAATCCATTTGGGCGTACGACATGATAATGACCACATCGCCAACAGCTACTTTTCGGGCTGCCGGTCCATTCAGACAAATCACACCAGTACCTCGCTCTCCGCGGATTACGTAGGTTTCGAGCCGTTCGCCGTTGTTGATGTTCACCACCTGAACTTTTTCGTTCTCGATCAAATTGGCCGCATCCATCAAATCCTGATCGATGGTAATACTTCCAACGTACTGTAAGTTGGCTTCAGTTACAGTAACTTTATGTATTTTCGATTTGCAAACTTCGATGATCATTTTACTAATTTCTAAGTGAATATCTATTATTTACAAGTTTGGAGTGCCTTGAGTGAGCTAAAGTGCCTAAAGTTAACAACTCCGAATTCTAGGCACTCCGAACTTCAAACTCTATATTGTCAATTAGCCTGATTTTTCCGCAGTGAACGGCAATGCACCCAATTTTCCGGCCAGCGTCGTTCCAGCTCTTTACAGGTAAAAGTGTGGTATCATTAACAATCTCGAAGTACTCTGTGTTCAGGAATTCGTTTTCGTTGATGCGATTAATTACCCATTGACAAAGTTGTTCTACGGATAAATCTCCGGTTTTGTTTTTTGCCTCGAATAAAGTAGCCGAAATGTGAACCGCATTTTGGCGTTGTTCGGGGCTTAGCAACATATTTCGTGAACTCATGGCCAAACCATCGGCTTCGCGGATAATCGGGCAGGGAAAAATCTCTACCTGTAGATTTAATTTCCGCACCATCTCGTTGATTATTGCCAGCTGCTGAAAATCCTTCAGGCCAAAATATGCTTTATCGGGCCGAACAATATCGAATAACCGGCTCACCACTTGCGCTACTCCGTTGAAATGTCCAGGCCTGAATTTTCCTTCCATGACCTGTTCGAGCTGTCCAAAGTTAAACTGGCGGGTATCCGGTTCAGGATAGATTTCATCGGGTTCCGGAGCAAAAATAAGTTGACAAGCTGTTGGAGAAAGTAAATCAACATCTTTCTGAAGGTCTCTCGGGTAACGTTCCAGGTCGCCTTTGTCGTTAAACTGGGTGGGGTTTACAAAAATGCTGACCACCACAAAATTAGAATCTTGACCAGCCATGTTAACCAATGAAAGATGTCCTTCGTGTAAGGCCCCCATGGTAGGAACAAAACTGATTTTTAAACCCTCTTTCCGCTTGATGTCCAGTATCGTCTGAAGATCGCTAATGTGTTTTACTACCTGCATTTTGGTATAAAAATGAGGGGGCAAAGTAAATAAATAATTCAACACGATAGTACCTGATTCGGAACTGAAAGGCTGAAAGCTTAACGTTAAAATGTCCCGTTGAATCTAAAAAGTAAAGAATTTCAATGGCTTAAAGCAGGAGCTCGAAGATCATAGATATTCAGCAACTTTAACATATCGATGAAATATCTTAAGGATTTTTAAGACCTCTGAAAACCACGGGAATTGAATATTGCCGATATTTTACTAATTTTGCGCAATTAACTTAGGCGATATAAATGGAAAAGAAGAAAGTCTTATTTATTTCATCAGAAATTACCCCTTATCTTCCGGAGACAGAAATGTCGAAAAAAGCCAGGTACCTTCCTCAAGGTATTCAGGAGAGAGGAAAGGAAATCCGGACTTTTATGCCAAGGTATGGTAGTGTGAATGAACGTCGGAACCAATTACATGAAGTGATCCGATTATCGGGAATGAATTTAATTATTGACGACACCGACCACCCACTGATTATTAAGGTAGCTTCCATTCAATCAGCGCGAATGCAGGTTTATTTTATCGATAACGAAGATTATTTTCAGCGAAAGCATATTTTTAAAGACGCAAAGGGAAACGAATTTGCCGATAACGACGAAAGAGCTATTTTCTTTGCCCGTGGAGTTCTCGAAACTGTAATTAAGCTTCGTTGGGCTCCCGATTTAATTCATTGTCAAGGCTGGCTGACTTCTCTTGTACCCCTATACATTAAGAAAGCCTACAACGACGACCCTTTGTTTGTAAATTCAAAAGTAGTTTATTCGGTTTATCACGACGATTTTAAGAAATCGCTGGATGTTAATTTCAGGAATAAACTGAAGATGAATAACATTACGAATGACGACACCGAATTGGTTGACGACCCAAGCTATGTTAATCTTAGCAAAATGGCCATTGAATATTCGGATGCAGTTATTCAGGGAAGTCCGAAAATTAACAGTGAAATAACCGAATTTATTCAGTCTTCCGGAAAATTATTTTTAGATTACCAACCTGAACACACCTATGTGGATGCTTACAACGACCTTTATGATAAGGTATTGTAGTAGATAGGTTTAACAATTTTAAAACAATTCATTGGTGAAAACAGAACTAGCAAAAAAGTACAGATTCGTAATCGGATTTGTGGGAATGGTAATGGTATTTTGGGGTTGCACAAATGATATTAACGACTTGGGAAAAGACTTGTTGCTTCCGGGCGATTTGGTTAAGGTTCGAAAGTATACTGAAAAAAACATAAAGGCTTACACGATAACTGATGGAAATCAACGAACCGATGAGCCTGAGTACAATTTGTTGGGAACGTTCAATGACCCGATATTCGGCAAAACTACTACTGATTTTGCATTACAGTTTCGTATTGGCAGCTATCCAGATACCTTGAAAGATATTTCAAAAAAACCTGTAATCGATTCACTCGTGCTGGTTCTTTTGTACAAAGAGGTATATGGCGACTTGGTGACACCGCAACAATTAAAAGTATATGAACTTAATGCTGATTTGGACGAAGCCCAGAAATATTATCAGGATATTGACCTTAAGAGCATGTCGAAAGTTGAATTGTTAGGAGCAAAAAATTACACTCCAAAATTCAAACTCGATTCATTAAGTTCTACTTACGGATCGACAAAGAAGAATCCTAAAGATACAACCATTCAAGAACTCAGGATTAAGTTGGATCAAAAATTAATTACGAAGCTAATGGCTTTTGATTATGGAAACTCTGAATCGCCGAATGACTTATTCATAAAATATTTTAAAGGCTTATATCTTGAAGCCGGTGATTTAAACAGTGGTGGAGCTGTTATGAAAATAAACACATTGGCTTCCGGCTCAAATATGGCCATTCATTTTCACACTAGTAAAACGGATTCTTTAATCTATAAGTACAATCTTAATTCTAGCTCGGCAAGAGTTAGCCGATTTGCTCATGACTATTCAAAAACGGCAATTGCGGCCCATCTTGATAAAACCGATGTTCAGGATAGTTTGATTTATTTGCAGACAACCGGAGGCTTGCGTACCAAAATATTAATTCCAAACCTGGGAACTTGGAGCGACTCCACCAACTTTGCCATCAATAAGGCAGAACTTGTTTTTCAGGTTGATTCAACCATTACTGATCTGACTAAATTTTTACCATCAGAACAGCTGGTATTAACGGCTATCGACAAAGACGGTAAGGAATATTTCCCTTCTGACCTTGCTTTTTCTTCCCTGTACTATGGCGGAACTTACAATAGCGCTGATAAAACCTACCGTTTTAACATCGCCAAACACATGCAGGAAGTAATTGAAAAGAAAAAGGAGAATTACGGATTCTATCTGTCAACAGCTTTCCGCAGTTCATCCTTCAGGAGAGTAGTTTTAAAGGGAGCAACCAGTAAAACCGGAATAAAGCTCGATATAGCCTATTCGAAAATAAAATAGTCCCCCTTTTATTCGAATTATTAATAATTGATTGAACACAAATACTTTAATTGTGTTTGCCACCATTAACTGATAGGAGATTTACTTATCATTTCTTTTGGGTTGACCAACACATGAGAACATTTAGGGCATTGTGTCTGTTTGATAATCCATAAAGCTGTATATTATGTGTGGAATTGTTGGTTATATAGGTGATAAAAATGTTTATCCCATTTTAATCCAGGGACTTCAACGACTTGAATATCGTGGATATGACTCGGCCGGACTGGCAATCTATAACGACACCCTAAACGTTTTTAAATGCAAAGGCCGTGTTTCTGATTTGGAGAAACATGTTGCTGATGAAGATATCAGCGGTTTTATCGGGATCGGTCACACCCGTTGGGCAACTCACGGAGAACCAAGCGACCGGAATTCACATCCGCATACCTCCATGAACGGCGACTTTGTTCTGGTTCACAATGGGATTATTGAAAACTACGCCGAACTTAAATCGGACCTTCAGAAAAAGGGATATACTTTTCAGTCGGATACTGATACAGAAGTGCTGGTAAACCTGATTGAATATTTTTACAAAAATGCTGATGATGTAACCGGTGAAATAGCTGTGAGGCTTGCACTCTCAAAGGTTGTTGGTGCTTACGGCATTGTGGTGATCTGCAAAAACGAAAAGAATCAGTTGATTGCTGCACGCAAAGGAAGTCCGCTGGTGATTGGTATCGGTAAAGGCGAATACTTCATCGCATCTGATGCCACTCCGATTGTTAATTACACCGATAGCGTTATTTACCTGAATGACCATGATGTGGCCGTCATCAATAAAGACAGCCTCACCCTGAAGACGGTTGAAAACAACCCGGTAGCCTTTAAGATCACCAAAGTCGATATGACTATCGGCGATTTGGAAAAAGGTGATTTCGAGCATTTTATGCTGAAAGAAATTTTTGAACAACCTAAAACTATCGAAGATACCTTTAGGGGACGCATCACTCCGGACCATACTGAAATTGTATTGGGTGGTTTACTCGATGTTTTCTCAAAGATTCTGAAAGCGCGAAGAATTATTATCATTGGTTGCGGAACTTCATGGCATGCAGCTTTGGTGGGCGAATACCTCATTGAAGAATATGCCCGCATCCCGGTTGAAGTTGAATATGCTTCGGAATTCCGTTATCGCAATCCGATTTTGAATAGCGACGATGTGGTTATTGCCATCAGTCAGAGTGGCGAAACTGCCGATACTTTGGCTGCATTGCGCATGGCCAAAGAAAGAGGCGCCACAATTTTGGGTATCTGTAATGTAGTAGGTTCGAGCATTGCCCGCGAAACCGATGGTGGAGTTTACACCCATGCAGGAGTCGAAATTGGGGTAGCATCAACCAAAGCATTTACTGCGCAGGTAACTGTTATCACTCTTCTGGCTTTAAAGTTGGCCAAAGAAAATGGTAAGATTTCATCCGGATTGTACCTCGATTTAATCAAAGAATTATCGGAGATTCCGGAGAAAGTAAAATCGATTCTTTTTAAACACCCACATATTAAAGAAGTTGCTGCCAAATACAAAGATGCCATCAATGCGCTTTATTTGGGAAGAGGCTATCTTTTCCCTGTTGCTCTGGAAGGTGCTTTAAAACTGAAAGAAATATCGTATATGCACGCCGAAGGCTACGCTGCCGGCGAAATGAAGCATGGCCCGATTGCTTTGGTCGACGATAATCTTCCGGTTATTGTGGTGGCTGCGAAAGATCATTATTACGAGAAGATTGTAAGCAACATTCAGGAAGTAAAAGCTCGCAAAGGAAACATTATTGCTGTGGTTACTGAAGGCGACGACGGGTTGAAGAACATGGTAAACGACCTGTTCGAGATTCCAAAATCGCATCCGGCAGTTTCTCCGTTACTGGCTATCATTCCGTTGCAACTGTTCTCGTACTACATTGCCGTTATGCGTGGCTGCGATGTTGATCAACCGAGAAATTTAGCCAAGAGTGTAACTGTTGAATAATCAATCTTTTAATTCGTTCGGATAAGGTGAGTCCAATCGGCGGCCGCGGTATTCGAAACGGTTGGCCATCATGTTCAGAATCTCGTTGGCTGTGGTTTCTACTGGCTTGTTCGATACATTGAGAATCGTAAATCCGCCTTTTTCGAAGATAAAATGTGCATTTCGGATTTCCTGCATCACCATTCGCTCATCGACATAATTGGTGTTTTCAGTATTGTTAATGCTGATCAGTCGTTTCATTCGGTGAGAAATTAGTTGGCCTGCACTGATGCTCAATCCAAAGACTCGCTGAGGATCAACTTCGAACAACTCTTTGGGCGGATCAATTCCATAGACTAACGGAATATTTGCTACTTTCCAGCCATACATGGCCAGATAAACACTTAGCGGGGTTTTTCCTGAACGCGAAACACCGGTCAGGATAATTTCAGCTTTATGTAATTTAGCCGGACTTAGACCATCATCGTGATTTAAAGTGAATTCGATGGCGTCGATCCGGTCAAAATATTCCTGGTTAATTTCCCGGTAAAGTCCAGGGGACTGAAGAGAAGGAATATCGAGGGTTTCGTCCAGGTAATTGGCCAGCTTGCCCATAAAATCAATGTGTTTTACGCCATTCGCTTCGCAAAGATTGGTCAGGAAATCCCGCAGATGACGATTTACCATGGTATGGGTAATTAGCCCGCCGTCCTGCTTTACTTTTTCGACCAAATCAACCAATTGTTTTTCTGTGTGCTGATCAGGGACAATAATAACCGGGACATTGTTGTTTGGATATTGAATCAGTAACGAATGAACCATATTATTTCCGGCTAATCCTTTACCCCCTGAAACAACATAAATTGGTTTTGTTTCACTGTTTTCTTTACTGGCATTCATGATGTTAATCTTTCAAATTATGAAAATCAAACCTGTTTAGAACTAAAATCTACCTTATTTTCATCAACCATCGAATTTCAAAAAAGTTCGTGATAATATCAATCGGATAGACATAATTTCTTAATTTGGCTCTTAGTTTAATATCTAAAACCAATTTAAATCATAACAATATGCAATACTTAGCTGACGACAACCGATATTCGCAAATGCCTTATCATAAATGTGGAAAATGGGGCTTAAAACTACCTGCAATCTCACTCGGATTGTGGCATAATTTCGGTGGAGTTGATGTGTTTGAAAATGGCCGGGCCATGTGCCGCCGGGCTTTCGATCTTGGCATCACTCATTTTGATTTGGCGAATAATTATGGTCCGCCTCCCGGATCGGCTGAAGAAAACTTCGGTAAAATTATGCAACTCGATCTGGCTCCTTACCGCGACGAATTGATCATTTCGACTAAAGCCGGTTACCTGATGTGGCCCGGGCCTTATGGCGAATGGGGAAGTCGTAAGAACTTGTTGTCGAGCCTCAATCAAAGCCTGAAGCGAATGAACCTCGATTATGTCGATATATTTTATTCGCATCGTCCCGATCCGGACACGCCGCTCGAAGAAACAATGATGGCACTCGATCAGGCTGTTCGTCAGGGGAAAGCCTTGTATGTGGGAATTTCGAATTATCCGGCGCCAATGGCAGCAAAAGCTGCTGCTATCCTGAAACAATTGGGCACACCTTGCTTGATTCATCAACCGAAATACTCGATGTTCGAACGCTGGGTTGAGGGTGGATTGCTGGATGTGCTCGAAAAAGAAGGAATCGGGTGTATTCCGTTTTCGCCACTCGCACAGGGGCTGCTCACCAACAAATATATTAATGGAATTCCTGAAGGTTCGAGAGCCGCTAAATCTTGGGGTTTCCTGAAACCTGAACAGGTTGAGCC
This sequence comes from Prolixibacteraceae bacterium, assembly GCA_963676375.2. Classification (GTDB taxonomy): domain Bacteria; phylum Bacteroidota; class Bacteroidia; order Bacteroidales; family Prolixibacteraceae; genus Aquipluma. The sequence goes on from CAXXPT010000008.1 coordinate 87,287, forward strand.
AGCCATCGAGAAAGTGAAAAAATTGAATGAAATAGCGCAACGAAGAGGACAGACACTGGCACAAATGGCTTTGGTGTGGCTGCTCAGAGATCCACGGGTTACATCCGTGTTGATTGGAGCCAGCTCAGTTCCACAACTTGACGACAATGTGGCAGCCCTTAAAAATATGAAGTTTACAATGGCTGAATTGCAGGAAATTGAGATGATTCTTTCCGATGGAAAATCAGATCAAATTGTTGGTAAAGTAAAAGAAGCTCCAGTTTCAAATCCGGACGACAAAATACCTTCGCGAAGTGATTTTATCCAGAACCTGGCCAAAAAATTTGAAAAACGGCAATTGTAATTGCTGATGCCTTTTTGGCTTGAATTTGCTGATTTCTGAAATAAGTTTAAACAGGTAAAAATGAATAAAACGGCGTTGATCACTGGTGCTGCCAAGCGGGTAGGGAAAGCAATGGCACTTCAACTGGCCAGCCAGGCATGGAATATTGCCATACATTACAATTCATCGGATGTTGAGGCCCGGTTGCTTTTGGATGAGCTGATCGGCGCTTATCCAAGCCAGCGATTCGAACTTTTCAAGGCTGATCTGAATCTGCCGGAAGAAGTTGAATTGCTCATATCGCAAGTCGTTCAGAAAATGTCGGGATTGGACCTCCTTATCAACAATGCCTCCGTTTTTGAACCGGCCAGCCTGAGCGAAACAATGTCTGGATTTCTCGATCGCCAGATGAATGTCAATTTCAAAGCTCCGTTTATTCTTACGCGCGACTTTGCCCGAGTTATCAAATCGGGAGTAATCGTCAACTTTGTGGACACCCGGATTGTTAATAACCAATCGAACTTCGCAGCTTATTCAATTTCCAAAAAAGCTTTGTGGGAAATGACTAAAATGGCAGCGTTGGAGTTTGGTCCTGGAATCAGGGTAAATGCCATTGCTCCCGGACTGACACTTCCCCCGGAAGAAAAAAGTGAAGAATACCTCTGGAAGCTGTCTGAAAAGATTGCCATGAAACGTCCCGGAGGGTTGGATCCGATACTGAAAAGTCTGGATTATATTCTGAACAATGACTATTTAACCGGGCAGCTTTTGTTTTGCGATGGCGGCGAAAATTTGGGGTTAAAATTTTGAATATAAATAATTTTAGGTGTAAAGAAGATCAGAAAATCATCAATAATTATTCATCAATAATCAATCATTTCTATGGCTTTAATCCGTGTAAAAAATTTATTGTTGCGTACTTATATCGGGTTTAATCCTGAAGAAATTGCCAATATGCAGGATGTGGTAATCAACATCGAAATTGAGGCCGACATTCCGGAGGAAGCTTTGTTGGCCGACGAACCTGATGGTATTTACAACTATAAAACCACTACCAAGCAAATTATTGGGTTGGTTCAGGAAAAACGTTTTAAATTGCTGGAGGTGCTCACCAAAAATATTCTCGACCTGATTATGACCGACGAACGCGTAAGTTGGGCACGTGTTGAAGTTGATAAACCTCACGCTCTGCGTTTTGCAGAATCGGTTTCGTTTGAGATGGAGGCTGAGAGATAAACGAGCCGTTTATTAGGACGTTTAGAAATGGTTACCGTGGGTTACATTTAGCGATTATAAAGGATTAAGATTAAATGAACGATTGTATAATAGGTATTGGTTCGAACATTGATGCTGACCAAAATATTCCGGAGATGCTCAGGCTTTTAGCCGATAAAGTCGAGATTGTTCAGGTCTCGCAAATGGTACAAACTAAACCCATTGGGATTGCCGAACAGGCAGATTATACCAATGGAGCAGTTTTAATCAGGACAGAGATGACTCTGGAAACATTATCTTTGTACCTCAAAAAGTTGGAAGATCGGATGGGCCGCGACCGGAGTCAGAAAAAATTTGGACCGCGAAACATTGACCTCGACATCCTGATTTGGAATAATGTAGTTGTTGATCAGGACTATTATACCCGTGATTTTTTGCGGAACTCAGCCGCTGAATTGGGCTTTGAAAACAAAAATTAGAAAACAAAATTAGAAATCATGAAAAATTTTAAGTTCCACCACATTCATTTGCTGTTGATTGTGTTTGCAGTTTTATTTCTGAATTCGTGTAAAGACAACAACGATCCAATACAGAAATCATACGAAAATTATATTTCGACTGAATTAAAATTGGAATTAACCAGTCAGCAGGCTATCACTAATTTTGTTAAAATAGCACCTGAGGCTGTTGCTCTCAGCCCATTGGTCCGGTTTGATGTTGAGGTTCGCAAAATAACCTACAAAACCATCTTTAAGGACAAAAATATTCAGGCATCAGGGTTGGTTTGTATCCCTAAAACACCTGGAAATTACCCAGTTCTTAGCTTTCAAAATGGAACAAATACTCTTCATAGTGAAGCCCCAAGTATGAAGGCGAATGATGATTTATTTTCGATCATGGAAAGTATTACGGCTATGGGATTTATTGTTGTAATGCCCGATTACATTGGCTTTGGTGCATCAGCAAATCTTCCGCATCCATATCTCGACGCCAAATCATCGACACAAAGCATTCTCGATTTGCTTAGGGCAACCAAGGAATATACTTCCGACGATAAAGTTTTGGCAAAGACCACTAAGGATCTTTTCATCTTTGGCTACTCGCAGGGTGGATGGGCCACTATGCAACTTCAGAAATCGATAGAAAAAGATTATTCCACAGAATTTAACTTGATTGCCAGTTCGTGTGGTGCAGGTCCATATTCGATCGAATACATGAATAAGTACATTGTTGACAAGACCGAATATCCGATGCCTTATTTTTTGGCCTACCTGCTGAACTCTTATCAAACAATAGGTTCTTTCACCAATCCGTTGACCGATCTGATTCAGCAACCTTATGCCGGCCTGATTCCTGGATTGTTTGATGGTACCAACAGCGGGGGTACCATTAATTCGAAGTTGACAACAAAAATGGCCGATCTTTTAACTGCCGAATACCGAACCGGATATGCTACCAATGCCAAATTTGCCAGTGTACGAAGTGCATTTCTATCCAATAGTATTACTGCATGGAACGCAAAAACTCCAATGAAACTATTTCACGGCGAGAAGGATGATTACATTCCGGCAGGAATGAGTAGTAAAATGCTCGCTGATTTTAAAACTGCAGGAGTAGCTGATACACAGATTCAGCTTGTTATTCTTCCCGGTGCCGACCACACCACAGGGGTTTATCCAACAGGAATGCAAACTATAATGTGGTTCTTATCTCTTAAGAAGTAAAACCTATTCAGAATACACGTGTACGCTGTTTTGTGCACTCGGGAGGTAATTAACCCCGAACCAACAGATCAGCAAAATAGCAAACGAAACGGCTAAAATAGTCATTGCCTTTTTGTGTTCCGAAGGATGACGAAAACGGTAATGAATGTACACCAGGTAAAACATCCAGGTAATAAATGCCCAGGTTTCTTTCGGATCCCAGGTCCAGTAATGTCCCCAGGCTTCTTTGGCCCAAAGTGCGCCGAATAGTAATCCTAAGGTCAGGAACGAAAAACCTAAATACACCAGGTTGTCGGCCATTTGTATGGGGCCTTTCACAATCTTCTCGGTGGGTGCAAAAAACAGGTTGCGCAAAGCCACCAGCGACGAAGCGCCCAACATAGCATAGGCAAAAATATAGACAATGACGTGCGGAATAAACCATGGGCTTTGCAGTGCGGGCATCAACGTTTTATCGTAAGTTTCCGGATGTTGCAGGTTAATGATTAAAAAGACCATAGCCAGACCAAGGCTATAAGAAACCAGCCATTTGTATTTCCAGCGGAGGTACGAAACCAGTCCTATTCCTGAAAGAAATATAGCGTACCAAAGCCGTGTTTCGCCCAATGTGCGCATGGGTGGCCGTTGAATGTGCAGCCAAAGAATCGCAATAAAGATCAGTAAAAAAGCTGTTCCGGCAAATGAAAATCCGGCAGCCAACTGGTTCATCAGTTTTTTTCCTGACGACAAAAATAATCCTGAAGCAGCCAACCAGCAAAGTATAGCAACGGAAGCGTATATCGGAAAATCAAGCCACATGGTCAGTTCCTCCATTTTTAGGTTTACCGGTAATAAACAGGAAAGCTGCACCTGCCATCATCAAAAAGATGCCGAAATAAACAACAGGCAGCCACGGATCGCGCACTAGTTCCAGAACGCTCAGGTTCGACCAGCGCCCCATTTCTGTGTTATAACTTAATTGATAAATGCTCCAGCCGTCAATATGGAAAGGTTTGTTAACTTCAATTGTTGTGGTTAACTGTTTCCCGGTTTTGGTTTGTATATTCAGTTCTGAACTAAATTTTCGGAGTTCGGCGGGTAACATCACCAGCGAATGCGTTTCGTTCAGCTTAAGCGCTTCGGGCTGATTGACGTAACTTCCACTGCAAACCCAACCCGAAATTTCGGTACCGTCTTTGGTCACTTTCACCTTAGCAGAAGGTGCGGAACCGGGTTCGTTTACCGGAAAGTAAGCATCGCCCACTTTTCCTGAAGTTTCCAGGAACTGCTCCACTTCTACATGATATCCGTACAAATCCAGCGAGTTCCGATCAAGCAATTCGAACTGATTTTTGCCCTTATTGACCACGATTTCTCCAGTCTTATTGTCGATGATGGTTATTTTTGAGCGAAATTCGTCGATGTTGAAATTCAGTAATTTGATGGCAACTGGCAGTTCAACCGTTTTTCCTGAAGTATCTACTGCACGCCATTCGGTTTGGTCTTCGTAGCAATTCATTCGCAACCGCTGCATATCGCTGCTGCCCAAAGCGGTTGAAAACAGCACCAGAAACAAGCCAAAATGGTTCAGGAAAAATCCTGCATTTTTCAGGTTGAAAGGAGTCAATCGTTTTAACGTAACTACACCAAGCAAAATCATCAAATACAGGTTGATCAGGATAAACGGCCAGGTTTTAACCAGGTGAGTTAAGCCCAAAAGCTTTACCAGTGAGGATTTCGGTTCCACATCCTGTTTCACAAAACCCATGAGCAGAACCAGGAAGGTGAAGCCAAGAATTGCAGGCAAAGCCGCTTTCACACCACCCAGCCACTTCATCACAGGACGTTTATGCCAAAGTATAAACGCAATGATTAAAAAAGCCAGAAAAACTAGCCCGGCAATCAGGTTCCAGGGAAAAGCGGCAACACGCAGCGTGATGCCACCACCCGCAGCCTGTAGGGCAAATCCCAGCAAAAGGATAGCCGATGTGACAATCATTCCTTCTCGGTACGACCAAGGCTGTGTCCAGGTATTTCTACTGTTTTGGTTGCTCATAGAGAGAATGTAGATTTGTTGCCGAAGATACAAAAAGGTAGGAAGAAAATTCTCCCGAACACATTCTCCCGATTTTTATAAAAGACGTATATTTATTCAACCAATAGAATTATGAAATGGAATTAGTCGATCTCGGATATAACGAAACCCTCGAAAAATTCAGGGTGGAGAATAATCTCCTGAGTTTTGAGGTTGGCCGTGTGATAACCGAACACAAGGAAAGGTACATGGTGTGGACTGAAAAAGGCGAACTGGAAGCAGAGATAACCGGAAATATGCGTTTTACGGCAAAAAGCCGCGAGGATTTTCCTGCTGTGGGCGATTGGGTTTCCCTGATCATTTATGACGGTGATCTGGCTATTATTCATCAGGTATTTCCTCGCTACAGCTCCATTAAGAGGCAGGCCGTCGGGCAGTTTGGTGAGGTGCAAATTATTGCAACAAATATCGATTTTGCTTTTCTGGTGCAAGCTGCCGATCGCGATTTTAACATTAACCGGCTCGAACGGTACCTGACAATTTGCAACACTTCCGGAGTAAAACCGGTGATTGTGCTCAGCAAGACCGATTTAATTGATGAGGCCAAACGGAATGAGATTGTGGAAAGCATAAAAGCACGCATCAGCAACGTTCCGGTAATAGCAATCAGCAACGAAACCCACGACGGATATGAATCTGTAAATGCGCTAATTGAAAAGGGAAAAACCTATTGTATGCTTGGTTCTTCGGGTGTTGGAAAATCTTCGCTGGTAAATAATCTTTCAGGAAAAACACTGATGCGAACCGATGCAATAAGCCTAAGCACGCACAAAGGGCGGCATGTAACCACCAACCGGGAACTGGTTGTTCTTGAAAATGGCGGAATTTTAATCGACAACCCGGGCATGCGGGAGGTAGGTATCGCTGATGCCGGAAGCGGTTTGGAAATTACGTTTGACTTGATCTTCGGGCTTTCGAAGGATTGCAAATTCAAGGATTGCACGCATACCAACGAAATTGGGTGCGCTGTTTTGGAGGCTGTTGAAAACGGAGAAATCGATCCGGCTTCATTTGAAAATTATCAGAAGATGGAAAGGGAGAAAGCTCATTTTGAGGCTACCATTGCTGAAAAACGGAAACGGGAAAAAGAGTTTGGAAAGATAATGAAGAACTACAAAAAGGATATCCGGAGAAATGAGCAATAGCCCGGTATCTCCAAGTGCTCAGAACATGCGGTTGTTCATAGCAGAATATCGATTTGTGGAGAATATCTAAAATGAGGTTTCTAAATCTGACCATTCTATTACAGCACAATATATTAGATAGTAATTTACAATTATTTAACTCTTTTGAATAAACAAATTTGGCTTACTACGCTTATAATAAAAGGTTTGAAATACGCGGGTATGGGAATATTTATTATGCTTATGGCTTTGGTGATTGGATATCTTGGATATAAATTGAAATATACCAAGCCTAAATATCAATTCGAAAAAACGACAACTGGTCGTACTGTTAAATTTATGGACTATAACGAATCGAAAAGGTATGAGCGCAATAAGGTACTTGGAATATTCATGATTCTTGTAAGTATAATAATTTTTGTAATTGGTGGTTTGATTCTGTTTTTTGCAACTAAGTAATGGGAGTGAGGTAATGCAATAACTAAGTATGAGAAGGGTTGGATATCTTGGAGGTTACACCAATTGGCGGACGTGGAATGAGCAGTTTACCAATTGCAACATTTAATAGGTTTCTTTACTTAATTTGAGTTTATAACTGTATTTGATTTGGGGTATCGTATTTTATTTAAATCAACCTTTTTTTACTTCCGGATGTTACCTAGTTGTTATTCAGGCAAAACAGTATGAACCGTACCCGACTCGAAGCATTCAGCGATGGTGTACTAGCCATCATCATCACTATTATGGTTTTGGAAATCAAAGTGCCGCACGGTAGCGACTTTGAGGCATTAAAACCACTCATTCCTGTGGTAATCAGCTATATCCTCAGCTTCATTTACATTGGTATTTATTGGAACAATCACCACCACATGATGCACACGGTGAAGCGTGTTACTGGCAATATTTTGTGGGCTAACCTTCATTTACTGTTCTGGCTGTCGCTGGTGCCATTTACTACCGGCTGGATTGGTGAAAATCATTTTTCTCCCATCCCGATGGCCGTTTACGGAATAGTATTGCTAATGGCTGCCATCGCCTATTTTATTCTGCAAACTGTAATAATTCGGACACAAGGCGAACATTCACTGCTTGCTCGCGCGGTCGGGAACGACATCAAGGGAAAAATGTCGCCCATCCTTTATTCGCTGGCCATTGCCTCGAACTTCGTCAGCCAGTGGATTTCAGGAGCACTGTATGTTTTGGTAGCTTTAATCTGGCTGATTCCGGATAAACGAATTGAAATTATTCTCAAAAGTGAACACGAAAAAAAATAAATCGTGTTTTTCTGGTTTTTATTCTGGACGAGCATAATATTTCCCAAATTTATCCTCGTTTTCAAATTCATAAAGACCAAAATCAACGCCATGAAGATTTTAATCAGCTTCGTTGTTCTGTTTCTCTGTCTCTTTTTTCTAAACGGATATTCGCAAACTACTTATAACCAGCAATGGCCTTCGTTTCGCGGGCCTTATGGTTTGGGTTATATCGAAAAATCAAAACCGCCAACCACCTGGAATGCTGAAACCAGCGAGCACATCAAATGGAAAACTGCCATTCCGGGGCTCGGTCATTCGTGTCCGGTAATTTGGGACAATTTTCTGTTTGTAACCACAGCCGTGAATACAGCCAAAAGTGAGTCGCTCAAAGTTGGTCTTTACGGCGATATTGACGAGGCCAACGACAGTGCTGTTCATGAGTTTAAAGTGTATTGTCTCGACAAAACCTCCGGAAAAATTATTTGGGAAAGCATTGCCAACCAAGGAATTCCAAAATCGAAACGCCATACCAAAGCATCGCAGGCGAATTGTACGCCAGCTACCGACGGTAAATATCTGGTGGTTCATTTTGGTTCTGAAGGACTGTATTGCTACGATTTCAGCGGAAACCTGGTCTGGAAGAAAGATATGGGCATTTTGGCTCCCGGGCCATATACTGACCCAGGTGTGGAGTGGGGCTATGCCAGTTCACCGGTGATTTTCAAAGATAGAATCCTTGTACAGTGCGATATTCCCAAGACACCGTATATAACAGCCCTTGATTTGGCCACTGGTCGTGAAATCTGGAAAACTTCGCGTGGCGATGAAGTCTCAACTTGGTGTACTCCTGCCATCTACGCAAAAGATGGAAAAGTGCAAGTGATTGCCAATGGGTTCAACCACATTTGTGGATACGACTTTGAAACCGGCAAGGAAATTTGGAAGCTTAGCAATGGCGGAGATGCACCGGCACCGGCACCAGTAGTAACCAATGACCTGATTTACCTGAACAGTGCGCATGGAAAGTTTTCTCCGATTTTTGTAGTGAAACCCAATGCCACAGGCGATATCACACTGGCCACCGACAGCACCAAAAACCAATACATTGCATGGAGTATCAAGCGGGGCGGGGCATACATGCAAACACCGCTGGTTTACAATGGTTATTTATACAATCTTCAGGTGAACGGACAACTGATGTGTTTCGATGCCCTGACCGGAGAACTGAAATACAAAGACAGCCTGAAAGAAGCTTTCACGGCATCGGGCATTGCCGCTGATGGAAAGTTGTATTTTAGTTCCGAAGACGGTAATATTTATGTTGTTCAGTCTGGTCCGGAATATAAATTACTGGCTAAAAACCCGATGAAAGATGTTTGCATGTCAACACCTGCAATCTCGGGCAATACACTTTATTTCAGGACGCAGCATTATTTGATTGCCGTGGAATAATTTGCATTTTGAACTTGTGTAAGAAATGCACAAGTACAAATTAATCAATAGGAAAAATTAGTTGAAGTTTGTTGTACAAAGTAAAAATTTTGAATCATGAAACTCAATTCCATTATCAGTATAAAACCACTTGGCTTTATGTGGCCGGTGTCCAATCCGTTTTTGTTTTGCGCGCATCATCTCGATGATTTTCCGGAAGGAAATGATCAGATGGGACCTGAAAAATCGCTCTTAAGAGGGCGTGATATCGGTCAGGATTTTAACATTAAAGACGGCTGGCGCATGTATCATGGCGATACCATTCCGGGCTTTCCGGCACACCCACACCGCGGTTTCGAAACCGTGACGGTAGTTACCAAAGGCTTGGTCGATCATGCTGATTCTCATGGTCAGGCGGGGCGCTATGGCGGAGGCGATGTGCAATGGATGACTGCCGGCGCCGGACTTCAGCACAGCGAAATGTTTCCTTTGTTGAATCAGGAAAGCCGGAATCCTGCTGAATTGTTTCAGGTTTGGTTGAATCTGCCTAAAGCCAAAAAGTTTGTCAAGCCACATTTCAAAATGCTTTGGTCTGAAGGTATTCCGCTGATTAAATCGATAGATGAAAACGGAAAAACGGTTGAAATCAATGTGATTGCCGGAAGTGTTGGAAATGTGAAAGCCCTTGATCCTGCGCCTGATTCATGGGCTTCTGAACCGGAAAATGAGGTGGCTATCTGGACAATTAAAATGGAAGCAGGGGCGCAGTGGAAAATTGAGGCAGCCGGAGAACAAGCCAATCGAACACTCTATTTTTACCGCGGCTCTTCCATCCGGATTGACGGAGAAGAAATTCCGGTTGAAAAGGCAATCCAGATCAAAGCAAATCAGGAACTACTGATTGAAAATGGCAATGCTGATGGCTATTTCCTGTTGCTTCAGGGCAAGCCAATTAACGAACCGGTTGTGCAATACGGGCCGTTTGTGATGAATACGCAGGCCGAAATTCAGCAAGCCATGAACGATTACCAGCGAACCGAATTTGGAGGCTGGCCGTGGTCGCGACGCGATCAGGTGCATCCACGCGAAAAGGGCCGCTTTGCCCGCCATGCCGATGGAACAGAAGAAATAAGATAATGGATAAGCTTTTCCGCATATTTAAATTGACAAAGGATCTGGTTGATGAGATCAGAACACGGACTTATGATGCTCATTTTCATGATTTTGAAGAACTAATCCTGATCACCGAAGGAAGCCTGGAGCATTACATCGATTTCAAGCTTGAGGTCGTTGAAGCACCCGGCGCCTGCTATGTGTCGATGAATAAAATGCACAAACTGATCCCACACGAAGATTTGCGTGGCTGGGTGATTAATTATCAGGCTGAATTTATCCCGAATTCGAACCTGAATTTTTATTCCAATTTTTTCACATCGACGAATATTCCGCTAACGAAGGATTTTTGCCTAAGCCGATTTACCTCTTTGTGCGAAATTATTTACGCCGAGTACCAGCAGGAATTACCTGATCAGGCTACGATTCGCCACCTCACCGAAGGATTGTTGTCGATGGTGGATGCCGAACGAAAACGGAATCTGCCTATTGAAAACGTGACGAAAGCCTCACAAGTTGAGATCTTCAGCAATTTTCTGAAAATTCTGGAAGAGAACTTCCGGAGAGACGAAGGGGTTTCGTTTTACGCCGGAAAGATGAACATGTCGGAGCGAAACCTGAACTTGATCTGTAAAAACAACTTCCAGAAAAGCGTTTCCGAAATCATCGAGACCCGCAAACTGATTGAAGCCAAAAACCTGCTGTTGCATTCAGGTAAAACGGTTTCTGAAATAGGTTTTGAGCTTGGGTACAACGAAAAATCCTACTTTACGCGGGTGTTTCATGCCAAAATGGGCGTCACTCCGTCGCGTTTTCGCGAAATGACCCAAAGCCTTATTTCCTAAAAGTACCACTCCTTTTCCTGAAACTGTTACCACTTGCCTGTTTCCTTGCCGCATCTTTGTATCATCAATTTAAACGAAACAATTACACCATTTAAATTTTATAAAGATGAAAACACAGGAAACAAAATGGGCCATCGATCCTTCGCACAGCAAAGTAGCTTTTAAGGTAAAACACCTCATGATTTCGAATGTATTGGGGAATTTCAAGGAATTCGAAGGACAGGTAAGCACTACAGAAAATGATTTTTCGAGCGCAGTTATAAACTTTTCGCTGAACACGGCATCGATCGACACCGAAATTGCCGACCGTGATGCACACTTGAAAAGCGCCGATTTTTTCGATGCTGAAAAATATCCAAAAATTTTGTTCTCCGGAAATGGGTTGAAAGATTTGGGCGACGATATGTACGAACTTACCGGCGAACTGACCATTAAAGACGTGACTAAATCGGTAACTTTATCGGTTGAATTTGGCGGAATTATGTCAGATCCATGGGGAAATGTAAAAGCCGGATTTTCGATCAACGGAAAAATCAACCGGAAAGATTTTGGCCTGAACTGGAATGCAGCTCTCGAAGCCGGCGGTGTATTGGTTGGAGAAGAAGTCAAAATTAGCGGCGACGTTGAATTGGTAAAAATTATAAATAGCTGATTATTGATTAACGATTAGGGATTGCAGATTAACGATTTTGAAAATCTGCAATCGTTAATTATTGATCGTTAATCGTTAATTTTCAGTTATGAAACGCCGATCTTTTCTTGGATCAGTATTTATGTTACCCTTTGTAGTAAAAGCCATGAAATCAGAAACAATCAACCAGTTAATGACCTTCGGCGAAAATACGCCACGGATGCCTGTCTTGTTTGTCGGGCACGGAAGTCCGATGAATGCCATCGAAGAAAACGAGTTTGTTGAAGGTTGGCGTCATCTCGGTAAAACGCTTCCCCGTCCAAAAGCCATTCTGGTTGTTTCGGCACACTGGGAAACGAAAGGCACCTATGTGACTGCCGTTCCCAAACCGCAGACCATTCACGATTTTGGCGGTTTCCCGAAAGCTTTGTTCGATGTGCAATATCCTGCACCAGGAAGTCCTGAACTAGCCAACGAAACCAAACGAATCGTCACCAAAACTACAGTTGGCCTCGACGAAAAATGGGGATTGGATCACGGTGCGTGGAGCGTCATCCGGAGAATTTACCCAGAAGCTGATGTTTCGGTTATTGAAATGAGCATGGATTACAGTCAGGGGCCGCAATATCATTACGAGTTGGGCAAGCAGTTGGCAGTACTCCGGAACAGAGGTGTACTAATCATCGGAAGTGGGAACCTCGTTCACAACCTCCGAATGGTTGCCTGGGACAAAATGAACGAACCGGAATATGGTTTCGATTGGGCGATTACCGCGAACAACAAGTTTAAGCAATTGATCGAATCCGGAAATCACAAGGAATTGATTAATTATACTGCGTTAGGTCGCGAGGTTCAACTGGCAATTCCAACTCCGGATCATTATTTGCCCTTGCTTTATACTTTGGCTTTAAAAGAAGAGAACGAAGCCGTTTCATTCTTCAACGATAAACCGGTGATGGGTTCTTTGACCATGACCTCGGTGCGGATCGGTTAAGTTTGGCATAGGAGAACTTCATTTACGGATCAATGGTTAGCACCTTCATCCAATTAAATCAATACCTTTAGCTGATGAAGATTTTACTCACTGGCACAACCGGCTACATTGGTCAACGCTTAATTCCGACTTTGCTCGAAGACGGACATGAAATAATCTGTTGCGTCAGGGATAAAAACCGATTTGATTTTCAGAAATACAAGTCTGATCGGATAAAGGTGATTGAAGTAAATTTTCTGGACGAGAAAACACTGGATGAAATTCCTGAAGACATTGATGCCGCGTATTACCTGATTCATTCCATGTCGGTGGCCAACGAAGATTTCGAGGAACTTGAAAAGATTTCGGCCACGAATTTCAAGGAACGCGTTCAGCAAACCAACGCCCGGCAGGTGATCTATCTGAGTGGAATCGTCAACGAAGAAAAATTATCGAAACACCTGAATTCGCGGAAGCTGGTCGAAGACATTCTGGCATCTGGCATCTATCATTTGACCACACTTCGGGCAGGAATAATTTTAGGCTCCGGAAGCGCTTCGTTTGAGATTATCCGTGATCTGGTTGAGAAATTACCATTCATGATTGCCCCAAAATGGCTGAATACCAAATCGCAACCCATCGCTATCCGGAATGTGATCGAGTATCTCAAAGGGGTATTGATGTATGAGTATTCATTTGATCAGAGTTTCGACATTGGTGGTTCTGAAATACTGACTTACAAAGAAATCCTTTTACGATTTGCCAAAGTACGTAAGCTGAAACGAACCATCGTTACGGTACCAGTGATGACTCCAAAATTGTCGTCGTACTGGTTGTATTTTGTTACTTCAACTTCGTTTCACCTGGCTTCAAACCTGGCAAAAAGTATGTGTGTTGAGGTTGTTTGCCGCGAAAATGAGCTGAAAGATCGCCTCGGAATACACCTCTTATCCTTCGAAGAAGCCATTGAACTGGCCTTCGGAAAAATTCAGAACGAAGCCGTAGTTTCAAGCTGGAAAGATGCACTTTCGAGTCATGTTCTGGACAAGGGAATTTCGCAATTACTTGAAGTTCCCACCTTTGGTTGTTTCGTTGACAAAAGAAGTTCTCAGGTAAAAAATGTAAACGAATCGTTGACTAAAATCTGGTCGATTGGCGGAGAAACCGGTTGGTATTATGCCAATTGGCTTTGGGGCATTCGAGGTTTTATCGACAAACTGTTTGGCGGAGTAGGATTGCGCCGGGGGCGAAAAAATAACAGCCTGATCTTTGCCGGTGACTCACTCGATTTTTGGCGCGTCATTTATGCCAACCCGGAAGAAAAGAGGCTGTTACTTTATGCTGAAATGAAGCTTCCCGGAGAAGCCTGGCTCGAATTCAAAATCGAAAATCATACCCTGATTCAAACCGCGACCTTTCGTCCGTTGGGATTGTGGGGCCGTTTGTACTGGTATTCAGTGTTGCCATTCCATGGTTTTATTTTTAACGGAATGCTGAAAGAGCTTTCATCCTGATTCTACGGAATAAACTTCGGTGTTACCGAAATCATCACATAAGCCCAGTTGTTGAAAGCACTGCTTGAGCCACCTTTCAGGATTTGCAGGCTTTCGGTTCCAAACATCTGCGAATACCCAACCGCAATTTTTGTTACCGGATTGAGCGTTTGTGTCAAGGTCAAATCCAGTTCGGTTCCCAGGTAATTGTCTGCTGTTTCCGAAATTTTGGCTGCACTGGCAAAGAAATGCACATCGGCATTGAATGCTGTTTTGTTTTTGCTGGTTGCGAATTTCACATAGCCATCCGACAATCCCACATTATTCAGGTGGTTACCCACATAAAAATAATCCATGAACCCGTTGAATTTGTGGTTGGTACCATACAAAGGTGCAAACGAGCTGTTCTTTTCGGGTTCGTTGTAATCGGTTCCTGAAAGGATTTCGTAGCCGATCAGAAACTGGCTTTTTTCTGAGGCCTGGTAAGTAGCTTCGGCCATTAAATTATAGGCATTCAACGAATAATTCGAGCCATCTTCCCCCGTCTGAAAATAGAAGTTTCCTGAAAAAGCAACCTTGTCAACCGGAACTTCAACATGCGTTCCAAAAGTCTGGCTGTATTTCGTTTCTTGTTTTGTTCCAACCATTACAGGTTTCCCGTTATTCAGGAACAATAAACTCAGGTTAAAATTGTCGGTTTTGCGGTTAATCCACAAGAACTGCAAATCTTTATAGGCATCAGGTCCGTCGTAGATATTATTTTTTCGGTTCGTATTTTCATGGTGGGCAATCCCGAAATGGACATTCACCTTTCCGGTGTATTTAAACAGCGCAACATCGTGCGAGCGTCCCTGTTGCGCCCAGCCAACGCTTCCCAGAATACGCTGATCGTCATAGTTGAGTTCCTGACGACCGACTTTCAAAGTCAGCATTTTGGACAGATTCATTTCTGCCCATGCCTGATGAATTGACGTTGCAAAATCCTCGTTGGCAACTTGCTGCGCCTGATTTCCCCAAGTGCGGACATCCTGCAAAACCAAACCAACTTTCAGTAAATCCATTTTGTAATCGAAGTTCAGGCGGGTGCGCTGCGAAGTAAACAACGACGGATCCTGATCTTCTGCGGCAAGTGTTCCATAACCGTGACTGTATTCAGTCCGTGGCCGTAATTCTCCGGAAAGGCTGAATTGTGCTTTCACTTGGTTGCCTAACAGCAAGCAGCAAATACCTATGAATATTGACTTTTTCATGTGCATCTTTTTTGACTTTTAACTTTTGCCTTGATTATTACATTTCCACCTTTTTGCCGTACCCAGCTTCACGTTTCTGGGCAGCTTCAATCCATTTGGGCAACAGGTTTTGTTTGAAGGTCTTTTTCTCTTCTCGGAGTTTTTTCACATCCAAACCAATAAATTCCTGAGCTTTATCTTTGGTAGCAATATCCGGATAAGGTACTTCCTGATTAAATCCTTTGCTGGCCAACAACCGGGCAAGTTTAACGCGGGTTTCGCCAACAATTGAAATTCCCGTTGAAATGATGCGGCCTATTTCAACCGGAGCATGGAACGAAGCGCCATGGCTGGCGGCGGAGAAATCCCAGCGCCATTGTGCATGACGGATTCCCATCAGAATATCTTTCATTTCAGCTTCGGTAGCTCCCAAATCCCATGCTTTTTTAGCTTCCACATGGGCATGAACCAGCAATTCTTCCAGCTTGTCGCGGTTCTCAATAATTTTATCCTGACGGTCGTAAACATTCTGAACTAGCTTGGCTGCTTCTTCGCGGTGACAAACCTGGCACGAATTGGCTACATTATTCAGCGGAGACTGAATATGGTGATCGGTGAATTTCTGTCCGCCTTCGCTTTTGTATGGCATGTGGCAATCGGCACATGAAACGCCACGTTCAGCATGAATTCCCAACGAATAAGTTTCGTACTCGGGATGTTGTGCTTTCAGCATGGGCGCTTTGCTCAGGCCGTGTGTCCAGTCGGAAAACTCAATTTCGTCGTAGTATTTTTCAATATTTTCGGCGCTCATTCCTTTATCCCATGGGAAAGTCAGGTAAGCGGCTCCTTCCACTTTGTGCTTGTCGAAATAATATTCAACGTGGCACTGGGCGCAAACCAGCGTCCGCATTTCCTGATGCGTGGCTTTGGTAATGTCTTTTCCCTGACGTTGAAAAGCCTCAATCAATCCAGGGCGCGAAATGTGCAGGTTCATGGTTTTTGAGTCGTGGCAATCGGCACAGCCAATCGGATTCACCACTTCGGAACCTAAAGCCGACCATTTGCCTTTGTAAAACTCGGTCACTCCTTTTTCCTGCATCAGGCGCGGAACGTCGGGGCTTTTACATGTCCAGCAAGTCGAAGGCTGAGGTCCGTCGGTATCATTAGTTGGAGCTCCGGTGCGCAACGTATTGCGGATATCTTCGATGGCATAAAAATGCCCGCGTCCCTGGCTGTAATCTTTCGAAAAAGCATATCCTGACCAAAGAACGACCAATCGCGGATCAACTTTGAGCATGTCGATGGGGCGGCTTCCATCGTATTTGCTAGCGAATGTGGTGTCGGCAGTCTGGTAATACGACTGAAATTCGCGTGGATAATTTTCGCCCCAGACTTCATTCCGGGGTTCGAATTGTGAAACTACGGTCTTAGGAACATTCACAAAAACAGCTTCGGCACGACGCTCGATAACCGAAGAGGCCAGCAAACCGATCAGAAAAACAACGACGATGGTAACAAAGAAAATAAGCCAGGCCATCCATGGGCGTTTTTCAATAATTTGTGTAATAGGTTTCATGAGTTGTATATTTATTTTTTGTTATTATTTATCTAACATTGCTTCTTTTAACCAGGTCGGAACCGGACTTTCGGGCAGCGGAACACGGGCATTGGGCGTGCTGCTCAAACTATTTACCCGTCCGTGAGGAACTTCGCGGTGGCACTCCCAGCAAACCCGATCGGTACGTTGGGCATGCAAGTCTTTTACCGAAGCGCTCAGTTTCGGATCTTCCAGCAATTTCGAATGGCAACGAATGCAATTCTGATGTACCACATCGCGTCCGGCTTCATGAATGAAAATCACCTGCGGTTCCAACCGGAGGGCAAACATCGAAGCATGGCGCATACCATCTTTGGCCTTGAAGAAATATTTGTTGAAGACATTATTGTGAGGTACATGGCACTCATTACAAGTGGTATATCGCCGGTGCGAACTGTGATTCCAGGTAGCATATTGGGGCGCCATAATGTGGCAATTCACGCAGGTTTCAGGATTGTCGGACAAATACGAATAGGCTTTGCTCACATAAAACAGGAAGCAAAAAAGTCCGATTAAAATGCCGGTCATCAATAAAACCGGAAATCTCCACGCCTTTGGCGGAAGAAAATGCGAAAGATATTTCATAGAGGTAACGTTATTGCAGACAGTCTTATTGGCTGATTTTCAATCTGCAATATAAAGTTACGCCTATTTGAAGGATTAAAATGTAACGTATGTTACAAACAAAGATAGTTGTTGAGCATAAAGCCCAATCCAGATAAAAATACCTATTTTTTCAGCTCCCAGCTCACACCGTCTTTGCCATCTTTAATGTCAAAGCCAATAGCGGCAAGTTCGTTGCGGATTTTGTCCGAAGTTGCCCAGTCTTTGTTAGCTTTGGCTTCAGCGCGTAGTTTCATCAATAATGCAACCACTTCGTTCAGAACTTCGCTGTTTCCGGCCTCAGCCTGAGTGTCTGCTTTTAATCCGAAAATATCGAACACAAAAGCATCGAAAAGCGATTTCAAAGCCTCGCGGTCTTCAGCAGTAATGGTTGATTTTCCGTCGGCAACCGAATTGATGATTTTTACACCCTCAAACAGGTAGGCAATGGCAATCGGGCTGTTCATATCGTCGGCCATGGCAGCAAAACAATTGGCCGATAATTCTGCAATATTTAATGATGAGGTTTGAGAAACAGGCAACGATTCGATTTTAGCAGCTGCCTTCATCAGACGTTCCAATCCTTTTTCTGAAGCCTGAAGCGCTTCGTTCGAGAAATCGAGTGTGCTGCGGTAATGCGCCTGCAACATGAAAAAGCGGATGGTCATTGGGCTGTAAGCTTTTTCGAGCAGCGGATGATTTCCGTTGAAAAACTGCTCCAGCGAAATGGCATTTCCGAGCGATTTGCCCATCTTTTGTCCATTCAGGGTAATCATGTTGTTGTGCATCCAATAGCGAACAGCTGGTTTTCCGTGAGCAGCCTGTGCCTGTGCCATTTCGGCTTCGTGGTGCGGAAAGGTCAAATCCATTCCACCGCCGTGAATGTCGAATGTTTCACCCAAATATTTGCAGCTCATGGCTGTACATTCCATGTGCCAGCCCGGAAATCCGTCGCTCCAGGGCGAAGGCCAGCGCATGATGTGTTCGGGCTGCGCTTTTTTCCAGATGGCAAAATCCAGTCCGGAGCGTTTTTCGTCCTGCCCATCCAAGGTGCGGGTATTGCTGATCAGGTCTTCAATTTTCCGGCCCGAAAGTTTTCCGTATTCATTTTCAGAAGCAAATTTCTCCACATCAAAATAAACCGAGCCATTGCTTTCGTATGCATATCCCGAACTCAGTATTTTTTTTACTTCTTCAATTTGTTCAATAATATGGCCCGAAGCGCGGGGCTCAATGCTTGGCGATTCGAGATTGAGCATGGCCATCGCCTCGTGGTACATGTTGGTATATTTCTGCACCACTTCCATCGGTTCCAGCTCGTCGAGTTTGGCTTGCTGGGCGATTTTGTCCTCGCCCTCGTCGGCATCGGCAACCAAATGGCCCACGTCGGTGATGTTACGCACATAGCGCACCTTGTAGCCAATCTGTTTCAGGAAACGAAACACCAGATCGAAAGAAATAGCCGAGCGGGCATGCCCCAGATGTGGCGGCCCATAAACGGTTGGTCCACAAACGTACAACCCAACCTTGCCGGGAACCAGCGGTTCAAAAACTTCTTTCTTGCGGGTAAGTGTGTTGTAAATTTGTATTTCCTGAATCATGACTTTTGATTTTTTGATGCTGCAAATGTAAAAATTATTGATGAAAGGACGGACAATGACGGATTGCCCAAATTACATATAATAAATAAGTAAAGATTGTTTCAATTCGTAACCAAAATATCAACTTTTACCAAAACCATTCGCTCAAATGCAGGTTTTGTTTGATAAATCGGTTTTTTGAGCTTACTTTTGCCTCATTATCAAATAATCCTCACACAAACTGATTGTTTGATTATAAAGAAGAGCGGAGAGATCGGGCTCAGCGAAACTCTGGCAACCATCAAAACAGACGAAACGGTGCCAATACCCGGCCGGAAACGGAATTATAATTTAAACAAGAAAATGAAGAAGCACTCAAATCTTTACTTCCTGAGTTTCATGTACTTTTCGAATATGTGCATGCGCTAATTGTCTTGGTAAACCTTTATTCCTGAATAAATCTGGAACGCCAGAGCTGTGTTTTCCTAACTAATCATTAACCATTAATAATTGAGAATTAATCATCAACACGATATGGGTATTCAAAAAACATACGAAGAAATTAACGAGAAAATCCGCCGGGGTGAAGCCGTGGTGCTCACTGCAGAAGAGGTTTCGCAAATGGCACTCACCGCTTCTCCGGAAGAAATCGCTGAAAAGGTGGATGTGGTGACCACCGCAACCTTTGGTGCCATGTGTTCGTCAGGTGCCATTGTCAATTTTGGGCACGCTAATCCACCTATCCGGATGGAAAAAATACGACTGAACGGAGTGCCTGCCTACGAGGGTCTGGCTGCTGTTGATACTTACATTGGAGCTACGGCCTGCGATCCGGAGAACCCGAAATATGGTGGCGCACATGTCATTCAGGATTTGGTCGATGGCAAAGATATTGAACTTGAAGCCTGGGGAAAAGGTACCGATTGTTACCCCCGAAAACACATCAAAACCATCATCAACAAGGAAACGGTGAACGAAATGATTCTGTTCAATCCGCGCAATGCCTATCAGAATTATCCCGTGGCGGTAAATTCTACCTCGCAAATGAAATATACGTACATGGGAAATTTGCTTCCCAACATGCGCAATGCCACCTATTCCACTTCCGGCGAACTGAGTCCCTTGCTGAACGATCCGGAAATGAAAACCATTGGCATCGGAACACGTATTTTTCTGGGTGGAACACAAGGATTTGTGGTTTGGCCAGGAACGCAGTTTAACACCTCGAAACCGAAAAACGAACACGGCGTTCCGGTAGGTAATTCGGCTACGCTAGCCGTGATGGGCAATTTGAAAGAAATGTCGTCGGAATTTTTGCAGGCGGCTTATTACGAGAAATATGGTGTGAGTTTATTCGTGGGGATCGGAATCCCAATTCCGGTGCTGAATGCCGATATCGCAAAAAATGTCTCCATCAGAAACGAGCAGATTGAAACCACAGTTTGCGATTACGGAGTAGAAGGTAGCCCAGCCCTGGGCCGGGTAACTTATGCGGAATTGCGTTCAGGAGAAATTGAAGTTCAAGGGAAAAAGATACGGACTGCACCGGTTTCGAGTTTGAGCAAAGCGCGTAAAATTGCTGAAATCCTGAAACGATCGATTCTGTCTGGCGAATTTGAAATCAGCAAACCGATTCAGATGTTTCCAACAAATACTTCTCTCAAATCACTTAAAGAAATCAAAGGAGGAGAGCAATCATGAAAATGCAGAAAAAAAGATATGTCCTGAAGTTTCCGCCACAAAGTGGGGATCAGCCGTTTAGTTACCATTTGGTAAAAGATTTCGACATTCGGATAAATATTCTTCGTGCCGAAGTTTGGCCGGGGAAAACCGGAAGTTTGGTGCTCGAACTGGAAGGAACCACTACCAACCTGAAAAACGGAATTGCTTATCTGCAAGAAAATCAGGTGAGCTGTGAGCCGCTGAACAAAAAAATTACATGGAATCAGGAGCGATGCATTAGTTGTGGAAATTGCACTGCCGTATGTTTTGCCGGTGCCCTGCAATTGGATCCGGTCAAATGGGAGCTACAGTTCGATCCGGAGAAATGCATTGTTTGCGAACTTTGTGTTCCTGCCTGTCCGCTCAATTTGTTCAAGATCGACTTCAGGGATAACTGAGGGATTGAAGGACTGATTTTCAGGAAATGATAGAGCAGCGCACATACCGCAATCAGTTTTCGAAGCAACGATTTCGGTCGTTCGTGGTGAATTACAAGGAAACTGATTTGTGGATTGGCGTCGATCCGGAATCTTTTCGTGAAGAAATGAAAGATGCCGCGCTTGCGAAAGTAATTGCTCTTCGTACAGAAATGGAAGCTTATTTGCTGAAGGATCCGACCTTTGGACGGACGTTCGAACCGCACCGGGTAGAACCGAATGCGCCCGAGATTGTTAGATTGATGGCCGAAGCTGCCAATCGGGGCGGAGTGGGGCCGATGGCTTCTGTGGCTGGCGCTTTCTCGGAAATGGTGGGACGTCATTTGATTCAGCAGTTTACTGTTCAGGAAATTGTGGTAGAGAATGGAGGTGATATTTTCTTGAAGATTAACCGAAATTTGCTTATGTCGGTTTATGCAGGAAGTTCACCATTGTCGGAGAAAATCGGGATTGAAATTCCGGCGGAAGAATCGCCGCTGGGAGTTTGCACGTCGGCAGGAACAGTTGGTCCATCGGTCAGTTTGGGAAAAACCGATGCGACCATGATT
Organism: Prolixibacteraceae bacterium; assembly: GCA_963676375.2. GTDB lineage: Bacteria > Bacteroidota > Bacteroidia > Bacteroidales > Prolixibacteraceae > Aquipluma. The sequence goes on from CAXXPT010000008.1 coordinate 109,204, forward strand.
ATTTGCCGGAATACGGCTTTGGCCGATGCTCTTGCAACTACATTTGGCAATTTAGTGGAGATTCCAGAAGATGTTCAGCGAGTGACAAAGCAAACGGAGCAGTTTCCGGAGATACTTTCGGCAGTAATTATTTGCCGTGATAAGATTGGAATCCGGGGTAAATTTGAAATGAAATTGATAAAATAGTTGAGATAGTGAGCGGGTGACTTCAAGTCACCCGCTCACTAAACAAAAGAACGATGACAACGAAAAAAAACATACAACACGAACTCGAGTCGCGCGTTTTGGTACTCGATGGCGCAATGGGAACCATGATTCAGAAGCACCGCCTGTCAGAAGAAGACTTTCGCGGCACTATTTTTACTGATTTTCAGTACGATTTGAAAGGCAACAACGATTTGCTTTCGATCACCAAACCTGAAGTCATCCGTGAAATTCATGCGCAATTTTTGGAAGCAGGCGCCGACATCATCGAAACCAATACCTTCAACTCGACCAGTATTTCTCAGGCCGATTATCATTTGGAAGAATGGGTGTATCGGCTCAACCTGCAATCGGCAAAGCTGGCTGTTGAAGTAGCTGAAGAATTCACGGCTAAAAATCCGGAAAAACCGCGCTTTGTGGCCGGTGCCATTGGCCCAATGAATAAAACACTTTCTTTGTCGCCCGACGTAAATGATCCGGGATTTCGGTCGGTGACTTTCGATGAAGTTAAAGCATCGTATCGCGAACAATTGAAAGGCTTGCTCGATGGTGGTGTTGACTTGCTGTTGGTCGAAACCATTTTCGATACACTGAACGCGAAAGCTGCTTTGTTTGCCATCGAAGATGAGTTGGAAGAACGTGGAATGCGGCTTCCGGTCATGGTTTCAGGAACAATTACCGATGCCAGCGGACGAACCCTTTCGGGCCAAACCGTGGAGGCTTTCTTGACTTCGGTTTCACACATTGACCTGCTTTCCATTGGTTTAAATTGCTCTCTTGGCGCAAAAGATATGCGTCAATATCTGGAAGAATTGTCAAAAAAATCATCTTATTTTATCAGTGCCTATCCCAATGCCGGTTTGCCCAACCAATTTGGCGAATACGACGAAACGCCTGCTGAGATGGCGCATCAGGTCGGCGATTTTCTCGACAATAAATTCGTGAATATTATTGGCGGATGTTGCGGAACTACGCCTGATCACATTCGCGAACTGGCCAAAATAGCAGCTAAATCAGAACCACATCACCGGAGAAAAAAGGACAAACACACGATCTTCAGTGGCCTTGAACCGGTAACATTGACTCCTGAGTCCGTGTTTATGAATATAGGAGAACGATGCAATGTGTCCGGTTCTCGCAAATTCGCCCGCTTAATCCGCGAAGGGAAATACGAGGAAGCCATTGCCATTGCCCGCCAGCAGGTTGACGAAGGAGCACAGGTCATCGACATCAATATGGACGATGCCATGCTCGATGCCAAAAAAGAAATGGTCACTTTCCTGAATTTGCTGATGGCAGAGCCCGATATTGCACGGGTTCCGATGATGATTGACTCCTCGAAATGGGAAGTGATTGAAGCCGGACTAAAATGTGTACAGGGAAAGGCGATTGTGAATTCAATCAGCATGAAAGAGGGCGAAGCGGTTTTCCGCCAACAAGCGCAATTGCTGAAACGGTATGGTGCGGCTGTTGTTGTGATGGCTTTCGACGAAATAGGACAAGCCGATTCGTTCGAGCGACGGATTGAAATTTGCCAGCGCGCCTATAATATTCTGGTCAACGAGATCAACTTTCCGCCTCAGGATATCATTTTCGATTCGAATATTCTGATCATCGGCACCGGAATGGAGGAACACCTGAATTACGCGGTTGACTTTATCAATGCGGTTAGCTGGATCAAGAAAAATCTGAAACACGCCAAAACCAGCGGTGGAGTCAGCAATGTGTCGTTTTCATTCCGTGGAAACGATCAGGTGCGCGAAGCCATCCATTCTGTTTTCCTGTATCATGCCATAAAAGCCGGACTCGACATGGGTATTGTGAATCCAGGTATGTTGCAGATTTACGACGAAATTCCTAAAGATTTTCTGGAGAAAGTGGAGAATTTAGTCCTGAATAGAAACCCGAACGCCACAGAAGAGTTGCTCGAATTCGCGCAGACTTTAAAGGCGCAGGATGCTAAAGAAGAGCGAAAAGATGAATGGCGCGAGCTTCCTGTTGAAAAACGGCTTGAACACGCCCTGGTAAAAGGCTTGCCCGATTATATTGATATTGATTTAGCTGAAGCCCTGCCACTATATACGCCGGTACTGAACATCATCGAAGGTCCGCTGATGGATGGCATGAACGTGGTGGGCGATCTGTTTGGTGCCGGAAAAATGTTCCTTCCGCAGGTGATTAAATCGGCCCGTGTGATGAAAAAGGCAGTGGCTTATCTATTGCCGTACATCGAGGCTGACAAAGATAAATTTGACACTTCCGACAATCGAAAAGTGGTGCTTATGGCCACCGTAAAAGGCGACGTGCACGACATCGGGAAAAACATCGTGGGCGTGGTTTTGGGTTGCAACAACTACCGGGTCATCGATCTGGGCGTGATGGTCCCAACCGACAAAATCCTTGATACGGCCATTCAGGAAAACGTAGACATCATTGGACTGAGTGGATTGATTACGCCATCACTCGAAATCATGGTGGATGTAGCTACAGAAATGGAACGCCGGGGCATGAACCTGCCTTTGCTTGTTGGTGGCGCAACCACGTCAAAAATTCATGCCGCGGTGAAAATTGCACCTCAATACAAAAATGCAGTAATTCACGTCAAAGACGCGTCGCGCGCAGTGAGTGTGGTCTCGAACCTGCTCTCCGGAAATCAGGAGTTCCTGAAGGAAATTCGTGATGATTACCAGGCTGTGCGTGACTTGCATGGACAGAAAAAGGCAAAAAAATACCTGTCCATTGAGGAAGCACGTGCGAATAAACCGAAAATTGACTGGGACAATACACCAATCTACAAACCCAATTTTGTGGGTATCAAACAACTGATTGATTATCCGATTTCGGAACTCCGGAAATACATCGACTGGACATTCTTCTTCTTTGTCTGGGAGCTGAAAGGCAAATTCCCGGATATCCTGAACGACGAACATCAGGGCGAAGAAGCTCGCAAACTGTATGCCGATGCCAACCTGATGCTCGACCGGATGGAGGCAGAGAAGATGGTTCAGGCAAACGGTGTTTTCGGTATCTGGCCAGCGAATGCCGATGGCGATGACATTGTGGTTTACGAAGACGAAACCCGTAGGAAAGAGGCCGGTCGCTTTTATGAACTCCGGCAGCAGGAAGCCAAAAAAGCTGGCTCACCAAACTATTGCTTGTCCGATTTTATTGCCCCGATCGAAAGCGGTAAGGCCGATTATTTCGGTGCATTTGCGGTAACAGGCGGTGTAGGCATCGAAAAATGGATGAAGCATTTCCACGACGACCACGACGATTACAACGCCATTTTGCTTGAATCGCTGGCCGATCGCTTGTCGGAAGCTTTTGCCGAGTTACTGCACCTGCAGGTACGCAAGGAATACTGGGGTTATGTTCCGGAAGAAAAGCTTTCGCTGGAAGAAATGTTCCATGTCGATTATCAGGGAATTCGCCCGGCCATTGGTTATCCGGCCTGTCCCGAACACCACGAAAAAGCCAACCTGTTCAACATGCTTAAAGCCGATGAAATTGGCATGTCGCTCACTGAACACTTTATGATGCAACCCACAGCTTCGGTAAGCGGAGAATTTTTTGTGCATCCCGAATCGAAATATTTCAGTCTCGAAAAAATTGGCAAAGACCAGGTTGAAGATTATGCCCACCGAAAAGGTGTGACCGTGGAAGTAATCGAACAGTTTATGCCGTCGAATCTGAATTATAAAGGGATTTAATTCTCCCGTTCGCTAAAGCGGAACGGCAACGGAGAATAAACAAGAAAAACGTCCGTGTGAAAATCAAAGTCAAAGCTAATTCTTCTTTCGGACGGAATGGATATCGTAATTTAAAGAAGAAAAACTATAATTCTACCTTGAAAATCTAAAATTAAACTTTAGGATTTCAAGGTATTTATCCGATGTTGAGAATGAAAATATGACCTAATGATTAATATCACATGAATAAAAACACAAAAAACCTCCTGATTGCATTCTTTTTAGGTTTGGCTGTTATGTTTGTAGCCGATATGATTTTCCATTTCAACAATTCAATTTAAACCCAATTGAAGCGTGAAATGAACAAGACTCAGAATAAAATTGAGAACATTTTTAAATAATATTTCGTTCAAATCATGGAAGTCAGCTCCACTTTTGAACCGTTAAAATACCCCTAAGATGAAAGTAATTGACATTATCAATCAAAGCGATAAAACTGTTTTTTCGTTTGAGCTTTTGCCCCCGCTCAAAGGCAACGATGCCAGTAAAATATACAATACCATTGAAACGCTGGTTGATTTCGATCCGAAGTACATTAACATTACCACGCACCGCGACGAGATGATGTACGTCGAATTGCCTGATGGCCGCATCGAAAAACGCACCGTTCGCAAACGTCCCGGAACGGTTGCTATTGCAGCCAGCATTCAGCACAAATATGGTATTCCGGTGATTCCGCACATTTTATGTGGTGGCTTTTCGAAGAGTGAGACCGAACACGTGCTGATTGACCTGAATTTTATGGGTATCAAAAATGTGTTGGCTTTGCGCGGCGACGGCAATAAAGGCGAACATGTTTTCAGGCCAGACCCAAACGGACATTCGAATGCCAACCAGCTGGTAGAACAGATTGTAAACCTTCGAAATGGCAAATACCTGGAAGCCGATCTGAAAAATACTCATCCAATGGATTTTTGCATCGGAGTGGCTGGTTATCCGGAGAAGCATTTCGAAGCTCCAAATGCTGAGATTGATCTTCAATACCTGAAACAGAAAGTAGATGCAGGCGCCGACTACATTGTGACCCAGATGTTTTTCGATAACCAGAAATATTACGATTTCGTTGACAAATGCAGGGCTGTTGGTATTCAGGTGCCAATTATTCCCGGAATTAAACCCATCAACCTGAAAAACCAGTTGACTGTTTTACCAAAGCTATTCAGCATCGACATTCCGCAGCAATTGGCCGCCGAATTAGCCCGGTGCAAAACCGACGACGATGCTAAAGTGGTTGGCACTGAATGGGCTATTCAGCAATCGAAAGATTTGGTTGCACATCAGGTTCCGAGCTTGCATATTTACACTTACGGCGTTTCTGACAATACCCGGAAGATTGTTGAAGCAGTATTTTAAGAGAAGACAGAGACCGAAGTCGGGAGTCAGGAGAGTCGCTCCCTGAGTAGCGAAGCACATCGAAGGAAGTAATGTTCTTTCCACTGTTAATTTATCCTAATAGCAATTCGGTAAGCCTACAAATTTCAAATCGCGATAACCCTGATTCTGAAAGAATGTACTATCTTCGCAACCGTTAAAATATGCTCAAAATGAAACCCTCATATTTGAGAATTAAAATTTTAACGCACATTGAATCCGATATCTTAATTGGGTTCGTGTGGCAATTAAAAATCAAATTCATGAATTCATGAAAAACTTTAAGCAACTGAACAACATCGTTGGCTGGCTTACTTTCCTTGTTGCCGCTATAACTTATTTGTTAACTATTGAACCAACTGCAAGTTTCTGGGATTGCGGTGAGTTTATAACCACTTCGTTTAAACTTGAGGTTGGCCACCCACCAGGCGCTCCGTTCTTCATGATATTGGGCAGGTTCTTTACGATTCTTGGCGGAAGCCCGGCAAATGCAGCAGTCATGATCAATTCGATGTCGGCGTTGGCCAGCGCATTTACCATTTTACTTCTTTTCTGGACCATTACCCATCTGGCAAAAAAATTAGTTAAAACTGAAGGCGAATATACAACCGGCCAGATTATTGCTATTCTTGGTAGTGGTGTCGTTGGTGCATTGGCCTATACATTTTCGGATACATTCTGGTTTTCAGCTGTTGAGGGCGAGGTTTATGCTTCGTCGTCGCTGTTCACGGCATTAGTTTTTTGGGCTATCCTGAAATGGGAAGACGCAGCCGATGAGCCTCATGCCAACCGGTGGATTATTCTGATTGCTTATCTTATGGGACTTTCAATTGGGGTTCACCTTTTGAACCTGCTTGCAATTCCAGCTATTGTTTTTGTTTATTATTTCAGAAAATACAAAGTTACACGCAACGGCGTTTTAATCAGTTTGGCAGTTTCTTTATTGATTCTGGGCGTTGTGATGTACGGCATTATTCCAGGAGTAATTACCATGGCAACCTGGTTCGAGTTGATGTTCGTCAACGGATTAGGACTTCCGTTTAATACCGGAGTAATCATTTATGCCTTGGCACTTATTGGCGCCCTTGTTTTTGGAATCCTCTATACCGTTCGTAAAAAACTGGTTCTCTGGAACACGGTTTTGATCAGTGTTGTTGTAATCCTGATTGGCTATTCTTCGTTCGCCATGATCGTAATCCGTTCATCAGCAAATCCGCCGATGGATCAGAACAGTCCGGATAATGTATTTGCTTTGCTTGGTTACCTGAACCGTGAACAATATGGCGACCGCCCGTTGGTTTATGGTCAGTATTACAATACTCCGCTGGAAAAATATGTGGATGATAAACCATATTACATTCAAAAAGGTGGCAAGTATGTCGTTGCTGATATGCGTCAAAAACCAGTTTTTGATTCGAATTTAAGTACCATTTTCCCACGTATGTATAGCCGCGAAAATGAGCATATTGAAGCTTACAAACAATGGGCTAATATTAAGGGACGCAAAGTTTCGGTAACTGATGAGGACGGCCAGGCGAAAACAATTGAGTTACCTACTTTTGGCGAAAACCTCACTTTCTTTTTCCGCTACCAGGTTAGTCACATGTATTGGCGCTATTTTATGTGGAACTTCTCCGGAAGGCAAAGCGACATCCAGAGCAATGGCGAAATCACCAATGGGAACTGGATTACCGGAATTAATTTCCTTGACTCTATTCGTTTAGGAGATCAAAAAACACTTCCGCAGGAATTTAAAAATAACAAAGCACGAAACGCCTATTATCTTTTCCCGTTCATACTCGGAATCGTTGGAATCGTATTCATGTATAACCGTGGAATTGAGGGTAAAAAAGATTTATGGACAGTCACCCTTCTGTTTTTAATGACCGGATTAGCCATTGTGGTTTACCTGAATCAGGCGCCTTTACAGCCACGTGAGCGCGACTATGCCTATGCCGGATCGTTTTATGCATTTACCATTTGGATCGGAATTGGCGTTTTGGGTCTTTACGAAGCGCTTAAAAAATACCTTCCGGATACAACCAGCGCGGGAGTTGCCGGTGGATTGTCGCTTTTACTGGTTCCGGTAATTATGGGTGCTCAGAACTGGGACGACCACGACCGGTCGAACAGATATACCTGTCGCGATTTTGGCGCCAACTATCTGAACACCTGTGCTCCAAATGCCATCATTTTCACCAATGGCGATAACGACACGTTCCCTTTATGGTATAATCAGGAAGTAGAAGGCGTTCGCAAAGACATCCGTGTTTGTAACCTGAGCTATTTCCAGACCGACTGGTATGTTGACCAGATGAAAAGCAAAGCCTATGAATCGGAGCCACTGCCAATCACGTTTAACCACGATCAATATGTTCAGGGAAAGCGCGATGTGGTTTACCTCATGGAAGATCCTCGTCTGAAAGGTTCGGTTGAACTGAAACAGGCTCTTGATTTTGTGAAAGACGACGATAAGCGTACAAAACTTGAACAGGCTGATTATGCTGCCTATATTCCTTCGAAGAAACTATTTATGGTAGTTGACAAGGCTGCGGTAATCAAAAATAAGGTGGTTGATCCGGAGGATTATGATAAAATTGTGGACACACTTAAAATTGACCTTAGCAGCAAACATTACATCACCAAAGATGAATTGATGGTTCTCGACATGATTGCCAATAATAATTGGGAGCGTCCGATGTATTTTGCCATTACCGTTGGTCGCGACAAATACATGAACCTTCAGGATTATTTCCAGCTCGAAGGTTTGGCTTATAAACTGGTTCCGATTAAAACCGTTTCTGATGGTGGCATAAACATGGGCAAAGTGAATGAGAAGCTGATGTATGCAAACGTAATGGAGAAATTCAAGTGGGGAAACATGAATAATCCGAAAGTTTACATCGACGAGAATAACAGCCGCATGATGATGAATATCCGGAACACGTTTAACCGTTTGGCTGAAACTCTTGTTGCCGAAGGAAAGAATGACAAGGCGGCTCAGGTTCTCGACCGTTGCGTTGAGCTGATTCCGCATAAAGTTGTGCCTTATAACTATTTCTCGATGATGATGGCCGAAACCTATTTCAAGGCTGGTAAACCAGAAAAGGGGAAGGAAATCATTAACACCATCATGACCGACTATAAAGAGCAGTTGGATTATTTCTTCAAACTGAATAAACCAATGAGGGCTTCAGTTGACGATGAAATTCAGCGGATTTTATATTTCATGAGAGAGATGGGTATGGTTTGCGCCAGAGGCCAGCAGGCTGAATTAGGAAAAGAAGTAACCAGTTCGTTCGAGGGTTACCTCAATAGATACAGTTCGTTGAAATAATGAAGCGTTTTGATCCCCGGGTTCGTTTGCCCGGTTTCATAACTTCTCTGTACACAAGTGCTGTGTGGAGATTTTCGGAAACCGAGCGGGTTGTTTACCTGACTTTCGACGACGGGCCAATTCCTGAAGTTACGCCATGGGTACTTGATCTTCTACGGAAAGAAGGTATCCGTGCCACGTTCTTTTGTGTGGGCGAAAATGTGATGAAATATACTGAAGTTTATCAGCAGCTTTTGGACGATGGTCATTCGGTGGGAAACCACACGTTTAACCACTGGCAAGGGCTGAAACATACAGATCAGAATTATTTCAGAAATATTGAAAAGGCTAAAACCTATATTGATTCTGACCTTTTCAGGCCGCCACACGGATGGTTAAAAGCATCGCAATACCGGATACTGAAAAAGAAATTCAGGATAATTATGTGGGATTTAATTACCTGTGATTACGATAGCCGACTGAAGCCTGAAAAGGTATTCAGTAATATTACCGACTTTGTTCGGCCGGGTTCAATTATAACGTTTCATGATTCAATAAAGGCAAAACCCAACCTGACAGAAGTCTTGCCACAGGCAATTCGCTGGATGAAGGAGCAGGGTTACCGTTTTGAAGCTATTCCGTATGAAAAAGTTCGAAGTGCCTAAAGTGTGCCAGAGTGCCTAAAGTTGAAAAACTCTAGGCACTCCGAATTCTAGGCACTCCGCACTAGTTTAAAAATTACCAAGAAATAATAAAAATGAATATTTTAATCGTTGGTTCAGGAGGAAGAGAACATGCAATGGCATGGAAAATTAAACAATCGCCAAAACTCAAGCAATTGTTTATTGCTCCGGGCAATGCCGGCACATCGCTTTTGGGAAAAAACATTCCGGTTGGAGTTTCAGATTTTGAAGGTTTGAAAAAAGCTGTTCTCGACAATCAGATCGACCTGGTTTTGGTTGGGCCCGAAGTTCCGTTGTGCGAGGGCTTGCATGATTTTTTCAATGCTGACAACAGTTTAAAAGATGTCCTGTTCGTTGGACCATACCAATTGGGAGCCCAGCTCGAAGGAAGCAAGGATTTCGCGAAGGAATTCATGATGCGTCACCAGATTCCGACTGCAAAATACCTGGCAGTTACTTCCAGAAACCTGAATGAAGGGCTTTCGTTCCTGAAATCTTTGAATGCTCCATACGTTTTAAAAGCCGATGGATTGGCTGCCGGAAAAGGTGTTTTGATTCTGAACGACCTTCAGGAAGCAGAAGACTCGCTGAAAGAAATGCTCGGCGGGCAGTTTGGTGCAGCGAGCAGTAAAGTGGTGATCGAAGAGTTTTTGAGCGGAATTGAATGTTCGGTTTTTGCTATTACTGACGGTAAAGATTACCGGATTTTGCCGGTTGCTAAAGATTATAAACGCATTGGCGAAGGCGATACCGGATTAAATACCGGCGGCATGGGTTCCATTTCTCCGGTTTCTTTTGCTGATGAGGTCTTCATGAAAAAAGTGGAAGACCGGATTATTCGTCCAACGGTTCAGGGTTTGATTAATGATGAGATTCCGTATAATGGGTTTATCTTTTTTGGTCTGATCAGCGTTGGTAATGAACCGATGGTGATTGAATACAATGTCCGCATGGGCGATCCGGAAACGGAAGCGGTTATGTTGCGGATCAAATCTGATTTCGTTGATCTCTTGATTGGCGCTGCCGATGGAACTCTCGGAGAAAAAAGCATTGAGATTGACGCACGAACTGCAGCAGCAGTAATGCTTGTTTCGGGTGGCTATCCTGGCCCATACGAAAAAGGGAAAGTGATTAGCGGTCTGGAAAAAGTAGAAAACAGTTTTGCTTTTCACGCCGGAACAAGCTTTAAAAACGGTGATGTTTGCACCGATGGTGGTCGTGTTTTGGCCATCAGTTCGTATGGCGAAACGATGAGCGAAGCGTTGGCCTGTTCGTATAAAAATGCCCGGTTAATTGATTTCGAAGGCGTGTACTACCGGAAAGATTTAGGCTTCGATTTGTAAAATAATAAAAATTACGACAAAAAAACCGCACAGAAACTTCGGCTTGAATTCAGTCGAACGTGTAGTTAAAGTGTGAAAAAGATAGCGTATGTTACTTAAATCGTTAAAATCAAATCAAACCTTTCATTTCTTATTGATACCATTCATTGCAGGAGCATTGTGGATCAAATCGTTTATGAATCCTGCCTTATTCCCGTTTTATTCAGGAGAGGACACGATGCTGCTTTACCAGCCAATAAGTGCTTTGATTGGCAAAAGTACGGTTGCCAGTAATGTTGTTGCTTTAATTTTTATTATTCTCCTCGCTTTCCTGATCCTAAAACTGAATGTTCAATATACTTTTATCCGTGTAAGAACTGTTCTTCCATCAATTCTGTTTATTCTGATTACCAGCGGACTACATGAGCTTCATGCCATGCATCCGGTATATCCGGCAGCCCTGTTTCTTATCCTGACTGTCGACCGTATTTTTAATTCTTACGACAAAGAGGTCATTCATTCCAATGCATTTGAAGCCGGGATATTTTTAGCTATTGGTTCGCTTTTTTACCTGAACCTCGTCTTTTTCTTTCCGTTTCTTTGGATCGGATTCATCATATTGAAGCCAAAAGTCAACTGGCGCGAGTTTATTTTATCCACGCTCGGGTTCATATTTCCATGGTTGGTGGCTTTCGCTTATTACGGAGCAACCGGTCAAAGCGATGAATTGATGGTTACATTAAAAGCCAACCTTTCGCTGCACCAGTCCTTTCTTCGGCAGAATCTGCCAATTCAGATTTACATGGGATTTTTGGTTTTTCTGACCCTTTTGGCAAGCGTTCTACTTCTGTCGCAATACGACGGTAAAAAAATCAGTTCGCGAAAATACTTCAAAGCTTTCTTCTGGATTTTCCTGATTTCGTGTATTCTGATTGTTGCCAACCCAGCAGTATCACAAGATATTATTGTCCTCTTGGCTATCCCGTTAACTTACCTGATTTCTAATTATCTGATTTTTATGAAACGGCAGATCTGGGGCGAGATTTTCCTGTATATACTTGTTGCCGGTGTTATTTACCTGCAGTTTGTATAATCAGAACCAGTTTTTCCGCTTAAACATAAATATTCCCACCAGCGATAATGTGATTGAGATTGCAATTACATAACCAAAAGCGAACGGAGAATTCTCGAAGCTATTGGGCACGTTCATTCCGAATAAGCTGGCGATTAATGTTGGAATCATCAGGAGAATGGTTACTGCCGTGAGCTGTTTCATGATCACGTTCAAATTGTTTGAAATAATCGATGCAAAAGCATCCATCATCCCACTTTGAATGTCGCTGTAAACATTTGCCATTTCAAGAGCCTGTTTGGTTTCGATGATCACATCTTCCATCAAATCTTCGTCGTGCGCAATCGCATTTAAATTCCGGCCATTCCGCATTTTTGCCAGAACCATTTCGTTCGATTTCAATGAGGTAATAAAGAAAACCAGACATTTCTCCATACTAAGCAGGCGATGGAGTTCTTTGTTCTTGGTGGCATTTTCCAAATCTTTTTCAATTAATGCCGTCTGAACGTTAATCTCCTTCAGGAACTGTAGGAACCAAACAGCCGAAATCAGGAATATGCGCAAAACGTAGTCGAATTGGTTTGCAACAGTAATCTTATTTTCATTCACTGCTTTTATCAGCGAAGGGATTATTTCAGTACGTCGGGAACAGATGGTAATAATCTGATTGCCTGAAATGACAATACCCAATGGCACGGTAATAAAAGGAATTCCATTGTTCTGATTATTGAGCGGAACGCGCAGAATGATCATTACTACATCTTCATCAACTTCAATACGCGAACGTTCGTCGGTATCCAATGCGTCCATCACAAAGTCGCGCGGAACATTGTATTCGCTGATTAAAATTTCTACTTCTTCGTTGGTAAGTTCCTGTGAGTTGATCCAGCAGTTTGGCTGATATTCTTTCAGACGAGTAAAGGAAGTACCGGTTTCCCAATAAGTAATCATAGTTTCTCCGTTTTTTTCGACAAACAAAGACTATGATGGGCTCTGTTTACCGGATTAATAACTTAATTAGCTGTGTCGAATGATAATCGTCCATTTTGGATTTATAATGATTTCGGTGCAAAGGTAGTTATTTGAGTTGAACAGTCGGACTAATTCAAAACTAAAAATAGGACTGATTTAAATATATTTTTATATTCGATCCTAAGAGAATAATGGCAGTAAAAGAAGTGTTATCGATAAACCAATAAGAATGACGATGGCACTCCAGCCAATGATGTTGTTAATTGGTTTGTTGACGTATTTTCCCATGATCTTTTTGTTGTTTACCAACAGAATCATGCACACCAGAACAACCGGTAAAAGCATTCCGTTTATTACCTGCGACCATAAAGAAATCAGGATTAACGGTGCGTTGGGTAGCAGAATGATTCCGGCAGACATGACCAGAATCCCGGTATAGAGAAAATAAAATTCCCGTGCTTCGTCCCATTTTTTATCAATTCCGGCTTCGAACCCAAAAGCTTCGCATACATAAAAAGCTGTTGCCAAGGGTAATATGGTTGCCGAAAAGATTGAGGCGATGAAAAGACCAAATGCAAATACTTGTGATGCCAATTCGCCGGCAAGAGGTTTTAGGGCAAGGGCGGCGTCTTTTGCTTCGTTAATCTGAATGCCATTTACATGCAGAGTTGATGCGCAGGCCACCATGATAAAAAATGCCACTACCACAGTTGCAATGCAGCCAACGACAATGTCAATCAGCGAATATTTGTATTGCTTCATGTCCAAACCTTTTTCGATGACTGAAGATTGCATGTAGAACTGCATCCATGGGGCAATAGTAGTCCCGATAATTCCAATGATCATTGCCAAACTGTGTGTGTTGATATCCAGCTGCGGATGAACGATTGAATGGCCTATCTCGCCCCAATGAGGTTTGCCCATCAAAGCCGAAACTACGTACATCAGCAACGAAACGCTGAAAAGTAAAAATAATCGTTCTGCAATCTTATAGGTTCCTTTGACTACCAATAGCCAGATTAGAGCGCCTATTATGGGCACCGATATGTATTTACTAACACCAAATACTTCCATACTTCCGGCCACACCAGCAAATTCGGTGGTGGTATTTCCAATATCGGCAACCAGTAACCCAATGAAAATAAAGAAAGTAACTTTCACTCCGGCATTTTCGCGGATGAGGTCGGCAAGCCCTTTGCCGGTAACAATACCCATCCGGGCATTCATTTCCTGAATAACAACAAGTACGATGAAGGACGGAATTAGTGTCCAAATCAGGTTGTAACCATAAACAGCACCGGCAACCGAGTAGGTTGTGATTCCACCGGCATCGTTATCAACGCTTCCGGTAATGATTCCCGGACCAAGTATGGCTAAGAATATAGCTATCTTTTGGAAAAGAGATTTTCTATTTTTAAACATCGCCCAACTTCCTATTTATTCATCCTGCGTTTATCCATCAAATCGTCGATCACATCATCAATTACAACCATTCCCTGCAATACTTCACTTCGGTCAACTACCGGGATTGCGAGCATATTATATTTGGAAATGAACTCGGCTATTTCGTCAATTTCCTGATCGTCGTACAAACGAACCGGAGACGGTTTCATGATTTGATCAATCTTTATTTCGGGTTCCGAAACCACTAAATCTCTCAATGAAAAGGTAGCAATCAAAACATCCTTTTCGTTGGTTACAAAAAGATTATAAAGCGATTCAGCCTCAGGTTTTTGGATCCTCAGTACGGTAAATACTTCTTCAATTGTTGCATTTCGGTTAAACGACAGGATTTCGGTTGACATGATACTTCCAACTGCCTGATCCGGGTAATCGAGCAATTCCCGAACTTCCTGCGAGGTATCTTTCTCCATCTCATTTAACAGAAGTTCGACCTTTTCATCACCTAAAGCATCGAAAATGTCGGCAACTTCGTCGGCAGGCATCAAATCAAGTACATCGGCTGCTTTTTCAATCGGCAAACTTTTTATGATATGAACCTGAGTTTCAACTTCAAGTTCTTCCAAAACATCGGCAGCCTGTTCTTCATCGAGAGCTGAAAATACTTCGGCACTTGCCTTCCGCCCTAAATCTTCGATAATGTCGGCCAAATCGGAAGGGTGGAGGGTTTGCAGCTTTTTATAGGTCTTTGAAAGCTTGATATTCAGGTTCGAGAAATCAATGGCTTCCAGATCTTCCCACAAAATAAATTTCGATGGAATATTTGAGCCAATGATAGATAGTCCATATTTTATTGGTTTAGCAATACCAATTCTTCGGAGCAAACCTTCAATGCCAATATCGACGGCTACCGCAAAAGTGCCGTTTGCCAGCGATACCAGCCGAACATCGTTTACCCGAACCAGCTTGCGCCCGTTTAGATCAATGATCTGCTTGTCGAGAACCGATTCAACCAATGACAGGTCGTTATTAATATTTACATCAGGTAATTCGGTTAGCTGTGAGGCAATTATCTTGATTTTGCCGTTATTCTTGTCAACCTGGAATTGCTGAAATGAATAGAATACAACTTGCTTGTTTCGCTTAATTTTGATTCCTGTAACAGCCGGGTGCCCGGAAGTAAAGTTCGAAGAATCGGATTCAACGAGCAAGTCTTTTACCTTTCCAATGTATTTCCCATTGGAATCATAAGCTCTTATTCCGACAATCCGGCTTAAATAAAATGTGGTGATAGTTGTCATATGCACCTCCTTGTTTTGGGACACAACAGGAGGGGCTCAAACAAACGAATGGCTCCCCTGCTACATCAGGTTAATAAATAATTTACTCGCAGGCCCTTCGTCCATTTTAAAATTAATATTGGTTTGCGCGGCAAAAGTAGTTTTTTTTGAATCAAGAAAAAATAATCATATACTCAAACTGCCCGAACGAATCGATTTAATAATCTACAGGAGAAGTGCATCCTTTAGATTTAACGCTCAACTTTAACTTCGCAGTGAGAAGCAAGGCATAAACGTATTTGTAGTCTAAAATAAAATGAAGAACAACTGGCTAGTCAGCTTAAAAATGTTGTTGGGATAAAAATGAAAAACCCGCCTGTTGGGACAGACGGGTTAAACTGTTATTACTTGTATTATGAGTTGCTGCTGTTTAGGTTATTTTACAACTCAATAGCTTGTCCGTTGTAGAAATCCAGAATTTTTGTCCTGAAAATGTATTCGTATTTAGCCTGAAGCAAATCGCTTTGGGCCGTTGATAAGTTGTTCTTGCTTTGGTTGTATTCCACCGAATTGATCATTCCCACATTAAATTTTTCTTCGGTATAGCGGAAAGCTTCTTTCGATGAAATCACGGCTTTTTGATTGGCAACATATCTTTTAAAAGCTGCGATAGCATTGGTATATGCCTGCTCAATATCTTTCCGGAGTAAATTTTTAGTGTTCTGTAACTGAAGTTCAACATTCTCTACCTGTATTTGTGAGTTGTTTACGCCTGTTTTTGCCTGGTATCGATTGAAAATGGGAACATTCAGCGTAAATCCAAAACCATATCGCTCGTTGCTTTTTAACTGATCGCTAAGGGCAATTTTGGTATTAGTCTGGTAGTTCATGTATTTGTTATTGTAAAAGTTGTAATAGTTTGCACCAAACGAAAGAGAAGGCATCAAATTTCCTTTTGCAATAAGCAGTTGATTTCGGGCGCTCTCTAATTTAAATTCGGCACTTTTTACTGCAGGCCTGATTTGCACGGCATTCTTGAACACATCCATGGTATTCATCAGGCTCATATTGGCGCCAATCTCGGGCAATACCGGTTTTTCTATTTTAAAGCTTTCGGTCGATGGCAGTTCCAATAGTTGGTATAATGCCAGGTAGGCAAGTTGCAAACGGTTTTGAGCATTCACTACATTTAATTCTTCGCGGGCATATTGTGCTTCAATTTCGAGCAAACTACCTTTGGCCAGGCTACCAGCTTCAACCAGTTTCCCGGTACGGTCAATCTGCAGTTGGGTTATTTTTTGCAAGTCTTCGGCAACAGTCACCAGTTCGTTGGCAAAAAGTATTTCGAGGTACGATGCTGCAATATTCAGCATCATGTCGTCTTTGGCTTTTTGCATATCTTCCAACGTGGCACGTAAGTCCATCTCGGCCATTTTAACCGAATTTTTCAATGTAAATCCACTCCAAAGGGTAATGTTCGAACTTAGGTTGCCTGAAGTGGAGTTCGAATTGATATCCAGATAAGTATTGTCGGCGCCAATCGTACGGCCAAAACTCATGTTATTCTGAAATCCGGCATTCAGGTTTGGCAACTTGTTATTTTTTGCCTGTCCGAGCTGATTGCTGTAATACTCTGAGTTCAGTACCTGTTGCTTGATCTGAATGTTGTTTTTGAGGGCATAATCAATACATTTCTGTAACGACCACGATTCCTGTGCCTGTGCGCTTGTAGTAACAACCAACAAAATCGCGGCGGCAATAAGGCTGTATATTCGTTTCATTCGTATGTTTTTAGTAATTTGTTTAATTGAAATCGTATTAAGTTGCAAGTTACAATATCAAAGATAAGCTATAACTCTTAACTTATAACTTATATCTGTTTAAGCCTTTTTCTTTTCAGGTTCCTTTGCTTTCTTCGGATCAACTTTTTCTCCTTTCACCTTATCTGCTTTGGTTAAGCCTTCGGTGATTTCGATGTTGATACCATCAGAAATTCCGGTTTTAACCATGCGCTTTTCAAAGGTCTGTGGTGTTGCTGTTTCAACTTCAACGAACGAAGAATCTTTTTCAAATTTCAGTAACCCTTCAGGAATAACCAGTACGCTGTCTTTTTTCTCCAGAACGATATTGGCGTTTGCACTGTAGCCTGCACGGATAAACTGATTCTCTTTCAGCACCACATTGGCTTTGATCTCGAACTGAATAGCCCCATTTTCTTCTTTCCCTTTTGGAGCGATGTATTCCAGAATTGCTCCAAATTTATCTTTTTCGATAGCTCCAATTTCCAGTTCAATGTTCATTCCTTCTTTGATTTTGCCGACTTCGGTTTCGTCAACCTTGCCTTTAAAAATCATATCCTGCATATCGGCCACGGTACAAATAGCTGTCCCGTTATTAAAGGTGTTCGATTGAATAACCGAGTTTCCTTCTTTAATCGGTACATCAAGCACCATTCCGTTTACAGTTGAACGAACAAGTGTATTAGTAGCTGTTGATGCCTTTTTTGTTACACCGTTTTTAATTAAATCCAGATTATTTTCTGCAGCCGACAATTCTTCCCGGGTTGCATCGTAACTTACCTTTGCTCTTTTGTATTCTTCGTAAGAAATTACTTTCTGGTCAAACAATTTTTGCTGACGGTCGAAATCAATTTTAGCATCATCAGCGCTAAGTTTTGCACGGTTCAAACGGTTTTCTGCATTGTTCAGGTTTACCATGTCAGGAATAATCTTGATTTTGGCAATTACCTGATCTTTTTTTACAAAGTCGCCGGCAACGATATACAATTCATCAATAATTCCTGAAACCTGCGGTACAATTTCGATTTCTTTACGCGGAACTACTGAACCCGTGGCAACAGTTTTACGAATTACATTCGATACGAACGGATTCTTAGTTTCGTATACTTCAGGCACTTTTTTCGATTTCGTATAGAGGAAATAGATTGTTCCTCCGAAAATTCCGACCAGGATTACAATTCCAAGGATTTTAAAAATTTTTTTCATGATTTGGTTTTTTATATGTTTCTGTTTTCTGATTATTTGTCATTAGTCATTGTAAAATAGTCATTAGTCAATAGAAGAAGGTCATCTTGCTATACTAATGACGAATGATTTTTTTCTTTTTTATTCGTCTCTGATTGCATCGATAGGCTTAATGCTTACGGCTCTTTTTGCCGGGATCAGACCAGCAATGATTCCGGCAACAACAAGTACTGCCAGTGCCGATAGCGCCATGGTTAGGTTGATCTCCGGATTACGGAAGAACAATTTATCGCCACCCTTAAGCAATATCTGATTCAAAATTTCGAGTACTCCAACCCCGAGCGATAACCCGATATATCCGGCCATCACGGTTAAGAATACACTTTCAGCAACAATGTGTTTAATTACGGTTCCAGGCGTAGCACCAATGGCCCGTTGAATTCCTATTTCCTGAGTTCGCTCCTTAATGATGACCAGCATGATGTTGCTAACTCCGATAACACCGGCCAACAAGGTTCCGATTCCAACGATCCAGGTCAGACCCTGAATGCCAAGGAATAAGGCGTTGAACTTGACGAATTCCTTTTCGATGTTGAATGATCCGATAGCCTGTTGGTCATCAGGGGCAATTTTATGTCGGTCTTTTAGTAGGGTTTTTAATTTTTCTTCCAGATCGCTTACTTTGGTGCCGGGTTTTGAGGTTACAGAAAAGAAGTACACTTTATTGCCGTAGTTATATGCTTTCCGCATGGTCGAGAAAGGAATGATAATGGTTTCTTCTTTCTTGCCTCCACCAATATTGATGCGTGTTTCAGCATGAATTACACCAACTACCTGAAAGTAGACACCGCTAATTTTCAGGTACTGTCCTATCGGGTTTTCATCTTTTCCGAACATCACTTCAACAACCCGTTCGCCAATATTACAAACCTTTCGCTCCTGAAGCATGTCGATGTCATTTATCAAACGTCCTTTTGCGGGAGTCCATCGGTCGATTTTAAAATAATCTGGATAATCGCCAAATACGCTGAAGGATCCGGCACGCTCACCACGAATGGTGTTATTCCCGGCTTGTTGATTTCCAAACAAACGAGGTGATAAGTACTCAACCTCTTTCACATTTTCACGGATATAATCAATATCGCTTGTTTCGTAATTCCAGCGGCGTCCACGTTGAAACCCTTCGTAAGGTACACTGGTCCGTTCGGTCCAGAAGAATGCCGAATTGGTTGCAAACGCTCTAACTCCATCGAGTACACCGTTTTCCAAAGCTTTTCCGGCTCCCGACATCACAATCAACATGAAAATTCCCCAGAAAACGCCAAAGGCAGTCATAAAACTTCGCATCCGGTTTTTCTTCAGAGCACTAATTATTTCGCTCCATAAATCTAAATCAAACATGATATTGCCTCCTCTTATTATTCGTCGCGCAAGGCAACAATCGGTTTAATACTGGCAGCTCTTTTAGCTGGAATATATCCGGCGATTGCACCGGCAACAATCAGAAGCAAAGTCGAATAAATTGCGATGTTAATGTCAACGGTTGGATTTAGGAAAATGGATTCACCCCGTTCTCCGCCGTTAGCAGCCGCAGCCGCTGCAGCATCAGCCCCTTGCATCATGAAATAGTTGATCATCTCCATGAGTCCGGTTCCCAATACCAAACCAATATACCCGGCGATGGTAGTTATCATGATCGATTCGAGCAAAATCAGACCAATTACCGATGATGGACTTGCTCCAATTGCTTTTCGGATTCCGATTTCCTTGGTGCGTTCTTTTACCACAATGAGCATGATGTTGCTAACACCAACGATTCCTGCAATTAAAGTTCCGATCCCAATTATCCAGATGAAAATTTTAATGGCCTGGAAGATTTTCATGGTCTGGATATAATTTTCCAACTTATTGTATAAGCCTATTGCACCCTCGTCTTTTGGATCAAATTTATGTTGTTTGCCCAATACATTCCTGATTTGTTCTTCAATGGCCTGGCTTTCTTCAAGCGTGGTTGCGTTGATTGTTAGTGCCAGGTTGTGAAGCTTATTTGAGCCGCTAAAAATCATTTGAGCTGTAGAAAGTGGCATGTAGGCATTCCGATTGCGGGTTGATCCGGGTTCGGTGCAAATACCAACCACTTTGAATGGCACCATGTTTATATTTACGTATTCGCCTAGTGCAACTGAATCTTTGAAAAGAGCGGTTTTGATGTCAGTACCAATGACCACAACTTTCCTTTTCTGGATTATGTCAAGATCGTTGATGAACCGGCCTTCACTCAAGCTAAGATTTTCGACCTCTTTTAAGGCTGGCTGGCAGGTAATGGTGGTGTATTCGCCCGATTCTTTTAAGTATGAATAGCGGGTATTACCCATAAAGTAACGTCCCGATGACACACCAACACCAGAAACCTTCTGCACAATCTCCTGATCATCATTATGAAACTGGATAGGGCGTCCGGTTTTCATTCCTTCGTAGGGTATGGTAGTTTCGCCACGCCAGATCCACATGGCATTTACCGCATCGTTCATGAAATTGTTGGCAACCCCGTTGCTTAAACCGTTCCCGGAGCCCAGCAAAATCATCAGCATGAAAATCCCCCAGGCCACAGAAAAGCCGGTGAGGAAAGTCCGCATCTTATTTTTTTTGATGGTGGCAAAAATTTCCTGCCATTTGTCGATATCAAACATAGCTTGGGATTTGAGCGGCTTCTAGCCCATGAGTATATTCTTTCTGGAATTGTTTCAGTTCTCCGTTGCGGATGATTTCGTGAATCAACCCATCCTTAAGCCGTATAATCTGGTTGGTCATTGCGGCAATGTCGTGTTCATGGGTAACAATGATTACTGTGATGCCTTCATCATTTACCTTTTTCAGGATGTCCATCACTTCGTATGAGGTTGCTGAATCCAATGCTCCTGTTGGTTCATCGGCTAAAATAATCTTTGGTTGAGAAATGAGCGCTCTTGCAATGGCCACGCGTTGTTTCTGTCCCCCTGACATTTCGTTTGGCATGTGGTTCGCCCAGTCTTTCAAACCTAGTTTTTCGAGATATTCCATGGCAATCAGGTTTCGCTTTTTACGTGGAACTCCTTTGTAGTAAAGCGGAAGCGCCACATTTTCCATAGCATTTTTAAACGAAATAAGATTGAACGACTGGAATACAAAACCAACCAAATCGTTACGGTATTTGGCTGCTTTCTTTTCGCTCATGTTTTGGATCAGGTTACCCGACAAATGGTAAGAGCCACTATCGTAGTTGTCGAGCATGCCTAAAATGTTCAGAAGTGTTGATTTTCCGGAACCGGAAGAACCCATGATGGAAACAAAGTCGCCCTGTTCGATCTGAAGGTCGATGCCTTTCAGGACATGGAGACTGTTGTTTCCCATTACATAGGATTTGTGAATGTTGTTTAATCTAATCATGGCTTTGTTTTCTGTTAGTTTTCTAATGTCAAAATTCTGAAATACTGTTGGCTTTGTTCTATTTTTTTCGATGAATGGCCGATTTTATCCTGTAAATGGATTAAATAACCCGTTTTATTCAATTTCAAACGGTTTTAACCCAATCGGTAAAGGTCTGATTGGCCAATCAGCTTTATGTTTCTGTTCTTTGTACGCAATGAAATAAGACGGATAGCTTTCCGATTCGTTACAAGAATTAACAATTTTTGACAAAAAAAAGTCCTTTCACCATTGGCTTTGCCAACGCTGGAAGGACTTAAACAAATAATAGGAGGTATTTACCAACCCATAAAATGCATTCCAAGGCCCGCAGATAGAATGACAAGACCAGCGATCAGGTGCATATATTTTTCTTTGGATTTAAATTTCAGGAATGAAGAACCTAAGTGGCCCAAATAAACAATGAACATCATAGTAGCTATTGTGGCGATACCAAAGAACAGTGCAACCGAAGCTATTCCGGAGGCGCTCTGTTGCACTGCCGGAATGAATAACATTGGGATTAATACTTCGCACGGGCCAAAAACGAAAATGATAAACAAAACCCAGGGTGTTAATTTGGTTTCGTCCACCTTTTCTTCTAATCCGTGGCTAACCTGATGTTTGATTTCTCGAAGATTTTTAGGGATCAGGAAATTTGGCAGGTGATGATGTCCGCCATTTTTCAGGAATTTATAAAAGCCATAGCCCGAGTAAGCCAAACCAAAGGCTATCAGCAATAAAGCAACAATATCTCCCCTGAATTCTTCAACAAACGTTAATTTATTTAAGCTGATTCCCAATGCAATCCCTACAAGTCCGATTAAAACAGAGCCTCCAACATGTCCAACTCCTGAAACAAAAGTGATCCACATGGTTTTTGGAACGCTCCAGTTTCGGGCTTTGCTCAACACAATAAACGGCAAATAATGGTCAGGTCCCAGTGCTGTGTGAATGAACCCGAGTGATGCAGCTGTAAGCGAAAGCAGGAAAATCTCGTTCATTTGAAATATTATAATTTGTTGATCAAAGAGGCCTGGCAGGCTGCGCCAAATCCATTGTCGATATTAACCACCGAAACCCCGGCGGCACAACTGTTCAGCATCGATAGCAAGGCCGATAATCCCTGGAAATTGGCGCCGTATCCAATGCTGGTAGGTACGCCAATCACCGGTTTATCCACCAATCCGCCAACTACGCTGGCCAGTGCACCTTCCATTCCGGCAACAACAATAATTACCCGCGCATTCCTGATCAGGTCCAACTTATTGAAAAGCCGATGAATTCCGGCAACTCCAACATCGTAAATGGTGACCACTTCATTGTTCAGGAAACGGGCTGTTTCAACCGCCTCTTCAGCTACCGGAAGGTCTGACGTTCCGGCTGATATAACGGCGATATAACCTTTCTCCGAAATTTCTTCTTTATGCTTGTAAACAATAGTCCTTGCCAATGGATTGTAAACAGCCTCAGGTACAACACTTTTTACGGCCTCGTATATTTCGGGAGTGGCACGGGTTGCCAGTATATCAATTCCTTTGCTGAACATGCGTTCGGCGATCAACCGGACTTGCTCTGTTGTTTTGCCTGAAGCATAAATCACTTCCGGTAGGCCAGTTCGGTGCAGGCGGTCGGTGTCAATGGTAGCAAAACCCATTTCCTCAATGCCTCGTTTGGTGAAATGCGACAGCGCTTCCACCAAGTCCATTTCGCCGTCTTTGTATTTTTCGAGAATATCCTGAATGTCCATATTATCGACTTTTAGTAATGATTTTCTCTACTTCATTTAGGCTGAGTCCATGCTCGGTTGCCAGCTTCTTCAGGTCTTCAAATTCAGGTTTAAACCGAATTTCTTTTCCTTGAAAATAACTGCATTTCACCCGAACTTTTCCCAACTCAGTTTCAATTTCTTTTTCCTGACGGTCGAGAACCGTTTTTGCAACCGAATATTCACGCAGTCCAATGGTGGTGCTGTTATTGAAGATGATTGCTTTCATTTCAGGAGCAATATGCTTGCTGCATAATACCGAAAGTAAATTGGCCGGTCTGGACTTTTTCATGATGATTGGTGTCAAAAAAACATCGCTGGCACCTGCATCAAAGAGTTTTCCGAAAAGATGATCGTACCACTCCGGATTCATATCGTCGATGTTACATTCCAGCATCCATGCTTCCTCAAGCCGGGTCGAATCTGCTGATTCGTCGTTTTCCGAAAGGTAAACCCGCAACACATTTGGAACCTCCGAAACATCGCGTTGCCCGATTCCATAAGCAGTCTTTTTTATCTGGAAATCAATCTGATCGGTAAATTCATCAACAGTGGCAACTAAAATGGCAGCACCTGTTGGTGTAGTCGCTTCGTGCTGAACCAAGCCAGTTTTAACGGGCACATTCTGAACAATCAAAGTGGTAGCCGGTGCAGGAACTGGCATGATACCATGCGCACATTTTACCATTCCGCCGCCTAATTGGATTGGTGACGACATCACTTTGTCCACTTTCAGGTAATCGAGACAAATGGCTGCACCAACAATGTCGGCAATCGAATCTAACGCGCCCACTTCATGAAAATGAACCCGCTCCTTGCTGATGTTATGAACTCTACCTTCGGCCTCGGCAATGAGGTCGAATATTTTTAGCGATAAGGATTTCACTTCCGGCGAAAGCGTGCTCTGGTTAACCAATTCCTCCACATGCCGCAAATGGCGGTGCTTTTCGTTCTCCGGATTTTCGATAACCACCGTTGCTTTGGTTCCTGAAATTCCCCGACGGATGTCTTTCTGAATCTCCAGATGAAATCCCTCGATGTTTAATTTCTGAAGTTCGGCGATCAGGAAATCTGAATCGACTCCTAAATCTATCATAGCGCCAAGGTTCATATCTCCGCTGATCCCGGCAAAACAATCGTAATATAATATCTTCATATCTTGTTATTTTTCAGTTCTGAGGTATTTATTGCCCGATTCATTTTTCCGGAAACCAAACCCTCGTCATCAATTTCAACGCGGGCAAATCCGAGGTTTCTGATGTTGTTATAAACTCTGTCTTTGATTGCAAGAAGCTTCTCCAAATCGTCTTTCTGAACTTCAATCCGGCCAAAGGTTCCAAAGTGACGAACCCGAACATCTTCGAAACCATAGCTGTTCAAAATATCTTCAGCTGCTTCAATTTGCTTGAGTTTTTCAAGCGTAACAGCCTGATTGTATGGAATTCGGGAACTCAGGCACGGGCTGGCAGGTTTGTTCCAGTTCGGTAAATTGAAATGGCGGGCGATCTCCCGGATTTCATCTTTGGTAATTTTGCAATCGACCAATGGAGAGAGGACCAGATTTTTCTGGGCTGCATCAATACCTGGCCGGTAATCGCCCAAGTCATCGTAATTGGTTCCGCTCAAAACTTCAAACCCAGTATACTCTTTCTTCATTTCCTGAAGGTCGTGGAACAGGTGATCCTTGCAAAAGAAACAACGATTGATTGGGTTTTCGCTATAGTTTGAATCGCTCAGTTCGTCGGTTTTAATTATACGAAGCTGTATATCGAATTCTTCGCAGAACGATTGAGCCAGCTTAAAATCTTTATTTTTCAGACTTTCGGAATTGGAGATTACGCCAATAGCACCATCACGACCCTGAAACTTTCGGGCCAGATAAAGAACTAAGGTGGAGTCGATTCCGCCTGAGAAGGCAACAATGGAGCCTTTCCGTTGCCTGAACCAGTTTTCAAGCAAATGGAGTTTTTCGTTTAGAGCAGTATTTAGTTCGTTCATATCAATGGTTGATGCTACTTTTAATTGATTTCGTGTTACTATTTGGGTAAAAAAATTATTCTGTTTTACTCATAATCAGCTTTCCGTGCTGAATGCCTTTTATGCCAATTAGCTTGTCTGAAAGTTCGGTCAACCGTCGCGAAGCTCCTTTCACCGCTATAATCTCCATACAGTTTTGCTCACTCAGGATAAATTGCTGAATGCCAATCACCACATCACGGTATTGAAGTTGAAGCTCGGCAGATCGGGTACGAATTTCGGGTTTTAGGTTACTGTAAACCATCACAACGGCACCGGCCACCAGGTTGTCGCATTTCCATTTCTGCTCCACCAGGTTTTTTTCAATCAGGTAACGGATAGCCTGAGACCGGTTCGAAAAATTGTTCTCGGTCACATATTGGTCGAGCGCGGTAAGCAACTCTTCTTCCAACGAAACGCCAAAACGCGAAACTCCCATGTGTTACTTTTTTGCTAATTCGTGTTATTCTGAGACGAAGATAAAGTATTGAGTGGATTTTGCAAATAGGAATATGATGTAAAGGCTAAAATAAGCGACGTGTGAATTTTGCCTTGCACTTAGTGTTTCTCTGAGATGGCATCAAAATGCATGATCTTATCGGTATAGGCCAAAAGGACTGCTGATATTAAAAACACCAGGTGAATACCAATTTGTAGCAA
The DNA here is from genome assembly GCA_963676375.2 of Prolixibacteraceae bacterium. Classification (GTDB taxonomy): domain Bacteria; phylum Bacteroidota; class Bacteroidia; order Bacteroidales; family Prolixibacteraceae; genus Aquipluma. The sequence goes on from CAXXPT010000008.1 coordinate 135,446, forward strand.
AGCATCTTGCAGCGGAACATTGTGAATATCGACAAATGTTTTTAGAAGGTGCACGCCTGATATGCTGACAAGCGAAATGATAAGTTTAATTTTTAAGGTACTTGCATTAATTTTTGTCAGCCAGTCGGGTTTGTCAGTATGGCTATCGAATTCAATTTTACTTACAAAAGTCCAATATCCTCCGATAAATACAACTACCAATAGGTTGATTACCATCGAAATATCAATCAGGCCTAAGACAGACAACATGATCATATTTTCACTCAGGATAGAAAAATTTGATAAAAGATGCCACAATTGTGTCATAAATTTTACTGCATATAATATCGATGCAATAATAAGTCCCAGATAAACCGGCATCTGAATCCAGCGACTAAAAAAGATAAATTGTTCTATTCGTTTCTCAACCATTTCCATAATTATTCAATTAAAAGCAGCAATTTGACCTACATTATCTTGATGGTTATCAACGTCTGAATCATGTTTTTGTTCTGAACATTAGGTGATCTCAATAACAGGATTCATCCGAGATACCAGGAATCGTAGAATGTAGATAAGTGAAAAATAATTTTCAATCAGACTGGAAATTTCTGATAATGGAGGGATTGTTCGATCCTTCATAAAACAAAGACCTGGCAATGCGGGTAGCTTTGTCAGGTACTTTTGCAAACAGATATATTACGAAAGTTCTACCAGTTAAAAACAATCGTCTGTTTCAAGTCCGGATGAACGCTTAACGGAACCGGACTGGTTCCGGCAACACTTTCGATCAACCGCTTTTCATCTTCGGTATAACCTTTTTTCGGAAAGTTGAATTCCAGAACGACTTCGGACACCCGGCGAGGAGCATCGGCCATAATTTTGGTGATTTCGATTTCGGTGCCAGTCAGGTCAATTCCATTGTCCATGGCTTTAATGCCCATAATGGTCATGATGCAATTACCCAGCGAAGTGGCCAGCAAATCGGTAGGGGAGAAGGCTTCTCCTTTGCCTCGGTTGTCGCAGGGCGCATCGGTAATGATTTTGCAGCCCGATTGCAAATGAACGTTTTCGGTGCGTAAATCGCCTAAATAAGTTGTTTTAACTGTTGTCATATGCTGAATTTTTTCCGAATATATAAATTAATGTCCTCTCATTCACTAAACTTTCCTTCTTCAAGCTTTTTGATAATCTTTTTTAATCTGATATTATCATAGGTACTAACGATAATGCCAACAATAGATCCTCCCCAGAACATATGAGATCCATAGGGGTAATGTTGAAGTCTAAAAAACGCACCAAGCAAAACTGAAATTGCAGCAAATGCATAAAGGATATTGATTATCCGGTCAATTCTCTTTTCATTCATTTTGTTAAGATTTTGTATTTGAACGTCAGGATAAATTTATGAAAAATAAGTCAAAATAGTTTGCCTGGATTCATATTTATGAAAATCAACTTTACTCCGCCAAATCGATTTGCAACTCCATGCGAAACTTGTAACTTCGTAGCGAAATTTTAAATCAAGCGACCATGTTTTCAGGAATAGTAGAAGAAGCAGGCAAAGTGATTGCCATTGAAAAAGATCAGGAAAATGTACATTTTACACTCACTTGCTCGTTTGTTGATGAGCTGAAAATCGACCAAAGTCTTTCGCATAACGGAGTATGTTTAACGGTGGTCAAGATCGACAGCGAAGCCAAAACTTATACAGTAACTGCCATTAAAGAAACTTTGCTTAAAACAAACCTGGGCAAATTGGTTCCCGGAAGCAAGGTAAACCTGGAGCGCAGCATGATGATGAACGGCCGTTTGGACGGGCACATTGTTCAGGGCCATGTTGACCAGACTGCTACCTGCACCAAGGTTGAAGAAGCCGACGGAAGCTGGTATTTCACCTTCGAATATCCGTTTGACAAGGAAATGGCGCAGAAAGGTTATATGACTGTTGAGAAAGGTTCGGTTACTGTGAATGGAGTTAGCCTGACTGTGGTAAACTCGAAAGACAATTCATTTCAGGTGGCGATTATTCCGTACACCTACAACGAAACCAACTTCCACACGTTCGAAGTTGGCACAATGATTAATCTTGAATTTGATATTATTGGGAAATATTTAAGCAAACTGATGACCTACAAGTAGTGATCAGTGATCAGTCGCAGTTTACAGACACACCAAAAAGAAAACGGACTCTTTCACATAGGAAAGAGTCCGTTTTCTTTTATCTGGAAACTGAACACTGCGACTGGAAACCGTTATCGTTTCATCAAAAACTTGGTTGTTCCAATGTTGTTTCCATCAGCGAAAACGTCCACGGTGTATTCGCCCGGTAAAAATTCCTGTCCTTTGTTATCCCAGAAAATATTGACCGGTAGGGCATTTCCTTCGTATGTTACCTCACGGCTGGCTGAGAATGGTATTTTCAGGTCTTCGAACTGAAACAAATCGTTGGGCGATTGCTGAAGAAGTACCTGGTTGGGTTTTTGAATCCGAACATAAATTACTTTGTTCCCGCGGGGGGCAGTTACGTTTTTGCTCAGTACAAAACTTACTTTAATTTGTTCGGCCCGGCGTGCGCTTTCGGCGTCTTTGCCACGGGCATTGATTCCAACAGCAGTCAATTCGGTTGCTTCCAAAAGTTCGGCTTCTTTTATTTTTTCCTGAAGGTGCTGTTTTTCTTTTTCGAGCTGCTGATTTTTTGTTTCACTCTGGGCGAAGTTCTCTTTTACCTGAACGTTTTCGGCCATCAGCAATTCGTTTCGTTTGTTAAGCGAATCAACCTGAATGATGTAATTTTTCATGATATTACGCATGGTAGTAACCTGCAGACGATATTGCTCGATCTGGTCGTAGCTCACTTTTTTGACTTGCTCAACTTCAACCAACAGGTCTTTTACCTTTGTTTGAGCACCGTCCAGCTCCGATTGAAGCGCTTCGTTGTTGGTATGAATCGAATCGTAGTTCGCCATCATCGTATTCAATTCGGTTTGAATTGATGTCTTTTCGAGATTCAGAGCTGCGAGGATTTTTTTATTTTCATTGTGCTGCGAAACAAAAACCGCAATTACGATTACCAGTAACACTGACAATATAATAATGATCAGGTTGTTTCTTCTTTCTTTATCGGTTTCGCCTAACGAAAAACCTTTCTTTTTTATGCCAAATTCATCCATTCTGATCGGGTTTTGGTGTTGTATTTAAGGAAAGCAAAAATAACAAAATTAAGGCCAATCCTAAACATGTCTGATCAAAAGGCTCATCTTCTTCAAATCTGGTGCCCTTTTCTTAATGCTTTATCCATTCCCGATACCCCAAAGAAATATATTCCGACGAAAATTAGAGATAAAAAAACTCCCTGAAACATCCGGATAAGATATTACAGGGAGTGAGAATTTGAATTTCTTTATCAGAAACTAAGCATCCGGATTGATCAGCTTTCCTAATTTCACGTAGCTTTCTTCAACCGTGTCGATCAATACTTTTGCAATGTTGTCGAAGTAGTTTTTTACCGTTTGCGAAGCATCCTTAGTTTCAGGGTGATTGACTTTAGAGATCAAGTCTCCCCTTAAGTTAAGTGTTTCCTGAACAATTTGAAGGACATCCTCATTTTCGGTTTTTGCCCGCATATTGATAAAGGTAAAACAATCGAGTATCAGGTCAGATACTACGTAGTCAATCTCTTTTTTTAATCGTTGTCTGCTTGCCATAGTTTATTTTATTTGTGATGTAAGTGGATATTTCATCGATTTGGGTTCGAGTAAAAGCGCTTTGACCGATCCCATTAAAATCTCGGTTTCAACCTGAACCGGAAGGTGGTTTTTATCGTCGGTGAACCAGATTTTCATGTATTCACCTTCAGGAAAAAAATCACCTTGCAGTAAATATACAGAAACTTTGTGACAACGATACTCCTTCCCATTTCGGGTTTTTACATTCTCTTTGCCAAGATACCTGAAAAACAAATCGGCAACCTGGCGATCGATTAACATTCGGTACGGAACTTTTTGCCCCACAAACAGTTTGTTAAAATCGAACTTCCTGAAATTGTATGCAGTTGCCAGTATATCGTATGTATTATCCGGAGCGGTTAAATTGGCTCGGTACAAAGGCTTTTTGTCCTGACGGATTTGTGTTTCAATTTTTTCTGAAGCCGGATCAAACCAATACTGATGAACCGAATTTTGTTTGGCATGGTTCAGTACCCGGCGCGAATAAATTGGCTTGAATGTGTTGTAGTTGCTGAACGTTTCGAACGTATCGCGAACACAGAAAAGCAAATCGTAGGCTTTTAATGATTTGCCTACAGCTTTTAAATGCCACGCTTCCTGTTGCTTATACTGCAGTGTGTCAGCCCTGAATTCAACTTCGCCACTCTGAACCCAGATGAAATGCCAGTTGTAGTAAGCTCCGTAACGCGCATACTCGCCGCTTTTGAACGGATATTCAGCTGAGGCAGAACCGGTAACAAATACAAAGAGTAAGATCAGGAACGACCAGTATTTACAAGCCTGGTTTCTTTGCTGCCTTCTTGTCTTGCTCTTTTTTTCGGGCTTTTTCTTTTTCAAGTTCTTCGTCAATCAGTTCTTTTTTATACTCTGCTTTGTATTTTATTTCCCAGGTTTCTTCTATTTCAAAGTTCGAGCGGATTTTGATAATCTTCGGATAATAAACCACCTCCTCGGGCTGTATTCCGTCGGCCAGGAAACCGGTATCCCATTTGCCGTTTTTGTTCGAATCCAGTATGATTTTGATCTTGTACTTTTCAGGCTTCAGATAAGGGAACTCGATTTTTCCATCACCCAAAACCTGTATTTTCTGAAGGATTTTTTCATCCTTGTCGTTCCCCAGAAGCTGCACGATTGCCGGGCCCGTAAGTCCGGAGATGGTCAGGATAATCTTGCCGTAATAATCTTCTTTTTGAGTCCTGAATTTCTGATCGACTTTGTTGCTCGGATAACCGTAAATGTTGTATGCCGCCGCCGAATCGACCTGAAATAAATAGTTGGTATTGGGTTCCCATTGATGCTCGATGAAATACTTACGAACCGAATTGGTATCTCGTTTAACGACAATTGGGATTCGGGTTTTAACGGTGTCTTCAAACGAATAAAGCCTGACTTTGGTCGTATCGAAAGAACTCAGCGGCTCGGGAGCTTCAATCTGTATCGATCGGTACAAGTCGTGTGCCGACGAATTAATATTGTTACTTAAATTGATGGTTGGTACTGGTGGAAGCTCACCCTTTTTCCGCTTTACCTTCGGCGTTTTTGGGGCAGTATAAATCATCTCAATGGTGTCATGCTTCATCACCAGTTGATTCAGCGAGTCGAGAACCTGGTATTTTAATTCGAATTTCAGCGAATCGCTTTTGCTGAAAACGGTATCGGTTAACCAAACGGTGATCGAATCGCGTTTCAGGTTCGATTCGATGTACGACCAATCTTTGGTGGGTTTAGGTTTAAGCAAATTAACCTTGAACGAATCGCTCAACGATTCAGAAAAATAGAAATCGCACTTGTTCCCCTGGTTTCGCTTGTAGGAGTCGAGGTACTGATCAAATTTTATTTCTTCGAACATCATCAGGTACTGAGGTGCGGGAAGATAATCGACATGTCCGCTCACAATGAGCGTGTCGGCTCCTTTTATAACCGTGTCGGTTCGGGCAACATATTTAGCCGAAGGAACGATGAGCGAATCGGCAAATGCAATTAGTTCTGCATTCGAATTATAGGTCAGACTGTTGTCGGCATCGGTCAAGGCATACAACCGGTACGAACCCGGCGCCACATTGTCGATCATAAACAAACCTTCTTTATCCGTTTTCCCAATGTAGTCGGGCACACTATCGATAAAGGCAGTATAGTCTTTTTGGCGGTGGAGCAGAACCAGCGCTTTTTCGACAGGCTCCTGGTTAATGGCATTTTTAACATAGCCAACCACCTTTAAACTGTCGAACTTTGAGCCTGTACTGAACGAAAACCGAAAATCTTTGATTGGATTTTTTTCATTGTTATCGGCTACGGCATCTTTAAAATCAAGCGAATAGGTCGATTCTTTCCGCAGGTCTTCAGAAAACTCAACGATCAGGGTTTTTCCCTTCATTTTGATCATCGGTTTCTTTTTCATGGGTGGCGAAACGACTAACTTTTCAGAGATTTCGTCCGAATTGATGTACTCGTCGAAAGTTAAGCGGACATCGGAGCCTTTAAAGTTTGTACCACGCAGTTCAGGAATAGTTCTTACCACCATTGGCGGAATGCTATCTTTTGGTCCACCCGATGGGCTACCAATGTTAGCGCATGAAGTATAAAATATCAGGTAAAAAAGTGAGATGCCGAATAAAACGGGAACAATGCTTTTCAGTTTGAAATAGCTCATTCGGGTCGGGTATGGTGAAATCTGTTGCAGATTTTCGTTCTTGTCAAAACCAGTTTGCTTCATAGTTGTATATTCCGTACAAACTTACAAATTCCTGAAAATATAAGAGAATAAGCGTTGTTAATTTATCTGAAGGAAAGTATTCGACGAACTCCAATGGACAGAAGGGGCGCAAAAAATCGGGAACCCCGGTGTACTGTCAATTAAAAATGCGCCTTTCCCAGCGACACTCGTCGCGTCGCAAACAAAGCCCGCCAATTCACCAATGCAGCGCACTTTCTCACCAACCAAAAACATCGTTTCACCACCGATGCGCACCTTCTCACGAACAAATAGCGCCTTCTCACCAGCGATGCGCGCCTTCTCACAGACAAATAACGAGCTCGTTATTCGTCTGTGAGAAGGCGGTAAACCCATGTGAGAAGGAGGTAATTCTTAGTGAAACGACGGTAAGCCATCGTGAGACGACAGTAATTCTTGGCGAAAAGGCGGATGAACCTGGCGAAATGCCGGTGGTTGCCAAATAGAAACCCAACGCTGTTAGTGAAATGACGGGAAAGGGCAACGGGCAGGCGAATCGCCTTCGTTAGCCGGAAAACCTTGTTTGAGAAATGCTGTTTGTCCGAGTCTATTTAGTAAACTGTGTCAAGTGAAAAAACTTCAATAAGTTTAACACATAAAATTACAGGCACATGGTTACCGAAGGAGAATTTAATTACGATGATTTTGAAAAAGAGGCACTGGATAAATTGAAAAGAGGTGTTTCGCTGGAGGGCAAAGATGGTGTTTTGGCCCCCTTGCTCAAACGGCTTTTAGATGCCAGCCTGCAAGGCGAGCTTGAAGGTCACCTATTGGAAGGAAAAGCCCAGGAGACAGGAAGGAATAACCGAAGGAATGGAGTGAGCACCAAGAAAGTAAAAACCCTTTATGGCCCGATAGATATTACCACGCCCCGCGACCGTAACGGCAGTTTTGAACCTGAGATTTTACCCAAAAGACAAACAACCCTTGGCGATGGTTTAGATCATAAAATCATTGGATTGTATGCCCTTGGGATGAGTTACACTGATATCTGTGATCATCTAAGCCATATGTACCAATTGACACTTTCCCCCGCCACCATTACCTCAATAACCGACAAGATATTGCCAGAGATCGAACAATGGCAGACCCGCCCGTTAGAAAGCGTTTACCCCATCCTTTGGCTTGATGCCATTCATTACAAAGTCCGTCAGGACAATGCCATAAAGACCAAAGCAGTATATTGCTTAATCGGGCTGAATCGCGAAGGGGTAAAAGATTTGTTGGGAATGTACATTGGAGAAAACGAAAGTGCCCGGTTCTGGCTCTCTGTATTAAACGACATTCATCGTCGGGGAGTAAACGACATATTGATTGCAAGCATCGATAATCTGAAAGGTTTTGCGCAAGCCATCGAAGCGGTATTCCCCCATACCAGGGTTCAGTTGTGCATTGTGCACCAGGTGAGGAACTCATTGAAGTACGTACCACACAAAGACAGGAAAGAAGTTGCTCAAACACTTAAAGATATATACCAGTCGAACGACCTGGCACAAGCCGAAAAGGCATTGAACCAACTTGACTTGCAATGGAGAGCAAAATACCCGTCAATGGTCAAATCATGGCTTGAGAACTGGGAGAGGCTCTCGCAAATGTTCGACTTCCCTGACCAGATCAGAAAGCTAATATATACCACCAATGTCATTGAAAGTTTTAACAGTCAATTACGTAAGGTCACAAAATCAAAACGGGTATTTACAAACGATCAGGCATTAATGAAACTACTTTTTCTGGTTCAACAGAAAATCTATGAAAAATCTGGTCCGATTAATGGATGGAAACAAATAATGGCCCAACTAATCATTATTTTTGAAGACAGAATGAATGTTCAATAAGTACTCACCTGACACAGTTAATTGAACAGACCCGTATTTGTGTCCAACCGCAAAGTAAAATGATCATAAAAAAGCACCGATAGTTTATGTCGTGTGATGCTGAATTTCATACATTTGGAAAACCAAACGCCTGCTACTATTAAATACCTAATGGCAAGATGAGAAAAAGGAGGATAGACTTTCCCCTATTTAATACTTGCCAGCAATGTTGGCGGTAATGCTACTTAAGAAATGGCACTTTGTGAAATATGCAATAATAATGAAGCAAATCAAACAGGAGCACATATTTTTCCTGCTTGGATGATTGCGTCTGCTTTTGATGATAAGGCAAGAAATAGAGATAACGAAGTAATTCACAGCTTTGGCGCTGTGGATAATGAATTACCCTACTTTGGTCGTTCTGTTCAACCTGAAAAAATTGAAGAAAACATTGGACGAAGATTAAGTGAAGAGGAAACTAGAACAAAAAATAATTCGTTTGTTGTTGATAATCGATGGTGTCGGACATGTGAAAAGAAATTAAAAATATTGGAGGACTATTTCCTAGAAAAAGTTGATAGACAAATAATTGATTTTTCTAATTGTGATGGCTCACAAATTATAACATTAACAATTAATATTTATCTAATCAGGTTATTTATTTATTCGCTCATTTATAGAGCAT
>CAXXPT010000009.1:0-12338 GCA_963676375.2 Prolixibacteraceae bacterium
TGTTTGAAACGGTGAGTCAGCTTTCGGATAATTGAATCGGGAATCGTTGAAGTTTCACTATTGAAGCATATGGCATGAAACCCACGGGCTGAGAGCGATAAAACGTCTTTCTCACCTCCGGTAATGAACAATGTGTCCCCTTTGATTGGTAACTGTTCCAATCCAAAACAATAGTTCTCGCCAAAATTTCCACCGTATAAAAAGCGAATTTCAGAAAAGGGCCGATAGATTTTGACATATCGTTTTCCACAATAACCGAACATTGGCTCCTGCTCTGATGACTTGATAGAAAAGGGTTTGCCATCATTGTTTTCACTCTGGAATTCCTTCAGGGAAATCACTTTATAGAGTCTCAAAAGCTCCGCAGTAATGCCATATTGTTTCCAAAACAAAAGCCCTTTGGCAGAAAAACTTTGTTGATTAACACTGAAGGTTTTTGTCTTTTTCAGTTCGATAGTTTGATCCTGCTTCTGTCCTGATCTGGCAACGGGCGAAGTAGGTGTGAAATGTGGAATATCGTTTTCCTTCAAACCCAAATTCAGATCATGGTTGATTATCTGTAAAATCTTGCCAAATCCGTTTGAATTTTCACAATTCAGGTCTTTGAGTTTGCCAACAAAAAAGAAACAATCGCCACTAAATTCGTCGTTGCCAAAATCTTTAACCCGATAACACCCGTTTTTACGATCAAAATAGATGTTGCAGGATGCCTTGTGGTCGTCGTAGAATGGATTTAGAAAGTTTCGTCCAACCCTCCATTGACCGGGAACATAATATCTGAAAACATCCAGACCATTATTTGTTCGTTTTAGCAACTCGTCTTTGCTCAACATATCGCTGGTGATTAGTGATCAGGTTTTGCATAGCTTCTTCGCTGCTGCGGATTAGGCGTTCATTTAACATCCGTTTGATTTCAGCGATGGTATAGTATGTTTTCCCTGCGATGACCGAATAGGTGATCGCACCTTTAGAGCGCAACCGTTGTAGTGTGCGTTGGCTGATATTCAAAAAAGAGCAAACTTCAAAACTATCGATCCACTCCTCTTCAGGATTAATCGTGTTGACAGACTGATATTCAACCACAAACTGGGCAATCGTATTAATCTTTGCCACCAATTCTTTATATGCCTTCGATTCGACTGTAATGACTTCCATAGTTGTAATTTACTGATTAGTAGCAAAATTCAGCAATAAATAGATCGCTGATACGGAAGTCGGTACTGTCTTTTTTGAAATTATTTTTTGAGCTTAATTACAAAGATTTACACATCATTTTGAAGAATAAAAAAGCAAAAATGGTTTTTGAATACTCGGTATGGTAAGAGCATGAAGCAGAAAATTTCGTTTTAACTGCAAATGATGGTGAATTTAGATATCGAAATGATAAATACGGAGTTCGGTATTACTCTGTATCTATTGATTCCTACCCATACGGCGCAGTAAGGCATTTTTTAGTTTATCGAGAAATGGAGTTGGAATCAAGCGAATTTTCATATCGCTGAAAGCACGTGATAAATTATTATCCAATTGGGTGTTGAAGACATTCTGAATATAATCTGATAACTGAGTAAGTGGGATATCGCCAAATGAACCCAAACTATCCCACGAATAAAGCTGCTCCATCAATTCTGTTTTTGTCCCTTTCCATGTTATCTTAGTTGATGGAAAAGAAAAATGGCCTAGTCTTGACTTACTGGTCTCCAAGAATTCTAATTCCTGCATTAAGTAAACCAAGAGCATATCATTAGCCAATATTTTTGCAACCTTGAAATCACAGTTAGTGCAAAAATGGGGATCGAGCTCGTAATAAAATGTTTCCAAATACTGTTCGGTGTACATCTTACCTCTCAAAAAATACAAAGAATCCAAGTGTGTGGAGCCTGAACGATAGTAGCGGATAAAATCCAAACGCTTAGTTGTATACTCATTAATTGCATTTAGTTCTTTGTTCAAGTATTCTTTTTGAGCATCAAATCCTGCTAACGGTCTATTCATCTCTATATTAAAAATTTTACGGTAATAAATCAGTCGATAGCAAAACTTAGGCTTTATATCCTTAAAGAATAATATTTCTTCCTCTTCATTCTTAAAAGTATAAATCAAAATGAACGATTTCAATCGATTGAATGCCTCTCCGAGGACTTGAGAACCGGCTAAAGACCTTTTTAAAATGTTATCTTCAGAAGATTCTATTTGTTCAATTCTTGCATCAACCTCTTTTTTAAGATTGGTGATATATTCAATCATAGGTCATTTATGTAGGTCGTAGTTCTATTTATTCAATCAATTCTTGTCTTGACGATCGCATTTAAATTTAAATCGTTAAAACAGAGGCAAATAAATCAGATTTGCAGTATTAGAAAAGAATAAAGTTGTTTGAAACAATCATTACGACTTTGTGACGACTTTATTTCTGAAATATAAATTCAAACCTGAAGAATTTACCTCCCTTAAGTTGATGAATCATTTGCGCAAAAACAGGCATCCTTGTCAATTTATTTTAAACCATCTGCCCACATTCTTGCAATATTCAGTATAATTCTTACCGTGTTTCTTCGCTAAATATTCTTCTTCCAGACGAACCTGTATCTGTATTATCCATATTGAGGCTACTAGTATAAGCAACGAAATTGCATTTGGAAGAATAAGAAATATGCCTGCAAGGGTAATAAGCATGCCCAAAAATACGGGGTTACGTGAAATGGAAAACAGACCATTTGTTTTTAGTTCAGTTTTTGTCGAAAGGTCAATGCCTATCCGCCACGAGTTGCCCATCTGAACCTCTGCTATTACAATCCAGAGTAATGCGACGTGAACGATTATAAATCCGGTGTATTTAAGAACTGATACTTCCAGCCATTTACCTGGCATAAGATACTGGTAGACATCAGGAAATAGATTAGTCAACACTGTGAAAAATATTAGGAAGTTAATCAAAGTGAGTACCTTTCTTATGTAGTCCTGTAAAGAATCCGTATTACTAAATACATATGCAATTATTCCGGTTTTACGCTTTACCCTTATTGTAGGGTATATAAACACAGCAATGAAATATACGACAAGAAACACGAGGATATATATTTTATCTATCATGTGATTTAATTTTAATATTGATTATAATTTGTTTCAAAAATCATTCTTTGAATTCCAGATTTAACCGAGAAACCAATGAGTTTTGATTTTAAACTGAGAGGCACGGTTATTTTTGAGAGTTCCCCGGTTTATTTATTTTCTTAATATTCTAAGAGCATTAAAAATTGCGATTAGAGCAACCCCCATGTCGCCAAAAACAGCCTCCCACATAGTAGCAATCCCAAATACACCAAGAACTATGAAAATAAACTTCACACCCATAGCAAACAAGATATTCTGCCATACAATGCTTCTTGTCGTTTTTGCAACATTAAGAGCCATAGCAACTTTCGATGGTGAATCTGTCATCAACACCACATCAGCAATCTCGATTGCCGCATCTGAACCAAGCGCTCCCATGGCAATTCCAACGTCTGCTCGCGCAATAACAGGAGCATCATTTATTCCGTCGCCAACAAAAGCCACCTTGCCATCTTTATTTTCTGATATTAATTGCTCAATGTGTTTAACTTTATCCTCAGGTAGCAGTTCATAGTAATAACGGCTGATTCCTAATTTTTTTGCAAAAGCCTGAGCAGCATATTGATTATCACCGGTCAACATGACCGTCTGTATTTTTTTCGCTTTTAATTTTTCTATCGCATCAATCGCATCTTCTTTCAAACTATCGGAAATAATGATATACCCGGCATAAATACCATCAATAACAACATGCACCACTGTTCCATCAACTTGACAAACTGGATGTTCAATCTTTTCCTTGTGCAATAGCTTGTCATTGCCCGCAAGAATAATTTTGCCTTCAACAACCGCTTTAATGCCATGCCCGGAAATCTCCTCTGTTTGGCTGATTCTGGCAGGGGCAATCGTTTTCTTATACCCCATGGTAATAGATTGTGCAACCGGATGGTTCGAGTTAACTTCTGCATAAGCAGCGTACTCCAAAATTTCTTCTTTAGTAAAACCGTTGGATGTAACAACCTCTGCAACTTTAAATTCGCCCTTTGTCAGAGTACCTGTTTTATCAAACACGACAGTTGTTATTCGGGTTAATGCATCCAGAAAATTAGAGCCTTTCACAAGAACTCCTTTACGTGATGCAAGACCAACACCGCCAAAATAACCCAAGGGAATGCTAATAACCAAAGCGCAAGGGCAAGAAATAACCAACACAACCAATGCCCGATAAATCCAATCGTTAAATGTTTGTCCGCTGAATAAAAGCGGTGGTAATATCGCTAGGAACAAAGCTCCGATAACCACTATTGGGGTATAGTACCTTGCAAAAGTTGTGATGAATTTTTCAGTTTCTGCTTTTTGCGAAGTGGCATTCTCGACCAATTCAAGTATTCTTGATACAGATGACTCGCCAAATAATTTGTTGACTTTAATCGTAATGACCCCGCTCTGATTGATCATCCCAGCCATCACTTCATCATTTTCTTTCACGCTTCTGGGAACGCTTTCTCCTGTCAATGCGGCTGTTTCAACAAACGACTTTCCTTCAATTATTGTTCCGTCAAGTGGGACTTTCTCCCCAGCCTTAATAATGATCGTATCACCAATCTTAACCTCTTCCGGGGAAACTTTTATTATTTCCGTGCCTGCCTTCAGATTAGCATAATCGGGCTTGATTTCCAGTAGCGACTTGATTGATTTTCGAGAACGGCCAATCGCAATATCCTGAAACAATTCACCCGTAACATAAAATAGCATAACTGCAACTGCCTCAGGCATCTGGTGAATAACAAAAGCTCCAAGTGTAGCAATGGTCATTAAAAACTGCTCATCAAAAAATTGTCCTTTGATTATATTTCTCACTGCGGAGGTTATCACCTTCCAACCTACAATGAGGTAGGCTGTAACATAAACAGCATATTCCGCTATTTCATATGGAGTATTGTGGAGTCTTTTTTCAAATACTAATCCAATGAGCAGCAATGCCAATCCGACAACAGCTTTAATTATTGTCCGTTTATTTTCTGCAAGTTCACCTTTTGAAACCAAAGCTTTCGCATCATCACAATCTTCTACTTCAACCTCCGACTCTATCTCTTTTATTCGGGCTTTAACCCTTTCGATGTTGTCGGTATCGATAGTCATCGTGGAATTTGCAAAATTCACAGTTATGAATTTTACTTCCTCTAGCTTTATCAAGTTATCTTCAATCTTTGATGCACAAGAAGCACAATCCAGATTTTTTAATTTATATTTTTTCATGTCCCAATTATTTATTGTAAAAATGTTTCCAACTCAATTTTCAGGTATTTAATGTATTTTAAATAGAGGACTAGAATTACATTTCAGCCAAATAACTAAAATAAAAATGTTCAATGGAGAAATGAAATCCTAAATCCCCTATTGTCTAGAATATTAATTAGTCCATTTCCTTATAGTCCTTACTGTTTGTTTATTATATTTCCTTTAATTATAATGGTCACCGGTGAGTTTTTAGCATTGGAGTTTACAGTAATAGCTTTGGAAAAAGTACCTAATCTGTTAGTATCATATTTAACTTTAATAATTCCTGTTCTCCCGGGAGGAATAGGTGTACTTGGCCATTCAGGGACAGTACAACCACAGGATGTCTTCACATTGTTTAGAATTAAAGGTCCTTGCCCTTTGTTCGTAAAATTAAAAGTAGAATTGCCATCGCTCCCTTTTACAATTGTTCCATAATCATGAACGACTTTCTCGAATATTATTGAATCATTCTTAACATTAGAGATATTTTGTGCGAATAATCCCTTAAAAAGGAAATTCAGAAGCAACAAGAAAAATACTATCTTTTTCATATTATCGATTTTTGTTGTTAAATATTTGAGCTTTTAATGTTAATTACTGAAGTATCAAAATTTTGCTCCGGACAAATAAATCAGATATAATTAGTATATGAATAAAAAATAGTGAGCAATTTAAAATACTCCAAGTTTTTTAAGTAATACTTACTATTGGATTCCAGTGCCTCTTTTTATTTGTCATTTAAAATCACCGGTGATTTTCCATCAGTAATAATGATTTTAGCATTTGGGGACTTTACCAAATCCTTGGTAATATCAAGCGCTTTAAACTGAATTAGTTTATCGGTGAGCGATGAATTTAGTATATCCTGAGATTTTTTGATTGCTTCTGATTCTATCAATAAACGCTCCGATTCTTTCTTCTGCTTTTCAATGACAAAGTCAAGTGCTATTCGCTGTTTAGCAACCTCCAATTCAGCTTCCATCTTTTCCTTTTCGATCTGGTAATTGAGATTTTTCCTTTGAATTCCCAAATCAATCTCGGTTTTTTTAGATACCTGTTCTGCAGTTAATTTTGATTGTATTGTCTTAGTTATTTCGTCAGGCAAGTCAATCTCCTTAATAAGGACCAAATCAACAGAGAAGCCGTATTTACCAATAGTCGTGATAAGTTTTTCCTTAATGGAATTTTCAATCTCCGCACGTTGGGTAATAAGTTCGATGGCATTATGGTTGAGTCCCTCCTGTCGCAATGCAGCAATGAGATTATTAATAATAAGAGTGTTCTGGTAATAGCCATTAAATTTCTTATAAATGCTTTGGACAGAATCTGGTACTAAATGATAAAGCAGGGTCAATTCTGAAGTTACCTCTATCCCTTCTTTGCTATGAAATCCAAGCTTTTTCGAATATTCAATAACTCGGGTATCAAAACGTTCGATTCTGGTTCCCAAAATACCTCTGGCATATATACCAGGAGTCATAATATCTGGCTTAATTTTGCCATACTTTACTTTTAATCCAACTTCGCCGGGGCGAATAACAGCACAACTGCTCAGTAAAGCAGCTATTGCTGCTATCAAGTAAACAAATTGTATTTTTTTCATGATCTTAATTTTTAGCAATAAGACAATCTAAGACACTGTTATGTATTCTTTGACTCTAAATATTCAACAGTTTCACTTGTTGAAAGAGGGTTGGTTACGTTTCCTGTCCGTAAAAAGAAGATAGTTTGATTGTTGTCTCTAAAATAAATAGGCCGCTTAGATCTTTCAATTAATAGCGAGCAAACATCCTTATTCTCGATTTCATGAAAGGAAACATGTATTTTGGTGCAGATATCTTTCCCAAAAGCGTTTGATATAATTAGCATCAGCCTTTGTTCAAAACCATCTTTAGTCTTGGTTTTCAATGACCAAAAGTCATTCGCAATTCCCAAAATCTCACCATCATCATTCACTCCAATTAAAAGGACCCCACCATCGCTATTTAAAAACCCAGCAATTGATTTCAATATTACATCCTCCAGATTTTTGTTTGTTTTTATCTGCCTATAATCGTACCGAAGAGATGATTTAAACTCAACTTTTGCGTTTTCTCCCTTTTCAATGAGAGTAATAATATCTGAAGTAGAAAGGTTCTTGACTGAAATTCGTCTTTTTAAAGTGTAAAGTAAAGTACCTATTATGGTGCCTATTGTCGAAATAATTATATTCAATATAGGAATATCAATATCATCAGGAAATAAAAGTTGCTGATAAATATCGAGTAAATTCTGCTCAAATGAGATTTGATGACTAGAGAACTCATATTGGTAAACAGCCAATAGCACTGGAGAAAGTACAAGAAGAAAGATACCTCCTCCGGCAAGCTGCCAAATAAATAGTCTTTTGAAATATGTTTTCATAGTTGAAATATTACATGAAAATAGAGTTAAAACCTGGTGGGGTTTTATATCCCCCACCAGTTCCAATTAAACTTTTAAACTATGGTAGTACGGCAATAGGGACACCACTTTCCCCGCATAACGTTGTAAGGTGTTATTTGAAACTGATGTCCGTCGTGACATAGCCATAGCATTTTTGTCTTACAATTCCTATACATTGAAGAAAGGCATTTCCCTTGTTTTTTTTCTGCCAATTTATGCATGGAATCCATTCCAAAAGCCTGGTTGCCAGCACAAACTGGGCACCAGCTATTTCTGACTTTAATGCTAAAAGGTGTTGCAAACCACTGGTGGCCACAACTGCATTCCCAAAGAAGTTTTACCTTATTATTTGTATAATAAGGTGATAAGCATTTCCCTCCTTTGGCAATAGCTATTTTGCGCATTTCAAGAATAAAATCCATGAGTTCTAATCCTTATCGTCCAGTATGATTCCTTCACCCGTTTTTACACGGTATGCTTTTTCAACACTAGAAATATAAATTAGACCATCACCTGGGTTTCCCGTACGACCTTGTTCTGAGATTATTTCAACTATCTTTTCCACATCTTTCTTATTGCATACAATTTCAATTTTAGCGACTTTACTGTTTGTTATTGAAAAATGGGTTGAGAGTGTTGATTCATCTCCTTTAAAACGTCCGGTACCTTCAGCTAATGAGACTGTTAAATTCGGATAACCGGCCTCTATTAATTGATTCAAAATAGAATTTACTTTAAAGGGCTTAACAAATGCTTTTATTGCTTTCATGTTATTTTTTTTTAAGACATGATAATAATTATTTGATATTAACCTTATTAGGTTACTCTTCACCGGTTTCTCCTTTTTTCATTTCTGAAAGGAGATAATAGGCATTATTCATAGCTATCAACGAACCTTTTTTCAATGGTGAAAGCAGTTTTATTTCGACATAACCATCTTCCTGTTGTCCGGGAATAACTTCTAACGGACTAAATTTCCAGTTGTCTCCAACTTGTTCTGAAATAAAAACAAATGATTTTCCTTCTTCATTTACAAGGGCGCCTTCAGGTAATGCATATACATAATCATTGCCTGTGGAAATTCTACCAGTAATATACATTCCGGAAATCAATAAGCCTTTTTTATTCTCAATTTCGGCATGGACATGTACCGCTTTTGGGTTTTGTTCAAAAGATTTACCCACTGCAAAAATGGTAGCCGACAAGATCTCACCAGAGAGGGACTCAATTGTGAATGCAACTTTCTGGCCCACTTTAACCTTGTTAACATCTTTCTCATAAACCATTAAATCTGCATGGATATGTTCGTTATTTAGCACCTCAAACATTTGTTTCTGGGGATCAACATATTGCCCGATTTTTACATCGACTTTTTCAATAAATCCGTTAATCGGGCTAACCACCGGCACTTTTTCGTAAATAGTGCCTTGGTTAATTTTTATAGGATCGAGTTTAAGCAATTTCAATTGGGCTTCAAGATTTTTTACCTCACCCGCGAGAGAATAAAAGTCTGACTGAATTTTTTGCAAGTCTTTACCTGCTCCAACTTGTCCTTCATATAGGGCTTTTTGTCTCTGGAAATCCTTTTCAGCATATTTCAGTTGGTTCCATGAATTCAAATAACGTGTCTGTAAGTTCAACAAATCCGGATGGCTCAAATAGGCCAATATTTGTCCTTGCCTAACCTCCTTCCCTTCAAAGACCTCAATTGAAATAACGTTTGCACCTATTATAGCTGTAACGGAGGCTTCATTCTGAGGCAATACCTCAAGTTGACCATTGGCCACAACAACACTTGAGAAATTCTGCTTTGACAGTGTATCTGTCTTAATTTCCAAGGCCGAAAACTGTTGTCTAGTCAATAATGCGCTAGTCGGGGCACCTTCAGGAATAGGATTAGCAGAGACTTCTTTGTCTGCAGTTGCTGTCGGTTTTTGGGTGCAGGATGCAAAGACAAATGCAAGGAATCCTGCTATAATAGCTATTTTCATAATTTTTACGGTTTTACTTATTATTTTTAAATTCATCTGCTTATTTTGAGGAGTTAATAAAATATTCAACTTTAAATCTGGAATCAAGATAGTTTCCATAAGCGTTCCAATAATTAAACTCAATTTCCATTGCATCCTTCACATTTTGCAGAAAACTGATATAATCAATCGCCCCTTCTCGATAAGATGCAATCGCTCCGTTTTTCTGTTCTTTTGCAACAGGTAATGCAACATCACGGTAATATTCCCAAGTAGTTAACCATTTTTTATACTCATCGTAAAGAATTTTATACCCAGCCATAACTTCAATTGTCTTTTGAGAATAATTTTCCCTTGCAATACTACTTTCAAGGCTTAGCCGACTGGGTTTTACCTAATTGCGAATTGAAAAAAAGTGGAATACTTATACCAACCTGATATTTATAATAACCTGATTGAGAGAACCAATTTTTTGGCTACCATATTCGGCGGTGAATTTGGGCAGATACCCAGATTTCATCAGTTTAAGGCGGGCATCAGCCAACTGCACTCGTTGTTCGTACAGTTGTAGCTCCGGATGTTGGTAAGCTGAGTCTAAACGTAAATACTGCAAAACGCCTAACCCCTTTACAGAGGTATCATCAACGGTAAAGATTGTATCACTGACAAACCATAGATTTAATCTTTGGAGAGAAATTAAATAGTCTCTCTTTGATTTCTCTTTTTGAATGCTGATCTGCTTCGCCTGATTTGATGCAGAAAGATACTCAAGTTTTGATGTTGCTTGGGTTTCATAACGTAATCTCGCGGCTCTTTCAAAATCTTTAAAAATTGAATCTAGTTGTAAGTATAACTGATATGTTTTTTTTGCACTATAAGTATTTCCCCAAGCCACACTTACTTCACGAGAAACTTCCAATTTTGTAAGGTTAAGATTTGTTTGAGAAATTGCCAATAGTTTGTTTTGAACTCGTGATTTTGCACCGATGCTTAAAATATCAAAGTCCTGTCTGATACCAACGGTTGTATATATACCGTTATTCGATTTACCAAGTTCCTCGGCACCTGTTGAAAATTCGGTATTGCCAAAATCCCAAACTGTCTTTTTTAAAACCTGTTGATTCTTAACATCAAGTTGCGCAGCTTTTATCAACGGAAAATTATTCTTTGCCCTGTTGATTGCTTTATCAAGTGATATCTGAGTTAAGGAGTCCTTTCCCTGAGCCTGTGTCGTCGTGGAAACTATAGATAGTCCAATACTAAGAAAAAGGAAAATAATGAGTGGTGTGATTGTTATGGTCGTCCGACTTATTCTTCTTCTTTCAGCTAATGATTCAACCAATGCATACAAAACTGGAATAACAACCAATGTGAGGAAAGTTGCGCTAAATAAACCACCTATTACTACTGTAGCAAGTGGGCGTTGTACTTCCGCTCCAGCTGAACCAGAAATTGCCATTGGTAAAAAACCTAACATGGCTGCTGTCGCAGTAAGAAGGATCGGCCTCAATCGCTCCTGGGTTCCAACTGAAATTCGTTCCATTAAATCATTGACACCTTCCGTTTTAAGCGAATTAAAACGGCTGATAAGGACTAGCCCATTTAAAACTGCAACTCCAAAAAGTACGATAAACCCGACCCCGGCAGATATACTAAATGGCATTCCCCGAAGCCATAGGAAATAAACACCTCCAATTGCAGCCAGTGGCACTGCCATATATATCATAACCGTCTGAGGGAATGATTTTAAGGCAAAATATAATAGAATAAAAATGAGAGCCAAAGCTATCGGTAAAACAATTGATAAGCGGTCTTTCGCCCGTTGAAGATTTTCAAACTCACCTCCGTAAGTGACGTAATAACCCGCTGGTAAATTGAGTTGTTTATCAAGCTTTTGTTGAATGTCGTTTACTACTGATTCAACATCTCTTCCTCTTACATTTACTCCTACATAAATTCTCCTAAAAGTACCCTCTCTTGAAATTTGCATTGCACCTGGTTGAAAATTTATCTCTGCTAACTCTTTTATAGGCACTTGTTTACCATTCGGAAGGTCAACATATAAGTTGCGTAAATCTTCAATGCTTTTACGGTGTTGTTCATCAAGCCGGATTACCATGTCAAAACGCTTTTCTCCTTCAAAGATTACCCCTGCACTACTGCCTGCAAAAGCTGCACTAACATACCTGTTAAGTTTACTGATATCCAGTCCGTATTGCGCTATCTTTTTTCGGTCATATTGCACGGTCATTTGTGGCAACCCAGCTGTCCTTTCAAGGGTTACATCCTCTGCTCCAGGTATCTTGCTTATTATTTCAAGCATTTTTTCTCCTTTCTGCGAGAGTACATCCAAATCTTCTCCAAATAATTTCACTGCAACATCCTCCCGGACTCCGGTTAGAAGCTCATTAAAACGCAACTCAACAGGTTGACTAAAGGTGAAATTAAGGCCAGGGAGTTGTGACAGTTTTGATTTAATCTTTTCTATCAACTCTTCCTTTGATTTGGCAGATACCCATTTATTCATATCCTTTTCAAGGATGATAAAACTATCGGTATAATCAAATCCCATCGGATCAGTGGGTATATCGGCAACGCCTATTCGGG
>CAXXPT010000010.1:0-8553 GCA_963676375.2 Prolixibacteraceae bacterium
TGATTGATCTTACACGCAGCAAAAGGATGAGAGTTATTCTTGTTCAGGCTGAATATGATGTTAAGAGCGCACAGGTACTGGCCGACGAGACAGGAGCAAGGCTGATTGTTATTGATCCCATGAACCCTGAATGGGATAAGGCTGTTATTGGTATCAGTGAAGCATTATCAGGTAAAACGGAGAAAGGAGATAATAAGTTTTGGCTCATCTTTTTAAAATAGGATCACTAAACGCGGGGTACGACGGCAAAGTAGTACTCAATGATGTTTCTCTTGAGGTAGATAACGATGACTTTATTGGATAATCGGGCCTAACGGAGGTGGAAAAACAACACTGCTCAGGGTTATCCTGGGATTGCTGAAGCCTTATTCAGGCAAGGTTGATTATTCAGAAGGGAATCTGAAGATGAATGAGATTGGCTATCTGCCGCAGGTAGCCCAGGGCGATACGCTTTTCCCTGTTACGGTTGAGGATGTTGTACTTTCCGGTCTTATGATAAACAAGAGTGTCTTTGGCCGTATGACATCCTCCGACAGGAAACGTGCCTCAGCGGTAATCGAAGAGCTTGGGTTGTCGCATCTCACAGGATCAGCGCTTAACGAACTCTCAGGCGGACAGCTTCAGAGGGTATATCTGGCAAGAGCAATCATTGGTTCCCCGCGCCTCTTACTCCTCGATGAACCTGCTACATATGTTGATCCTTCATTTGAAGCTGATTTTTATGAAAAGCTTCGCATTTTAAATAATAAAATGGCAATTATGATGGTATCACATGATGTAGGTACCATATCGGCTTATGTCAAGTCATTTGCCTGTGTTAACGGAACTATCCACTATCATCCGCATGACAAGATCACTGAAGAAGACCTCAGGGCCTATGGTTGTCCTATACAACTGGTAACCCACGGTGATGTGCCTCATGTAGTCTTAAAAAAACACTGAGCGATGGGCAGCATATTTGAATATTCCTTTATTCTCAAGTCTTTGTTAGGGGCTCTCTTTGCAAGTATTACTGCAGGTATCATCGGGACATATATCGTTTCAAGGCGCCTTGTCTTTCTTAGCGGGGGTATAACACATGCCTCATTTGGCGGTATAGGTCTTGGTTATTTTCTGGGGATAAATCCTGTAGCAGGAGCTGCTTTCTTTGGTCTCTCCTCTGCTCTTGGCATTGAATACCTTTCGGAGAGAGGAAAGATGCGTGAAGACAGCGCCATCGGAATACTCTGGGCCTTCGGCATGGCTGTGGGAATAATATTTATCTATCTCACCCCGGGTTATGCGCCAAATCTGATGAGTTATCTCTTTGGCAGTATCCTTACAGTCACATGGGCGGACATAATCAGCCT
The DNA here is from genome assembly GCA_963676375.2 of Prolixibacteraceae bacterium. GTDB lineage: Bacteria > Bacteroidota > Bacteroidia > Bacteroidales > Prolixibacteraceae > Aquipluma. Next base: position 1,350 of record CAXXPT010000010.1, read on the forward strand.
GGGAATTATGTCGGTAATACTGATTTTATATACTTCCATGTTTTACAGGGTGTTATTATATGTATCCTTTGATGAGAATTATGCGAGGACATTCACGCGCCGGGTAAACCTGTTCAAATATGTTTCTGTTGGTCTTACAGGACTGGCAATTGTGTTTAATATCCGAATGGCGGGAGTAATACTCATCATTTCTCTTCTGACGATCCCGGCAAATATTATAATGCTCTTCACACGCAAATATTTGCAGATAATACTGTGGTCATTTGTTATAAGTTTTATCGGCATCAGCAGCGGCTTTGCTTTGTCATGGGTTACAAGCCTGCCTACGGGAGCTGTTATAGTATTTGTCCTTGTAATCTTCTGGCTGATAGCCCGTGCCCTAAAATCGTTAAAACAAAAAAAATTCAAACAGATATGAACTCATTTGATATTATTGTAATAGGCAGTGGACCAGGCGGATATGTTGCGGCAGTAAGAGCATCGCAGCTTGGAATGAAAGTTGGTGTAATAGAGAAGGCTGAGACCGGCGGTATTTGTCTTAACTGGGGCTGTATACCCACAAAGGCATTACTGAAGAGTGCCCAGGTATTTGACTACTGCAAACATTCAGCTGAATATGGTATCAATGCAGGAGGAGAGCCTTCGGTTGACTTTACAGCCGTGGTTGCACGTAGCCGTGGTATTGCTGATGCCATGAGCAAAGGTGTTCAATTCCTGTTTAAAAAGTACAATATTGAGACTATCAGGGGCTTCGGAAAGCTTGCGGGTAATGGTAAGGTTTCGGTGACAGCCGATGATGGATCTGTATCGGATTATACTGCTCCTCATATCATTATTGCTACAGGGGCAAGATCAAAAGAGTTGCCAAACCTTAAGCAGGATGGTAAAAAGATCATCGGGTATCGTGAAGCCATGACATTGTCCTCATTGCCTGCATCTATGGTTGTTGTGGGTTCAGGTGCCATAGGAAGTGAGTTTGCATATTTTTATCGCTCCATGGGAACAGAGGTTACCCTGGTTGAGTTCCTGCCACGTATTCTCCCTGTTGAAGACGAAGAGATATCGCGTCAGATAGAACGGTCCTTCAAGAAAATGAAGATGAAACTGATGACTAACTCATCAGTTGAAAAAGTGGAGCTGTCAGGAGAAAAGTGTATTGTGACCATCAAAACCTCTAAAGGGGAAGAGGTTTTAGAAGCTGATGTTGTCCTGTCGGCAGTTGGAGTGGCACCAAATATAGAGGGTATCGGACTCGAAGAATCGGGAGTGAAGGTTGAGCGTGGCAAGGTTGCTGTTGATGAGTACTATCGCACTTCAGTTAAGGGTGTTTATGCTATCGGGGATATAGTTCCCGGCCCGGCCCTGGCCCATGTGGCCTCTGCTGAGGCTATTGTATGTGTTGAGAAGATAGCAGGACATAATCCTGAGCCTGTCAATTACGGAATAATACCGGGATGCACATATACAACCCCGGAAGTTGCCAGTTGCGGCCTGACAGAGGAGGCTGCCCGTGCTGCAGGCAAAGAGGTCAAGACAGGTAAATTTATGTTCATGGCATCGGGTAAGGCATCTGCTGCCGGGGCACGTGATGGTTTTGTGAAGCTTGTTTTTGATGCTTCAGATAATAAACTTCTCGGTGCCCAGATGACAGGAATGAATGTTACTGAGATGATTGCATCGGTGGTAGTGGCAATGAGAATGGGAGCCACAGCTCATGACATACTACGGAGCATTCACCCGCATCCAACTATGTCAGAGGCTGTTATGGAAGCTGCCGCTGCCGCTTTGGGTGAGGCAATTCATGGATGAAAGGAAGACCAATTTATCAGGAATCCAAACGCAACCTTTTAATACTTTTTGTCATCAATTAAGTATTGACAAACACGCAATTTATTTATTACCTTTATAGACGATATTGATAAATACAATATTTGGCTGAGGTAGAAAAAATAATAAAGGGCTGTTTGTCAGGTGACAGACGTGATCAGGAGCTTCTGTATCGAAGGTATTCTCCAAAGTTCTATGCCGTGTCTCTTCAGTATTCAGCAGATACTGATGAAGCAAGGGATATACTTCAGGAGAGTTTTATCAAGATATTTGATAACCTGGGCAAATTCAGTCACGAAGGTTCATTCGAAGGATGGATGAGGCGGATAGTTGTCAACACTGCCCTTGAGAGATATCGTAACAGGTATTACCTCACCAGGGTAGATGACATTGAGGAGACCGCAGAACCAGCTGCTGAACCGGATACGGATGACTTTGCAGGTCTCGAGGCTTATGACCTTCTGAATATGATCATGGAACTGCCACCGAAATACAGGATGGTATTTAACCTATTTGCAATTGAGGGTTACTCACATAAAGAGATTGGAGAAATGTTGAGAATTTCCGAAGGGACATCCAAATCTAACCTCTCAAGAGCAAGAGATATTTTACAGAAAAAAGTAAAAGCCTTGTCAGGTATTACAAGGAGAGCAATAAATGTTTGACAGAGAACCAAATATTGATATAGTTTTTCGCAACGGGCTGAAAAATTTTGAGGTTTTGCCTCCGTCTGGCCTATGGGAAAGTATAAGTCCCTCACCTGTTGTCCATCGTAAAAAACGTATCGGGTATAGTATTGCTGCTGCCATTGCCCTGGTAATGACATTAAGCATGGCTATTTCATTTCTGGTTCGCAAACCCTCTGCTAATCAACTTGCTGTTTCCACAACCAGTGGGAAAGCAATGTCATCACAACCGGCACCACAGACTCTTACAAGCCCAAAAAGTGAAATGGAATCAGTTCAGAAGCCTGTTTATGCAGAAAAGGCCGTTGCACGGGTACGCGACGAAGCCATAGTAAAGGCATCTGAATCCTTCTGTTCCTTCGCTTTCAATGCAACAGTTGGAACCTGAGATAAGAGGATCAAATATAAAGGCTGCTGAAATTCTCAGAGAGAATCAGATATCTGTTTCGCAATGGATAAAAGACAACAATTTCTTTAATACAAATAAATCGCTTGTTGCAACCTCTGGGACGGGAAGCGCCATTTCGAGATTTATGATTGGCGCATCTTATTCACCGGCAATGAATATTATGAACTCCGGTGATGATTCCAGGGTTGAGGCACTGCTGAACAACGAAAAAACATTACCATCTTATACAGCAGGCATTTCTGTTGCCTATAAAGTCAATCCACGTTTTAGCATTCAGACGGGTGTTAGCCTGGCTTCAAGGGGTCAGCTGATAACTGATGTGGTAGTGAAAACAGGGCTGGCAGGGTTTTATAGCTCTAAGGGCCCTTATAATTACGTTATACAGACTGCCTCTGGAAATCTTTATGCTGTTAATGGTGATGTTTATGTGTCTGATGCATCCTCTGACAGGATAGCCACTTATATTCCTGAAGGCGATATAGACCCCTCAAAAGAGAAACTCAACTACATTAATAGCGATATCAGACAGCTCTTCCGTTATCTTGAGATACCGGTTGTGGCACGTTATAAATTGATAGACAGGAAAATTGATATGAATATCTCGGGCGGACTGTCTTACGGTTTTCTTGTTGAAAATGTCGCATATGCTGTTAATGGTACAGACCTGATAAAAATTGGTTATACAGAGGGGATTCATGAAATATTCCTTAAGTACCCAGATGGGTGTTGGCATGGAGTATAATTTGAATAAGATAATCTCTTTAAATATTGAGCCGGTAATCCGTTATTATATGACTCCTCTAAGCGATAATTCCGGAGCCGTCACAAGCCCCATCTCCTTTGGTGTTTTCTCAGGTTTCTTCTTCCGGTTCTGAGAAGCGTTTTTCTCTTTTTCTTTATCCTTACAATGCTTTTTGCTGACCATTTAAAACACTACCTTTGCCTATTCAAAAATTTTAAGTTTTTGTTATGAAAATTAAGGTTGGAAGAACAGGTCTGGCGGTGATGTTGATACTAAGTGCCGGATTTGTGATATTTATTTTTGCCGGGGCACTTAATACTGACCATGCATCTGTGAAACCAAATAATGAGGTTATTACTGTTACATCATGGGATATTCCTGAAGAAGTATCATTTGCAGGAGAGTCTGTTCCGTTAACAAACTTTGATACCCGCGAGAGCCTCGACAGGGAAGTGAATGCCACTGCCTATCGCCATGGATCAACATTGCTTACAATTAAGCGTGCCGGCAGATATTTTCCGGAGATTGAAAAAATCCTCAAAGAAAATAATATCCCTGATGATTTTAAGTACCTGGCATGTGCCGAGAGTGACCTTGCAAATGCTATCTCTCCCGCAGGGGCAACAGGCTTCTGGCAAATAATGGAGGGTACAGGCAGGGAATATGGAATGACTATTAACAAAGAAATAGACGAACGCTATTGTATTGAAAAATCTACCCGTTTTGCCTGTGCATTTTTCCGTAAAGCATATGAAAAGTACGGAAGCTGGACTATGGCAGCTGCTGCATACAATAATGGAATAAGCGGACTGGATGAGCAGGTGGAGATACAAAAAGAGACCAACTACTATAATCTCCTGCTTAACGATGAAACAGGAAGGTATTTATTCAGGATAATAGCACTTAAACTTATCATTTCTGATCCTCCTTCTTTTGGGTTCCTGATATCGGATAAAGATATTTATCAACCCATTCCCTATACTGAGGTAAGCGTCGATACTGCAGTAGCAAGTTTCGAACAGTTCTCACGTAAGTATGATACAAATTATAAGATGCTGAAGTATCTTAATCCATGGCTGAGGAAACCATATCTGACTAATTCAACCGGGTCGGTACTTAAAATTCGTATTCCTGAAAAAGGTGTAAGGGAAACACTTGGTAAATAGTATCTGTATTCATGTCTGGCAACGGTGAAGAAATACATGTTTATGGTGCCCGTGTTCATAATCTGAAGAACATTAGTCTTTCTATTCCAAGGAATGAGTTTGTTGTAATAACGGGGCTCAGTGGGAGCGGAAAGTCCTCACTGGCTTTTGATACCATTTATGCCGAAGGACAGAGGCGCTATATGGAGACGCTATCGGCATATGCACGGCAGTTTCTTGGTGGCATGGAACGCCCTGATGTTGATCGTATTACAGGTCTAAGCCCGGTAATCTCAATAGAGCAGAAGACAACCAATAAAAACCCGAGGTCTACCGTTGGCACTATCACGGAGATATATGACTTTCTCAGACTTCTTTATGCCCGGGCTTCAGATGCATATTCATATGCCAGCGGAGAAAAAATGGTCAAATACACCGATGACCAGATACTGGAACTGGTAGCATCGGGCTACGACGGAAAAAAAACATATATCCTTGCCCCATTAATAAAGGGTCGTAAGGGACATTATAAAGAGTTGTTTGAGACCTTAAGGAGAAAAGGTTTTATCCATGTCCGCATTAACGGGGAGATAAAAGAAATAACACCAGGGCTTAAGCTTGACAGGTACAAATCCCATTTTATTGAACTTGTAATTGATAAGTTTCAGGTTGGATCTGTTACTGAAAAGCGAATGCATGATGCTGTCCTGCTTGCCCTTGATCAGGGAGAGGGCATTATGATGGTTCTTGATGCGGAAGACAACACTCACAGGTATTTCAGTCGTAACCTCATGTGCCCCGTTACCGGGATATCATATAATGAACCTGCACCCCATACATTTTCTTTTAATTCACCTCAGGGAGCCTGCCCTCATTGCAATGGCCTTGGTGAAGTGTCGGAGGTGGATATAAAGAGGATGATGCCAGACACTTCACTCAGCATACGCCGTGGAGGGATTGAACCGTTAGGCAAATACCGTAATATCTGGATATTCTGGATGCTGGAGGCCATTGGCGAAAAATATGGTTTTACGATTGACACCCCGGTAAAGGATTTATCTGAAGAGGCTCTGTCCAATATCTTCTTTGGCTCTGATGAAGTTCTTAAACTATCAAATACGCCTCTTGGTATGACCTCGAACTACTTCATGACATTCGAGGGAGTGGTGAATTATGTAGGCAACCAGGAGGTGGTAAATTCCCGAAACAAAACAAAGGAGCACTATGTTGAGTATGTTACCTGTCCCGAATGTAATGGGACAAGGTTAAAAAAGGAGTCATTATGGTTCAGGATCGCCGATAAAAATATTGGTGACCTCTCTTCGATGGACCTCAGTGAACTGGCTCAGTTTCTTGATACAGTTATCGGACAGATGACATCGAGGCAGCAAAAAATTGCCTCAGAAATTGTGAAAGAGATAAGCACCCGTCTAAGTTTTCTTCTTGATGTAGGACTGGATTATCTTTCTCTTAACAGGGGTGCCAGGACCCTGTCGGGTGGTGAGAGCCAGAGGATCAGACTGGCGACGCAGATAGGATCAAAGCTGGTTAATGTTCTTTACATTCTTGATGAGCCCAGTATAGGATTGCATCAGCGTGATAACAGGCGCCTTATTGATTCTTTGCGTCTCCTGCGTGATGCGGGCAATTCCGTGATTGTTGTTGAACACGACAAGGAGATGATAATGAGTGCTGACCATGTTATTGACATTGGCCCCGGTGCCGGGATACATGGTGGTAAGATTGTAGCCCAGGGGACACCTGCGGAGATACTTTCTTCAGGGACACTGACAGCACGTTACCTGAACCATGAGATTAGTATTCCTATCCCTGCGCAAAGACGTAAAGGCAATGGTCAGATACTCACCATCACCGGGGCAAAGGGGAATAATCTCAAAGATGTTACAGTAAAATTCCCGCTGGGGACATTTATTTGCATAACAGGTGTTTCCGGTAGCGGAAAATCTTCACTGATAAATTACACTCTTCATCCTGCTCTGGCACGTAAGCTGCATAATTCAATGAGGGTTCCGCTGCCTTATGGTAAGATTGACGGGATTGAAAATATTGATAAAGTTATTGAGGTGGATCAGGCACCTATTGGGAGAACACCACGCTCCAACCCTGCAACTTTTACGGGAGTGTTCACCGATATTCGTAACCTGTTCGCTATGACTCCCGACGCCAAAATACGTGGATATAATGCAGGCCGCTTCTCATTTAATACTCATGGCGGACGTTGCGAAGGCTGTGAAGGTGCAGGCGTGAAGACTATCGAGATGAATTTTCTCCCCGATGTCTATGTTATGTGCCCTGATTGCGGGGGCAAACGTTATAACAGGGAGACACTTGAGGTAAAATACAAGGGGCGCTCAATTAATGATGTCCTTGAACT
>CAXXPT010000011.1:0-7156 GCA_963676375.2 Prolixibacteraceae bacterium
AGGGTGGTGTGCTGCAGAAATTTCTTTCAGGTTAAGTGATTTGAGGTTTCTTCTTTAATGCAGAGTTTTAATAACAAGTCAATTTAAAATATTGTTGAGTTTCCCTCCCAAATTAAATCGATGTTATAGGCTATGTCAGAACTAACTTTCAGTAATTTCCAAAGTTATTCTTTCAGAAACTTTAGCAACGGATTGATAAACCGGTCAAAAGCTTCGATGTGTGGCAAGTGACCTACATTTTCGAGTTCTACTAGTTTCGAGTTGGGGATATTCTGTTGTGTCTTTTTTCCAAGTTGGTTGTATAAACCCATCGTTTTTTGCACTTCAGGACTGGCAAGTGATTTTCCAAGAGCTGTGCGGTCGCGTGTGCCAATGATGAGCAGGGTAGGGCATTTTAGTAGTGTAAATTCCTGAACGACGGGTTGAGTGAAAATCATATCGTATGTTAGCGCGGCATTCCAGGCTATCAGCGGGTAATCCTTGTTGATCGTCCATCCGGCCAACAGATCTACCCATTGGTCATACTCCGGTTTCCAATGGTTGTCGTAGTAAAAAACAAGCTGGTACTGTTTGATCTTTTCATAGCTCTGCGCCAATTCATTTTTGTACCAATAGTCAACTGGGTTGTAGGGTGTCAGCTGCTTGTAATCTTCCAGACCGATGGGGTTTTCGAGGATAAGTTTTTCGGTTATTTCCGGAAACATCAGGGCGAACCGGGTAGCCAACATGCCGCCCATCGAGTGCCCAAGCACCGCCGTCTTGCTGATGTGCAGGCTGTCGAGCAAAGTTTTGATGTTGAGGGCCAGTTGCTGAAAGCTGTATTGAAAAGACTGCGGTTTCGAGGATTTTCCGAAGCCAATCTGGTCGGGAACAATGACCCGAAATCCGTTTCGCACCAACTCTTTGATCGTAGTTTCCCAATAAGCCCCATTGAAATTTTTGCCATGAAGCAGCAGTATGCTTTTGCCATACGGTTTTTCTGGGCGGACATCCATGTAAGCCATTTGCAAAACCTGATTCTGGATGTGCAAATTCAGAAAATGCACTGCAAACGGGTATTCTATTGTGCTAAGGTTGATGTCCAGATTTTGGAGCGAGCTGTTTTGAGCTTTTGTGAGTTGAAACCCAATGAGCAGCATCAGAAATAATATTGTTGTCTTCATTCGTTTTGTTTCTGATTCAAAACGAATGAATCGCCGAAAGGTTGAGGTGGTTGAAAAAGCTGCTAAAAAGATGAACCGAAAACTTGGACAAAAATCAAAGATATCGATGCAGATCTTTGTGATTTCGTATTACGTTCTGGTCTTCAGATTCCTGAAATTGGGATAGATAATCATACAGAACCGTTTCTATTCCCAATGCTTTGGCGTGGAAAATCTCCGAGTTTAGGTCATCCCCAACAACCAATACCTCATCGACACTGAAGTTGTAGTCTGCAATAATTTTCTCAAAAAGGTCGCGTTTGGTTAAGTTCGACTGGTCGGGATCGATCACGAATATCGCTTCAAAATCGTTTCCAATGCCGAGCTGCTGAATCTTGCTGTGCTGCATTTTGGTATAGCCGGTGGTCACCAGAAACCTTCTGCATGGAATAGTCAAAAGCGTTTCGTAACCTTCAAAAGTCTGCATTTTTTCGTCGTAGGTCAGGTTGGCCAACAACTTAAAACAATCACTTTTCAGGCTTTCGCTAAACGAAAATTCATCGGCAATGTATTGAAATGGCCGTCTCATGATTTCGAACCTGATTTGATTGAAGTCGCCGGAATATTCGCCGCTTTCGCGAATCAACTGAAATAGCGATTTGAAAAGCCGGTCACCAATGGAGCTCACCGGATAAATGGTATTATCTAAATCTAAAATGATTGCCTTTTTTCTCATCTCTGAATGTTTGTTACTTTCCCTTCTATTTTAAAGGCTTTTTATGCTTTCTTCAATTGCCCGAATATTTAAAAAAAGTCTTATTTGCTCTGTATAAAATATGGAATCCGATCTAGTGGAACTTCGAGCGGATAGGTTTTGTCGCCTTTGTAGGTTTTGCCGGCATCGTCAATCCAATTACCTTTAGGTAAAACCACGGTGCGGCTTGTTCGGTCTTGGTAAACCGGAGCAACCAACATGTTTTCGCCGAGCATAAATTGGTCGTTCACCTTTTCAAAACCCTGGTTCGGGAAACGATATTCCATCGAACTGACAATGGGTTCGCCGGTTTTAGCTGACTGTGCGGCCAGTTCCAAAATTAACGGTGTAAATTTTTGCCGGATTTTTGCCGCTTTTTTTACGGCATCGAGGTGCACTGCATCCAGAATGCGCCATGGAGCTACCGAAAACTGCATCATGGGCATCAAGGCATGTATTTGCGCCGAGCGAACCACCAAATTCTGGTTGAGTGTTTTGGCATTCTGGAAACTGAGGTATTCGCCGCCGCCAATCATGTCGGGGCACGAAAAAGTGTAACCAGCCAATCCCTCTGCAAGCATCAGCGGAATCAAATTACCAACGTCGGTCCAGTTGTGGCTCTTGTCGCGCAGGCGCTGAACCAGCGGTTGTCCGGCCATTTTCCAACAGGCACGGTATTCGTTCAACGGGAACCGAAGTCCGATTTGTGCATACAATTCGCACTGGCGGTTGGGCGACGACGGAATCATGGGCAACGCATCAGTCGAATAAAACTCCATATCACCGGCATCAAGTTTAAACCCATCCACGCCAAAGTCCTTCACCAGCGCGTCGAGCTGTTCGTTGAACCAGCTGATTGCGTTTGGATTGGTGAAATCGAGTAGTGCCGAATAACCGTTCCACCACTTGATCATAGCCGGATCGGTGGCTTTTTCCCAGGTTGGTTTATCAGCAGTTTTCTGCATAAGGAACCCTTTACCTTTCATGATTTTCCGGACAATCACGGCCTGATCGGCACTGACAAAAGGGCAAACCCAAACCATCACCTTAAAACCCATTTGGTGCAGCTGGTCAATCATTTGTTTGGGATTTGAGAATCGTCCGGGATGGAAAACCCATTTGCCGTAATCTTCCTGCCAGGTGTCGTCGATCATTAATACACCCGGCTCAAAACCATTGTCGAGAATGGCCTGTGCGTATTTTAGCACATCGGCCTGATTCTGGTTGTAAGTCAGTTCAATCCAGGTGTTGTATTGTGGTTTCGAAAATAACAGTTCGTCGGGCATTTTCCCTGAAGCAGGGAAGAAGCTTTTCGAAACGTAGGCACGGGCTTCAGCAAGGCTGCTTCCGGCATGTCCTGATTTGACTTCGCTCGTGGCTTTTGAAATGATAATTCGGTCGTTCTGAACTTCAAAAGCGAACGGTTCTTCGCTCCAGACCCAAAGACCTTTGTTCCCGAGTAACAGCGGCTGAGCCTGGTTATATCCATTATTCGCGTAGAAATCGAAATGATATCCGGCATCGAACGGCATTTTAGCTCCATCGTCGACGAATCCAGACCATACTTTTTCGCCCGGCAGCAGATTGATATTCAGGCTGGCCTGGCTGTACACCAGGTTTGAGATCAGGATGAAAAGAGCAAACATTTTTAGTTTCATAGGTTATAGTTTAGGTTTAACAAAGATACAAACATTATCAAATGCTGACTGATGGATTAGATGTCTTGAAAATCTGCTGAATGATTTTTTTGAAAAAGAATGAACCAGGTTTTATAAATGGAATTTCTTGTTTCCGATTAATGCTTGATAAAAAAAGGAACAACCCTTTCGGATCATTCCCTTTTATACATTTTTTCAAAATCTGTTTCTAAAGTTCGCGAATCTTGATGTTGCGGAACCAAACCGGGTATCCATGATCCTGAAGACCAATAAAGCCTTCTTTTGAAATTCCTTCAGTCCAGCCCGGAAAGTCTTTGAATTTGCTTTTGGCAACCATGGCGTCCCATTCAGGAGTCCACAACGTGTATGAAACTACTTTTACACCGTTTTGAGTGTGGGTAACCTGGCCATCTTTCACCTTGATTACGATGGTGTTCCACTCGCCAGCCGGATGAACAGTCTTTGGATCGGCAGGAAGTATGTCGTATAGCGAGCCTGCCAGATGGCTGTCGATTTTGTTGTCGGTAGCATCCACATTGTCGAGTACCTGAATTTCTGGAGCAGCATAATAAATGGGCTTGCCCGGAACTTCGCGCACATCGTAGAAAATTCCTGAATTGGCCATTTTGCTGGCTTTCCAGTCAATCGAAAGTTCGAAGTTTTTAAATTTCTTTACTGAATAAAGAATGTCGCCATCAGCGCCTTGTCCGGGTTTTTTACCCGCTCCGGTAAATACTTTCATGGCATCTTCTTCAAGCACCCAGTTTGCAGGCATCGCAGTGCCATTGCATTGTCGCCATCCGTCGAAATTTTTGCCGTTAAACAAGAGTTTCCAACCTTCTTTTTGCTCTTTTTTCGAAAGATTGTTCACCGTTTGTGAAAACCCCGGAAGTGCGATCAATAGCGCAATCGCTAATGATAAAGTCATAAAAATGTTTCTCTTCATGATTTGAATTTTTAGAATAACCCACAAGTGGGTCAAGTTGATTTAGTGTTTAGAATTAGGTATCAAAAATAAGTATTTGCAATGGCAATTCGAGTAAATCGGCTCAATTGCTTGTTAAGAAAAGTGAAATTATTTAAGTGATGCTCCTTATTTAAAAATAACAAAGGAGAAGTAGATTGACCTACCTCTCCCTTGTTGAAATTATTTGTCGCGAATATCTTATGCGATGTTTTAGTCGATGCGATATGTGTTTTGCACCATTACTCCAGGGTTGATGTCGACCTGTTTTTGAGGAATCGGACAAATTAACTGTGTATCGTTTATTTTAAATCCTTTTGATTTCATCAATTGAACGGCGCGACCTGTGCGGATTAAGTCGAACCAGCGTTGACCTTCGAAAGCCAACTCAACTCTTCTTTCTTGCAACACTTTATCGCGGAAAACGACCTTATCGGCAGTGCTGATGTCAACAGGTGATGTTTCAGTTGACTGATAACCAAATCCTCTGCGCCTGACTTTATTTAGCATCGAGCATGCTTCAGAAGTTTTACCGTTTTCATTTAAAGCTTCGGCATACATTAGCAATACATCGGCGTAACGAATTACAGGGTAATCAATGTTTGCATCGCCGCTTTGGTAAGGCACGTCTCTGTATTTTTTTACGTGTCTGATGGATATGGTTTTTCCGGTTTTGTTATCGACATATGACGATGCCATAGAATAGTCTTTTCTTAAATCGCCCAATTCATAAGCATTATTCATGTCTTCGGTAGGGATGTTATTTCCACCTGTGCTACCTACAGTAACCACTGATGTTCCTGAATTTTCAGGAGCAAAATTATTGACAAAACCGCTTCCTTCGCCAAATCCACCTTTTTTGAATTGCACATCAAATATGGATTCTTTGTGGTTATGGTTCGTTGGGTCGAATATCTTTTCGTAACCGGTAATGTTGAGGCTTCCTGCTGTGTTTTCCAATAAAGCATACTTCCCTGAAGAAATAACTTCAGCTAGTTTTGTTTCGCCTTTTGCATAATCCTTCATAGTCATGTAAACTGTTCCAAGAAGTGCTTTTACAGCGCCACTGGTTGCCCGACCTACATCATTTCCGGTATAAGAAGCTGGTAATGTTTCGGCATCAGTCAGGTCTTTAATAATCTGGGCATATGTTTCGGCCTGAGTGCTTCTGGCAATCGCATAAGCATCGGTTATTTGTACTGTTGATGTTACCAAAGGAACTCCGCCAAATATTCTTACCAGGTTAAAGTACATCAGTCCGCGAAGGAATTTCACTTCTTTGGTCAGTTGCTCTTTCCGGCTGGCGTCCATAGTCACTCCGTCAATTTTGCCAAGAACCATATTGCATTTATTGATTCCATTGTAGCTCTCGTTCCAGAAGTTTGCCGTAAATGGATTGGTGGTGCGAATATAAAACTTGTCAAATTCGTCCTGATCGGTAACCGATCCTGAAAGGTTATTGGTTGTATTATCTGATGGTATTTCGGCAAGGACATACCAGTTCTGGTACATGTTGCCTGTTTGTAGCGTTGAGTATGCTCCATTGACAGCAAACTCAACCTGTTCAGCTGTTTTATAGTATGATTCGACACTGAGTTGAGATTGCGGAGCTAATTCCAGAAATTCATTTTTGCATCCGGACAGAAATATTCCGGTTGCGAAAGTCAGTATAAAAAATATTGAGTTATATGTTTTCATTTTATTTGATTTTAATATCGGTTATTAGAAAGTCAGGTTAAATCCGATGCTTACTATTCTTGCAGTTGGATAGCCGCCGTAATCGCTTCCTGGAGCCAATACGTTGTCGCCTGTAAAACTTACTTCAGGATTATATCCGCTATATTTTGTGAAGGTATAAAGGTTCTGTCCTGACAGGTAAACCCGGGCAGCTTGCATTTTTATCCGTTTGGCTAAATTCTCAGGAAGGTTATAACCTAAGGTCACGTTCGATATTTTCAGGAATGAACCATCTTCAACCCATCGTGATGATACGGCATTGTTTAATCCGGTGGTTAATGAATTGGCACGAGGAATTATTCCATTTCCTGGATCAGCCTCAGATTTCCATCTGTTCAGCACTGTGGTTAATTGCTGTTGGTTACCTTCCATGTTTTCGTAGAATCGTTTGGCCAGATGAAGAATTTCTGCACCTTGCGACCCATAAACCATTACCGACAAATCAAAATTCTTATAGGTGAAGGTGTTGTTGAATCCATAAGTGAAATCCGGGTTGTTATTCCCAATTACTGTACGGTCGTTGGCATTAATTACCCCATCTTCTGAAACATCAAGGTATTTAACGTCTCCTACTTTTGAGGTTCCCTCTTTTGGATTAGCAGCCAGGTCGGCAGCATTCATGTAAACTCCAATCTGTTTGTAACCATAGAAATTTCCGATCGGTTTTCCAATCATAGTAATATGCGTGTCGCCAACGCCTCCATTGCTCCGGATAGGGTCGCCTTGTGGTCCAAGTGCTAAAACTTCATTCTTATTGAACGAGATGTTGAAATTGGAATTCCATTTGAATTTTGCACCGGAAATAACCCGTGCATTGAGGCTAAATTCTAACCCTGTATTGCGCATTTCGCCAATATTCTGCCAAGCTGTGGTAAATCCGGTAATTGCAGGTACATCAACC
>CAXXPT010000012.1:0-442716 GCA_963676375.2 Prolixibacteraceae bacterium
TCATCTGGCGAGAGCTGGTTGGACAAAATTATTACGAGTTATGAAACTTACAGCCTTTTTGGTTCTTATTTTGGTACTTGATGTCTCTGCATCATTGTATTCCCAAAATTCAAAAGTTTCTGTTAAAGTTGAAAATGGCACATTAAGTGAAATTTTCAGCAAGATTGAGACTCAATCTGAGTATCGATTTTTCTACCAAAACGAACAAATTCGTGATGTAGAAAGAAAATCTATCGATGTTAGGAATAAGAATATCTTGGAGTTAGTCTCTGATCTTCTTGGCAGAACCGATCTAACCTATAAGCTTGTTGACCGGAACATTATTATTTTTCCAAGCAATGAGAAAAATAATATGGACAATGCTTTCCAGCAGCAAAAATCCATTGCTGGCAAAGTCTCTGATTCTGTAGGTGGTTCCTTACCTGGTGTTTCCGTTGTGGTAAAAGGTACAACTACCGGCACCATTACTGATACCAACGGAAATTATTCACTTTCGAATATCCCTTCAAATGCAACTTTACAGTTTTCTTTTGTAGGAATGAAGACTCAGGAAGTAACTATTGGCAGTAAAACCAATATTAATGTTACGCTTGAAGAAGAAACTATTGGACTTGAAGAAGTGGTGGCCGTTGGTTATGGAACCCAGAAAAAAAGAGATGTGATCGGTAGCATTGCAACGGTAAAGGCAGATATAATCGGAACAACAATTGGTTCAACAAATTTTAATTCCCTGTTACAGGGCCAGGCCGCAGGGGTCAGTGTGCAGTCTTCTTCCGGAAGATTAGGGGCATCGGTAGATATTAAAGTCAGGGGACTGAGCTCCATCAGCGCAGGAACGAGCCCGCTTTGGATCATTGATGGAGTGCCTATTATTACAGATATAACCATTGGCAACAACAATTCCGCTGCACAATCTCCCATGGCATTGATCAACCAGGCAGATATAGAGTCGATACAGATTCTTAAAGATGCCGCAGCTACCTCTATCTATGGTTCAAGGGGTTCAAACGGGGTAGTTATGGTTACCACAAAATCAGGTGGAACTGGTAAAGCCTCCGTCAATATTGATTACAGCTCCGGGATTTCCGATTTACCTTTTCAAAAGGTCGAATTTATTAATACAAAACAATGGTTTCAAATGAAGGATGAGTCGAAGCAGGCTTACGGATTGGGGAAATTTGAAATGACCGATTATTATGCAAACAAACCATATGCAAAAGAATTACTCACACGGGAACAAGCAGAGTCTATCAATACCGACTGGCAGAAAGAAACCATGCAAAAGGGGAGTTTTCAAAATGTTAATTTCTCTGTTGTTGGAGGCGATAAAGCAGCCCGATATTACGTGTCAGGAAATTACAGGAATGATAAAAGCGTTATGACCAATGAAGATCTTGAACGTTACGGGGTGCGGGCCAATATTGATATTAAACCGACCAACTCACTCGAAATTGGTACAAAAATCAATTTATCTTTATCCAAGGGCAACCGTGGCAAGAATGACGGAACAGATGCTCAGGATGGAAATAAAAGTGGTACCCGGGGAGGATTTTCTTACGTCAACAATAGAACTGTTCCTTTTGAACCGGTTTACAGTTTGTCCAATCCGCTTTTATACCATAATCCTTATTCGGGAAACCCTGTTGCTACCAGCGATCTGGCAAATATGGTTGAAAGCCTGGATATGTACCGCGTTTTAGCCAATGTGTATGGAGAATATACTTTCCCGTTTATCAGCGGGCTTTCTGCCAGGACTGAGGCATCGATAGACTTTTTGCAAGCCAACAGAAATTTTTGGGTATCCGATGTTATCCGTTGGAATGGATCCCTGGCACAGGATAATGCCTCAACATCCCGCACCTTTAATTATAATTTTTTCCTGACGTACAACAAAGCAATCGGCGATCATAACCTCAATTTAGTAGGAGGTACAGAATTTCAGCGGGGCAGCAACTGGTACCGAAGCATGGAAGGGGAGAATCTGGTCGGTATTTACAAGCAATTGGGGAGCCCTGCCAAGCCGGTTGGCATGTATTCCGGACTGGGCGGCGAACGTTACCTGTTGGCCTATTTTGGGCGTGCCAATTATAAATTCAAAGATAAATATCTTGCTGGTATCAGCATCCGGCGGGATGGGTCTTCAGTTTTTACACCTGACTATAGATGGGGTAGTTTTATAGCGTTCTCAGCAGGGTGGATTCTTTCTGAAGAACCGTTTATGGGAGGGTTCGGGAAGGATCATTTCTTAAAGCTGAGAGGAAGTTTTGGGCAGACAGGGAACGCAAGTATCCCGGGAAACCTGGATGTGTCAGGCTACCAAGGCAACCTTTCCTACGGCAGTACGGATATATTCGGGACCAATGGCACTTTGATCAATTCGATTGGGGTTACCAACCTGACATGGGAGACTACCAATAACCTGGATCTGGGCCTTGATTTCGGTTTTTTCAACCACCGTATTGACGGTTCTCTTGCTTATTACAATAAATATGTGCGTGACCTTCTTTTGGCGAGCGCCTTACCACCATCATCGGGAATTGGTTCTATTTACGGAAATATAGGTGATCTTGAAAATTCAGGTATTGAGTTTTCGGTATCTACTTCCAATCTGATATCAGGAAAGCTGAAATGGCAAACCATGTTAAATATCGCGTATAACCATAACGAAGTAAAAAGGTTGACTCCACAAGTAGATCAAGCGGGCACTGGCATGCCAGGAATTCCATACATTACAAAAGTTGGGTATGCAGTACGAGACTATTACCTTGCTGATTTTGCAGGTGTCGATCCGCAAACGGGCATAAACCAGATTTACGCACTCGACAAAGAGTATTATAAGCAATCGGGTGAAACAAGACGGCTGAAGGATGCTGAGGGAAAAGACATTCTATTGATAGCCAACAGCGCTAATACCAATTCAAATATGTTCCATCTGAAAGGGAAAAACGGGATACCTAAATATTATGGGGGTATTACCAACAAATTTACTTATAAGGCATTCGACCTGAGTGTTTTGGTTACGTTTTCTGCCGGAAATTATATTTTAGATCGCTTTATGAGAGATATTACGGTGCAAGTTACTGATGGTGAGCAACTATTAGATGTTTATCAGAATTATTGGAAAAAGCCGGGAGATGTAGCTAAGTACCAACGCCTGACCTGGAAGAACAATGTGAAAATGGAAGATGGCACTATTTTGGGGTTAGGAGACCAACGTGTCTGGACCGATCAATTTCTGTTTAAAGGTGACTTCGTGAAATTGAAGTCCATAAATATGGGATATACGCTGCCTAATTTATCCGGCAGTAAGAAGCTATTCAAAGCGTTCAGAATTTACGCTACTATAGAAAACCTATATACGCTAACCAAATACCCCGGATGGGATCCTGAAGGACAAGGGTTGGTTAACCAATGGGACTTACCACAACTATTCTCTGCAAGTATGGGAGCATCTATTAAATTTTAAAAATTAATCGACATGAAAAAAGTTATAATACTGGCTTGCCTTTTCCTGATGCTGGGTACAGCATGTGAAAACAGGGAATTTTTTGAACTTGAAAGGCCCGTTCAAAGCCCATGGACTAAATTGGATGAATTTGACAGGGCCGTGATCGGCCCAAGTTCCTGGCTTTTTGCGTGGGGAGATTGGGGAAATATTTTTAACTATTGGTATTTGTATAAAAATGCCGTTGCTGATGACGTAGCTTGGTCAACCCCGGGGGATAATGCATGGGGATGGTACCGCGATACCGAAAACAACAAGCAATTTACGGATGACACATTCACTAAATCATTCCAGGTTATTTCCTCTGTAAACGATGCGCTTCGATTTGTAGAAGAAAAAGGAGGTGAACCTTTCCCTAAAATGAGTGCGGACGACAAAAAGTATAATCTTGACAGGATTGTGGGCGAACTTTACTTTTTAAGAGGATTCTCCTATTATATGAACGCAACTCTTTTTTGTGATGCCTATGTACCAGGCGGAGCTAACGATACCAAACAGATTCCTTTGCGGACAACAAAAGCAAGTTCTTATGAGGATGCCTCAAATCCTAAAATAGGAACGGTACAGGAAATATGGGATCAGATTCTTGCTGATTTTCAAAAAGCTTATGAACTTTTGCCTGAACGGTATGTCGCAGGCAAAATGCATGCTTCGTACCAGGCTGGCCGGGCCAATAAATTTGCGGCTGCCGCCATGTTAGCGCGTTCCTGTCTTGTAATGGGCAATTACCCTAAAGCAAAAGAATATGCCAGTTTTGTTATTGATCAAAACGGAGGGGATTTCGACCTGAGTGAAGAGCCTATCGCGGCTTTTAATAAAAGCACGCTGGCCCGGGGTAAGGAAGTGATCATGTATATTCCATCTTACGATAAAACTTATGGCAAGCAGAACTTACATGCGACCACCTTTAGCCATATGTTTCAGGCAACTCCATGTGGCTGGGTAGCCACCCATATGGATTATGCAACACTAAAACGGATTGGGTGGATGAATGATGCCAAAAATGATACTTCAATAAATATGGCTGCAAGAAGGGACAAACGGTTTTCTCAGTTAATGTTTGTCAGGGAGCCTGCAAATATACCTAAGGAACAACGAATAGCAGGACGATACTATGAAACACGGATAAACCTGACCTGGCGTACTATTGTCGCTAATAAGTATTACAGGGGGCCGGGGATAGGATATACCAATGTTCCCCAGATAAGGCTCGCCGAAATGTATCTGACCCGTGCAATTTGTTCATTTAAGGTTGGAGATAAGAAAAGTGCTGCCAACGATTTAAATGTGGTCAGGAAACGTGCCTGGAATGCACAGATAGCTGGTCAGGCTTATGAAGCATCATCAAACTTCGTCACAGAGAGTAATATTACAGAGCAAATGATCGGTGATGAACGGTTGATTGAAATGTTTTGTGAAGGCGACCGGATTGATTACCTGAGAGGATTAAAGGTTAACATTGCCAACGGTGAACGGGGAGCCGGTACAGTTCCATATACCGATAAAGGATTTGTATGGCCGGTCCCGGTTGTCGAAAAAAATTTAAACAACAGTTATAAATAAGAACCTTTGTTCATTTATTAAACGCTGTATTGTGCTAAGCGATAAATGAGTATAGAAGTTCAAATTTATTCATTTGTTGTTTCTTTAAGAAATAGGGGGAAAACTATCTTTCTCCTTATTTCTTACAATCAATTGATAATAAATCCATTATTGTGTATTTGGGTTAATCCTAACCCAATAGGATATGTGTTTGATTGTGACAATACGACAACCAAATCATCATTATAAAGCATAATATATAACACAGCTAAACTTTCATGAAAAAAACTTCTTCCTTAATGATGTTTGTCTTGATGGCATTTGTATTTATAACAGCGTCCTGCAAAAAAAAAATAAACCCTCCGGAACCTATTCTTCCAATTCCCACCGACCGCCAGTTGGCTTGGCATGGAATAGAACAATATGCTTTTGTGCATTTTACAACCAATACCTTCACCGATAAAGAATGGGGATTTGGCGATGAGAGCGAATCTGCTTTTAACCCGACCGCCATGGATGTTACACAGTGGACCAAAACGATTAAAGCTGCCGGATTAAAAGGCTTGGTTTTGACCTGTAAACATCACGATGGTTTTTGTTTGTGGCCAAGCCAGTATACCGAACATTCGGTAAAAAATAGTCCGTACAAAGGAGGCAAAGGCAACGTAGTAGACGAGGTGGAAAAAGCCTGTCGTATTGACGGGCTGAAATTCGGTGTTTACATGTCGCCCTGGGACCGAAATCGCACCGATTATGGCTCACCTTCGTATGTTGAATACTATCGCAACCAGCTAAAAGAGCTTTTTGCTGCACATTCACCTGTATTCGAAATGTGGTTCGACGGGGCCAATGGGGGAGACGGCTATTATGGCGGAGCAAAAGAAAAACGAAAAATCGATGGCAAAACCTATTACGGTTGGCCAACTACGATGAAAATGGTTCGCAGCATAGAACCCAATGTGATTTTCTTTGGAGATGGAGGAGATATTCGCTGGTGCGGTAATGAGCGCGGTTATGCAGGCGAACCGAATTGGTGTTCATTCAATTACGATTCCACTTTTTACAAGATGAATGAGAAAGAGCAAATTACTTATTTGAATCATGGCGATGAGAAAGGGAAACAATGGGCTCCTGCCGAAGTGGATGTTTCAATCCGTCCGGGATGGTTTTATCATTCCAGGGAAGATTCACTGGTTAAAACCCCGGAACAGCTTTTCGACATTTACCTCAATTCGGTCGGTCGCGGTGCTAACCTGATCCTGAATATTCCTCCTGACAGGCGTGGGCTAATCAACGAAATTGACGTTGCTTCTTTGCTTGGCTGGAAAAAATTGATCGATGAGAGGTTCAAAACCAATGTGGCTCTAAACAAACCAGTCAAAGCCTCAACCGTTCGTGGCAATTTGTTAGTCTATGGTGCTGAAATGACCACTGACGGAAACAAGGAAACCTACTGGGCAACCAACGATCAGGAGAAAACAGGCACCTTGGAGATTGATTTGGGGGAAAAGAAGTTGATCAGTTATGTGCTTGTTCAGGAATACATTAAACTCGGACAGCGTGTAAAAAGTTTTTCTGTAGAAATTGAAAAAGACGGCAACTGGCTGGAAGTATCAAAAGGAACCACTATTGGATACAAACGCATTCTTCGCATCAATCTGGTTGAAACTCAAAAGGTTCGGGTTGTAATTGCTGATTCAAAAGCCTGCCCTGTTATTTCGAACGTGGAATTCTATTAAACATACCGAAACAAGAATCATATGATCAGACAATTGATATTTTACTGCATTATTTTTTTTTTAGCTGGTTGTCAACTGAATAAAACGAAGGAAAAAGTATTTGTAAAACCAGCGAAACCTGAATTTTATCAATTAAAAGATACAAGTTGGAAAACCTTTACGCTTCGGCAGAAAATAGGTCAAACCATGCTAATGCTCCCCGACCGGAAAAAGGAATTAGAGCTGGGCAAAGGATCTCTAAAAACGTATTTCGAAAATTATCCTATATCGGGTTATTTTATGGGATGGAAGTTGTACGAAAATGTAAAGTATGAAGATCGTTTAAATCATATTCGGAACTCATGCAAAGAATATCAGGAAGTTAGCAATCTACCCTTGATTTTTCAGGAAGATTACGAAAGTGGGGTAGATATTGACGGGATGACATCATTTCCAAATGAAATATCGCTTGGAGCAGCCAATTCGCCCGAATTGGCTTATGACTATGGAAAAGCCATCGCTCAGGAATGTCGTTCCGTGGGTGTGAAATGGGTGTTGCATCCGGTAGCCGATCTGAACCTCAATCCATTTAATCCGATAACCAATGTCCGAAGTATCTCCGACGATCCGGATAAAGCCATCAAATTGCTTAGTCAGCAAATCAGAGGGTTGCAGCAAAATGGCGTAGCAGCTACAATCAAACACTTTCCTGGTGATGGTGTCGATTTTCGTGACCAACATCTGTTAACTTCATGCAATTCGCTGTCATTACCAGCTTGGAAAGAAAAACATGGAAAAGTATTCAAAGCTTTGATCGATAGCGGTGTGGCCTGTATTATGCCTGGTCACATCACCTTACCAGCCTACCAGAAGGAAAAAACGAACGGAATGTGCCTGCCTGCCTCCTTATCAAAAGAATTATTGACCGGGCTGTTAAAAGGTGAACTTGGTTTCCGGGGTGCGATCGTTTCCGATGCCATGGTGATGGGAGGTTTTAGAGGATGGTACGAAAACGAACTCGAAGGCGAAATCCAGAGCTTTCTGGCCGGAGTTGATGTCCTGCTTTGGCCATCCTATGCATTTATGGACACCTTGGAAGCCAGAATAATACGCGGTGAAATTCCAATGGAACGTTTAGACGATGCCGTACAGCGAGTTTGGACTTTAAAAGAACGCTTTGGCTTACTCGATAAAACCAGCGAGTTGATAAAGGAAATATCATCCAGCGAAAAAAATGAAGCACTCAAAACCTCAAAAAAAATTTGTGAAAAAGCAGTCACGCTGGTTCGCTATACAAAAAACGCATTACCGCTAAATCCAACCATAGATAAAAATATTTTGGTTATTGGTGTCACTCCGATTTCCCGCAAAGGGGGTGACGAACATCTGAAGCAGTTGGAGAATTTCGCTCAACAATTAAGGGACAAAGGATTTCAGGTAGATTTCAGACACAATATTTTATATGAAACTCAAGGCTGGGCTGATGATGCACCTCAAAAATACGATCGAATTATCGTAGCTGTTGCCCGTACACCACACACGCCTTTTGGCCCGTTGCAATTGTACGACGATGAAGCTCAATCGGCTTGGGCAGTAAATGCCATGCCAAAGGAAAAAATTATTTTAGTAAACTTTGGCAGTCCCTATCTGACCAATGAATATTTCGAAAGGGTAAATACCTGCATTAATGCTTATTCCAACACTCCTGTAATGCATGCTGCAGTGATAGCTGCATTATTGGGAGAAGTAAAAATGACGGGGCTTTCGCCAGTTAACTTAGATATAAAAAATTATAATAACTATTAAAATCATGAAAGAAAAGGCAATTGTGGGATTACTGTTGTTTTTGCTTGTTATTTCCGGATACGGACAAGTGAGTAAGGAGGATGAAATGATATCGATGCAAAAAAAGAACAGTACTCCAGAAAAATTTCAACCTGTCAAATCCAATGAAATGCAGGACATTTCCATAAATACCAGGCAAAATCGGAGTGTTGCATTTCAGTACAATCTCAATATGGTTCATCACAATCCCGGTGAACCACCTTTCGTTACAAAGTATAATGGCCCTTCCTATCTTAAGGATCAAGGATTTAATGGTCAGGTACCGCGAATATTTCTACCTTGTGCTATTACATACGATTCGTTCGATCCGGAACTAATGCCGAAGGGTTCAAAAGTAAGCGCGGAGGCAGAGGCCTATGCCCAAAAACTGGATCTAGAGATACGCCATGCAAAGGAAGTTGGTATGCCAATCTATCCATTCACGGATTTATTAGTCGTTCCAAAGTCGCTTCAGGAAAAATATGGCAAGGAGATGGCACCCGAGGGGAAGGTTACTGATAAAAATGTGCTTGGAGGCACCAAGCTACAGGCCAGTATTCTTCAAAAGCGGACAGAGGAAGTGTTGCGTGCGCAAATATTTGAAATTTTCAAAAGATTCCCTGACCTGGACGGTTTGACTACACGGTATGGAGAAACGTACCTACAGGAGTTTCCGGATTATGCCGGCGGAAGTCCTGCGGAAAATCCGGAAGAGCAAATTGCATTAATAAATATACTTCGAGATGAGATTTGCGTGAAACGGAACAAGAAACTTTTCTATCGTACGTGGGACTTTGGTCATTTCCATACAAACCCTGATTATTATCTTAAAGTTACGAATGCCATAGAGCCGCATCCCAATCTGATATTCTCTATCAAGCATGTACAGTCCGATTTTATACGCCTCAATCCGTTTAACCCTTGCCTGAGAATCGGAAAACATCAGCAGATCGTTGAAATTTCGTGCAATCCAGCAGGATTATATGGGAAAAATGCTCATCCCTATTATATTGGACAGGGTGTTATTGACGGATGGGAAGAATTTGCCTGGATTAAAAATACCGGCCCGGCCAAATGTTTGCGAGACTTATTGAAATGTCCACAGGTCGTTGGGATTTGGACATGGGCAAGAGGAGATGGTTGGGCTGGACCCTATATCAATAACGAGCTTTGGGTTGATCTTAATATTCAGGTGTTCACTCGTTTTGCCCGCGAGCCATGGCGCTCGGAGGAGGATTTGTTTAATGAAGCGGCTCGTTCCCGTTTCGGGATTGATGGAGATGAACTAAAAAAATTGCGTAAACTTTGTTTACTCTCTGCATCGGCTGTTATGCACGGACAAGCCTCTGTTTATGCTCATGTGAGTGAATGGTGGTGCCGTGACGAGTATTTAACGGCAATCGATTTAAGTATGGTCGTCATCGCGGGCAAGACCAAAGAGGTATTAGAAGAGAAAGCTGATGCGGTCAAAATGTGGCGGTCAATTGAAGAAATAGCCCGGACGATTCACCTGCCGAATCAGACAGATCAAGAATTTCTTGAAGTATCCTGCACTTATGGACGCATCAAGTCTCAGATTTTTGAACAGATATGGAAGATGCAATTACTTGCTGCGGAATCTGAAATTAACAAAAAACCGCTAGATACCGAATCGATGCAGGCTTCCATTATTGCTTATGATCAGCGTTGGAAGGATTGGAGGAAACTCAAAGCCGATCACATATGTTGCCCGACGCTTTACCGGGATGATAAGGCACAGCATTGTCCATTCCCACCATTTCGGGAAGTACTTGACCAGTACCGAATCAAAGTTGATAAATTGAAGGTTGAAGTAAAATGAATATATAATATTCCGGATTTTAAATTAAAAAACGTCAGACCAATGAAGCATAAAATTCTTATAACACTTCCAATATTACTAATTTTCTTAGTAGGATGCATTTCACAGAAAGTTACCCGTGAAGAGACCGAATGGAGCGATTTCTGGTGGGGCCACGAAGGTGATACCACGAACCCCCGTATATTATTTATCGGGAACTCCATTTCAAGAGGGTATTATTCAGCCGTTTCAACCAACTTGGCAGGAAAAGCGAACTGTGACCGGTATGCTACCTCCAGGAGTATTGAAGATCCGGCCTTATTCCGGGAAACCCAAATGGCCATGGGCAATTACCACCATGCAGTTATCCATTTTAACAACGGACTTCATGGCTGGCATCTTACCAACGAACAATACGAAGAAGGCCTGAGAAAGTATGTGGAATTTCTGAAAGCAAAAAAATCCAAAAATTGCGTTTTAATCTACTCACTTACAACCCCATATCCATCCGTAGAACTTGGGCAGAAACTGGATCCTGTCAAAAACCAGGTGGTCATAGACCGGAACCGGATTGCCCGTAAAATCATGGATGAAAACGGGATCACGGTCATCGACCTGTACAGCTTGATGGAACCGGAGTTGGAGAAATACAGTGGTTCGAAAGGCAATGTTCATTATAACAATGAAGGTTATGAGAGACTTGCCGAACGAATCAGCAATGAAATTCTAAAACTGATCGTGAAATGAACCAAATACTTTTTATGCCTCACCGTTTTTTAACTGTGAAACTTCTGAAATCCGGAATTATCTATCTTACTATTAGTGTGTTATTTTTGACGTTAGTAAGTCAAAAGGTATTTTCGCAGAACCTCCATACCCCTGTTTTTAAAGATGGAGACCGGGTTTGTTTTGTGGGGAACAGCATTACCAACAATGCGCAGTTTTATAATTTCGTCAACCTCTATTATGCGACCCGTTACCCTGAACGCAGGATTGTTTTTATCAATTGTGGCATTTCAGGAGATGTAACGCAAGGAGTCATCAACCGGATGAAAGGGGATATTTTGGTTAACAATCCCACCTGGTCGGTACTGATGATCGGAATGAACGATGTCAACCGCGATTTATATGCCAAATCCAGGCAGAACGAAGCAGGGATTGCACAAAAAAAAGAGGAAGCTCTGGCACTTTACCTGAAAAACCTGGAAATTATTATTCAGGAATTAACCAAAGATGGCCGGAGACTTATCATTCAAAAACCTTCCATTTACGACCAGACCAGCAAATTGGCTGCGGAGAATCTGTTCGGGGTAAATGATGCATTGAAACAATGTGCCGATTTTACTCAGGTTTTGGCTGATAAGTATAATTTGCCGGTGGTCGATTACTGGACCATCTTAACTGAAGTCAACCGAACCATCCATAAAAAAGACTCTACTGCAACCATTGTCGGTAAGGATCGGGTTCATCCCGGTGCACCAGGTCACCTGGTTATGGCCTATGAGTTTTTGAAATCGACAGGCGCTGATGAATATGTTTCGAAGATGGTGATCGGGAAGCGGGTGAAAAAAAGCAACAGGCATAGCGACAACTGTTCAATCCGGAATATCGTTTTCAGGAAAGGAAAAATTGAATTTGAGGTGAAGGAAGGGAGTTTGCCATTCCCAGTGGAACAGGATGCCAAACCTGCTCTAGACCTTGTTCCTTTCACCGATCGTTTTAACCAGGAGGTGCTTCAGGTTGCAGACATTCCGTATGGAGAATATCAGCTATCTATCGATGGACTTCAGATCGGGACCTATACTTCTATGGAATTGAGGAAAGGGATTAATCTGGCCCTTATAGAAAATACCCCGCAATATCTTCAGTCTGTGAAGATAATGGCCCTCTACACTGAATACAGGAATACACAAGCCATTTACCGGAATATTGTAACTGTTGAAATCTGCAATTTACCGGATTCCCTGAAAAATGCTTCACTGGAAAGAAAAGAGATTTTTCTGAACGAGGATCTGGAACAAAAACGAAAGACAGCTAACAATTATGAGTACTATAAGTGGAGATTCGGATCATACATTTCCAATAAAAATGCACAGGCTGAAATTGAAAAGAAAATACCAGAATTAATTGAGGATGTTTCCCGGACGAATAAACCTGTATTCCATACTTTCAGTCTTGAGAAAGCTAAAACATCTATGCTTCAAAGAAAATAATCATGCTTGAAATAGATTAAACTTATTGATTTCTAATTAATTAAAACAATAGATAAAATCTATTATGCACTTATAGGATTTGAGGTTAAAGTATAAGGTATTTGTTTATCAGTCAATTTGTTCTTACAAAAAAGGCGATGGAAAATTCAGATAATCCAAAGTTCCCCTACTCTAATGAGTAAAAGATGATGTACAATTAATGGAATTTTATCAAACATACACAAGTGATTTGCATAAAATGACTTAAAAAGGCAAATACAATTAACGTTGTGAATTAAAAACTTTAAAATATTTTTTATGAAAAAAACTATTTGGATTATAATGATTGCCAGCATGGCCGTCATAAAAGGACTTTCTGCACAGGAAGCTCCTTCAAAGGAATATAAAGCGAATTATGAGCAGATAATGAAACGTACCGAGTGGTGGAGGAACTCCCGTTTTGGTATGTTTATCCATTTTGGTGCTTATGCAGTTCCGGCACGCGGAGAATGGGTAAAATCGAATGAACGATTGACTACAGAACAATATCAGAAATACATCGATGACTTTAATCCGATAGACTTCGATGCCAAAGCATGGGCAAAAACTGCGAAAGCAGCAGGAATGAAATATGCTGTTCTTACCGCTAAACATCACGATGGCTTTTGTTTGTTTGACAGCAAGTTAACCGAATACAAACTGAGTACCCGATTTGGTGGTCGTGATTTGGTTCGTGAGTTTCTTGAAGCTTTTCGAGCTGAAGGGATAAAAGTTGGCATTTATTATTCCATAATCGACTGGCACCATCCCGATTATCCGAATGTGGGTAACCATCCTCAACGCAGTGATAAGGAATATGCCAAACGAAATTTTAACTGGGCCAATTACCTCAAATATATGCACTGTCAAGTAGAAGAACTCGTGAAAAATTACGGAAAAATTGATATTATGTGGTTCGATTATTCGTTCGACGAATACAGTGGTGAGAAATGGAAAGCGAAAGAACTGGTAGACATGGTTCGGAAGTATCAGCCTGAAATCATCTTAGATAATAGGCTTGCAACGCATGACGGTTCTTCATCCAAACAGCGGATGGTGAAAACTTTGGGCGATTTTGAAACTCCTGAACAAGGCATTCCTGATGTTCCACTTGTGGATAAATACGGCAATCCCGTTCCATGGGAAACCTGTCTGACACTTAATGGTGGCTGGGGTTATACAGAACAGGACCATAATTGGAAATCACCTGAACTCATCATCCATAGTTTGGTGAATTGTGTAAGCAAAAATGGCAATCTGTTGCTGAATATTGGGCCTGATGCCCGTGGAACTATTCCGGAAGTAAGTGTTGCGATTCTGACTGAAGTAGGCAAATGGATAGACAAAAACGGCGAAAGTATATTTGGCTGCGGCATCAGCAATTTGCCTAAGCCTGACTGGGGACGATATACGCAAAAGGGCAAAACAATTTATGCACATTGGTTATACCCAAATCTTGGACAATTGAATGCTAAGGGAGTTAATTCTGAAAATGTAAAAAATGTATATCTGCTGAAATCAGGTGCCGAGTTACCCTATCAGAATACATGGTGGGGAAACACTGAAACTGGTAATTTCTTTATCACATTGGGTAGCTCAACAGAGAAACCAGTTAAATATGATACAGTTGTAAAAATTGATTTGAAATAATATAATAGATTGATTTTCCAGTCTTTGAATTGAGTTCCATTCGACCCTAAAAATCATAATATTAACGACAATGAAACGCCGAGACCTTTTAAAATCAGCCGCAGCAATTGCTGCAATGCCGTTTTTTGCGCAATGGGCAAGTGCCCATGTTTCAGGAGAAAACAATTTTTTAGAGAATCCTAATAAAGGAATAAATGGCATTCCACGTTTCGGCGATGGCCGCGACTGGTTTTTTGAACGAAGGTATGGCATGTTTGTGCATTGGGGGGTATATTCCATTCCCGGGTGGCACGAACAACATCAATGGCGGGCAAGAGTTTCCAGGGATGAATACATAAAACTTGCGAATCAGTGGAATCCAAAGAAATTTAATCCTGAAGAGTGGCTCGATTTGGTGGAAGACGCAGGAATGAAATACATCATCATTACGACCAAACATCATGACGGTTTTTGTTTGTGGGATACTAAACAAACGACATTTAATACAATGAATACCCCATACAAAAAAGATATTATTGGTATGCTGTCAGAAGCCTGTCACAAACGGGAAATCCCGCTGTGTCTGTATTATTCAATAGTCGATTGGAACCATCCCAACTATCCAAATCAAGGACGCCATCATGAACTTCAACTTCAGTCGCAGGATTCTCCTAATTGGAACAAATACTTGGTATTCCTGAAAGAACAGGTACGAGAACTTTGCACCAACTATGGCGAAATACATGGATTTTGGTGGGATATGAATGTTTCTGAGTACAGAGATCCTTCGATCAATGCCTTGATCCGGAAACTCCAACCCAAAGCCATGATTAATAACCGAGGATTTGATGAAGGCGATTTTGGTACTCCCGAGCGTGATTTCGATCTAGGGGCATCTACATTAAACGAATTCCAGAGGCCAGTTGAAGCTTGCCAGTCAGTTGGTATGGAAAGTTGGGGGTATAAAACCGATGAAGATTATTATTCTGATCGACATCTGATCAGCAGTTTGGACAGCTACTTGGCTAGGGATGCCAATTATTTGCTGAATGTTGGTCCAACTGGAGAAGGAGTAATTCCGAAAGAAGCAATTACCATTTTGAAACGTATCGGAAAATGGAAAAAATCGGTGGATGAATCGTTTCAAAACCTACAGGTCGATTCAAAAATAATAAGTGCTCCGGGAGTTCTAGCGACCAAACATGATCGAACACTCTACATTCATCTGAATAAAGTTCCAGTTGGGAACGGGCTTAAATTGAAGCCAATCAATGTTCTTCCGGTAAAAGCAACGCTTTTAAACACAGGTAAGCCGATTGACTGCACTGTAAATTTATGTCCCAGCGATCATGCTTCACAACAGCCATACCTTAGATTAAGAAATCTACCTGTAAATGAGATGGCTAATTCTGTTCTGGTAGCGAAGCTAGAATTCGATAGGCCGTTTGCGCAAATTCTCAAGTCTACCCAACAGGAAACAAATATTGAATTGACTAAATAAAGCGAATAAAATTTTGAGAAACATTTTCTGATTATGTCTATGCATTCTAAATTCAATCATATGGCTTTTAAAAATAATCTCTATGGTTTGGCATACGGCTGCCCATACATTGAAAGGAGAGATAATTGTCCTTTTAAAGGTATAGATCAACTTTCGTTTAAGGAAAAAGTAGAATGGATTGATAGTATGAGTGAAGAAAAGAAAAAATCAGTTTACGAGAGCCACTTGATTTGTCATTATATAATCGGAGAAAATAAAAGTAGTACAACTCGTAGTGTTAATACCAAATGAATAAATTATTTAGTTTAATTAGGATTCCTTGGTTTTAAAGAAAAAGAAGGTCCCCGGGGGCGTTTCGATGCTCCCAGGATTAAACTTAGTACTTGAAATACTTAGAGTTACGTACATAGGTTCTGTGTAACAAAATGCGATTTTGAAAAAGAAAAAACTGAACTGTTATAGAATTTTGGTGGATCAAATTTATTAATAAGCTTTTTTAAAGGCTTAATTATTAACAGTTTAAATTTTAGCTATGGAAACATTTTGTGAAATCATCCTGGACTTGGATAATGAACTGTCCCGGATGAAAGAAGTGTCGGAAAATATTCCAGGACAGATGGAATATGCCATCGGTCAATGTAAGGTTGCATTGGACCGCATGCGCAAACTTGTTATCAGTGAAGGCTTTCCCGATCAAAAGTCGGAAATCTACTTTTTTAAGAAAATTAAACCGGCTGTTTACAGTAAATTATTATACCATCAGGCGGTCTTTGATCTGGAAAGTAAACGTCAGAAAGCCGACTCATCAGTTATCAGGAGGTACTTTCAGAAAAGGCTCTACAAAATCAATGAGTATATGGAAGAACACCAAGTAAAAGTCCAGTACTTCAAATGTGGATTCAAGCACTTGGATGAAAAATACTTTGTCCGGGGAACGACTGAAATACCACTTGAACTCCGCGGCAGTCATCATTTGATGGACGAGGATTTTTTCACATGGCACGACCATACCTTTTCAATGATCATGGCCAACGAAATGTTGATCGATTACATCCAAAGAGAATTAGAGAAGCTGGAGCATTCTGAATTGAGTG
This sequence comes from Prolixibacteraceae bacterium, assembly GCA_963676375.2. Classification (GTDB taxonomy): domain Bacteria; phylum Bacteroidota; class Bacteroidia; order Bacteroidales; family Prolixibacteraceae; genus Aquipluma. Next base: position 16,864 of record CAXXPT010000012.1, read on the forward strand.
TAAACGCACTTCCAAAGTCGCCTTTGTACTGGACGGGAAAGAATATCGAACTGGTCGAAAATTTATATGCCTGGTATTTTTCAAAGTCAGTCAACCACGGGAAGGCCACCATTAAAGACTTGGTCGAATTTATCGGGTTGGTCCTAAATATCAACCTTTCAAAAGACGTATACAAGTATTACTCCGAACTTCAGCAACGGAAAATTGACCAGACCAAATTCCTGGATTATTTGAAAGCTGTTTTGATACAAAAGCTGGATGAAAAAAACAAGTTTAAAAAAAAATAACCCGAGAGTGATGTGTTTTTTTTCTAACCAATCAATAAGGTATGTTTACTATATTTGTAAAATATAAATACAGTTTGTCAACAGAGCAGTGGTTCTGTTGAATTGAAAACATAAAAGCGTTAGCTTTTATTCTTGTCTCAAAAATCGCCAGTTTTTAAGCACCACAGGAATAATAAGAGAACGCTCACGCTAAGGGCGTGGGCTATTCTTATTAGTGGTGAGGTGTCTGGCGATACCTTGAGACAGTAGGTAATGGTTCGCGCCTCTTTTTTGTAAAAGCATCAAATTACAATTCAAAAACTATAACTATGTCAGATCTTTACACTGAAAAAATCCGCAGAAACGCCGACCTGGTTGTTCCTGTTTCGGCCTGTCCGTTTGGAAACCCAGTCGACAATTGCCCTTTTATTCTATTTCATGGAATAGGAAACGAGAGTGAGCAAATCCTGCAAATAGATCTTTGCCCACAGGAAGAGTTAGACAAACTTAGGACATTCCACCGTGCTTGTACACAAAGATATATGAGCGGCGAATGGAAACCAAAAAAAACAAACGGGAAATAATATAAAAATCGCCGGAGGAATTCCACCCTTCCTCCATGTATATCCTTCCTTTTCCAATTGAATACCGTTGGCTGTCGTTGTGTCTTCGGTTCTTCAACTACTCGTCTGAATAAAATTTCCCTATTATACTTCATATGACATCTGATTGTTTATCAGGCTTGTGTTGTATCGCCATGTGATTTATCTTAAGAACTACTTCTTTGTTTTTTTATATTCAACCATAATAAACACACCACCTGAACTCGTATTGACAACAAATGATTTTTGAAGGCTTCAAATTTGGGACTATTCAAAATGTACCAATTTAAATTTTAAAGCTATGCCTTCAGAAATTATTACAACTGACGATCTTCGGGAATTCAAAACCGAATTACTCACCGAGTTCAGAAAGATGCTGAAAGAGCATCATGGTCAACCCTCCAAAAAGTGGCTCAAATCCTACGAAGTCAAGAAAATGCTTGGTATTTCTCCGGGAACCCTCCAGAACATGAGAATAAATGGAACTATTCCCTTTACCAAAATGGGCGGAATCCTTTTCTATGATTCAGAAGACATTCGTAAAATCCTGGAAGACAACAAGAATGTGCCCCGGTTCAGTTTCGACGGGAAAAGATGAACTACATCAGGCACCTGAGCGGATTCTTTATCCGACTGGCAGAAGATCAGCGGATGACACCCTATCACATCAGCCTGTATTTTGCCCTGTTCCAACAGTGGAATGCTGAACGGTTCGGAGATTGGTTTGTCATTTCCAGAAGTGAAATGATGCAACTGTCTAGGATCGGTTCTGCCAATACCTATGCCCGTTGCATGAAAGAGCTGTCTGATTGGGGGTATATCATGTATAACGCTTCATCCAACCTCCACTCAGGTAGCCGCGTCTCCTGTATCAGATTCGATACTGCAACTGATATTGCAAGAAATACAGGAACCGATACCGGTATCAAAACGAATACTTCAGCTGATACCGGTAATGATACGGGAAGAAATACCGGTATTTCAGGCAGTACCGAAAACGATACAGGAAGTGATACCGGTACTAAATCTGATACTGCATCTGATACAACAAATGATACCGGAAGAAATACTGGTACTTCCAGCAATCTCAAAAGTGATACAGCAAACAGTACTGCAAGTGATACCGGTATCACAGCCAATACTGAAACTGATACCGGAAGAAGTACCGCAAGTGAAAAAAAAGATGCTGCCAGTATCAAAACTGATACTGGATGTGATACAGGAAGTGATACACTTCTTATAAACAGTCTAAACACAAACAAACAGGAAGAAAAGTCAGTCAGAGGAAATCAAAAATTAAATGTTGATGAAAACGAAAAAAAACAAAAACGATTCCGAACGACCAATTCTGAAAATCTTCCGAATGAGAAATTTCAGGTTCCGGATTTGTCCGAAGTCGAACAATTTTTTGAACAGAACCAGTTTCCGCGCAGCGAGGCGCAGAAGTTTTACGCCCACTACCAGTCCTCGGGCTGGAAGACGGGAGATATGAAAAAAATAATTTCCTGGCAGGCCGTTGCCCGGAAGTGGATGAACAATACCCAAAGTTTTAAAACAGATGAACGAGAATTCAATCAAGTCGGGACCAGCAAACACAGTGTCACCGTCAACAAAAATTACGCTGAACCCTTATGAACAGATAGCCAATTATAGCGGCGGAGTGTTTAATTTCAATTTACAGACCAGTCTGCAATGGATGGAAGAACGGGGCAAAATCCTGTTCGGGAACCACTTTGCGATAGTTCCAACGGATATAGAGCTGATCTACAAACTGCTGGTTTATGCCATCGGCGATCAGGAAAATGCCGAAAGGCACGGGATCAACCTAAGAAAAGGTATCCTTTTGTGCGGCCCAATCGGATGCGGCAAGACCAGTTTATTAAAGCTCATTAGCTATTTTTGCCCTCGGGAGACTCAGTTTTTGGTTAAGCCCACACGGGAGATTAGTTTTGAGTTCGAAAAAGATGGTTATTCCGTGATTAACCAGTACAGCAAAGGATCGTTTGTCAGATATGCCAACATGCCTTTCATCCCCAAAGTGTATTGCTTTGATGATTTGGGATTGGAACAAACCCCGAAATATTACGGAAATGAATGCAACGTAATGGCCGAAATATTGCTGAACCGTTACGATCTTTTTATTTCAAAACGTATGCTAACACATATCACCACCAACCTTTCTGCATCAGAGTTGGAGGAGATTTACGGCAACCGGATCAGGAGCCGGATGCGCGAAATGTTTAATCTGGTTGCCTTTGACCGTGATACAAAGGACAAGCGGGCTTAGGATAAAAGCCATAAAAAGATAAACACCAAATCAGATATTAGCCGATGTTTGGTTAGTTGGTTCTGCGGCCTGTTCGCGCTGTGGCTCCGCCGGGCGCGAACAAGCCTCGATTCAGCATGGAAGAGTGGCCCGCCGGTATAAAGCTCAATCCCTGCCATTTCATGTCTGGATTGACTTTTCCCGTCTGGGCCACACTTCCCCGTTTTTTTAGGTTTTAAATGAATTTTGAGGTTTAAAACTCCTTTTAGCAGGTATTTTCCCTGTACTCCGGCACATTCGCCACACTCGCTTTTTCGCTCCCTAATCCCGTTCGTGCCTCACCGGAATCGGTCGCTCAATTTGCTCGTTCAGCTCATAAGCCGGGTTGTACCGCACGGCAAGAGTAGCCCGATTCATTCCACTGCGCTGACCCCTCCCAAACTCCATTTCACCCGCCCGGTTTACCTATAACCACTTTCCCTGCACAAAACCGGATGCAGGGCTCCATTCCGGCCCTGCCGTCAGCTTCATTCCATTTCCGGGCTACACTTGCCTTTTGCCCGCCCGCTCTCAAAATTTTTGATCAGTTAATAGTTTTGTCAAAATCAAAAAGCAAGCCTAATTTAGCCAATCTCCACACAACCTAACGCCGGAACAAATGCAAGACCAAGGCAAGTGTCCCGCTTTTTTTCTCATTTTGTTTTCCGTTTCAATAAGAAATTTTCCTGATTAAGCGGTACAGCCTTGCATTTCCGCCCCGATCGGCTCTTGATTGGCTTTCTTTTTCTTTTTTTGACTGTTTTTTCTTTCTCTTTTGGAATAATCTTTCACCCTCCAAATTGTATCAAATCATACGCTTTGAAATGGGATTTAAAGCCTAAACAAATCCCATCAGTATCAAAACGGTACAAAACCAATCAAAATGCAATTGACTATCAATGTGTTGCTTAACCATATAAAACACCCCACCTGAACTCATCTTGATAAATAATCTGATTCCGGTACTTCACCTTTGCGGCGATGACTTGAGGGAATGGATTGACCAAAAAACCTCAATGTCCATCGCTTTTTATCTACCAAAAACTTAAAAAATATGTTTGGAATCGATCAAATCAGTTGGGGGCAATTCGTTCAATTCATTGCAGGAGCCCTTATTTTATGGTACCTGTCAATTGTCCTTATTGCGCTTGTCAATAAAAAAAACAATCGGAAAACTCTTTTTGAGGACGACCAATTAACTCTAGTTCTTTCAGAGGGCTTGCAACCCATTGCAGTCTCTGCACAGGATTATCCTTCTGAGCTTATCCCAATCCGGTTGGCAGAAGCGATTCTCTTACCTGTTTCCTTGTACGAAGAAACAGGAATAGACGACGGTTATCCCATCGAATGCTTTACAAACCCCAATCATCCGCAAATGCCAAAAATCCTGGAGAACATCCAGTTTCAGTCATAAGTCATCCTTAATTATTCATTCTTAAAAACTCAAAGTTTCATGAAAACAAAAGTTCAGTATTTTTTCAAACGGGCAGAAGCCCTTGTTGCAATGCTCATTCTCAGTATTTACCAGACCATGGCTCAATCCGCTGCCGGTATTGACCAGGCTACTGCTGAAGTGAGTTCCTACGTGGATCCGATCTCGAACCTGATTATTGCCATTGGAGCGGTTGTCGGATTGATCGGCGGAGTCCGTGTATATATCAAGTGGCAGAGTGGTGACCAGGATACCCAGAAAGCCATCATGGGCTGGTTTGGAGCCTGTTTGTTCCTGATTCTGGTGGGTGTGGTGATCAAAGCATTCTTTGTCTGATGCAGGGCTACCCAGTCAAAAAGGTGGATACCCGGTTGTATATCAAAGGGCTTTCCGGCCCTTTGGTATTCCGGGCACTGTATGGCATTATTGCTACTTTCTTTTTGTTCTCAGCACTTTACATCCTTGCGGGAGTTTTCCCGGCAGTACTGATCGGAGTCCCTGCTTTTTTCGGTTACCTCTACCGGCTGAATACCATCCAGAAGAAGTATGGTCCGGAAGGCTGGGGAAAGAAACAGACTGCGCGGAAACTGCCTCAATTCATTAGCTGCAAGCGACGAATCCATCAAATTTCTTAAAAATGAAAATCAAGAATCTTGAAAGTATCCTTCCTATAATGGGATTTAACGGTGATGTTCATGTCTCCAATAACCTGGATTTGACCATCGGGTTTCGTCTTCAGTTGGCTGAAGTCCTGTCATGCAGTACAGAACAACTCTATATGCTGCATGATACTTTCCAGCGGATGATCAACCTTTTACCTGCTGGAAGTTTTATCCATAAGCAGGATTTTTTCCTGATCAACGAATTCCATCAAATGGAATCGGAATCAGAAACAACCGGAGCAAAGGAAAGCCTGAATGAATCATACCTGGAGCACTTTGACGGAAGACGATATCTGAAACACAACTGCTGTTTTTACATCAGTTTGCTGAATAAAGGGCTTCTGAAAAACTACCTCGAATCCGCTTTGATTTTTTCACGAAAAGAACGCAATCTGGAAAAATTGCAGTACGACAAGATCAACGAACTGCGTTCAAATGTGATTGCTATTTTTCAGCAAAACGGTATCGGATGTGAACCCATCTCCAAAGAAGAAGCCATTGGTGATGACAAGTCGTTGGGGCTTATTGAACGTTTTCTGAGCCTCAATTTTACCGAGAACCATCCGGCTTTAGGAGGGATTGATTTTCGGGATCGGTTAAAAGTGATGGACCAGTTTGTGGAAGTATTGTCCTTATGTGATTATTCCCATATCCCTGCAGAACTCAGGCCCGCCTCGGAACATCCGCAGACCGGACTGCCCGTATCGCTGGTCTATCCGGTAAGTTATCATCTGCCTTTTTCACACATAACCAACCAGTTTATCTACATTCCTGATCAGCAGGAGATCAAAGGCTTTCTGGAAGGAAGTTATAAGAAGATCTTCAGCCTTTCGAAATTCTCATCAGAGAACAAGGTCAATGCCGGGCTGATTGAATCCTTTCTGTACCAGGTGCAAACTTCAGGAGAAAAGATCGTGAAAACCCATTTTAATGTGATGCTTTTCGATTCAGCCCTGAAAGATTTGAAGCAACACAAAAGCGAAACCAGTTCCGCATTCTCCATGATGAACTGCTTTCCGTATCAGCACACCCATGACCTGCCAATGCTGTTTTTCTCCTGTGTACCTTTCTCCACGCAGCTACCTGAAACCGAACTGTTCATCACCCAGGTTCCACAGGCTTGCTGTTTGACCAACTTCGAAGGGGAATTGAAGAACAGCATTTCTGATTTTACCATCCGGCTTTCTGATAGGCTGGAAGGGTGCCCGGTGAAGATTGACATTTCGGATGAACCCATGCACAAACACCTGATCCATAACCGCAATAAGATCATTATTGGCGGATCAGGCTCTGGAAAATCATTTTTCACCAACCATTTACTCAGACAGTATGCTGAAAGCGGAAACTGCCACATCGTTTTACTGGATGTTGGCCGAAGCTACGAACTGCTTACAATCTATCTGAACGAACGACTTAAAGACCTTGGAGGTGCAATGATGGTTGAGTTCACTACAGAAAACCCGATTTCGTTCAATCCTTTTATTTTGGAAGGAGAACTGGACATTGAACGTAAACAAACCATACTGTCAGTGATCTATACCATTTATAAGGAAAACCTTTCCGAGATGGAAAAGGATGTTATTGCCCATTCATTGACAGCCTTTTTTGAATCAGACTTAAATGAACGGTCTTTCAATGGTTTTTACGAGTTCTGCCAAAACTATATTCCAAATCTTGTTAAAGAACAATCCATCCAATTCAACAGCAACGAGTTTTTCTTCATCCTGGGCAAATATTACCGGGGAGGCGAATATGACTATTTGCTGAATAAGGAGATGAATACGGATGAGTTTTTCCGTTGCCCTTTTATTGTCTTTGAATTGGACAACATAAAGGACCACGCAACGATTTTCCCGGTTGCCACCCTGATTATCATCGACATTTTCATGCAGAAGATGAGGCGGTTAAAGGGTGTTCGTAAGGTTCTGTGCATTGAGGAGGCCTGGAAAGCAATTGCGACTCCACAGATGGCCAGTTACATCAAATATTTCTATAAAACCATCCGCAAATTCTTTGGGGAAGCGATGGTAGTGACTCAGGAAGTGGACGATGTGATTTCCTCTCCTGTAATCCGCGATGCCATCATCAATAATGCCGATACCCGGATATTGCTTGACATGAGCAAATTCCGGAACAAGTTCCAAAGCATCAGCGACACCCTTGGACTCTCCGAGTTTCAGAAAGACCAGATACTTTCGATTAACAAAAACTTACCATCTGGAAGAAAGCTCAAGGAAGTCTTTATCGGGCTCGGGAGCTACTCACAGGTTTATGCACTGGAGGTCAGCAAACCCGAATATTACTGCTACACCTCTGAACAAAGCGAAAAGGAATCGATCCTGAAAAAACTCGATCAGGGGCAGGATCAATCCTTTGTTGAAATCCTCAAATCCATGTAAAACATCAACAATTACAACCATGAGAACAAAAGCAACATTTTTAACCTTTCTGTTTATTGCATTTTTCTTCATTCTCTCAAGTAGGAACACCTTTGCCCAGACAGCCGCACCGGTATCTGATGTAGGGGCAGGAATCCAACGTGAAGCTTTATGGGAACAGGAAAAAGGGATACTTTCGGAAATCAACTGGTACAATGTTCTGATCAAAATCCTCAATGGCGACATCAAAGGGTTAACCCAGGAACTGGTTGGTATCGATAAAAAGAAGCTGGAAAGCCTTCAGAAAGTTTCCTACCTGATCAAGGATTACAAGCGTATCAAGCAGACCAAGGAGATGCTCGACAAGATCATCTACATCTACACCACCAAACTGCCCTTGTTGGTTCAGGACGAAAACTTTACCACCCGACAGGCTGCGGTGATTGTCGAATCTTTTGACCTGGTGCTGGACGACAGCCGCCAGCTGGTCACTTCCATATTGAACACCATTGTGGAAGACGATCTGTTTATGATGGATGACAAACAGCGATACGATGCCATCAACGGGATTTATATCGACGTGAAAAAGCATTACGGGACCATCTGTTACCTCTACAACAAGCTGGCCTGGGCTTCCTATCAGAGAAGCTTTAATACCGGGCAGATAGAACAGTTCGCCTTTTACTACACCCTCTATAATTAGACCGTAATGAAGAAACATTTTTTAATCCTGATAACTGCCTTGGTATTGCTTTTTGCCGGGGAAAATCTTCAGGCACAGATTATTGCCATCAAATCATGGAATGGGACTTACCCTGAAATGAACGGCAAATATCCGCTGACGTTTATTGCTTTCAAAGGCAATCTCTTTCCAGTTCCCCATGAGTTTATCCGGCTCTGGCCGACCCATTATTACTACGAAGTGGTATCAGTGCCAACCTATGACATCGGGGATTACGCCAGCGAACTGAAAGTAAGTTTCTTGAAGATAGCTGTCAAGCTGCTGGAAAAATCCCAGATGAAGAAAAGACATGAAGAAACTGAGCAAATCAAAAACAACACCGAAATACAACGGGAAATTGAAAAGAAGATCTTCGATTCCAATTCCGATGAGTTGCCCGATGTGTATAGTATTGCTTCCGGCTTTATCCGGCTATATGTTAGCATTGCTAATATGGACAAGCTGGACAATTGCAAATGGCTCCGGCAGACTTACCAAAAGGAAGCCGATGAACTGCTTACCCGGTTTATTTCTATCAACCTGTTTATAACCGATCACGGCAAAAAGCTGGAAGCCTTTGACGAGATCAAACAGGAACTGGACAAGCAAATTGGCGAAACCGACTATACCTACCGAAAGGTCTTGCACCTGCAGGCTTTCAACAACAATGTGCCTCAGTCTTATGCATTCCTGAAGGATTAACAATTAACCATTGATCATTAACCATTTAAAACTTGATTCATGCTTTTACAAGTAATGAGTACCCAAAGCTTTTTTCAATTTACCGATGTCTTGGTCCGCGGAGGCCTGGACAATGCCCAGCTCCTGGTCAATATGGCTCGCGCCATTGGTGGTATTGCCGCCTTTCTATACATCTCCAAACGCATCTATGAACAGCTGATTGCTGATAATCCCATCTCCCTGCTGCCTTTACTCCGGCCTTTTGCACTGGTGCTGGTCATCACCTTTTGGGCTCCTTTTGTTCAACTGCTGATGGTTCCCACCAAAGGACTGACCAAACTCTCTGAAGCTATTTATGCCGACAAAAAGCACATTGTAGCCGCCAAACTCGAAGAAAAGCAGGATGCGATTCTGGCTGTTGATTTGCCTTCTTTTCAGGAAAACGAAGAAAAAGAAGCCTCACTGTGGGACAAAGGGGTTAACCTGCTTTTGACCACCTACAACATAGTCTCCGGAAGGGCTTTGCAGCACCAGATCAATTTTTATTTGATGGACAGCGTCCGGCAGCTTTTGGAATCTTTTTTTGAAGCACTGGTTTACCTGATCGCCTTTCTGCGAACGGTCTTTTGTGTGCTGCTGATCATCTTTGGCCCACTGGTATTTGCCGTTTCTATCTTCGACGGTTTTCAGGAGAACTACCTGCAATGGATTGCCAGGTTCGTGAATGTGAACCTGTATCTGCCCATTGCCATGATTGTCCTTTCATTGGTTCAGGAAGTGCTGATTTATGTGCTCGATGCTGAGATTGCTGCCACCAAATCCTCGATGATCTACCAACCCTCACTGTACTACGTTTCCAATATGGTTGTTCCGGTTTGCGGCATTGTTGGCCTGATGATGGTGCCCAAAATCGCATCGTGGATTGTCAGCGCATCAGGAACCGGAAGCGGCGGGGGACGGATGGTGAAAACCGCAGCCATGATGATGATCACCAAAGGGGCAATGAAATAACCAGAATTTATATAATCTCAAATAATCCAAAATCAAGATGAACAAGATTTTTGATATACAGCGCAAGTTCCGCTTTACTGTTTATGTCCTTTTGGCCATCAGCCTGCTGATGACCGGCTTCAGCACTTTTGTTTTCACCCGTTCCATCGGACTGGTTGAACGCTCGCGCCAGAAAATCTATGTTCTGGACAACGGTAAATCCCTTTTACTGGCCCTTCGTGCCGACATTACGGACAACCGGCCTTCAGAAGCCAAAGACCATGTGAAACGCTTTCACGATCTGTTTTTTACGATGGAACCCGATAAACAGTACATCGAGAACAATGCACGAGAAGCACTGTATCTGGCAGACGGTTCGGCCATGAAACAGTATCAGTCCTACAAGGAAAACAACGTCTATAACCAGATCATCGCTTCCGACATCAGCATGACCCTGACAACCGATTCGGTGCAAATCGACTTTTCAGCTTATCCCTACCAATTTCGATTTTTCGGCAGACAGAAGATTGTTCGTAAATCCAACATTACTATCCGAAACCTGGAAACTTCCGGACGGCTCCGGAATATCTCCCGGACAGACAATAACCCGCACGGGTTTATGATCGAAGATTGGCTGATAACCGACAATAAAGATTTGGAAACCATGAAACGCAAGTCCTTTTAATCCTAATAACGACGATTATGAATACTGAAAATAAACAATCTAAAAACCTTATGACCCGAATCAGCGAGGCCATACGCTTCCATGAATGGATCAACCGGTTGGACCGGAAGGATCAAAAACTTGACCCAGCCAAACGGAAGAAAAAGTGGACCATCATCCTGGGTGCATCGTTCCTGATTTATGTGATTTCGTTCTTTGTTTTTCCCAAACCGGCAATCACCTACGAACCCATTCAACCGGTCAGTGAAGGAAATCCGGATATAGCGAAAACATTGAAACAAAAAAAAAACCTCTCATTCGAAATGCCCGTTGACTCGTTTGAAACCATCTTAAAACAAGAAATACATGAAAGCATACCTGAAAAGAAATAAGCCTTTGCTTTTCCTTCCTTTGGTTTTGATCCCTTTTATTGTTCTGATATTCTATGTATTGGGAGGGGGAGAAAAGAAGGAAAAGGAAGAACAAAAGCAAAAAGAGCAGCAAGTGGCAAAGGGTGCCAATTACACCCTTCCTGATGCTGATAAAAGCGTCGCTATCTACGATAAAATGGACAACTATTCTTCGAAAAAGGAAGTTGCTACCAGTCACGATTACAACATTGCTGGAGAGACCGATTCCACCAATGAGGAAAGCTTGGAAGAGGAAACTCTGACCGAAGAACAGCTACTTTCCGAAAAGAAGAATCTGTATAAGAACGACCCGGTTCCTGAATTGAATGCCGATGTTTCTACCGATTTGTTGGCACATATCCGGCAAAAGGAAAAGAAGGTTAGGGAAGATTTGGAAAACAGCCAGGTTGAAACGAAATCACAAAATGAGGATGCCGACTCAAGTCAGAAAGAGAAAGATAACAAAGAGTCAGAAGATAAAAAAGGATCAGTTTCAATTGCTCCGACCGGTATTGAAGAACTGGATAAAGTTTTCCGGCAAAACAGCAGACTGGCAAAACAGAACGATTCATTGAATATCCGGCTAAAGGAAACCTCAGTTAAAAATGAGAAGCTGGAAGCCGAAAAGAACAAACGGTCTACCCTGGAGAAAGGGGGTAAGTCAGGGTTTAAGCCCAAAGATACGGCAGTCCCGGTTATTGAAGCTGAAGTATATGAAACCACCACGGTGCTGACCGGCAACAGGGTGAAGCTGCGGCTTCTGGAAGAAGCCTGGTTGAACGGGGTAGAAATCCCTGTCAACACCTTTTTGTATGGCATCTGTGAAGTCAGCAACGAACGCCTTCAGATCGAAGTGCTCCAAATTCCGGTTGGTGAAAAGTTTGTCCCGGTGGAAGTCACTGTTTGCGATCTGGACGGATTGCCGGGATTGTATGTTCCCGATAACGCCTCACGAAAGGTTGCCAAAGAGGTTGGAAGTAGCGCTAACACTTCCTCTATGTTCGGTGTGAGCAATAATCCGCTGACTTATATGGGAATGCAGGCAGCTGACCGGACAGCCCAATCCCTGCTAAAAATGATCCGAATCAAAAAAGTCACCATCAAAAAAAATACCCTCGTTTATTTAATCAACAAAAGCAAATAACCATGAAAACCTTTTTAATCATTTTGATTTGTGCATTGATCCAGATTTCGGTTGACGCACAAAATATCCTAAAAATATCCGATAGTAAAACCAGCCATCTGGTTTGCCCCGACAAAGTCAACTATGTGCAGGCCGGTGATTATTCGATAATCCAGGCCGAAGTTGTTCCCGAACTTTCAAACCTGATCAGGGTGAAAGCCACCCAGCCTTTTGACAAACCGACCTCCTTGACCGTCGTTTGTGCAGATCACATTTATTCTTTCGAATTGCAGTATGGCAACGATGCTCCGATCACTTACCCGATTGAAACTTTTGGTTCACAAAAAGCCATGACCTTTTCGGGGCAGCTGATGCCTGATTATCTTCTGAAAGACCTTTGCGATCAGGTTTTGGATCAACACAGGCATAAGTTTCGGAAGCGCAAGACCGAAAAAGACGGAATCAAAATCCGGCTCAATTCCATTCATCTGAAAAACGATGCACTCTTTTTTGAGCTTCAGATCACCAATAAGACCAATATGGCTTATGATGTGGAAAGTTTTAATTTCTGGATCACCGATAAGAAAAAGGCCAAGGCAACCAATGTGCAGGAATATCAGGTTTTTCCGCAGTATCAGCGGAACAAGGTACTACGTATTCCGGGAGAAGTCACGGTTCGGGAAGTATTTGTGATTGAAAAGATGACCATTCCCGATCAGCGTATCCTAAAGATCGAACTCAATGAAAAGGCACTGGGCAACACAGGGCGAAAACTCAGATTTAACCTGAAAAATAAGGATATTCTCAAAGCCAGGTCCCTGAAGTAATCACAGGGAATCCAACTAGTCTCAAAGTAAAAAGAAAATAGAAACAGCTTTTCTGAACCCTTCTATCCGGAGGATTCAGAAAAGTTAAAAGCAAAAACTATGTCAATGACTGAAGGAAGAGAACTGGAAAAACTGCACGAAGGGTTTCGGTTCTTCAGCTATTTGTTACTGTTTTTATCCATGTACCTGAACCAGTTGGGTTACTTTACAGTGCATGGGATAAACATCCCGGCATTTAATCCATTGGTAGCCAAAATGCAAAACCTGACATTTCTGGTAAACGTTTATAAATCCAAGACCGTTTGTTTGGTTTTTCTGGCTATTACCTGTGTGGGGACCAAAGCCCACAAAGACCGAGAACTGGCTGTTTCTACCATAGTCGGGCAGGTGATTGCCGGTCTTATTTTGTATTGGGGAAGCCTGATCCTTTTCAAATCTTATCCGGTATCTTATCTGACCTTGACTTTCTTTGGCTTTGTTTTACTGAATATCGGCTTTGACAACATCTCCAAACTGATCAACGTCAATTTGATGAAAGACCGCTTTAACGTGGAGAACGAAAGCTTTCCGCAGGAAGAAGTTTTAAGGAAGAACGAGTACTCTGTCAACCTGCCGACAGTTTACCAGCATAAAGGCAGCGAGCACAATGGCTGGATCAACATTGTCAATCCGTTTCGGGCCACAATGGTGATTGGCACTCCCGGCTCCGGAAAATCTTTTTCGGTAGTATTGCCCTTTATTCGGCAACACCTGAATAAAGGGTTCTCGATGTGTGTCTATGACTTTAAGTATCCGGATTTATCGCTGGTTACTTACAACCATTTCCTGAAAGCGAAGAAAAATGGGAAGTTGCCAGAATCCACCCGGTTCTACGTGATCAACTTTGAGAATATTCAAAAATCCTACAGGTGCAACCCACTGGCACCGGAGTGGATGGAAAGCCCTATCGATGCCTTTGAATCATCCCGGACGGTACTGTACAACCTGAACAGGGAATGGATACGCCAGCAGGGTGAGTTTTTCTCCGAATCCGCCGTTTCCTTTTTTGCGGCTGTAATCTGGTTTTTGAAAAAGTACAAGGATGGTCGGTTTTGCACTTTGCCCCATGCTGTAAATTCCGGTCAAAGTGACCACCCTGTGCCGATTCAAATTGACCATGCGTTGCCGATTTAAATTGACCACCTAAAAATGCCATCTAAAAGCTACCTTTTTTTCATGCCGTAATTCATATTCAAAATTGTAAAAATTATTCCTTGTTGATACTTTTTTTCTTTCTCATTGATTCTCCATGTAATTCGATGCGGTGAGCCTGATGAATCAGCCTGTCTAATACCGCATCAGCAATGGTTTTTTCTCCAATAATATCATACCATCCCTGAACCGGTATTTGTGAAGTAACGATTATAGAACCCTTATTGTGTCTGTCTTCAATGATTTCCAACAGCGTTATCCTGTTCTGACTGTCGAGTGCCTGGAGTCCAAAATCATCGAGTATAATAACATCTTGCCTTTCGATTTTCGCTAGTTCCTTCAAGTATGAGCCATCGGCTTTTGCCATTTTTAACTTGGAAAACAGCTTCGATGTATTGAAGTAATTTACCCGGTATCCCTGGATACATGCCTGATAACCCAGTGCCGTTGCCAAATAACTTTTACCCACACCAGTACTTCCTGTGATTAAAACGTTCTCGTTCTTCTCTACGAACTCACACTCTCCAAGTCGTAAAATGAGGTTGCGTTCCAAGTTCCGTGATTGATCAAAAGTGATGCTTTCGATGTTTGATTTGTAATGGAACTTGGCATTTCTAATTAGTCTCTCTATTTTTCGGTTGTGGCGCTCGTCCCATTCGGCATCAATAATCATGGACACAAACTGATCGATGGTGTAATGGTCTGTTTTCCCGGTTTCGACTGCAGTTTTAAATGCACCATGCATTCCGGAAAGCTTCATTTGTCTCATTTTCGTTAACGTTGATTCATTCATAATAATTTGATTTTAAGTTTATTTGTAATAGTTTTTCCCTCGTATGTTGTTGTGTTCGGGCAATTCCGGATCTTCTGTTGTCTCATCCTTAATCATATCCAGGTTGTTTTCAAGGATGTTTTGTATGGCTTTAAAACTATAGGTTCCAAAGTCAAGAGCACGTTTGCAGGCATTGATAAGTCTTTGTTTGCCAACCTTCTTTTCAAACGAAAGTATTCCCATACAACTTTTAAACGCCTGCTCAGGATGGTTTCGGCTTTCAATGATTTTAAAGATATATTCCCCGGCAACCGGGTCGATACTGTTTGCCCAATTGATAAACCGGGGAGCAGTCCAATCGGTTACAAATTGATGGGTGCTCGCTAAATGTTCGGGTGTGGTTGTGTAGCTGTAAAGTGCGTAGTCCCGGGGATGGGTAGCCAACCGATTGTATTTAAAGTAAATCTCGACCGTTGTTCTGGTGTACATCACCTTCACCTTTTTGCGGATGTATTGATACGGCACGCTATAAAAATGTTTGTCACAACTAAGCTGCACATGACCATTTTGCATGACCGTTGCCTGCGCCTGATACTTGATCTCAAAGCGTTGGATGGGCAGTGGCGACAGTTTGTCCTTCTCGATGTCATTGTATAGCTCAAAACGTGTGTATGGACGGCCGGTGAGCTTTCTGTTGTTGTGTGCATCCAACAGGTCGCCAACGCGATCGTTCAGTTCCGCGATGGAGAAAAACGTTTCGTCCTTCAGTGCAGCATAAATCCTGCGGTATAATATTTTAACAGCACCTTCAACTAATGATTTGTCCCGTGGTTTATAAGCTCTGGCGGGTAGAATAGTGGTTTCGTAATGTTCTGCCAGATCTACCAGTGTTTCGTTGATGGTGGGCTCAAAACGGCTGCTTTTTATCACCGCTGACTTTAGATTGTCCGGAACTATGGCTGCCGGAACGCCTTCAAAAAAACGCATGGCATTTTCTACCGATACAACAAAATCTTCCTTCTTTTGGCTGGGCGTGGCTTCTGCATAGGTATATTGGCTTGCTCCTAAAACAGCAACAAAAAATTCTACTTCACTTACCTCTCCTGTATCTTTTTCAACCACAGATAGCTTCTTGCCTGCATAATCAACAAACATCTTGTCGCCTGCCTTGTGGTTCATGTGCATCACCGGGTTTACCTTCTGGCTCCACAGTTTGTAATACTCCCGGAACTGAGAGCTTTGATAACCCCCGGGATATTTTTTAATGTACTCTTCCCACATACACTGGCCCGTGACGCCAACCCGTTTGAGCTCCCGTTCCATATGAGGGAAAAACTCATATAGCTTTTGTAATCGAGGGCTAATGGACTCTTCCGGAGGGTGTGAAAACAACGTTTCCAACTCAAGGTCAGTCCTTTGATTGATCTCTTCAATGGTCAACCCCTGAACTTCAAAAAGGGAAATATACTTCTTTACTGTATTTCTTGATAAGGATAAATATTGGCTTATAAACAGCTTACTTTTCCCGCTGCAATGCAACTTAATCGCTTTTCTAATTTTACTCATGTCCGTTAATTTATTTGCCATAATCCGTTCCTTTTTTGAACGAAAGTATGGGTAACGACATGAAAAAAAGTAACTGATTTTAGGTGGTCAGTTTCCTCCGGAAACAGTGGTCAATTTGCTCCGGAATCTAGTGGTCAGTTTGCCCCGGAAATGGTGGTCAATTTAAACTGGAATCAGGTGGTCAATTTCACCGTTTTTTCCACTGACATAATAACGTAAAGTTTTACAAGTTTACAACCTCAGTTTCGATTGAGATTTTTCATAATTGTTGTAGATTGTCGCGTGAAATTGATTGATCAATAATAATTGTCAAATAACTGATACAAAAAATAATATCATTCATAAGTATGGATAGCTACCCTAATCTTGCTGTATACCCTTTCTTTTGGTAGCGATACAAAATAGTTACATGCAATAATTTAACTTGCAAACGAAGAGATTGATAATTGATTCACAATAGAGCATAAAAATGGCAGCAATACCTAAAATTCCGATAGAGATATTAAGAAAGTTATGCGACATTATTGGTGAAACATCTAATGGGCTTTCAAATACTGAGATATCTAAGATGCTCGCTGACTGTCAAATCAATGATGTTGCCCCAACCCTTAATAAAAGGACAAGAGTATATGAGGCTTTAATTAATAAACAAAATCAAGACAATTGCTCAAATAATATTTTGAAATTTATTACAACATTTGTTAGTCCAGTAAGCTATATCGGAAATAAGAATCTACACACTGAAAGACTTGGTTACATTAATGAAGTTTTATTATTTGCAGGATTACAAATTGATGAGAGAGGAACTTTATTAAAGGCAACTGCAGCAAAGACAATAGACGAAGCACAAGAACGCGCTGGTCGTTTAAAGAAAAAACTTGTTGATAGAGCCGTTCATTCCGATGTCATCAGATTTTGTAACGCAGAACTTCTTCAAGAGAATTATTTTCATGCTGTCTTTGAATCAACAAAAAGCGTAGCAGATAAGATCAGGGAAAAAACAGGTTTGACACTTGATGGCGCAGACCTTGTAGATAAAGCATTTGGACTTGGACCAACGAACACTCCTAAACTTGCATTTAATTCCTTGCAGACAGAATCTGAACAAAGTGAGCATAAAGGATTTGCTAATTTACTCAAAGGATTATTTGGAATGTTTAGAAATGTGACAGCACACGTTCCAAAAATAAAGTGGACGATTAATGAAGAAGATGCACTTGATAGTTTAACAATGGCTTCACTATTACATAGAAAACTTGATAAATGCGTACCGACAGGATACTAAAAACTGTTTGTAATATGTAGGACTTTAAGCGGTGCGCAGTACCAAGCGTGAAGTCCCGGTTGAACTACATCCGCATACAGTATCTATTATGGGCTTATCAAGGGTATATTGATTCTGATCAGATTGAAATTCGGTAGCTTTCCCCAATTTGGGGGCTTAAACTTACCTTTTTCGCGTTCTGAGGGAAAACTTTTCGCGAAAATTGCCTGGCCATTCTTCGGAATTGCTTTTTTATTGACTCTTTTTGTCCGGATTAGGCCATACGGCTCCGGCCCTTCCGGATGAAAGGGTTTTGGTCAGGATGGATGTTTTATTGGTGGTTCCGGATATTTTGTGCGTAAAAGCTTGTTGGAGAACGGACCCGTGGCAATTCCTCGACCCGTTGCATGGTTCCCTGTTTGCAATACGGACACCGACATACATCGAAGCCCGTCAACCGTTTGATTCGCTCCCGCACGTTTTCTTTGGGCTTGAGGCTGATCTCCGTTTTAGGGTTTTGCTTTTGCTTCAATGCCCTTGCACGGCTGCTGTAAATGCCATACCGGCGTATCTTTACAAAACGGTGCGGCAAAATGTGCTGGCAAAACCTCCGGAGAAATTCCACCCCGGTGAACGTGACTGGTTTTTGTTTAGCTCCATTGCGATAATCTTTGTGGCGAAAAGTCACACCTGTTTGGTCAACTTTAATTATCCGCTGGTTGGTAATGGCCACCCGATGTGTGTATTGTCCCAGGTACCTAACCACATGTTCTGCTTTAGCCAGCGAGGGTTCACAATTCACCGACCAGGGTTTGTTTCTTGCCGCTTTGAGCAAAGGTTTGTACTGCTCATATAACGATTGTTTTTTTAGCCGGCTTTCGATGCATTCCATCAGCTTTCCCCGAAATACCGAGCTTAACTGTCTGACCGGATACAGGTATTTTCCACTACTCCCAATGTGCTTCATATTTCCGGCAAGTGTTTCCCCTGCTGCCGGAACAATGCAATGAATGTGAGGGTGCAGACTCAGGTTTTGCCCCCAGGTGTGCAGCACACACACTGCTCCTGTTTCCACCCCGAAACGAGTATAACCCAGTTGGCGCAGGGTTTCCCAAACAGCGGAAAACAAACGAATGTAAAACCATTGGCTGTCCAACAGGCAAATGGCATTCAATTCGTGCGCAACCGTGAACACAATATGGTAATGTTTTACCTCAAGTGTGGTTTCAAGTAAGTCTTCTACCCAGAATGCCTGCTTTGATCCCTGACATTTGGGGCAGTGGCGGTTGCGACAACTGTTATAGCTGATCCGATGTTTGCCACAGCAATCACATACCTCTTTATGGCCACCTAATTCCGAACTACGGCAAATGCTCAGGGCATTCAGTACCCTTTGCTGGTAACTGTTGGGATGATATTCCGATGTAAACTGCGCTCCAAATTGCCGGATTACATCGGCAATCTCGTATTGCGGGCGATTCATTTCTTTACCCGGTACAGCGTATCCAGAGGGCTGTGTGCCTTAATCAGCGGACATTGGGCAACGTGAAGATAAATCATCGTGGTGGCAATGTGTGCATGCCCCAGAAGTTCTTTTAGGGTAACAATGTTCAGACCTTCTTCCAGCAAATGGGTGGCATAGGTGTGCCGTAGCGAATGCAGGGTGACCTCTTTTCGGATCGCGGTTTTCTTCAGCGATTCGCGCATTACCCACGACAGACCCCGAACGCTGTAGCGGCCATCGGGTTCATGCCCGTTAAAAAGCCAGATGTGCGGATGCTCTGCCTGAAGGTACTTCTTCAGCCCTTTGGCCATATTATCAGCCAGCGGAACGATACGGTCTTTCTTGTACTTGCTTTGCCGGATGTGAATGGTTCGGCGCTCGAAGTCGATGTCCGACAGTTTCAGGTTGACCACTTCCTGCCCACGGAGCCCGGCCGAATAAATCAGCGTTAACACAATGCGGTGTTTGAGCAGCGTGGGTGCCTTAAACAGTTCTTTCAGCTCCGAACGGTTCAGGATAACGGGCAACTTTGCCTCCTTTTTGAGTGAGGGCAGGGAAATGACTCTTTTGTTTTGTCCGATCAGCCTGAAATAATACCGCAATCCATACACAGCATGCTTAAACGTGCTTCGCGAAGCTGATTTAGCAGACAAGGCAAGCCCGGTTAGGTATTCGTTGATTTCCTCATCCATGACATGTTCGGGCAACCGTTCAAAATGAAGCGAGATTTGCGCAATGCGCCGGATGTAATTATCAAGGGTGCTATGGCTTTGGCCACGAAGGGTAACTTGTTGATTAAGCAATTTCAAGGCAGCAGCAAAGCCTTCAATGGTTTCTGTGGCATGTTCCACGATTGTTTGTCCTGATTTCTTTCTCATTGGGAAAACTTTTTAAATTAGTAATCCCGGAAAGTTCTCAAATCATACTTTATGTTTATATTAGTGAAGATGAAAAAAGCTATCCGCCAGTTGGCGGATTTAGTTCAACATCAGCTACTCGGCCAAGTTCGGCAACAGGGTTTTCGGTGTGTATCTTTCCGCTTGGGCTGTTTTTCGTCTTGACAGCAAATTGCCCGCAGTCCGCTTATGTGTGTAGCTTTTTGAGTTATGCGCAATTAGACTTAACCACGAATTAAGCAACATATGAATGATGAATTAAAATATATATTGACAGATTTTCTCAATATTAAAACCGATTCCTTTAAGAAAGAAATTTCAGACGGAATTGAGTTTAGTTTATCATTTCCTCTTCCTTCGATAGGTTTTTCAAATAGTAGGATTGATATTATTAGAGATTATACTGAGGTTTCATATTGCTGTGAAGAAATAGCTCCTTTTATAACAATACTAAATTCAGATTTTGTTACAAGGGAGAAATATTATAAGGACTTTAAATTTTCATGTATAGCCAATGATGTAGAATCCCTAACAGAGAAATTAGTATTCTTTGCTGAAATGTTACATGGAGACTCTTCTGATTATGATGATATTGATAGAATATGCTTCTTTGATGAGCTTTCTGAATATGAAGAAAGTTATTCAAAAAGAGAATTTGTTTTTCCTGAATTAATTAATAATTACTGGGCAAACCTAATTAATGGAGCATATTGGGAGTTCGCATCAGAATATGAGGAATCTGAAAGTAAATTCTTCGCTAAAACATATAAAAAATATCCAGAGCACAGATACGGATTTTGGAAAAGTCCTCTATCCAAAGATTTTAAAGAGCCAATTTTTTTCTCAACTGAAAACTGGATTATACCACCAAAAACAGACTTGATTGAATCTTTAAAAATTTACTCAGGTTTAGAACATAAATTAGTTTTAGAAGCAGCAGATAGAATTGACTACCAAGATCAAATAATATTGTTAAGTAATTCAACTGCTGTTCGTTTTTCTCAGGAAAATGACTTGATAAACTCAATAAAATGTACCGAAAGAGCTCTGATGCTTAAAAACAATAAGATTGATAGTGTTAAAGTAACCAATTTGAATAAAACTATTGTACAGAAAGATCTATTTGGAGAAGAAGTTCAGCAAAAGAAAGTGAATAAACGAATTAGGCATAATGACAATATCCAAGTTGATTATTCAAAATTAAAATTCAGTCTTTCAGAATATGGTGATTTAGTAACAGTTGAATACAATAATTATACTCATGTATTCTTTTATAATGAGCCACTTACATTTGATAAAATCAAAGACTTAAATTCTTATTTGTATCCTGCATTTTCAAAAACACAGAAATTAATTGACAATTCAATAACTGGTACTTGTGACTGGACAAAGTTAGACGATGATTCTTTTGAGGAACTATGTTATGATATTTTATATTGTCACCCTCATTTTGATTTCACTACAATAAAAAAAATGGGAAAGTCAAAGTCGAGAGATGGTGGACGTGATATTACAATAAAAACAAGAAGGACTCCTACTAAAGAACCAGAACTCTATATATTTCAATGTAAGTTTTTATCCGAAAAGACATCATTATCGACTTCTAAATTACCAAATGCGGGAAATGTAATAATGCAATTTGGAGCAAAAGGATATGGCGTTTTTACAAGTACTGTAATTGACTCTACTTTGTATGACATGTTGGATGGATTTAGTCGGAATATGCATGTTGATACTTCATTTAGTTGGTCGAAGTATGAACTTGAAAGACATCTAAATAAAAATGTAATGATTAAGGATAAACATTTCAAATAATAAAAGCGCATAACACTGTATATACAAAATGGGCGAGATTGTAGTAAGTTAAATGGTTGTAGCCCGCTTTAAATTGTCTCGGTTTGATTAGTTTGAAGCCCGCAATCGCTCGCTTTGCATATACTTGTCCGTTGTGCGTCAGGATACGAATTAGCGGAATCTATTTTGCATTATTGACTTAAATATTTAGAATATGAAAATTGCATGTTTAGGTTGGGGATCATTAATTTGGCAACCCAAAAACCTACTTATTAGGAGAGAATGGTTTTCGGATGGACCGTTTTTACCAATCGAATTTGCAAGAAAATCACAAGATGGCAGATTAACACTTGTGATAACGGAGACAGCTAAACCGATTCGGACATTGTGGGCATTAATGGCGACAGAAAATCTCGATACTGCTAAAAATTCTTTGCTAGTTCGAGAAGGAATTCCCACAAAAAATATAGATAGTTCTATCGGATCAATAACAATAACAGAAGAAACTGAGAACAAGATAAAGTTGATTATAAGGGACTGGGCAAATAGGCAGGGACTAGATGCTGTTATATGGACAAACCTTCCACCAAAGTTTGATGCGAACACTTGTGAACCCAGTTTAATTCAAGCAATTGATTATTTAAAATCTTTAGATATAAATTCAAGATCAAATGCCGAGGAATATATCAGAAAAACGCCGAAACAAATTGATACGGATTTTAGACGGAAATTTGAATCAGAATTTGATTGGACATTTGTTTCTTAACGCACGAACGCACAACATCCAGAAGGTGGAAGATTTGAGCATGCTTATCGAAAAATGGCGCAAGCCCACCGAAACCAGAAGGAACCTGCAAACCTTCTCTCTGGGAGCAGATGGGTTGGGTGCAACAGTATTCCTTTGGGACGCATCAGGAAAAGAGGTTAAAACTTCTAACACTCCGGTAGTATTCGCTGTGATGGAAGAAATCAAAACGACTTTGGATGAACGGATCAAAGAAGTTGAAACCCAGATCAAGTTCTGAAAAAAGAAAGAGGCGAAATGCCTCTTTCTTTAAGAGTATGAATAGAGTACTTTTATTAGTCAGAAAACAAAAAATAGTAATTGACAATTGACTCTTATTGTTTATCTTTGATATAATATTAAAATTCAATTACAACTCCAATGTATATTATTACGGTACTTAAGGATAAATCCATCAAAGAGGAAATCAGTAAATTATTCAGCATTAGAGATTCTTATGATACCATACACATAAAACTCCCTTTAATAGAGTGGATTAGTGCGAATAGCCTGAATTTTCTTGTGACATTTATTGTCTCCAATAGATATCATTTCCATTTTAAAAAGATTATTATCGAGCTTTTTGAAGCTAAAATTATCTCAGACGTATTAGAAGAAAATGATGTTTCTGAGGAAATACTTGACTCATTGACCAAAAAATTAATATTCTATGAGTCGATGGAGTTATATGAGAATATAAATTATGATTATGTTATACAGTTTCCAAACTGCGATACCTTAAAAAAAGTGAAGGAGTTATTGGTTTCTCATGAATATGAAAAAAAATGGATGTATTCTTCCAAGATGCTGGCGCTTAATCCTCTAATTAATGACGAAAAAGAACAAATATATCTTACTGCCCGGCTAAATACATTGACAAATATTATATTTCATAATCTATATGGTAAAGTAGATTATGGTGAGGCAAGAGAGGCTAGCTCCCAGATAATGTATGAACTCGTGAAGAATATATATCAACACGCATATAGTGAGGATATTAGTGCCAGACTGGAGAAACACGGTATAGCCTGTGCGCAGATTAATAAATTTCCAATTATCCAAAATAAAGAATATAGTTTAAAGGATATTAGCGGAATTTTAGAATTGGTTAAAAAAAGGACGAAAGGCAAAGTCTGGAAATTTTTATCCATTTCGATTTGTGATTTCGGTGTTGGTATTAATTCAGTAATTAGAACAGATTTGAAAAGTAAGTTGACAAGTGAGAAAAGCGATTTTACGATCGGTGAATTTACTGTGAATGAAGAATTATTGGCGGATGACTATAAGTTGATCGAGATCCCCATAAGAACTGAGTATAGTACCAAGACTTTATCCGACAAAAGAGAAGATTGGACAATTAGTAAAGAAAGAAAACTGGTACTTTCTAGAAGGGGGCGGGGATATATTTTCTGCATTTGCTTCGTTGGCGAATTTTTTGGAAGGATGCAGATTCGAAGCAATAATTATGTATTGGATGTCTTTGCCAAAGAAAGTGCTGCATTGAGAAGTACTAAGTGGAGAACAGAACCCGAAGAATCACTTGCTATCATTGAGAAAGAATTTGGGAATTACTTTCAAATAATACAAAAAAAAGAAAAAGGATTTTTCCCAGGAACTCAAATCATAATCGAAATTCCAGTCGAAGTTTTTCAAAATTGACATTATTACAATGAGTTATAATTGGAACGAAGTAGCATTGGTTGATTTAAAAAATCAGCCTTTTAGAAATAATAATGGTATTGAAATAAATTTATTGGATTATCTGTTTAATCAGATTAATCTAATTGTTAAGCAACAAGAGCTTAGTCAAAAAAATAGTTTTGAAAAATTCAGGCAAAGTCGCTGTTTGATTTGTTTGGATTCGGTAAATATATCAAATGAAGATTGCTCGCTTTTGGACACTCTTATCCCAGTAAGTGAAAAACATCCATTTATTTTAATCAATTGTTCTGTTGATTCTATCAATCTTTTTTCACTTGCATTACATGCCGATTTTCAAAGGCTGGGGTACATTTTACCCATATTTGGACAATTAACACCAATTGATCCTGTTTATGTCAAAGAAAAGTATGGAATCAAATTTTATGAATTTTTAAATGGAGAAGTTGACACGCTTTCAATCTCGGATTTAAAAGATCCCGACAAAGTTTTGGTTGATGATATTCTTAGAAGGTATTCATATCTCGAATGCATAAATGATGTTTTAAGGTTTGTGGATAATCACATTGAATGGTTGGGGGTCAAATCTAAAAAATTCAAAGACCTGCTAAATCATTTATATTCAAGTAATAGGGAATGTTTTGATCCCCAGTGGGCAGTCAATACTTTTGGTGTCTCTGAAAGTGAATTAAATCGTTATAGCCAAAGTTCAATGCTGTTCAGCAAAGAAGGTGATCAAATCAGGTTCAGATTTCTAAAAAGCAATTTGTTTTTAAAGATTCAGTCAAAACTATACTACCAATTTGAAGAAAAAATGATCGAAGCCGAAGCTTTGCAGGTCTATAGAAAAACCAAAGCAGGCGAAAGCAGTTTTAATGAGTATCATAATATTGGGAGGGTCTTTGAAAATACAGATCGGTATAAGCTTAAGTTACTGGCGGCATTCAAGAAGAAAATAGCATATCATTTTCCGGACTTTCTCTATCCTCAGCAGAAATCAATTATCTTGATTGATAACGGTTATGAATCAGGAATGTATTTCCTGCTAAAAAAGTATTTCCCCAGCAAAAAGGTAACCAGAATTCTGAATTGCCATGATCATCCAATAATTTACCCGTTTGATGAAGAGATTAATAGTTCAGATAACGCAATTGTGGTAATTGATCTCATCAATACCGGTAATTTTCTTAGTAAAGTAGTCAAAATGGTAAAGGATATGTATAAAGCGGAAATCTTCGCAGTTTATACATTCGTTATTAATGGCTCAATAGCGACAAATCAGATCAGTTCCGCACCTATTTTTTCATATGTGGAAAAGAAACTTGAAAAGTCAGATGAAATAAAGGATATCTTACATGCAACCAGAGACAATGCTCGTGACAATTTCAGATATAAAAGCTTTTGGCAAATCATTAATAATGTGGGCAGCATTGATGGGAAAATTCAACAAAATGTCGTTAGAAAGGGAGGTTCTATTTTTTATACACTATACAGAAACAAGATTTTTGTTGACGTAAAAAATCCTTCTTTTGAAACGACTGATTTTAATGTTTTTTTGGGAACAATAATAACATCGAATAACATTAATAAAATAATTTTTCTCAGCGAGAACTCGAAATCGTTTTTCCATTCACTGAATGATTTTTCTAAGTATACGGTTAACTCGGTGATTTTTAATAGTAAAAGCAAAACATTTTCATCCCAAATTTTTGACTCGGATCGGATTCTAATTTTGGATGTTACCTTATTAAGCGGACACAACATCGAAGCTTGTTTAACTGAATTAGATAAAAAAGAATACCATAATCGTAAAGTTTTTGTCGCTGTTTTCTTTGAGAAAAGGATTATCGATGAAAATGTTATTGGTAAAATTGATTCTTTAGTTAATCTGCACCCGGAATTGAAGGGAAAAATCTTTAAATATTACACAAGTAATATTCCTTTTTATAAAATTGATAAAGACTCAATTAATTCAAGCAGAATAAAAAATAGTTTAGAAAAATATAAGAAATGATAGAAAACATTGAAGACCAATTAATATCCAATTCAATGGATATCTTGTCAAAACTCAGGGATGATGAGATGCTTGTTTCTGTATTTTTTATTGATCAGATTAATTTTTATAGAGATAAGAAATTAGCATCTTATTTTATTAACAAGATTCTAAGTGAAAATCAAAAATTTGGAAGAATAAAAATTGCTGGAATTGTTGATGCAATTTATGAATATCAACTAAGCTCTTCAATTTCAGAGGAAGTTGTAGAAAGCTTAATTCGACTGGTTGAAAATTACTTTTATGATAATGACTCATCGGACACTTCTTGGATAAATAAGGTTCTGGATATCGTGCTTAATTCATACAGCCCCAGAAAATTGGAAATGCTTATTGATATTTTGAGTTTGCGGTTTAAGCCCTATCCTGAAAAGCATTTTGGGATTTTTTCAGAAAAATTGCTGAAAACGATCTTAATAGAAAAAGAATTAAATGTCAATTTTAAATATCAAGCCAAAATTTACAAACTTAAAATTGAGGATGCAAGTAAAGAAGAGGAAGAAAAAAACATAAAACATCATATAAGTCGAATAATTAAAGAATTAAGTATGATCCCATCAAAAAAAATTATTGATGTTTTTATTTCATATTCTCATGAAGGTGATGAGCATAAAACTAAGGTGATCGAATTTACCAATCATTTAAGAAAGTTAGGCTTTAACGCCAAGTGTGATTTCTTTTTAAAACAACAGGAAACATCCATTGATTTTGATGAAATGATGTTGGACCAGATATCACGTTCTGATAAAATAATTTTAGTACTAACCGAAGAATATAAAAGGAGAGCTGATGATACAAAGCAATCTGGTATTAAAGATGAAATGAAATTAATAAAACAGATACTTGAAAAGAGTGATAATAAAATAATTTTGGTCTCATTCAAGTCTCTGCCACAACAGATAAAACCCGACCAAATTACTCCACTTTGGTTAGCATCTAGGGAAGTGATCGATCTAAAAGATGACATGAATCACGGTTTACGAACCTTAATCTCAAAATTGAAAGAAATTGAATTATTGAATTTTGTCGAAGTAAATTCAGAGCAAAGTGAAATTGAATCAGAGAAAATAGGGAATTTTACTCTCGATGATATTTAGAATAACTACAAAATTAATTTTGGTTTTTTGTATGCAGATTATTTGACGTTTTTTATCAAAGTGAACTCGTCTTTTCTATTCCGAAGTTCAATTGCTTTATCAATGTAAGCTCCAACCCCCTTGATAAAGTCCACCCATTTTACTGATTCGATGTACGAACAATCTTCAGGATAAACCTAGAGTCTGTTACACAGATTTCTTTGAGGCGCTTTTGTGTTGAACATGTTGTCTATAAGTATTTTTAATAATGTCGGTGTATTTAATCTTAGGCAATTGCATATTGGATCATAGGTAATGTAATAATCATACCTGCTGTTTTCATCGGGCAGAACAACCGCGATAACTCCGTTGGTTTTACTTCGTTGGCCTTGCCTGCAGTTCCTTTAAAGAATATGAAATTCCATGCTCTCGCCGTCGTCCTCACCATTGTAGATGTGGTCATCGTTTTCAAGCATTTCAGCTAGTTTATCTACATAATGCCGTGCTGTCGTCGGAATCTTCTGCCGAAAAAATCGACTACTTCATAAATATTCAAATCTTCTACCAGCGAATCAGAATATTTGTATGAAACAAAGACTTTTCTTCCCATATCTAAATTTGATCAATAAGTAAATCCTGAAAAAGAGACATGTACTCATAATCGTGGAGTAAACGCTCGTTTTTTTTGACTTGCCGCAACCTATCGTAAACCAACTTTGAAGCTGCTCCGGTACTTGCTATAGGCAGGATAAGAGCTTTGGAGTTATACTTTCGGAACATTTCGTATTCTTCCAGGATTCCGTCCATACCACCAATAAAGATTGCAGCTGTGAAGTTATTCTCCGAAAACATTCTTTCCCGCATCAATCTTACACTTGATTCTTTTGTTCCTGAAGTTCTGGTTAGAATGACATTATTAAAATCAAAATTGGACGCATGGAAATTCTCTATGAAGAATTCCGATTGATAGAGAGTGACATGGTCTTGAATATCCATGTTCAATTTCTCCAAAACGTTATAAATAATCGGAGTGATCGACGGGTGACCTCCCCAAATTAATTTAAACCTTGGCAGTATACTAATTGCAAGGGCAATTACGGCATCCCGAATAGCAATGACATCAGCCGTTTCGAAATATTTTGGATCTCTTTCTTTTAACGGGATACTCGCGGAAAGGAATATATTTTTTAATTTGTCTGAAACCATGATTCAAATTCTTGCTTTTTGATCGTTTTAACATCTAAATAAGTGTTAAGATAGTCTAAATGGCGTAACCACTTCTCTCTGATTCTAATATTGTCATAGATAAGAAAAACTTCGTCTACCGAGTATTGCTTGATCTCTCTCTTCAATTCAGACGACTGATTGTAGTCGATCGACTGAGGTATACCAACAGACGGGATGAAAATTCTTCTTTTGGTTTCAGATAATTCCTCGGTTATGAACCGCTCAGGTTGTATGTTTACCCTTCTGCCGTTTTTTCTGGCTAAATTTAGGAATTCCGTGATCAGACTTTCCTCCCTGGCTGCCAGGTTTCGTGCCCTGATTGATTCAACTTTTTGGATGATGTTGTTCACAACATCATCTGTCAGTCTCGAAAGATCCTTATCTCCATATATGTTGGATTTAAAACTATCAGTCTCTAATTGATATGGGAAACAAACTTCAGCCATTGGAGACAATGTCTCATCCGGCCAAATTAATTGCAATACACCAATTCGCTTGACACTTGCTTCGGCTATTTCTTTTTCACACCATTCACTTTTTAAAAAATTTGGCGTGTTTAAAAGGACTATGACATCACAATCTGTCATTCGATGCCATAATTCTTCTTGGAAAGGTTCTCCCTGTTTGATGGAATGGGTATCGAGAAAAACGTCAAAGTTATTCTTTTCTAAGGCTTCGTATAATTGAATTGCAACGGACGAAGATTCGTCTCTCTTATAACTAATGAAAACTTTTCTGGTGTTTCTTAATTTGCCAAAAGATTCCAGAATTAAACTAACTACTTTCTCTTTTTGGTAATGATCCCACTTAAGCCCATTCTGATTTTCAAGAATCTTTGGAATTTCATTTTTAAACGAATCATAAAAGATGGGCAGCACTATTTTACCAAGGCTGATGAGTCTTTCGACAATTGCGATATCCTCATATTTTCTAGTAGGACTACCGAAATAAAGGGCGTAAGTCGGTTGATTGGCTTCGAAATCCCGGTCAAATTGCGATGCATAAATGACTCGGTAAAACTTTTCCTGAAGCTTTAGTTCTCTGATCCTTTGAAACAGTAAATCTATGATTTCATTAGCTAATTTTTCGGGACTTCCAAGAATAACTATTTGATATTTATATTCCATAATTTTGATCGGGGTATAATAATTCAATCGAAGTTTCCGCTCTGGTTTAACCCTTTTGGACTAGGCTTATTAGTATCATTCGAAGTAAAAAGACATTGAGTTATAGCTATTATGATTTTTCCCAACTCCAATTTTAACACAAATAATACTTCTACGGCACTTAAAATTTTTAATTTCACTGTAAATATAATAAAAGGCGATTTATCCATTGAGATGAAATCGAAATATTTTCACCTCTTTTTCTCTACTCACTCTGCCAAAGAAAGTAGCTATTTTGAATGCTCATAGATTTGATATTAATAATCACTTTTAAGTCGCCATTACAAGAGCTATTAGAGATTGGTTATTTTTTAACTTAGATACAATTGACTTTCGTTGAAAAGCAACAGTTAGATTGTTTCACCCTTTGCATTCTATTCATTAAATTTGATTATATTTGTATTGTAATGAATTGAATATCAGGCGAGACTATATCGAGACCTGTTGAAATAAGCATTTAGTAAAACATTGATAATCAGCTTGGAATAAGGATGCGTTCAAACTCCAGCTGGGTCACTTGATGAGACAAATCCAATATTGATGGATTTGTCTCATTTTTTTTGCCTTGTATTTTGCTGTTTATCAGTAGTATCAGATTCAATGCTTCATTTATATGAGTGGTTCGATATTGAAATCCGTCAAAAGTCAGTTTTTCGGGGAACATCGAACAATGATTTTTCTTTTCTATGTTATAGTTCCATTTTCATACAAAACATCCAATTGTGAATTTCTGCTGATAGCTTTATCCCATAAGGGTTCTATGTTGGTTGTGTCCGTTACTGAAGCTGATAATTTAACTTCCAGTCTGTTTATTCGTTCCTCACTTTCGGATTTTATTGTGCGGTAATCATCAGCTTCAATGTCACCACAGAGCAACAATTCTCTTGCTTTTGAAAGACTTTTATTGGCTTCTTCCAGCTGCATTTTCAATTCCTGAACTTCGTTGCGCTGGACATGTGTTTTAGTCTTATAAACACTAATAATTACCTCGTTGAATTATTTAAGCCGTGCCAAAGGTTGATCATACTCCCCGGATTTCATCCACCATCATAACATTTACTTCCGGAGCTTTATAACGGATACCACATTCGGAACTACAATGATAATAATGGTAGTAATGATTACGTCCTTTAGAGGCGCTGGCAATTAATATCCTTCCGCAATTGGAACCTACCAGAAAAACTCTTAATGGGATGTTATCATCGGTAATTATCTTGGTTCGTTTAACTCTTCATTCATCGCATTTTCAACTATAATGAGAACAGCGTAAAAAAAGGAGTGAATTGTCATCGGGGCTGAAAATTATCCGCTGAATACAGAAAAAATGAGTCTGAAAATGAAGCTCAATTTTTTATTGAAACGCTTGGTATGTGATCTTTCCCTGATTTGGTGTACTGTGGGAACGACCTTGTAATTCCACTTCAGAAGTTATCGTGGAAAAGAAACATTTTCGGACAGTAACCTTAGAGCCTAAGCTATTTAAATGGATTGAAGTTGGCAATTCTACCTTTTCAACAAAGAATCTTAACCGAATATTTGAAAATACAAATCAAAAATAAGTATAAGGGTTAAAATAGAATGTATATTGAATAAAATAATAGAAGTTTTTAATTCTCCAATAATTTTCCTTTGCCATACATCAAGGTATTTTGAATTTGATGATGCAATAACTAATTAACTAAATAAGATGAAGAAACGCTATTCAATAATTGCCTCACTTTTTTTAGTTTTTCTGAATTCGATTCTGTTTTCCGGATGCTCAGGAAAAGATAGCTTATCTGCCTTTCGTTCAGAAGTTTTATCGGAGAATTGGAAAATGCAGCCCACCAATAAGCTGACAGGGATGGACGAAAGTCTGATCTCGGAAAACGGATTCGATACAAAATCGTGGTACGATGCTATTGTGCCGGGAACTGTAATGGGAGCCCTTTCGACCAATAAAGTGATTGAAGATCCAACTTTTGGTATCAATATGAAAAATGTGGATCCAATCCTATTTCAGCAACCTTGGTGGTTCCGTAGTACATTCAAATTATCGGCTGACGATTTGAAAAGGGATGTTTCGCTCCGGTTTAACGGCATTTGTTACCGCGCAGATTTATGGGGGTGAACGGTAAAAAAGTTGTTGGAAATGATACATTTGCCGGAACATACCGCATGTTTTCTTTTAATATCAATCCATATATTCAGGAAGGTGAAAATACGGTTGCTTTAAAAATGGTACAGTTTGCCAATGGGGAATATACCCTTGGTTTTTGCGACTGGAACCCGCTTCCCACCGACCGCAGCATGGGTATTTTCAGAGAAGTATTTCTTGAAGTCAATGATGGGATAAAAATCAGGAGCCCATTTGTTTATTCAAAAGTGGATACTGCATCAAAAAGCGCTGCTGATCTTTACATTCAGGCTGAAATTGTGAATAGCACAGATAAGCCTGTGGAAGGAATTGTTCGTGTCAATTACGAAGTCGGACAAGTGGAGAAAAAAGTGACTGTTGAGGCGCACGACACACTTTCGTGCAAATTTGCCCCGGCTGATTTTAGCCAGCTTTCAGTAAAAAATGTTGAACTCTGGTGGCCTAATGGAATGGGGAAAGCCAAACTGTACAACCTGAAAACCGAGTTTGTTTCCGATAACAAAATCCTCGATCAGGTTGAAAAGAAATACGGAATCCGCGAAATCCGCAGTTATCTGAACGATCATAAAGACCGAACTTTCGAAATCAACGGCAAATTCGTTATGCCTAAAGGCGGGGGCTGGGCCGATGATATTTTCCTCCGCGACACCCGTAAATCAGTAGAATCGCAAATGCGCTATATCCGTCACATGGGACTGAACAGTATTCGCTGCGAAGGTTTCTGGGGGAAAGATGAAAACCTTTACGACCTGTGCGATGAATATGGTGTTTTGGTGATGATTGGCTGGAACTGTATTTGGGAATGGGAAGAATATCTATACAAGCCCTGTCATGAAAAATACGGCGGTGCTGTTACTCCGGAAGACATAAAGCTTCTTTCTTTGATGTGGAAAGATCAGATGCTGTGGCTGAGAAACCATCCGAGCATTTATTTGTGGATGTTAGGAAGCGATAAGTTGCCAGATCCAAGACTGGAAACGAAGTATATTGAATTGTTCAAAAAATATGATCCGTCCCGTCCATACTCAACTTCTGCTGGTGGCGCCGGAACCGAAACAAACAAAGTTGTAGCTGAAGTGCCTATTGTTAGCGATATCAGTGGTCCAAGTGGCATGAAAATGATGGGACCATATGCTTGGACACCGCCTCACTATTGGTTTACCGACACTACCCTGGGTGGAGCATGGGGTTTCAACACCGAAACTTGTCCGGGAGCCAGCATTGCACCTTTGGCTTCGCTTCGTAAAATGATGCCCGAAAAAGCGCTTTGGCCAATCGATAAAACATATTGGGAGTACCATACCGGCCGTAACGAATTTACTTCGCTCGACCGCGATATAAACGCTATTGATCAACGCTACGGCAAATCTGCCAATATTGAAGAGTTTGCCTTTAAAGCTCAGGTGAACAACTACGAAATTATGCGCCCCCAGTTCGAGGCTTTCATCGCCAACAAACCTAAAAGCACAGGGTTGGTGCAATGGCAGCTGAATTCGGCATGGCCGAAACTGATTTGGCAGTTGTACGATACTTATCTTCAACCGAACGGATCGTTTTATGGGGTGAAGAAAGCTTGTACGCCTCTTCATGCCATTTACAGATATGGGTTTGATGACATCTATCTGGGGAACGAAGATTTGCAGACAGCCAAGAACCTGACTGTGAAAATCCGGGTTCTGGATATTCATTCCAAAGAAATATTCGCGGACCAGTGGACCGGAGAGATTCCTTCCAATATTTCGAAGTTCATATACAAACTTCCGGAAATTAAAAATCTAACTCCGGTTTATTTCCTTGATCTGCGGGTTTTCAATGCTGAAAACAAAGAAGTGGACAACAGCATTTACTGGTTATCAACCAAAAAAGATGTGTTGGATTATGACGGATATAAAAAACTGTCATGGCCATTCTATACGCCAACCAGCCAGTATGCCGATTATACCGCGTTGGATCAGTTGCCTAAAGTTAAACTCGGTTATAACTATCAATATACCAAAGACGATCAGTTTGGAAAGATTAACCTGACCGTTAAAAACACCAGCGAATCAGTTGCTTTCTTTAATTTCTTCGATGTTCTTGATCCTCAAACAAAGTTGCCAATTCTGCCGATCTATTGGGACGACAACTACGTGACTTTATTGCCTGGCGAAGAACGGACTTATAATGGCAGCTTCTTCCTTTCTGACTTTAACGGAGAAAAACCATTGATTGAGGTACGTGGGTGGAATGTTGAAAAAGCAACAATAAACTAATTTGAACATGGAAAATAAAAGATATGCTGTAGGAATTGATCTGGGTGGAACATTCATCAAGTTCGCCCTGGTTTCCAATTCAGGAGAAATTTTGTATACAAGCAAGCTTTCAATTGGTACTTCCGCTACCCGTGATGATATTTTAGAGACCATTCGCCGGTCAATTATCCTGAGCCTTGAAAATGCTGCTCAAAATGAAATTTCTGTTTCAGGAATAGGCATTGGTTCTCCCGGGCTTTGCTGCGATGGAATTGTGGTTGGTGGCGCCGACAACCTGAATGGCTGGGTGGATGTACATCTGACTGAAATATTTTACTCAGAATTCAACTTGCCTGTCCTGATTGACAACGATGCCAACGTGATGGGCTTGGGTGAAGCTGTTTTTGGCGCAGCCAGGGATTGTACCGACGTAATTTTCCTGACTGTGGGTACCGGAATCGGCGGAGCCATCGTTGCCGACGGTAAACTTTACGGAGGCTATAAAAATCGGGGTACCGAAATGGGTCATGTTACCATCGACCACAAAGGAATTGCCTGTAATTGCGGTGGACGTGGTTGTCTGGAAGCTTATGCCTCAACAGGTGCCTTGCTGCGTCAGTATTCAGAAGCTGCCGGACTGAATGAAAATGAGATTGACGGGTTTTACCTCGTTCAAAAATTCAGGGAAGGAGAGGAAGCTGCGGTGAAATGTATGGAAGAGCATACCGATTACCTGGGACACGGAATTGCCGGATTCATTAACACGTTTGCCCCACAAAAAGTAGTGGTTGGTGGCGGAATTTCAGAAGCAGGCCAGTTTTATATCGATATGATTAAAAAGTCAGCCCTAAATTATGCGATGCCCGACTGTGCTGCCAATACCGATGTGGTAGGAGCTACTCTGGGAAATCAGGCAGGTTGCCTTGGTGCCGCATCTCTTATTTTCAGGAATTGCTAAAAATTTTGAACTCTTGCTAAATCGATTTAACAGATTGAAATGCTACGGAAAAATTGGTTTCAGCTTTCCGTTTGTCAGTTAAAAAATAAACTATAAACAAATGAAAAAAAATTATTTCATCGTCATCCTTATCTTCTTTATCTTTTTTGTCATCTCATTTCTTACCAATATCATTGGCCCCCTAATTCCTGAAGTAATTAAGGGTTTCAGTGTTAGCAAAGGAATGGCAGGCCTCCTCAATTTTTCTTTTTTTATCGCCTATGGCGTGATGTCTATTCCGGCCGGAATATTAACTGAGCGCTACAAAGAGAAGAAAGTGATAACAGCAGCCTTTATTTTAGCAACAACGGGGGCTTTTTTGTTTTCGTTTTTCCCAAGTTTCGGCGTATACCTGTTTTCCTTGTTTTTGATCGGGATGGGAATGGCCATTTTGCAGGTAGCTATTAATCCATTGCTCAGGGTTTCAGGTGGAGAAGAACATTTTGCGTTTACTTCGGTACTTGCCCAGTTATTTTTCGGGGGAGCTTCCTATCTGAGTCCGCTCATGTATTCGTACCTGGTTACCAATCTTTCAGCCGGAAATACATCCAATATATTGTTGTCAACCTTAAGCAATCTTGTCCCAGAAAATTTAAAATGGGTAGCAGTTTACTGGATTTTTGGCATGGTGGCCGCCGCAATGGTATTGGTCATCCTGGTTTCCCGGTTTCCAAAAGTTGAGCTCAACGAAGATGAAAAAGTTGGCAGTTTAAAGACAATCAAAGAGTTGCTCAAAAACAAATATGTGATTCTTTTCTTCTTTGGAATTTTTGCTTATGTAGGTACCGAACAGGGAGTTGCAAGCTGGATTTCCAAATTTCTGGAAGAATATCATGGAATGAACGCGGAAGTGGAAGGCGCAACGGCTACTTCATGGTTTTGGGGATTGCTGACTGTCGGTTGTTTCCTCGGACTTGGTTTATTGAAGTTAATGGACAGCAAACTGGTTTTACGGATTTTTTCCATCGCAGCCATGATTTCATTGGCTACTGCCCTGACCACAAGTAACGGAATGACTGCTTATTAC
Organism: Prolixibacteraceae bacterium; assembly: GCA_963676375.2. Classification (GTDB taxonomy): domain Bacteria; phylum Bacteroidota; class Bacteroidia; order Bacteroidales; family Prolixibacteraceae; genus Aquipluma. The sequence continues at coordinate 53,269 of CAXXPT010000012.1, forward strand.
GGATTTATTGGAGTAGGATTTTTTGCTTCTGTAATGTGGTCGATTGTTTTTTCATTGGCGCTTAACTCCTTGAAAGATAATCATGGCGCTTTTTCGGGAATACTTTGCTCGGGTATCATCGGCGGAGCAGTAGTTCCGCTTATCGTTGGAGTTCTTGGCGATGCATTCGGACTTCGTGTTGGAATGTCGTTCGTTTTCCTGACTCTTTCCTACATTTTAGGGTTGACATTCTGGGCGAAACCGTTGATTAATAATAAAACGGTAAGCATAAAAGAGGTTCTTAGGCTAATCATGCGCTCATCAAATTAATAATGAAACAATTATAAACTAATCAATAATATTTAAAAACTTACCGCTATGACTAAATTAGCAATTCAAGGAGGTTCACCCGTTCGTGATACAAAAACAAACCCTTGGCCTAAATGGCCTGTATGGGATGGAAAAGAAGAAAAAGCGCTGTTGGAGGTTTTAAACAGCGGTGTATGGTCGTACAATGGCCCTAAAGAAACAGAATTTAATAAACTATTTGCTGAATATACCGGAACGAAATATGCGATAAGCGCAGCCAACGGGACGGTAACCTTGCAAATGGCTCTCGAAGCTTGCGGCGTTGGCGTTGGCGATGAGGTCATTCTTCCGGGTCTAACCTGGCAAGCAACAGCGGCGACAATTCTGGATGTAAACGCTACTCCGGTTTTAGTCGACGTTTGCGAAGATACCTGGTGTATCGATCCGAAGGAAATTGAAAAAGCGATTACACCTCGCACCAAAGCGATTATTCCAGTCCATTTATATGGCAGTTTTGCCGATATGGATGAAGTTTTGAGGATAGCAAAAGAACACAACCTATACGTCATTGAAGACTGCGCTCATAAACATGGTGGCGAGTGGAACGGTAAAAAAGCAGGAAGTATTGGCGATATTGGTAGTTTCAGTTACCAATTGTCGAAACATTTAACTGCCGGAGAAGGCGGTTCAGTTACTACCAATAATTTCGAATTGTACGAAAAACTGGATGCGCTGCGCAATTGTGGTCGCCGTCCGGAACCCGAAAGCGTTGCCGGGGCCGACAAAGGCGAAGGCGTTTATTTTGATGCAGGAAATTTTTACCAATCAGGTAATTACCGTATTACTGAATTTCAGGCTGCCATCCTGGTTGAAGGCTTAAAAAGGCTTCCGGAGCAAAACGCAGTCAGAGATGCCAATGCCATTTATCTGAATTCTCTTTTGGTTGATATGCCTGGCGTTATGCCAATGAAACGTGATAAGCGTGAAACCAAAGAAGCTTATTTCAATTTTGCATTCAGGTACAATCAGGCCGAATTTAAAAATTTGCCGGTTAAAAAATTCAGGGCCGCTTTAACTGCTGAACTCGGAATTGAGGTGGCTGCCAGCTATATTCCGCTAAACAAATGCTCATTGTATGCACCACATACGAAACCGGCACGTCATAAACTGACCGAAGAATACTGGGCTGCAATTAATCCTGAACGGTTTGAATTACCCGTTTGCGATAAAATTCACTTTGAAGGATCAGCTTGTATCCACCATAAAATCCTGATGGGAACAAAAGCCGACATGGATTTGGTTGCTGCCGCAATTAAGAAAGTGTACGATAACGCCGAAAACCTTTAAGATGAAAAAAATAAAAGTAGCAGTTATTGGCTGCGGATATATTGCCAACTATCACGTTCGTGGACTTCAGTCAATCCCTGAAGTTGAAGTTGTTGCTGTTGTTGGACTTCCAATAGAGGCAGCTCAGGCATTTGCGCAAAAATATAACATTAAAGACGCTACCGCAGATGTTGCGGATCTCTATTCGCGTGATGATATTGATGCGGTGGTTATTGGAACTCCCAATAAGTTCCATGCGCCTTATGCCATCGAATTCCTGAATCACGGTAAAGATGTATTTCTGGAAAAACCAATGGCCATGAGCGCCGAAGAAGGTTTGACCATCAAAACTGCAGCCGATGCCAATAATAAATTGGTTATGGTTGGTCATATGTGGCGGTTCGATACCGATGTAAACTATGTGAAAGATGTGGTTGATTCGGACCAAATGGGCAAGATTGTTAAGACCAAAGGCTATGGAATTCACGAAAACTGGGGACCTGCGGGTTGGTTCTCACAGAAGGAACTGGCTGGTGGCGGAGCTTTAGCCGATATGGGTGTTCATGCCATTGATACCGTTCGATATATTTTGGGCGATCCGAAACCGACAAAAGTATATGCCAAAATCGGAACCTATTATGGGGATTTTGATGTAGACGATTCCGGAATTATCATGATTTCGTGGGACAACGGAACCGAATCAATCATCGAAAGTGGTTGGTGGCAACCTCATATGGATGGACCGGAAGCTGCTACCGGACTTTACGGAACAAAAGGATACGCCAATGTATTTCCAACATACCTGAAATACAAAGTGGGTGGAGTTCCCGGAAAATTTGACGCTAAATTGCCGATTCGGACCGAACATTGCGAACAAGGCATGTACACCCGCCAAATGGAACATTACGTAGATTGTATCAGGTCAAGAAAACAACCTGTCCCCGGACTGACTGAAGGCCAGATTATATTGGACATAGTTGATGCAGCTTATAAATCGTCAGAAACAGGTGAAGTTGTAAATCTCTGATTTTAAATTCTGAAAACAATTTAATTCGATAAACCTTTGAACTATGACTAAGAAATACCCCCTATGGATGTTCATCGTTTTTCCATCAATCACCATGCTTCTCGGCTGGGGACTTCGCGGCTACATTGGCGGTGGCCCGTTTGGCGCGATGATTCCAGGCGCTTTGGTTGCCCTGAGTCTATCCATGTTATTGGAACTTTCGGTTGAGGCAGCATCAGTTTTGGTCGTTTTTAGCGCAGTCGGAATTGGTATGGGTGGTGAAATGACCTACGGACAAACCCTGGGGTTTTTGAGAAATCCGGATACCATGTGGTGGGGAACACTTGGGACAACAGTCAAAGGGTCTATTTGGGGTTTGCTTGGCGGAATCGTTTTTGGACTGGGTATGATTTATCGGCGATTATCCCAAAAGACTATTATTATTGCTTTTTTATTGCTTCTGGCCGGAATGTTGGTTGGTTTTAAACTCATCAATCAGCCCATGGTTATCTATTTTTCTGATCCGGAAAAACCTCGTCCGGAGTCATGGGCGGCTTTACTTTTTGGCGCAATTGCGATGTTCTTCTATCTGAGGAATAAAGTTGATAAAATTGATTTTAAAATTATTTCCCGCATGGCAATGTGTGGGTTTATTGGTGGGGGATTAGGTTTTGGTCTCGGTGGCTTCTGGATGGTAATGGGTAGCCGGCTCCCCAACGACGTTATTTTTAACAGTTGGTGGAAGGCTATGGAATTTACCTTCGGAATGCTGCTCGGAGCGAGTTTAGGTTTGGCTGTATGGCTCAGTCGGAAGGAAATATACTCTATTCGGGTTATTCCTTCCACTGAACCATTTTTTGCATCTACCTCAATCTGGAAAGATCTGTTGGTTACCCTTTTTCTTGCTCTTTTAATTTTCTGGGTCATGCCCAATTATTTAGATCCGATTGCCGATGAATATGGCAATAATCAGGGTCGCTTTTCGATGGTTAACTTTGCCGATCTGGCTAAAATGCTGAGCAACTTTGCTTTTTATGGTTTTATCATGATTTTGGCAGTGATGCGATTTCCTAAATCGGTTTGGCAAATTGGTATTACGCTCACCTTTTGTTATTCCGCAATTGATTTGTTTCAGGACGTTTTTCCTGATGCGTCTACCGATACGCCTTTTACGCTTTACTTTTTCCTGATTTTTCTAATGACTTTAGCTGTCGCACTTTTAACCGCACGATTCCAGAGACGGGAAAAAGTACTTCGCAACATGTTCCTGATTTTAACCGGCGCCTGCATGGTGGTTGCTTTCATCCGTTTGGGACTTTTTGAAAAGTCAAAAGATACAGCCAGCCTATCGTTCTTCGTATTTGTTTGCCGACGATATTTCGTGCACATCATCTTCGCTTTGTCTACGATTTACATCTCACTGGTTTCCTTTCAGATTAGTAAAGAATCACCTTGCCTTCAATCGAAATAAACTGAGCAAATGAAATCAAATAATGTTCTGAGGTTAGGGCTGATCTTTGTGTCAGCACAATTTATAATACATGGCTGTACCAGTAAACAAACTCAAACTCCTCAGCTAGGCAAAGATGAAATCAAATCGGTTATTGCCGCCATGACTCCGGAAGAAAAAATCGGAATGACTGTTGGCGATGGTAAATTTCTGCAGACAGGTGATTCAAAAAATATTGAGCAAGGCACCGGAATCATTATTGCCAATCAAAATTCAAAACTGGTTGTTCCAAGACTCTCAGTCTGGTCAACAGCATTTTCTGACGGACCTTCCGGATTGAATCGCGATCCTCATCCCGCCGGGGCAACTGAATTTTCATATACTACTGCTTTTCCAACATCAACCTGTATGGCTGCAAGCTGGAACACTGAATTAATGGAAAAACTGGGAGTAGCTTTCGGGAATGAAGTGTTGGAATACGACTATGATGTGATATTGATGCCTGCGCTAAACTTGCATCGGAATCCGAAAGATGGTCGATGTTTCGAATATTATTCTGAAGATCCGTTGCTATCCGGCAAAATGGCTGCATCAGTAGTCAAAGGTCTTCAATCCAATGGAATAGGAGCCACATTAAAGCATTTTGCTGCGCATAATCAGCAATCGAACCGGAGGGTTTACAATGCAGTAATGAGTCAGCGAGCCATGCGCGAAATTTATTTACGTGGATTTGAAATCGCTGTGAAAGAATCTAATCCTTTGGCAATTATGACTTCTTACAACAAATTGAACGGTTATTATACCGCTGAATCGCCAGAGCTGTTAAATGACATCGTTCGTCAGGAGTGGGGATTTAAAGGACTTTTTGTTACCGATTGGGATGGTTCAGGAAGTGCTGTTGCAAAAGTTCGGGCAGGAAACAACCTACTGATGAGTGGAAGTATGGATGAGCTAAACGAGTTGACCGCAGCGCTCAAGGACAAATCGCTGGATGAAGCTACTCTCGACAAGAACCTGGTCCCAAATATGCAGCTTAAACTCAATTCGCCACGTGCCAAAGGTTATAAACCTTCGTTTAAACCCGATTTGGAAGCACATGCTAAAATCGCACGCGAAGCTGCAGGTGAGGGAATGGTACTTCTTAAGAATGATAAAAATACCCTTCCTTTTAAGGATATTAAGACTGTTGCTGTATTTGGGAAAATTGCCTATTACCTGATTGAAGCCGGAACCGGAAGCGGGGGAATCCGGAGTAACAAGTATGCCGTTTCGGTAAACGACGGACTCAAAGCCGCTGGATTTCAGGTGCTAAAGAATCTGGAAGACACCTATACTGCATTTAATCAGGATATCATTGAAAAAAATCTGGTGCCCGATTTTTTCAATACACCTCAAATGCTGGCTGACAATGGCATTAAAGACGGTAAAGCACCGGGACACTTCAAGAAAAGATTAGTTCCGTTCCATGACGAAATGCCGATATCAAAGGCTGAAATTGAAAAACAAGTTCAGAATTCGGATGTTGCGGTAGTTACTCTTGGCCGTAGTGGCGGAGAAAATTACGAAAATGGTTATTTACCAACCACTGCGCTCGAAATTGAAATGGTAAAAAATGTTTGCGAAACTTATCATGCTGCCGGGAAGAAAGTTGTAGTGGTTCTCAATGTTGGTGATGTTTGCGAAACAGCCAGCTGGCGCGACTATCCTGATGCAATCCTCGTGGCCTGGCAACCCGGACAGGAAGGTGGCTATGCGGTTGCCGATATTCTGAAAGGAGCTGTTAATCCATCAGGAAAATTGCCTGATTCCTTCCCAATAAAATATGAAGATGTTCCTTCAGCAAGTACTTTCCCCGGTGAACCGACAGTTAATCCGATTAATTCATTCTACAAAGAAGGCATCTATGTGGGTTATCGGTACTACGATACCTTCAAAGTTCCGACTGCTTATGAGTTTGGTTACGGAATGTCGTACACCAGTTTTGAGTACTCCGGTTTGAAATTAAGCAGTACCAATTTTACCGATAAAATACAGGTTTTGGTTACTATTAAAAATACGGGTAAGGTTGCTGGTAAGGAAGTTGTTCAGTTGTATTTATCCGCTACAAATAATGGTCTTGAAAAACCTGATCAGGAATTGAAAGGATTTGCCAAAACAAAATTGCTTGAACCAGGCGAAAATCAGGAACTCTCATTTGAATTGGATGCCCGTTCGCTGGCTTCGTTCCAAAGCGGAATTAGTGCCTGGGTTGCCGATGCCGGGAAATATGAAGTGCGTATTGCTGCCTCATCCAGAGATATTCGGCTGAAAGCTTCTTTCGATCTGTCCAAAACCATCATTGTGGAGAAAGTTCACGATGTGCTGTATCCAAATTTTGCCATGGAGGAATTGAGCCGAAATACAACTAAATAAAAACCAATGAGCGCAAAAATTCTGCTGGTTATTTCACTGTTTTTACTCATTGGAAATGCAGGCCAACTGAGCGCTCAGATGTATGACAAAATGGAAGGTGGTGGTAAACCTGATCCGCAGTTAAGCCAAAAAGATAATGATTACCTCGACCGTCAAGCCAAAGTTTTTTTAGATACCGTATCAGCTATTTTGTTCAAATTTCAGCCTACCGCTTTGCCTGAAATAAGGGAACGTGGAATGGCCAAATTACTGATGGATGCCGTATTTCACGAACATTTTTCCGTTTACCGGAAACCTGTTCAGGAGTTTTTTCATGTACGGGTCGATCAGGTAATTAAGGAATTGGAAACCACCAAAGTTGAAAAAGGTGTTCAGATCTGGAAGGTATACAACATGGCTTTCATCGCACGAACCAAATCAGTAACCATTGCCTTTGATCTGGTGAGTGGAATCACTTCTGGATCTCCCGATTTTGCTATGAGTCAGGATCAAATTGATCGTCTCGCCAAACAATGCGATGCTTTGCTGATTTCGCACCGGCATCCGGATCATGCTGATAAACCTGTTGCTGAGAAGTTCATTGAATTGGGGCTGCCGGTAGTTGCTCCGGAACAGGTTTGGAAAGATGAACCAATTTCTTCGAAGATTACTCATTTGGAACGAACTGCCGAGAAAACTCAAAAACTCAAACTCAAAAAATGTACACTTGATCTGGTGGTTTATCCCGGCCATCAGATGAAATCGATTGATAACAATGTTTATCTGGTAAAAACTCCGGAAGGAATTACGCTTGCCCATATTGGCGATCAGATTAATGAAGGGGATTTTATGGTGGATTGGGAATGGATCGATCAGGTAAACAAAACCCAACGCGTCGATGTGCTCATGCCCAATGCCTGGACCACCGATATTTTCAGGATTGCAAAAGGCTTTGATCCCAGGCTGATCATACCGGGTCATGAAATCGAAATGGGACACACCGTTTGGGACAGGCTACCGTTTTGGGGCGATGATCAGTATCTGGAATTGAATTATTCGGAACTAAAGAAATCAAAATATACGGTGGCAGTGCTGGTTTGGGGCGAATCGTACCGGTATATTCCTTAAAAAATTAATGATATGAAGAACAGATTTGGAATGCTTTGGGCAATATGGACTTTGTTTGGCATCGCATTAATTTATTGCGTCTCTGTTTCTGATTCAAAGCTCAGCCCGATTTCAATCATTGCGAATGTTTTTAGCCTTTCGCCTTTAATCGGACTTTTGATTGCCTTAGGTTCCGGAAAAGCTTCTGGGCAGTTTAACGATTGGCTTCGTGGAAACACCAATTCGCTGGTTTATGTTGCGGGTGGAATATCGCTTCTGGCCTTGCTTCCCGGAATAATGACCTTTAATTTCAATCCGTATTATTGGGTCATTTTTGCCGCTAGCGTTTTTGCGGTATTGGGAGTCTTAAAACAATCGAAAAACGAAGAATATACCTTTACCTGGACTGATTTGGCGCTCTGGATCCTACTTTGGATTCCTTTTGATCTCCGCTGGTCAATGGAATTACTTCCGGGAGTGAGTGAAACCTATACCTGGTGGTCGATTGCCATTTCGGTTATTGCAGTAATTGGCTGGTCAGGTTATCGCGGCGCCGATATTGGGTTTAATCTCGTCCCCAAATTCAAGGATATCCGTGTTGCATTAATTGCATTGGCAATAATCATGGCATTCGTTGTTCCACCAGGATTGATCACCGGATTTCTGAAGTTTAATGTTCCTGAATCGTACAATATCCCAAAGTTAGTCCTTCATTTTGTTGGATTGTTTCTAACTGTTGCATTGCCCGAAGAGCTCTTTTTCAGAGGAATTCTGCTTCGGGGACTGGATAAAATGTTTTCCAAAAAATGGATTCCATTGGTTATATCCTCCTTGGCTTTTGGGCTCATGCACTGGAACAATGTGAATACTTTACCCACACAAATCACCTACGTGGCTTTAGCCGCAATTGCCGGTGTGGGCTATGGTTGGGCCTTTCGGAAAAGCGGAAACAGTTTATTTGCCGCCATTCTGGTTCATACACTGGTCGATTGGGTTTGGAAATTAATCCTTGCCGGCTAATCGAGAACATTCCTGAATTTAGTATCGCATGCTGAATCAAAATAGAACACTTAGCCATTAAAAAACTGACTATGCACATCAAGAATTTATATTCCAAACTTTTTATCCTCCTGCTCCTTCTCACAGCTTGTCAGAAAAAAAAGGACTACACCCAATTGGTGAATGTTTTTGTCGGGACAGATTTTCATGGTCATACTTTTCCGGGAGCTACCGTACCGCATGGAATGGTTCAACTGAGTCCGGATACCCGCACAACAACCTGGGATGGCTGCTCCGGATACCATTATTCCGATCAAAGTATCATCGGTTTTAGCCATATTCATTTCAGCGGAACCGGTGCCGGAGGTGGGGCAGATATCATGCTGATGCCTTCTGTTGGCGCGGTTCAGCTGACTCCGGGCGATCCTGCCGATTCGAAATCGGGTTACCGCTCGGCCTTTTCCCATGAGCAGGAAAAAGCTTCACCCGGCTATTATTCAGTGATGTTGGAGGATGGAATAACGGCTGAACTTACGGCCAGCACACATGTTGGCTTGCATCAATATACCTTCAGTCAAACCGATTCAGGAAACATTATCCTCGACGTGACACACGGGATCAACGATCAGGTCGACAGTTTGGTTATTCAGAAAATATCAGATTCTAAAGTTGTGGGTTTCCGCCATGCGCACCGCAGTCTCGAAGGTGACCGCATCATTTATTTTGCAGCCGAATTTTCAAGACCATTTTCGTCATGCGGGCTTTATAGCAATGATCAGGTGCAGGCCAATCAGCAAGCCGTCGGAAGTAAAAATGCCAAAGCGGTATTTAGTTTCGATACCAAACAAACCAAAGAAGTACTGGTAAAAGTGGCCATTTCGAAAGTAGGTATTGCCGGTGCTGAGAATAACCTGAAAGAGATTCCGGGTTGGGATTTTGAAGCGGTTCGTGAAAATGCCCGGAAACTTTGGAACGAAGAACTTTCAAAAATTGAGGTGGAAGGCGGAACAGAAGTTCAGCAACGTACTTTTTACACGGCTTTGTATCATGCCAATATTCACCCCAACATCAACATGGACCTCGACCGCCGGTATTGCAGCACCGATCACAAAATTTATACTGCCGACCATTTCGACAATTACACCACCTATTCACTTTGGGATACGTTCAGAGCCCTGCATCCGCTTTTTACCATCATCGATCAGAAACGAACGAACCAATACATCCGGAGTTTTATTGAGCGCTACCAGCATTTCGGAAACCTGCCCATTATGGAATTTGGCGGAAATGAGGGATTTGCCATGATCGGCTATCATTCGTTGCCGGTGATTGCTGATGCCTGGGTCAAAGGAATCCGGGATTATGACGTCAATCTGGCTTATGAAGGAATGAAAAAGCTGTCGGAAGGATACCGCACCGGAAAGGACGTTTACAAAAATATGGGCTTCATTCCGTATGACAATGAAAACCAGTCGGTCTCCAAAACCCTGGAATATTGTTACGACGACTGGTGCGTATCGCAACTGGCCAAAACATACAACGAGGCTGACTATCATTTTTATTCGCAGAAAGGACAATTTTACCGGAATGTTTTTTCATCGGAAGCCGGATTTATGCGGCCAAAGGGCAATGATTACCAGTGGCTGACTCTATTTGATCCGATGAAAATTTCGGGTCATTATACCGAAGGGAATGCTTTTCAGTACAGCACTTTTGTTCCTCATGACCTAAACAGTTTGATTGAGTTGATGGGTGGTGATCAGAAGTTTGAGAACTGGCTGGATACCTGTTTCACGAAACAGAACGAATCCGGTAAGGCCGATCTTCAGGATGTTACCGGACTGATTGGCCAGTATGCCCAAGGCAATGAGCCCAGCCACAACATGGCCTATTTATACAATTTTGTGGGCAAACCCTGGAAAACCCAGCAACGGGTTAGGCAAATTCTGGAAACGCTTTATACCGATCAGCCTGACGGATTGTGCGGAAATGAGGATGCCGGTCAGATGTCGGCCTGGTTTGTTTTGAGTTCGATGGGTTTCTACCCGGTCACTCCCGGCCTGGACTATTATGTCATTGGCTCTCCGCTCTTCAACAAAGTGACCATCCACCTCGAAAATGGAAAGAATTTCGTGATTCAGGCAAAAAATGCGGGTGAACAGAATAAATATATTCAATCAGCTGCCTTAAATGGTGCAGCATATACCCAATCGTTTCTCCTTCACAATGAAATCATGAATGGTGGAGATTTGGTTTTCACCATGGCCGAAAAGCCCAATCCTGAATGGGGAAGTAAAACCGAAGACCGGCCAAAAACCACCGGATATTCATCCGTAGCTATGCCGCAGATCGTTTCAAAGGAAAAAAGTTTTCTATTGACAACCGATGTTTCTTTAGTTTGCGAAGATAGAAATGCAGTAATCCGCTACACCACTGATGGTTCGGATCCAAACGAATCTTCTGTCCTTTACAGCAAACCAATTGTTATAACTCAAACAACAACTATAAAAGCCAGAAGCTTTATCAAAGGGAAGAATCCGAGCTATCCGGCTACCATGAACTTCGAAAAATTGTCGGTTCAGCCTGCAGTGGAGGTAAATAATCTACAACGCGGCTTGAAATACGAATACCTTGAAGGCTATTGCATGTCGGTTGCCGATATGAAAAACTACAAGATCATTCAAACGGGTTCAATGCCCGAAATCAGCATCGACGCCATCAAAGACGACCGAGCTTTTGGTTATTTCTTTACAGGATATCTGAAAGTGCCCGTCAGCGGAGTTTATACCTTCTTCCTTGGTTCAAACGACGGAAGTAACCTGATTATCGACGATAAATTGCTGATCGATAACGATGGCGGTCATGGGAAAGATGAGAAATGGAACAAACGCGCTTTGGAAAAAGGCTGGCATTCCTTTCAGTTAAATTACTTCCAGATGGGATTGGCGAAAGCTTTAAATGTAAGCTGGCAGCCGCCCGGAAAGCAAAAGGAAAAAATTCCGGCTTCGGTATTGTTTCATTAAATCAGAATTGAATTTAAAACGAGAAACAAACATCACAACATATCCAATGAAAACACTTTTCAGAATTTTCATCTTAGTACTGATGCTGAGCTCCTGCAAGGAAAAAACGGAGGTTAAAGTCGTCAACTTAAAATGCGAGTATAAGGTAAATCCGATCGGGGTGGACCTTGCCAAACCGCGGCTGAGCTGGGTTTCCGAATCTGCTCAGCGGGGAGTTTCGCAGTCGGCTTATCAGGTACTGGTTGCATCAACTCAGAAAAATCTGGATGAAAATGTTGCCGATATCTGGGACAGCCAAAAGGTTTCGTCAGATCAATCGATTCAGATTGTTTATGAAGGAAAACCGCTCGAAAGCAATCAGACCTATTTCTGGAAAGTAAAAATCTGGGATCAGAACGGCGATGAGCATGTAAGCGAACCGGCTTTCTGGACTACCGGATTACTGAACCAATCGGACTGGAAAGCCAAATGGATTGGGTTGGACAAGGCTGTTGGGATCGATGATCCAAATACACCGCGCAAAATACTTTCTGCCAGAATGTTGAGGCACGAATTTGATCTGGATAAGAAAGTAAAATCAGCTACTGCATTTATTTCAGGACTTGGCCTGTTTGAACTTTATCTGAACGGTGAAAAAATCGGTGATCAGGTTCTGGCTCCGGGATTGACAGAATACAACAAGCGGGCTTTTTACCTGACTTTTGACGTGACAAAGTATTTACAAGCCGATAAAAATACACTTGGGGTCATACTCGGTAACGGGCGCTTTTATGCCATGCGAGGTGGTGGTACCGAGAAAACAAGACATTACGGGTTTCCGAAATTGATCTGTCAGCTCGTAGTAAAATATGAAGATGGATCGGAGCAGACGATCGTTTCGGACGAAACTTGGAAACTGACAGCCAATGGTCCGATTCGCAAAAACAGTGAATACGATGGTGAGTTTTACGACGCCCGAATGGAACTGAAGGATTGGAGTAAAACAGGCTTCGATGATGCTTCGTGGATGAATGCTGAATTGGTTCAGAAACCTTGCGAAAAGATAGTTGCGCAGCCTATTGAGCCGATTAAAATAACCGACGAAATCGCACCGGTGGGCATTAAGCAGATCAAACCCGGAACTTATATTTTTGACATGGGCCAGAATATGGTAGGCTGGTGCGAATTGCTGGTTAAGGGTAAAAAGGGCGATAAAGTGACACTCCGGTTTGCAGAGCGTTTAAATCCCGATGGATCATTATATCTGGATAATATTCGTACTGCCGAAGTTACCGATACTTATGTCCTGAAAGGCGAAGGCGAAGAAAGATGGGAACCCCGGTTCACTTATCATGGGTTCAAGTATGTTGAAATGATCGGGTATCCCGGAGTTCCGACCCTTTCATCAATTAAAGGAAAAGTGGTTCATGATGCATTGGATATTTCCGGATCGTTTACCTGCTCCAATCCAATCATTAACAGTGTCTATAAAAATGCATTCTGGGGAATCAGCGGAAATTACCGAAGTATGCCAACCGACTGTCCGCAGCGCGACGAACGGCAAGGCTGGCTGGGCGACCGCTCGGCTGAATGTACCGGAGAGAGCTACATTTTCGATATTTCGAAACTCTATAACAAATGGGTAACCGACATGAATGATGCCCAGAATGACAGCGGAAGCATTCCTGATGTTGCTCCTTCTTACTGGCCATTTTACAGCGATAACACCACCTGGCCCGGAACATTCCTGTTTGCTTCAGACATGCTTTACACGCAGTACGGCGATCTGAAAACCATCGAAAACAACTATCCGGCCATGCAAAAGTGGATTGCTCACATGAGCCAGTTCCTAAACGATGGCATCATGCCAAAAGATACTTACGGCGATTGGTGCGTTCCGCCGGAAGATTTGACTTTTATAAATTCGAGCGATCCGCAACGGATTACGAGAGCCGATTATATCGGGACAGCCTATTTCTATTACGAATTAAAGCTCATGGGCAAATTTGCCCGTTTGCTGGGCAAAGAAAATGATGCGGCAGGCTATTCCAAAACGGCTGAAGTAATGAAAACAGCTTTCAATAAAAAGTTTTTGGATCCGAAGGAGTTGAAATACAGCAACAATACCTGTACCGCTAATATTTTGGCTCTTGCCTTCGACTTGGTACCTGCGGAAAACAAAGACAAAATCGTTGATAATCTGCTTCAGAAAGTATTAAGTGAAAATGCGGCGCATGTAGGCAACGGCATCATAGGCGGACAATGGTTGATGCGTGCTTTAACCGATAACGGCCATGCCGATGTGGCTTATACCCTGGCAGCTCAAAATACCTATCCAAGCTGGGGTTACATGGTTACCCAGGGCGCTACAACCATTTGGGAACTCTGGAACGGAGATCATGGCGATCCGGGAATGAATTCAGGCAATCATGTGATGTTGCTGGGTGATCTGATCATCTGGTACTACGAAAATCTGGCCGGTATCAAGGCCGATCCTGAAACTCCGGCATTTAAACATATCCTGATGAAACCTTATGTACTGGGCGATTTAACTTCGGTCGACGCTTCCTATAATTCCATCTACGGAAAGATCGAAAGCCGCTGGAAACTGGAGTTGGATAAATTCATCTGGGCTGTGAATATTCCGGCCAATACTTCGGCTACGGTTTATGTACCGACCTTGAACAAGGAAGATGTGAAGGAAGGAAATCAGTCGGCTTCAAAAGTTGATGGCGTTCAGTTCATTAAATGGGAAGATGATTGGGCTGTTTTTGAGGTGAAATCGGGAAGCTATTCATTTTCTTCGGATGGCGTGAAAAAGATCAGCACCCAGCCCTATGTTTCAACGCCGGTAATTGCGCCGGCAGATTCCATATTCCCGATTGGAAGCAAGACTATGGCGACCATCACCTGTGCCGATAAAAATGCAAAGATTCATTATTCGATTAACGGAACTGACTTGAATGAATCTTCTCCAATCTACGAAAAACCACTGGAAATCTCAAGTAATACGATTCTCCGGGCCCAGGCATTTCTCGATGGATACAAGCCAAGCAACCAGTCGAAAGTCGTTTACAGTTTTATCGATCCGCTTAAAAATGGAATCAACTGGACACTCTATCGCGGACGGTTTATCAAGGTTCCTGATGTGAGCCGGATGAAACCGGCAGCACATGGCAGTGTTTATGCGTTTGGCTTGACGAAGCTGGATATTCCAAAACACGATATCGTCCTTCAGTTTAAATCGTTCATTCAGATTGATAAACCCGGAAAATATACTTTTTACCTGACTTCAAACGACGGAAGTAACATGTATCTGAATGATCGTCTTTTCATCGACAATGACGGCGAACACGGGGCAAAAGAACTCAGCAATACCATCCATCTGGAGAAAGGAAGACATGCCATTCGTATCGAGTATTTCAACGGAGGAGGCGGAAAAGTACTTTCATTATCCTACAGTTCTGATGAAATCAGCTATCAGCCGGTTCCTGAATCTATCTTATTTAAATCGAAAGAATGATGAGATTTTCGCAATTTATTAGTTTCGTTTTTGCCTGTTTCCTCTTCGGTAGTTGCATGCATGAAAAATTTCCAGGAAAGGATTACGCCAGCCTGGTCAACCCCTTTGTGGGAACTGTTGGAAGCGGAAAGACCTTTCAGGGACCGGTTTTGCCCTACGGAATGATTCAGCCCGGACCCTATTTAAGGTATGCTGCGGATAAGAATTCAGGAACGATTTATGGTTTCAGCCAGACTCACCTCAGCGGGATGGCTGGTGGCGGAAGTGAAACGCAAGGCGATGTTTTATTCATGCCGGGCATCGGAAAAGGTTCATTTATGAAGGGTTTCCCGGCCGGATTTCATCATCAAAATGAAACCGCATCTCCCGGTTATTACAAAGTAAAGCTTGACAGTTCAAACATCAGTGTCGAAATTACTGCCACAATCCGGTCCGGACTGTATCAATTCACTTTTCCTGAATCAACGACTTCCGGAGTTTTCCTGAAATTGGAAAACGGATCGTTGACGGTAAAAGGCGACGAGATTTCGGGTTGTAACAACAAACGGGTGTATTTTGTGGCCCGGTTTTCAAAGCCTTTCAAGAGTTTTGAAATGGCTCATAATGATGCTGTTGTGAGCAATCCTGATACCGTCAAAGCTGAAAATATCAAGGCGATTTTCCGTTTCGATACCAAGTTGGATGAAGCCGTTTTGCTGAAAGTTGGTATTTCAATGGTGAGTATCGATGGTGCCCGCAAAAATCTGGAATCTGAAATGCCGGACTGGAATTTTGATCAGGTCAGGGAAAATGCCCGTGCAAGTTGGAACAAGGAACTTTCAAAAATTGAGGTGGAAGGCGGAACGCAAACTGAACAAATCCAGTTTTATACGGCGCTTTATCATTCGATGATTCATCCGAATATATCCATGGATGTTGACCGGAAATTCCGGAGTACCAATGGAAAAGTATACACTGCCACCGATTTCGACAATTACACGAATTTCTCGCTTTGGGATACTTTCAGGGCTCTACACCCGCTTTACACGATTATCAATCAGGAGAAAACTTCACAGTTTATCCGCTCATTTCTGGAACGTTACGACCACGGACGAATGCTGATCATGGAGTTTGACGGTGTGGAAGGCGAACATCCGCCTATGATTGCCTACCATTCTTTGTCAGTTTTGGCTGATGCCTATGTCAAAGGAATCCGGAATTATGATGTGCCGAAAGCATACGAGGCTGCGAAAAAACTGGCGATGGACTACATACGGCCTGAAAAAGAACTTTACCTGAAATATGGCTATATTCCATCAGACCTGAAAGGACAATCGGTTTCAATGACCCTCGAATTCAGTTACGACGATTGGTGCCTGACACGTTTGGCGCAGGATTTTAATCCAGACGACAATCTTTATTTCAGCCAGCGCGGCGATTTCTACCGGAATGTATTTTCTCCGGAAGTCAATTTTATGCGGGGCCGGAAAAGCAATTTCCAGTTTGTCGATCAATTCGATCCGATGCAAACCATCAACCATTATACCGAAGCTAACGCCTACCAATATTCGACTTTCGTTCCTCAGGATATTGAAGGACTGATCGCGCTGATGGGTGGCGACAAGGTTTTTGAAAATTGGCTGGATTCCTGTTTTTCGGTCCGGACCGATTATTCGAAGATCAATTTAAGCGATGTGACCGGCCTAATCGGCCAGTATGCACATGGGAATGAGCCAAGTCACCACATTGCCTGGTTGTACAATTATGTCGGAACTCCATGGAAAACCCAGGAGAAGGTTCGGCAGATCCTCTCGACTTTGTATAAAAATGAACCAGAAGGAATTGACGGCAATGAAGATTGCGGTCAAATGTCGGCCTGGTATGTGATGAGCGCCATGGGAATTTATGCCGCTACTCCCGGAATGGATTACTATGTGATTGGCAGTCCGCTTTTCGATAAGGTGACGATCAATTTGGAGAACGGGAAGAAATTTGAAATCACTGCCAAAAATAATAGCGAGAAGAATTTGTATATCCAATCAGCCAGTCTGAACGATCAGACCTACCCCAAAACCTATCTGAAACATGCCGACATCATGAATGGCGGGAAACTGGTTTTTGAAATGGGAAGCGCGCCAAACAAGGAATGGGGCATAAAGAAAGCTGATCGCCCGTATTCGCCGGAGAAAAAATTCAGCTATGCGAAAACGCCAAAGATTGATTTTTCGGACATCCTGTTTCTGGATAGCAGGACAGTCACGATTTCAGAAACAGAACCCGGTGCAAAAATACATTTTACCCTCGACGGATCTGAAGTGACCGAAAAATCGCCGCTTTACACAAGTCCGATAACGCTCACCAAACCAACAATTTTGAAAGTGCGAAGTTATTTGGATGGGATTGCTCCAAGTTGGCCGCTCAGTATTGAATTTAAGCAAATTGCCATGCTCAATGCGGTAAATGCATCAGGACTTAAGCCCGGCGTGAAATATCTTTATCGTGAAGGAAGTCTGGTGAAAAGTGCCCGCGAACAAAGCGAAGCGCCTGTTGTGAATACCGGGGTTTTAGCGACTTTCAATGTCGATGATATTAAAGATCAGCGCGAATTTGGGTACAACTTCGATGGGTATATCCAGGTTCCTGAAACCGGTGTTTATACTTTTTGGCTGGAGGCCAATGATGGCGCCATTTTATACCTTAATGACAAGCTAATTATCGACAATGATGGCGGTCACCGGGCGCAGGTTCTGGATTCCAAAATCGGATTGAAAAAAGGCTGGCACCCAATTAAAGTCGATTATTGCCAGAATGGTTTGGCAAAAAGTCTGGTACTGGAATGGGCAGGTCCGGGTTTTGAAAGACAGGAAGTTCCGGCTGGAGTTTTGTTTCATTAAGCGTTACGAGTTGCGGTTTACGGGTTACGAGTTTCGTGTTAATTGCGCAACCCGTAACCCGTAACGCGAACCAATTAAAAATATATCATTCAAAATAAAATGAACATTAGAACGATAGCATTTTCACTTTTGCTCCTTCCGGTTTTGATAGCCGGATGCAAACCAAACAAACAGACAGATTACACCCATCTGGTCGATCCGTTTATCGGAACCGGGGCAGATGGCAATACCTGGCCAGCCGCAAGCATGCCTTTTGGAGGCGTACAACTTGGACCTGATACCCGACTCAATTCCTGTGGAGGTTATGCTTCGGCCGACAGTACCATCTTGGGTTTTTCGCATACCCACCTGAATGGTGTCGGTGAGCCGGAATGCCGCGATGTACTGTTTATGCCCGCTACCGGCAAGGTATATTTAAACCCGATGACACCAACGCAAAAAGGTTATGGTTCGTCCTTCGATCATCAGCACGAAACAGCCTCGCCAGGCTCTTATTCGGTGCTGTTGAAAGATTTTAATATTCAGGCTGAACTGACTACAACTTTGCGTGCCGGGTTCCACAAATATACTTTTCCGCAAAGCGACAGCGCACACCTGGTGATTGATCTGGCTTATCCGTTTGGTGCCGAAGTCCTGAACATCAAGAAAATCAGCGATACCGAGATTGAAGGCTTACGCCGTTCGCATGGCTGGGCCTGGGACCAGTATGTCTATTTTGTGGCCCGTTTCTCCAAACCGTTTGCTTCGCTTGAATTGGCTATGAACGATACAATCCGTAAAAAACTGACAGAAGCCACCGGAAAGAACGTTAAAGCTGTTGCGAATTTTCGCACCAAGGCCAATGAACCCATACTGGTCAAAGTGGGCATTTCTGCCGTCAGTGCCGAAGGTGCGCGTAAAAATCTGGATGCAGAGATTCCGGACTGGGATTTTGAGGGGGTGAAGAAAGCTGCAGAACTGGCCTGGGAAAATGAACTCTCAAAAATTGAAATCGAAGGCGGAACTGATGATCAGCGGAAAAACTTCTATACGGCCATGTATCATGCCCATCTGAGTCCGTGTACTTTTTCTGATGTGGATGGTCAGTACCGCGGTGTCGATCACCAGATTCACCGGAGTGAAGGATCGGTGCATTACACAGTCTTTTCGCTGTGGGACACCTACCGGGCCCTGCATCCGTTATTCACCATTTTAGATCAGAAACGGACCACCGATTTCATCAAATCATTGCTGCAAATGTACGACGATGGCGGGCGCCTGCCGATGTGGCCGCTGGCTGGAAACTACACCGACGACATGCTGGGTTATCATGCGGTACCGGTCATTGTAGATGCCTACATGAAAGGAATCCGGAACTATGATGTTGAAAAAGCTTTCAAGGCCGTCAGGCACAGCGCGGAACTTGATAAACTGGGCCTGAAATACTACAAAAAAATCGGTTATCTGCCTTTTGACCGGCAGGGGGAATCGGTTTCAAAAACGCTGGAATATTGCTACGACGACTGGTGCATCTCACAAATGGCCAAAGCGATGGGGCAGGAATCAGACTATCAGACTTACCACCAGCGGGCGCATTACTGGGAAAATGTGTTCGATCCTTCGGTCGGATTTATGCGCGGAAAAAGCTTTGACCGGACCTGGCTCGCACCTTTCGATCCGCTGGTCAATTCGGCCTATTCCGAAGGAAATGCCTACCAGTACATGTATGTTCCGCACGATGTCGACGGGCTTGTCGCCAAATTCGGCAGCGACAAGGCATTCGCAAACTGGATCGATACGCTTTTTACCCTCGAATCGAAACGCGGAGAGCGTGGCTCCATCGGCCAGTACTGGCACGGCAATGAACCCGGTCAGCAGCTTCCTTACCTGTATAATTATGTAGGCGAAGCCTGGAAAACACAGAAACTGGTCAACCGGATTCTGAATGAATTGTATACCACCGAGCCTGACGGATTGGCCGGAAACGACGATTGCGGACAGATTTCGGCCTGGTACATATTAAGTTCGATGGGTTTTTATCCGGTAGCGCCCGGGCAAACCATTTATGCCATTGGTTCGCCGCTGTTTGCAAAAACCAAGATTCATCTCGAAAGCGGAAAGGCATTTGTGATCAAAGCCAATCAGGTTTCAAAAGAAAATATTTACATCCAGTCAGCAAAGCTGAACGGAGCTGATTACACCAAATCATTCCTGAAACACGAAGACATCATGAACGGCGGTGAGCTTGTTTTTGAAATGGGCCCAAACCCAAATAAAACCTGGGGAAGCGAAAAAACTGACCGACCTTATTCTGAAAACGGCGAGGCAATTGTAAAAGCCCCCTACATAAAATCAGGCGATTTGTTGTTTGAAAGTTCGACCCTGATTACGCTGGCCTGTGATACCGAAGGTTCAACCATTCGTTATACTTTGGATGGCTCTGAACCCAATGAAAATTCTGCAATTTATACGCAGCCTTTTGAAATAAGCGAAACCACTGTTTTAAAGATGCAGGCTTATAGTCAGGATAAAAAACCGGGAATTGTGTTTACCTGGCAATTTGAAAAAGCCAGGCTGAGTGAAGCCATTCAGTCGGTCAGGGAAATGCCCGGTTTACATTACTACTATTTCGAAAAGTTTTTTGTGACAACCGCCGATCTCGATGCGGTTGAACCGATTTCTCAGGGAACAACAAGTAAATTCAGCATCGATGAAAAGAAACGCGATAACTATTTCGGGTTCAGGTTCAATGGATTCATCAAGGTGCCCAGAAATGGTATTTATACGTTTTACCTGAAATCGAATGATGGCAGTCGCTTGTATATTGACGGAGAAGAGTTGATAGAAAATGATGCCAACCATGGTGCCGTTGAAGAACCGGGGCAAGTTGCCCTGAAAGCAGGTTTACACAAAATAATGGTGAAGTATTTCCAGTGCGGCGGAGGAAAAGCATTAATGGTAAGTTGGTCTTGGCCCGGAGTTGAAAAGCAGGAAATTCCGGCTTCAGTATTGTTTCATCGGGAAATGTGAAATTAACTTCTAAAATAAAATCATGGTAATGAAAAAACGATCATTGCTTTTTCTGATGCTGTTGTTGCCTGTTCTTTTGTATGCTCAGTCAAACAATAATTCTGTATCTGGAAAATCTATAACCAGAGGCCGGACAACTGAACTGGAAGTACAGGATTATTTTCCCAAACCAAGAAACGGCAGAGTCTATGTGATTGCACATCGCGGCGCACATGTTGGTATTCCCGAGAATTCAATACCTGCTGTTCAGAAAGCGATTGATCTGGGATGCGATTTTGTGGAAATTGATACTCGCATGACCAAAGACCGACATATCGTAAGCGTGCATAATTCATCGGTGGATGAGTATGTAGTTGGTACAAAAGGAAAGGTCAGCGACATTACTCTGGAAGAAATTAAAAAACTGGACATTGGCGAAAAAACAGGCGCTGAATGGAAAAATACCCGAATTCCTACGGTTGAAGAAATACTGAAGGTGTGCCAGGGTAAAATTGGCATTTACCTTGATTTAAAAGAGCCTTTAGTTCCGGAATTACTGCAACTCATTCGCAAATACGATATGGAACAGGATATCATCTGGTACATTCCCGCCTCGCGCATGGAAATTATCAAACAACTTATAAGTCTTTGCCCACAATGTATGCCTATGCCCGACCCGGGACCTGAAAAAAATATTCAGGAGGTGGTTTTTCAGGTTCATCCGAAGGTGTTGGCGAGTGATAGGAGGCAGGTGAGTGAAAGCTTCTTGAAGTCCGCACATTCCAGTCATGCCAGGGTTTTTGTTGATGAAGACAAGGGAACGCCCGCTGAATGGGAACAAATTATTCGATGGGGAACGGATGGAATTCAGACAGACAACCCCGCCGCTTTACTGGAGTTTCTGAAAAGCAAAAATGAATAAATCAATTTTTATGACGAGTTTAAAGTCTGTTTTAATAATTCTGTTGCTGTTTTCGACGATACTGACTGTCTCAGCAAAAGAGGTATTTTACAATGTGCTCGATTTTGGAGCCAAAGGCGATGGCAAAACCAACAATACCAAGGCTATTAACGCTGCGGTCGAAGCTGCTTCCGGGAATGGCGGCGGAACAGTCTTCTTTCCCGCCGGAAATTTCCTTTCTTATACCATCCGGATGAAAAGCAGGATCACGCTTTACCTGGATCAAGGCGCTGTACTGATCGGAGATCAGGAAAAAAATGGGGTAGGGTACGACTTGCCTGAAGCAGATGCCTGGTATAAAAAGTTTCAGGATTTTGGTCACAGTTATTGGAGAAACAGCCTGATTTACGGCGACAGCTTGCGCGATATCGCCATTGAAGGTCACGGTATGATTTGGGGGAAAGGCTTATACACCTACGACAAACCCGATATTAAGGGTTCCGGAAACAAAGCCATTGGCCTGAAAAACTGTTTCAATGTGACGATCAGGGATATTTCCATTCTACATGGTGGTCATTTCTGCATTCTAACTACAGGTGTAGATAATCTAACCATCGATAATGTTCGTGCTGATGCAGATCGTGACGCCTTCGATATTGACTGCTGCAAAAACGTACGCATCTCAAACTGCAACATTAATTCGCCAACTGACGACGGGCTTTGCCTGAAATCGTCGTTCGGATTGGGTTATGCCCGAGCCACCGAAAATGTGACCATTACCAATTGCCATGTTTACGGTTACGATCACGGAACGCTGATGTACGGGACCTTTAAAACTGAATTCAAAGACGAAGCCCCGGATGCCAAACATAGCATAACAGGTCGTTTGAAGCTGGGAACAGAGTCGAACGGTGGCTTTAAGAATATCGCTGTTTCCAACTGTGTTTTCGAACATTCGCGAGGAATCTGTATTGAAACTGCCGATGGCGGTATCATCGAAGATGTGGTAATCGACAACATTACTATGCGCGATGTAACTGATACTCCTTTCTTTATCCGCCTGAATGCCCGGATGCGCGGTCCTGAAGGAACTCCTGTAGGCGTTTGCAGGCGAATTACCCTGAGTAACATCAATGTTTACGATGTGGGCGGACGTCCAAAGTTTCCGGAAGTGGGAGCCGGAATGGTGATGGGTATTCCCGGTCATTACATCGAAGATTTAACCTTGAGAAATATCCGGATTTATTTCCGTGCGGGCGCCTCAAAAGACGCGATTGACAAAGAGGTTCCTCAAAATATTGACGTATATCCCGATCCTTATCGCTGGCATTCTTTACCGGCCTATGGAATGTACTTCAGGTATGTAAAAGGCCTGAGAGTGACTGATGTTGTGTTGCGTTATCTGAACCGTGATGAACGTCCCGCTTTTGTGTTGGATGATGTTCATGACGCGAGTTTCAATCACATCGATGCACAGAAAGGGGATGGAGCGCCACAATTCATACTCAAAAACGTAAGCAATTTCTCGATTCATCGGGTAAATGGGGTGGACGATATAAAATTGGAAAACTTGGAAAAGCAGGAACTTTAATCTGTAAATTGCTGAACTGTTGTTGTGTTAATTTTCAGGGTAAACGCATCTATTTTTTACCCACCCCAGTATGCAGGGCTACTCTGTATACGTATCATTTTGAAACTGAAATAATGATATTTAGACAAACCAACGGCCTGAAAGGCCAGTTTATTCTAGCCCAGGGCAAACGGAGTGTCGTCCTGGGTTGGGAAATGGGCGTTAAAATCGTCCGCGCTATAGCATTTTTTGAAAGGTTATCGTTATTGCGGACGAAGAGGTATGTATCTCAATTCCGTCCGAAAGAAGATTTTTGTCTTAATTATTTTACCGCGCGGACGGGTTTCGCATATTCCTTTTACCCCAGACGTTGTCTGGGGCTAGAATAAGCTGGCCTTTCAGGCCGAAGGAAGTGAGTTATGCAATACTTCTATTTTAGATGCGTTTGCCTTAGTTAATATTTAATGTTCTTTGTATAAGATAAACGAAGCATTTCAAGAGGCGCTGTTCTATTTTAGCTGCAATCCTAAAACTAACAAACTGTGAGAGAAAAACTTTTACTCGGGGTCATTCTTTTAGCTTCCTGCACAGCCAATCAACCGGCAATAAAGGAAATCCAACTTACATTCGATAACACTAAAAATCACGATTTAGATAATAACGACAATTTCTCACCCGACGGAAAATGGTTGGTTTACGACACGCGCACTGGAGTTGGTGGCATTGGCGGAAGTCCTTCGGTTGAGCGCGTGCACATTGAAACCGGTAAAACTGAAGTTTTATTTGGTATCCCCGAAAATCAGGATTACGGCCCGGGAGCAGGGGCAGCCAGTTACCATCCAACCGAAAATAAAGTTATTTTTATTCACGGATTGCCCGTTTGTACTGCCGAAAATCCTTACCAGCAATGGAGGCGGACGGGAGTAATGGTTAACGATAATAACCCGAATATGCCGCTTTACATGGATTGTCGCGATGTAACCTATCCTTTTACGCCCGGCGCTTTGCGCGGCGGAACACACCGGCACGAGTGGAGCCGCGATGGTCAGTGGGTAGGGTTTACTTACAACGATGCCATCATGCAAAAGTTGGAAGAATCGACTGGCATCAAGTGGAATCTAAGAACGGTCGCGGTTTCAAACCGAAAACATAAAGTTACAGTCGATCATGACACTGCGCAGGAAAATGTGCAGGGCGAATGGTATAGCGCTGTGGTGGTTAGGGTTGTGCCCAATCCTCTACCCGGAAGCGATGAAATCAGCAACGCTGCTTCTGATAGTTGGATTGGTGCCGGCGGTTACCGTAAAGCTGATGGAAGTTTGCAGGTAGCCCGTGCATTCATCGGAAGTGTGCGCGACAAAGAGGGAAAACCGGTTGATGAACTTTTTGTGGTAGATATTCCTGATTCGATCAATGTTCCGGGAGAATTTGGACCGTTGGAAGGAACACTGAATTCATTTCCGATGCCTCCCAAAGGCACGTTGCAACGAAGGTTGACCCATACGGCAGACAGCAAATTTCCGGGTTGCGGAGGGGTTGTCCGGTCTTCTTTTAATGGAAAGTGGATATCTTATCTGGCGAAGGATTCAAATGGTATTCAGCAAATATTTCTGATTTCTCCTGAAGGTGGAACACCTGTTCAGCTCACCCGGCATTCGACTGATGTGCAAAGTGGAGTTCGCTGGAGTTCCGATAACCAGTCTGTCATATATGTTTGGGACAATAGCATCGTTGTTTGTGAAGTTTCGGATACCCCATTTAAAGGGCGTTTCAGGAGGTTGACCGCTGGAACAAATGAAGCGCCTTCGAATTTAGTGTGGTCGAATGATGGGACAATTGTAGCATTTAACCGGATCGTGCCCGTTGAAGGTAGTAAGGAAGGTAAAAAGCAAATTTTTTACATTAAGCTGAAATAGCAATTGTAATAAAGGTTTATGAAATTGTGTCCGAAAATTAATGGCTAACAGTGCTAATAATCGAAATAAAAATGGAAACTTCAATTGTTTAAATTCACAAGGTAAAAGTTTTGAAGTTTAGCCATTAAAAAATAAAATTAACATATGAATCTGATTCTGCGACTCCTTTTAATTGTACTCTTTGTATCAGCAGGAGAAAATTTGTTCGCTCAAAATAACTCTGATGTTCTGGTTGTTCCGGCCGGAAATGAATTCGCTAAAATAAATCAGGAAGGAACTACTATTTTGCCAAGCGGGCGGTTTTTAACGCCTGCGGGCCATCTGATCAGGATTACTAACGACCCGTTTGGTTTATCGCTATCTCCGGATGGAAAGAAATCCGTTACCCTGCATAACGGGGTGTTTACAATTATCGATCTTCAGAGTTTAAATACCACACGGATTCCCAGCTATGATAAGAAAATAAAATCGCCATTCTCAAAGGGATCTTTTCTGGGTGTAGCTTTTTCAGGCGATTCGAAGGTGATTTATTTGAGCGGTGGAGACAATGGCGCGGTGATCAAATACGATATCGAGAATTTTATCCGCCTCGATTCAATTTCATTAGATGGCACGGTTGACGGTAAAGATTACAACGACAGTTTTACTTCTGATTTGGTTTTGAATGAAGAGAATAACGAGTTACTCGTTTTAGATCGCGCTAATTTCAGACTGGTGCGGATCGATTTAACCACCAGAAAAATCACCGCATCAATCACGGTTGGTCGTCAACCTTTTGGCCTGACTTTAAGTCCGGATAAAAAAATAGCTTTTGTAGCCAATGTCGGGATGTATTCATATCCTCTTATAAGTGGAGCAACTCCTGAAAATTATGACTCAATGTTGATTTCCCATCATCCGTACGGAGATAATACCCGTCAATCTATTCACGGAACAAGGGTCGAAGGGAAAAAAGTTCCAGGGGTAGGAAGCCCCTTACATCCTGATGCTATGAGCGTTTTTACGATCGATTTGCAGTCGAACAAAGTCATGGATAAATTCAAAACCGGGCACCAGATCGGACAAATGATTGAGGATGCTGAAGTGGTTGGCGGTGCCAGTCCAAACTCGATTGCTGTGGGGCACCAATTTGCATATGTCACCAATGCCACCAACGACAATATTTCGGTTATCGATTATAAAAACCACAAACTTCTGGGTGATATCCCTATTATGGTTGATCATCGGATTGACAAATACCGAGGGTTGCTTCCTTTTGGCATTACTATTAGCAACGATGGAAAAACACTCTATGTGGCATTACTGGGCTTTAATGCAGTAGCTGTTATTGATGCGGATTCCGGAACAACAAAAGGCCTGATTCCTTCAGCCTGGGGACCAACCCGTGTCCGAATCTCGAAAGATGAAAAAGAAATTTATATAACTACTTGCAGAGGATTAGGAGCAGGACCAAATGGGGGTGACGGTTTTGTATCCCCTCCGCAGGGTTATTATGTTGGCGATATTCAGTTGGGAAGTTTTCAAAAGGTGAATGTGCCCGATGCCAGTCAACTGGCCGCATTTACCAAACAGGCAGTTGAAAACACCTTCAGGACAGTTCGTATTAATGATGATGGGACGAATCCGTTGCCGGCTTTGCCTGGTTTGCGAAAATCTCCAATCAAGTATGTGGTTTACATTACCAAGGAAAACCGAACTTATGACGAAATCTTTGGGCAACAAAAGAACGCTGCCGGTGACAGCACGCTGGCCCGGTTTGGAATCAATAACGAATATACCTTACCTGATTCACTCCGGACGAGATTTCCAAATCTGAGGATTAGTCCCAATCACATCAAGGCGGCTCAGCAATTTTCGTTCTCCGATAATTTCTATTGTGACAGTGATGCCTCTATTCATGGCCATCACTGGATGGTAGGAGTGATACCCAACGAATGGGTCGAGGCTAATTCAAGTGTGTCCAAAACGGCACGGATTTTCTCAAAGGCACCGGGAAGACGGCATCCGGGAACTACCGGAAGTATCGATCCGGAAGATTACGCTGAAATTGGCGGACTTTGGGAAGCGCTTGAACGAAAGAAAGTGTCGTTTTACAATTTTGGCGAAGCAAACGAAACCGCTCACGTTCGCGAAGAATGGTTCGATACCAATACCGGAGCAGCTCATGGGGTAATGGTTCCCATGCAGAATGCACTGTTCAAACGTACCAGTCATGATTTTGCCGGATTTAACATGAATATTCCGGATCAGTACCGGATGGATCAGTTTGAACGGGAGTTTACCAACCGGTGGATCAATGGGAAAGAAAAACTCCCATCCTTAATTACGATGCAGGTTCCGAATGACCATGGCGCCGGTATCAGGCCTGAAGATGGTTACCCATATCCTCATTCATTTATGGTTGATAACGATTTGGCTGTTGGCCGGATTTTACATTTCCTGTCGCGTACTAAATACTGGAAAAACATGCTGGTTATTATTACTGAAGATGATCCACAGGGTGGAGTTGATCATATCGATGGCCACCGTTCGGTATTGATGATGGCCGGACCTTATGTGAAACGGGGATATGTATCTCATACCCATGCCAATTTTGGTTCAATTCTGAAAACCATTTACAATATTTTAGATGTGCCTTATGTGAATCAATTCGATGTGACCGCCTCTCTTCTTCAGGACTTTTTTACGCCGATTCCGGATTATACACCATACACTTTGGAATTGCACGATTCACGAGTGTTTGATGCCGAAAAAGCGATGAGCAAATACAACAAGACCATCGATTGGCGGAAAATTGAACAGGGACCAGAATTGGATAATGAAGAGGTGGAACGTAAGGTGCTGTACAGAAACCTATATGACAATGAAGAAGTACAGCGCAAAACGCTATACAAAAACAAATAGATGATAATTTTCCGGATATCAGAATATTGATAAATATATCTTTAGTAGTTACATTTTGATACACGCAATGGAACCGTGTTTCAGAAAGAAGTAGCAAAAATTAAATTTTTATAGATGCAGAATAAAAAATTTTATCCCTGGTTAGTGGTTGGATTGTTGTGGGTAGTAGCCACATTGAATTACCTCGACCGACAGATGCTTTCGACCATGAAACCTTCGATGATGAAGGATATTGCAGAATTGGCCAAAGCCGAGAATTTTGGCCGGTTGATGGCTGTTTTTCTATGGATTTATGCCTTCATGAGTCCCGTTTCAGGAATTATTGCCGACAGGCTGAACCGGAAATGGATGATTGTTGGAAGTTTATTCGTTTGGTCGGGTGTGACATTGGCCATGGGCTATGCTACCACATTTGACCAGTTGTATGTTCTTCGTGCAATCATGGGAGTGAGCGAAGCATTTTATATGCCTGCAGGGTTGGCTTTGATAGCCGATTATCATCAGGGAAAAACCCGTTCGATTGCTATTGGTATCCATCTTTCAGGTGTTTATCTTGGTCAGGCTTTTGGTGGATTTGGAGCCACAATCGCCAGCGCTTCTTCATGGCAATGGACCTTCCATTCCTTCGGATTTGTGGGTGTTGCCTACAGCCTGGTATTAATGTTTCTGCTGAAAGAAAAGAAAGGATATGAAGTGGATGCTACTCAAACCACTTCGGCAGGTGTGGAGTTGAAACAGGCATGGAAAAGTTTAGGTATTCTCTTCACAAACATTGCATTCTGGGTGATTTTGTTCAACTTCTCGGCCCCGAGTTTCCCGGGCTGGGCAGTTAAAAACTGGTTGCCTACCTTATTTTCAGATGCCCTTCATATGGACATGTCAAAGGCTGGTCCAATTTCAACGATAACAACCGCTTTTTCGTCGCTGGTTGGAGTTTTAATTGGAGGTTATCTCTCCGACCTTTGGGTTCAGAAAAATTTAAAAGGACGAATTTATACCGGTATTGTTGGTATGGCGCTGACCATTCCGGCATTATTCCTGCTTGGTTATGGAAGCAGTTTCGAAATGATATTACTGGGCGGTGTATTCTTCGGATTGGGTTTTGGAATGTTTGATGTAAATAACATGCCCATTCTTTGCCAGTTTGTTTCACCGCGTTACCGGGCAACCGGATATGGCCTGATGAATCTGGTTGGAATTTCGGCTGGAGCAGTTATTACAGGTTTTCTTGGTAAATCGGCCGATGCCGGAAACATGCGCCACGATTTTGCCATGCTTTCGATTGTTGTCGTAGCAGCTATTGTATTGAATTTGATTGTCCTCAAACCCAAAACAATCAATATGACAGAAGATTAGATTTTCGCATTCTCATCTGTAAAAAATAAGAGGTTGATTTCGAAAGAAATCAACCTCTTATTTTTATTATTCAAATTGGATATTATTTTGTTGGAGCCGGGCTTTCGTTGATAAACTTGATGGCTTCATCTTCATAAATACTGCCGGTCATTTCGCCTAACGAAGTACGACTGACATATTTATAGCGTTCAAATCCTCCAAAATCTTCTTTGGTTAGCATGTACCCAAATGCATCGTTTGTCAGGCCGAAAAGCATGGGCTGATCGCTCTTCATCTTCCGTTTGACATAGAAACCGATGTTTGGTAAGGCTTCGCCTGGGATGGTAATGATCTGAGCTTTGCCAACATTCAGCAGGTTTAATCGAGTTGAAACAGACGAGAAATCGTTGTTTTTAGCAGCTTCAGATGCAAGAGGAGAGTGCTTGAAAACAAAACGCATTGCTTCTGACTCGATCGGAAATGTGATCATTTTTGAGGCACAATAAATTTCAGGATTTTCGAGTGCTTTTACCGGTTCGATGATGCGCAATGCTTCGTCAGCCATCAGGTTTCCAATACGGATGCACTCCTCCCAGTTGTTGTTCTCAGCGCCGCCATTAACTTTGGTATCGACTCTGGTATCGGCAGTAACCATTCCTCCCTGTGCACTGTTCATGAAAATGGCCATTCCACCCACCTTTGATTCAATTCGGTCGTAAAGCGGACCGCATAAATCGGGGCTCATGGTTTTACGGCCTGTTCCCAGAATTTCAGGATGTGTGGCATAATTTACCAGCGTTGCAATTGGTTTTCCGGCATTTTTACCCGATGTAGCGATTGCCTGAATTACGCCCATACGCTTGTCGTACAATTCAGGAGCATAATAGTTGTAGGCAATTTGCCCTTTAGCCTGATCAACAGCAGTTTTGAGTGACGCCGGTTCCAACTTTGAAACAGCTTCGTTCACTGCGTCGGCCAACTGAATCACACACCAGTCAAGGTATTTCAAATCGGCCCCGGTATTCCCTTTTTCGTCGGTAAATCCGTAAGCATCCGGGCAACTATGTGCATGAGTGGCTCCAATCATTATATTTTCAGGAGCAATCCCTTTAATCAGTTTTCGGGAACGGTCGCCCAGATAGGCCGGCCAACCAATGTTATCAACGCTAACAATGGCTACCCTGGTCTTTCCTTTTTCAAGCACAAGCGCCCTGACAGTAAGTTCTCCCATTTTGCCTGTTGGCATTACCGGAGTGCCCATTCCGCCTGATATCGGGATTAAATGATCGGGTGTAATATTTCTCATTGCTGCCCCGGCTTTAAATGATTGTGCATGGATATTTCCGGCAAAAATCATTAGAATGAGTGCGAATTTTAAAAACTTAAGATTCATAATTAAGATGATTTATCAAGATTTTGTTATTGGCTAAGTTACCCAATTCGTAATTGCACAATTGTGCTATTTTGTTTATAACTAATTAAATATTGCTGAGTTCTTATTTTATTATCGATTTAGCAAAATCATATTAGTTAAGATTGTATCAGAATTGGTAATGATTTGATTATTTCACCATCCTATGAATTACTATCCTTATACTTTGGTTATTATCCCTTTAAGAATATTCCGGAATGAAACTCTGTAATGTGTAAATAATGACATAACCCAAATGAATAACTACTAAATTTTGTGAAATGAATAACTTATCGAGAAGAACATTTTTAAAAACAGGGGCGGTTGCTACTGCCGTGACATTGTTTATACCGAATCTGTTAAGCTGTTCGGCAAACAATAAATTAAACATTGCCATTATAGGTGTTGGCGGCCGTGGTGAGGATAACTGGGAAAAGTTGTTCGCTGATGCTCCAGAGGATGCAAATAAACCGGAAGACAAAAGACGAAGGGTTTTGACCGAGAATGTGGTTGCGCTGTGCGATGTGGATGATAAACGTGCTGCCAACGGATTTAAAATCTTTCCGAAAGCAAAAAGATACAAAGATTTCAGGGTGATGTTCGATGAGATGGCCAATGAAATTGATGCCGTAATTATTTCGACCCCCGACCATACGCATTTTGCTGCAACAATGGCAGCCATCGAGTTGGGTAAACACGTGTATTGCGAGAAACCGCTCGCGCACAATATCTGGCAATTGCGTACATTGAAGAAAGCTGCCAAACACTACGGAATTGTTTCGCAGATGGGAAATCAGGGGCATACCACCAATGGCATTCGCCTCATTAAAGAATGGTACGATGCCGGTGTACTTGGCCAGGTTAAAGAGGTACATGCGTGGTTTGGTCCGTTCGATTTTAAACCGGGCGGATATTGGACCAAACCCGATGCTTTTCCTCCATCAGCACAACCTGTTCCTGCAAATATCGATTGGAATTTATGGCAGGGCCCTGTTGCTGAACGCCCTTTCAACAGCGCATATGCTCCTAAATCGTGGAGAGGTTTTTATGATTATGGAAACGGAATGTTAGGCGATTGGGCCTGTCATACTATTGATGCGCCGTTCTGGGCTCTGGAACTCGGAATGCCGCAATCTGCTGAAGGAATTGTGGCCAACCCAATACCCGATCATAGTTTTATTGCCGACCAGTCAGTGGTGACTTATCAGTTTGGCGCCCGTGGTGAAAAAGCGCCGGTGTCGCTATCGTGGTATGAAGGAGGATTGATGCCGGAAATTAAACCGGAGTGGGGCATCGATAAATTGCCGGGTTCGGGAATGGTGATGGTAGGCGAGAAGAAGACCTTGATTACAGGAGGTCGGCCCAATCAACCACGGTTACTGGTTTCTGAAGCAGAAATGGCTGAATTCCTGAAAAATGCGCCGGCACAAACTATTCCAAGGGTTGCTGAAGAGTTACCACAAATGGAATGGATAGATGCCATTAAAAATAAAACTCTTCCTGGATCGAATTTCGACTATGCCGCAGAACTGACCGAAATGATTGCGGTTGGAGTATTGGCGCAGCGTTTTGCTACCCGGATAGAATATGATGCTGTCGATATGAAAATTACCAATCGCCCTGATTTGAATGCCTACATTAAAGAACCTGTACGCGAAGGATGGGCGTTTGGAGATAATTTGTGGTAGAAAATGTTTGGATGGCAATTCAATAAATTAAGAGGCTGTATCATTGATTTTTGATACAGCCTCGAATTATTCTAATGGAAGAAAGAACCGAATTCCATAAATTTCCAGTCTTCCTCGCCCTGAACTTTGGTATAAAACCTGAGTTTGGCATCACCCTGTTTTTCCAGATATTCAATCCTTACCGGATGGAATCCTTTTTTCAGTGCGAAAGCGCCGATATTCTCTCCCTTAATTAAGATTTTATCATCGACAACAAGTTTGTTCCCGATGTATAAACGACAAGCATCGTCGGCCTTAATCCGGAATAAGTAGAAATTATCGGTTTCAACTTTGATGTAACCGGAATAAACCAACCCCCAGTTGTCGGCGCGTTTGGCCAGGTCGGTCACGATAAAATCTTTAGCTACGCCATTTGCTTTTGCTTCCAGTTTTCCGAAATCAGGAATTTCAGGCCAATTACCCTCGTAATAGTTGTATGCAAGTCCTTCCGCAGGATTCGCAAGTTCAACCGGCTCCTGATAAGTTGTTTTTTCAAATGTCCTGATTTCAGGAGATGAAAACTCATTTTTGTCGTTTTTCAGGTAGAATGAAAGCGTGCTTGACTGATTGATTTTAACAGGTTCATGATATATCTGATCGCCCAGATTATTAATGCTGAAATGGGTTTCGAGATTCGTAAACTGATGGGTAAACGGAATTGTTGCAGGTTCTGTAAACGAATTAATCTCTTTGTCTATAAACTCGGTTTTGGTCGGTTTAACTTCAATCTGGTACTTTCCTCTAAGTGCAAAGTCTTTGTATTCAGGAATATCGTAGTTTAACTGCCAGTCGAACAGCAAAAGATCAATGCCTGGATAATCAAGAGGTTTGGCTGAGCTAATTGGTATTTCGATAAATTGCTGACTTTCAGGTTCGGCAACCAGTTGAATACTTGGAGTTTTAATCTGTAGTTGATGATGGTGGAAAAAATTGATACTGATATTCAATTTTGACTTGGTGGGGTTTTTAAACGCCAGATATAAGGTCCCGTTGGTAAACCGGTTACCCTTGTTGCATAGCAAAAGGTTATTCAGCCGGGCGTTTTCGATCAGCGGCTTGGCCAATTCGTTGGTTTTTTCGTTGCTGATGTCGTGTGGTAAAATACCATCCAGGCGTAAATTAGCCATCACAGGGCCATCTTCCGCCATTGTTACCCACGAAATATGATCAAATTCACCAAAATAGTTGCCGCGTAATCCACTTCCAGCTCCAGTTGTTGAAAGGATGTAGTAGTTTGATCCATTGCGTTCAGCCTGGTGGTAATGGTGTTCGTGCCCCGCAATCACGGTAAATTTTCGTCCTTTCAGTGCGGCCTCAATTTCCTGAAAGCGTCCGTCAGTATTGTAATTCTCTGACCAGATGGGGTGGTGCATCAGTACAAACGTCCAACGGACACTGCTGTTTTCTTTCAGTGTTTTCAATACAAAGTCAGTCTGTTTGCGGGTCAGGTTAAAATTGTCATCATCGTTGCTGTCGAGAATGATGAACAGCGTGTTTTTATAATTGAAGCTGTAATAACGGCTTCCGTAGCGTTTTTCCCATTCTTTTTCCATCACTTTGTTGGTGATATCGTGGTTTCCGGGCAGGTAAAAGAAGGGCATCTTTAACTCCGAGAGTGTGCCGTTTACCTCGGCCCATTGTTTTTCGATGACAGCAGTATCTGTAGTATAGCCCGAAATCAGATCACCAACGCTTAGTACAAATTCGGGTTGCAACAGGTTAACTTTCCTGACGGCATCTTCAAAAACACCAGCGCGGTTTCCACCATTTCTGTCAGATACAATCACAAACTGAAAATTATCGGGATTGTTGTTGAAATTGAGGTTGGTCCAGGGTTTCTTCTCTGTGTTAACCTCAGTTTTAAATGTGTTCGGCTGGTTGTATGCTGTTAGTCCTAAGAGAACTGTAAATAACAGCAAGAGTTTAAATTTCAACATTTGTTTTGCTTAGAAGTATAATATCACATTTATAACAAAATCTAATTCATGAATACGGGTTGTGTCCATGCAAAAAGTTTCTCGAAGCCTTTGTCTGTTTTGCTGCAATGGGTAATGCGACATCTGACGTAACGATCTTCTTTCTTCGGTTTATAGCTGGCTTTGAGCCCCTTTCCGGAAGACAATACTTTCCCCTTGTCGCCAATAAACTCAATCAGGAAACCTTCTTGTCCGTCTTGGTCTATTCTGGGCACTCCGCATGATTCGGAGATTTCTTTTTCTGTTGCTGCCTGATCTATTTCCACTGAGTATTTTTCAACGTTCATTTCACAGGACTTTAAAATAACTGAGTTGGTGGCATAAAATTTTCCTGATTCAATGGATTCCTGAAGGGCTTTGGGTGTCAATTCTTTGCTTTGCACCATGATCCATCCCCTAAACGGACCCGCCACTTCAGGGTCGTTTGTGACCAATTTGTGTTCGTCGTCGGAAGCCACCCCGTACATAACAACTCCACGGCTGAGCAACGAGTCCCATTTGGCTTCTACCGAAATAAGCCTCTCTTTTCCCCAGTTGAATACGGTTGGGTGTCCGTTGTATATTTCTATGTGGTGCAGGTTTTTAACCGGCAGAATATCACTAACCTTCACTCCCTGGCTAAAGTTTGGATGGTTCAGGAACGGGATTCCTCCTGCTTTCAGGATGCCATCAACATGTAGCTGAATCAGCTCGGTAGGAGTGAGGATAAGGGGGTGATCTAATGCCCGTTTAATTTCTTCGCGCCGTTTTACCAAATCAGTCTCGAGATTGGGGTCGTTGTCAAAAGGAACATAGCGCGAGATGTTGAATGCCGTTGTGTGTACCGAAATCCGGTCGGTAACTTCTTCTCCGGGAATCAACAGGAAATCTTTCCGTAGGTTGGCCGGCTTTTTAATGGTGTCAGTCCGAAGTAAAAAATTGTGATCGGTAACCACTAGAAAGTTATACCCATGATTGTGATAGGCGGCAACCACATCCCTTGGTTGATTTTTCCCATCGCTTACAACCGTGTGGGTATGCGTATTACCCTTGTACCAGCTCAGTTTTTTGGCATGACTGTTATGTTGTACACCAAGGATTAGCAGAAGTAGTATGATCAGGTTTTTCATCGAGAAAAGATATTATTGGTTTGAAAGATCCGATTTTAGAAGCATGTTTAATCATGCAGCCTTTTTAACCGAAGATATTCCAAAATTTTCTCAGGTTCGTCGGTTTGAATAATATTTGCATGATTAATCAGCAAATCGTTCATAGCCTGATCGATTTCTCCTTTACGAATTACCTTGTCGGCTTTGTCCAGAGCGTTAATCCAGATTCTTGCATTTTTGCTTCTGATTAGTCCTGTTACATCTTTGGTATAAAATGAGTCATCGATGTGTACAACCTGTGGTTTAAAGCGGATTAACGCAGAGTCGGCCTCGTGGAAGGAATGTGCCCGCGGCATAAACATCGAACCCGGATCGAGTGACCTGACTTTCTGCAACGATTCGTAGTCGTCATCGAAGTAGAAAACCTGGTTTTGTGTGCCGGTTTTCTTTACTACATCCACAACAGGTTTCAGGTAACTGGTTTTGATATCGATGTCGACCATTATCCGACCTTTCGCTACTTTTAGAAACTCTTCGAAGGTTGGGATAGTTTCGTCAGTCAGCGTTCCGTCGGGCATTTTCAACCTGAATTTTTTCAGTTCGGACAGCGTTAAATTTTCAGGATTGCCTTTTCCATTGGTTGTCCGGTCGATTTTTCCGTCGTGCATCAAAACTACTACACTGTCCCTGGTCACTTTTACATCGGTTTCGGCAATGTCAACACCCAATTCTATGGCGTGTTTCAATGCCGAAATGGAGTTTTCAGGAAATCCGTTGTGGGCGCAACGGTGGGCGGCTACCAGAATATTTTTGGAGTTTGCGTTGTGAAATTCGGAAAGGATTTTCCTAAACTTATCCCCCGGGCCAAATGACATCAGGAAAAGCAGGAGAATAACCGAAAGAAGAGTGTAAATACGTTTCATACTAATTTAGTTTTCAGGTTTGATTATTTTATATTTCCAAATTCCCGGATCACGCCTTTTACATTTGATTTAGCAGTGAAAAGTGTTTTGATGTGATTAAGATTGTTATTTATGAGCGATATATTTGAATGATCTGTTCCCTTCAGTTTCAGCAAACTATTGGCTATCCCATTTACCTGACAGTTGCGGATCGTGATATCGGACGATTTTTCGGAATAAACCAAACTTTCGGCACCGGATGAGCCACCCAGCGTGAGTTTGTCGAAACCTGAATTTTTTACATCGCTTAAATAAAGGGCAGGCCGCTGATCTTCATTTTTAGTTATGAGTTGAATGTCAGAAAACCGGATGTTTACGGCATGGCGAATGTAAAAACCATAGGCCGGAAGCTCTCCAAACATATCATATTCGGGGTACGATTTTTCTTTCTCCGGAATTTCTTTTTCTGCATCGGCCAACGTTCCACCACCTTCAAATTCAACGTTGATATGGTCTAAACTGATGTTCCTAACCGGGTATCCGGGAATACCCGTAATGGAGCAACCAACTTTATTCGCCCCAGTGGCAATCACGTTGCTAATCGAAACATTTTGAAGCAGACCGGGGTTTTCGATTTTCTGACCTTGATAGTATGGACGGGCCCGGTTTCCCAAACGAATAAAAATAGGGCAGTCAGGACCATTAATGCGTATGTTGGAGATCACAACTCCATCAATAGTTCCACCATCGACCGTTTCAAGGGCAATTCCGGTGTGCCCGTTCGGAATTCCTCCAATTGATTTGTCGGTAACCTTAGATGGTCTGACAACAATATTGGAAATAACCACATTTTTAAATCCTGTACTTGATTCGGTCCCCATTTTTATTGCATTGCAATGGCTGCTTAAAATGCAGTTGGTAACAACTATATTTTCGTTGGCCCTTCCTGAAGTACTTTTCATGGTAATCCCGTCGTCGTCCGAATCGCCTGTGCAATCTGAAATCCGAACGTCATGACAGCCATCAATATCGATCATGTCATTGTTTTTATTGCAGTGGTTAAATACATCGATGTTGTGGATATACAGATTGTTGCAAGCCAGATAATGTTGCATCCAGAGCGCTGAATTTCGCAACTTGATACCCTCGGTCCGAACATTGGTGCATTGAATCATCCAGATCAGATAAGGGCGAACAGTGTACGAATCAACTTTCGAACCTTCAGGAACCCAGAATTTGGCCCCTTGTCCGTCAATGGTTCCTTCGCCTTCAATGGCAATGTTGGTAAGCTTTTCAGCATAAATGAGCGCCCGCTTAACTATTCCTTTCCTGAAAAAGGTGTATTCAGGTAAATTCTCCGGATAATCATTCAGATGAGTGCTTCCGAAAAGGGTTGCTCCTTTTTCAAGATAGATGGTCACAT
Source organism: Prolixibacteraceae bacterium (assembly GCA_963676375.2). GTDB lineage: Bacteria > Bacteroidota > Bacteroidia > Bacteroidales > Prolixibacteraceae > Aquipluma. Next base: position 91,375 of record CAXXPT010000012.1, read on the forward strand.
TGTTCTTCAGGTAAATAGTACCGATTTTATAGTTTCCGGCTGGGATAATTACTTTTCCTCCTGAAACAGTGCATTGGTCAATGGCAGCCTGAATGGCTACAGTACTCAAAATGGAGGTGTCAGACACTGCGCCAAAGTTGGTAATTACATATTCCTTGGCCTGAAGACAGCTGACCGAACGAAGTAAAAAAGCTAATATTAGTAAGATTCTCATACGTTTCATTTTGTTAGCTGACCTAAATTGACTCGGGCATTATTTTTTCGCAATTCAACTGGTTATTCTTTTTGCTGATTCGGAACGATGGCCAGGTATTCAGTTGATTTCCCAACTCCAAACCTTTATTTACATCGCCTTTAACGAGGTAAAAGCGCATGTTCATCTCCATGTTTTCCTCATTCAGTTCCTGCCTGAAAACCAGTTTTTGTTCCTTCATTTTCCAGGTTGCAGCCAAATGCTCAACCGAACAATCTTTTACGAGACTGTATCCGTTACCCAAATAAATAAATCCGTTCGACAGCGTGAACGCCGGATTGTGTTTCAGGTCGGTAGGAATTTCAACAGCAGTTTCTTCACCGGCGCCGGCAGAATAGAAAAGTCCTTTGGCGGCGGTATCGAAAATAATTTCGACAGCCCCGTCAGCCGGGCGGCTGCATTTTATTTCAAGACTGTAAAGGTTTTCGTTCAGTTGTTTTACTATGGTTGTTACTTTGTCGGCCCTAACAGCAAAAGGAACAGGGAGAATACCTGCGTTCGGAGTATTCATTTTTTGCGGAACTTCCGGTTCAATTTTGCCGCTTTTGGTATTCACCACATAAGTTTTATCGTCAAGCGGAAGTATTCCTTTTAATTTGTCCATCAGTTCTTTTATGATTTTTTGTGCGTTGGCAACCTCGCTGGCAGTGTATTGAACTTCAACCAACCACGGTGTCCATCCGCTTGAATCGGATACTTCGGAAAGCAACAAATGTCGCCATGCCTGATCGAGTAGATCCCTCAGTTCGCTCACATCAATTCCTTTTGAAGCTGCAAATTCAATCAATCTTTCGGCCAACAAGATCACACTTCGTAATTTATACGATAACGCACGGGTTATTCCGTCGGTTTCAACACCGCTGCGCTGACGGCCCATCCACATGAATGGCCCGCAAACCGACATATTCCAGGTACCCTCCGGCACAAACGAATAATCAGGAATCTGGTAACCTTTCAGGTTTTTAATTTTGGCAGCCAGTTCGGTCATGGTAACGAATTTGTAGCCTTCTTTTTCCAGCTTTTTAAACCGGTCAACGCTTTCTTTTTCCTGAGCCGGAACTCGGTAGAAGTTGCTTCGGTAATCGAGCGAGTTAAATACTTCGCCATCATCGAGAAAAGCATATGCCCAGGTCAGACCATTCAGCTCTTTCTGGCTGTCAATTAATCCCAAAATCTGATCGTTGCCATATCGAATATTAACTAATGGAAGCGTTCTTTCGCGGTAGTAGCTGTGCGGATCGGAGCTGGTTGCTATCAGGTCGTATTTGCCTTTCAGCACGCTGGCATAAGCCGGAGTCCATTGAATTTCCTGACCGAAAAATACCCGTGATCTTTTTAATCCGTGTTTTTCCAATATTCTGTCAGAGATTTCGATCGACTTCTGAAGGTCAAGCGCCGGATAACCAATAAAGAACTGATCGGAATAATGAGCAATGACCAATTCGATCTGACCACGGTTAACCAGCTTTTTCAACAAGGCCAATACTTCCGGATGTTCTTCGGCAAAAACTTCGATGGCATAACCCTGAATTTCGATGTCCGATTTGTATTGAGGATTTTTCTCGAAAAACTGAAGGACCGGATAAACCGATTCTTTGATGATGCGGTTTTCGATTTTGTAATCGCCGGCAACATATTGAAGGTTGAAGTGGAACATGCCAATGGCATATTTTTCTTCTGCTTTGGTAATTAATCCTGATAACAGGAATAAAACGACAAGTTGAGCTATTCTATTCATATAATCCTTAATTTTTTGTGTTATTTCTGATTGGCGCTGAGATTACACCCAGATAACGGCCCATCCAGTAAGGCAAAAGCCAAACATCGCCTGCACTGATCAGTGATTTTCCGTCACCGTCGGAGTCAAGTGTGAAAATTTGCCCGTTGTGACGGTAAAGCGGTATTTCGCCTAAGGGGAGCAATTCTTGAGTGGTTTGTCCGCGAAAATTCTGTTGAATAAATTCGATGTCTTTTCGATGCGAATTGTGCACGACCCAATTTCTTAAATCCAGCGGATAATTTTTCAGAAACCCGATTGATTGATCCAGATCAAATTCTTTGGTGCCGGTCATGGCATAAGTAAAATTCCACAGCGCATTTCCCTCCGGACGTTCAATGGCCCAGTGATCTTTGATGGCGGCCTGGAATTTATCCTTTAATTCAGGAGAAAAAGCGTACGAATAGAGCCCCCAGTAGGCCAAAAAGTACATTTCATCATCCGAGTGGTTCCATTCTTCAGAGAGCGATTTGCTTAACTCGTCGGTTCCGGCAGGGCCAATTTGCGACATCGGTCTCATCAGGTTTTCGAGGTATCCGTATTTTTTCATCAACTCAAAAGCCTTTGTTTTATATTTTTCCTTTCCGGTGAATTTGTATGCTGTCTGCAAAAAGGCGATAATATTCGACGAATTAATTTTGCGGTCGCCCACATTTACTGCGAACTGATTCACATAGTCGGGGTTCCATTTTCCCCACATGGTAGGCTCGCCATCCACGTCAATAATGTACATGTCATGGTCAACGATGTATCCCATCAGGTCGTCCAGGCATTTCAACGCGCGGGCTTTCCATGCTGCATCGTCGGCTAATTCAAGTATGGCAGTGAGCGCGAAAATTTGCCCCACAGTCTGGTCGCTGCTGGCTGTCGAACGAAAGGTCCAGTTGGGATGATCGGCAGCAGGAAGCCACAGTGTGGCAGGGCTGCCCGATAATAATTCTCTTTTTTGCCAGCCTTCTTTCTTCGTGTTTTCTGTTTTGTAGTCGCGCTCGTAGCTCCTGGCAAAAAGTCCTCTGATTCCCGTGACAGTGTGCATTCTTTCCATGGCCTCAAATGCGTCATACGCATTTTGCCTGGCATCTTTAGATCCGGTTACTTTGTAGCGAAACAACTGACCGGCCAGGTACATGCCAGTCCAAAGGTTGTCGCTGGGCTGATTTCCGGTTTGTCCGGAAGAGTAACTTTCCAAAAGCCTGACGGAACTGCAATTAATCCCGTAACGAATGTTTTTCTCGCGGACTTGCTTTTCGAAGAACAAAGCTTTGTCTTCCAGAGTCATTTCTTTCGAACAAATTTGTCCGACTCCTTTAGTGGTAAGCACTAAAACACTATTCTCGGGTCCCTCTTCAATGGCGACAACCTGATTTCCAGGGAGCCAGCGTTCGCCAGCATAATAATCGTATTTGCCATCCTTGTTTAGTTTGAAAACGCCCCATGAAGAACCAAACCAAAGTTCTCCGTTGATCTCTTTTATGGTGGTAATTTCAGGACAGGGCAATTTTGAAATTAATTTGTTTTCAGGATGGAATTGATAACCGGAAGAAGTTCCGATAACAAACTTGGTTTCGCCCCTGACGGTTTCGATGCAGGTGATTCCTGAACCATGGTATATTTCAGTGATTGATTTGTCAGGCTTAAATTCGGCGATTCGGTCAGAAGCGACCAAAAGAAAGCGGTTTTCCGTTTCCTGATATTTGATCTGAATCAGGTTTTCAAAGATTCCGGTCCAGAGTTTTTTTTCGTCGTTATCAACATATATCAGGTTCTTTCCGTCGGAAACCAGAAAGTGAAAATCCTTACCGGCTGCGAACAAACGAGCCTGGGGCAGTCCGTGATCGATTTGTAACTTTCCGGCCCAGGCATTGCTGAAGATTTGTTTGCTGTCAAGATAAACCGTTTGGCTTTTGCAGGTCAGAATCGAAGTTATCTTTTTTGGGAGCATCTGAGGGTAGGTCACATCCTGAATCAAACGACCCGCATAAAAGAGGCTTCCGTTATCGGGTACCAAAAGGCCGTTGGATGATAGAATCTTGATCTGTCCATCACGATTCATTGAAATATAGCCAAGCTGTAATGAGGATTGTTTATCGTTGAGATAATACTTAATGCTAAAGTTTTGCAGGTAAGGCCGATCCTCATAAATGGGTTGTCCTTTTGTGTTTGTTGCAGGTTCGGAGAGGGAAGGACTATTTCTTATGCAACCAAAAATTAAGGGTAAGATAAATAGCGTTAAGACATATATAATTGCTTTGTTCCTCATTTTCAGCTAGCTTTAGATTATCTGTTCTGAACAAAGAAACACTATTTGAAAAATGCGAACTTCTCCTTTTTTAATCAAATCACATGATATTTTAACCAGATGTTTTAGTATATGAATTGAACGGATTTTGTATCAAGGATTTTAAACTTCATATATTTTAATAGTTTACATCAGGTAAATGGATTATGCTATTTGTATTTCTAACTAAAAGCCTTGGCCACCAAAGGTTAATAATTAATGTAATTTAACCAAAATACCAGAAGAACTGCATAATCCTTTCGGTTTTCTTTATTGAAATTTTTTGAAGTGAAAATTCTAAATGAAACTTTAATACTTAACTGATGAATAATCGGTCTAAATGTGCAATTCGAATTGCCGCAGTAACAATATGGAGTATTTTTCTTTTTCAAAGCTTAGGTTTTGCACAGAAAAACCGACCTTCATCCGATCCTGACCGGATCGTTTTAAACCCAACTCCTGATCCGACTACCTCTTTGGCGGTCACATGGAGGACTGATACAACAGTAAAAGTTGGTGTCTGCGAATTGCAGTTGAGTTCTTCAACAAAGATCAATGCAACAGTCAGTAAATCTTTCATTGCGAAAACAAAATCCTGTAGGTTTGTTTATGACAATGAACCGGAAATTATTGCCAATCAACATTCGGCAATAATTAGTGGATTAGTTCCGGGCGAATCATATATTTATAGAGTGGGAAACGGAAGCCATTGGAGCGAATGGTTTGAGTTCAAAACTCCAGGAATAAATAATCAGGACGACTTCTCGTTTGTTTATTTTGGCGATCCGCAAGTTAATTTACAATCAGAATGGTCGCGTGTAGTTCGAAAAGCCTACCAGATGACACCAGATTGCAACTTTATGCTTTATGGCGGTGATATTATTAACCGTGCAGGAAGGGATATTGAATGGTATGAATGGTTTCAGGCAGGTTCCTTTATTTTTTCATCAGTTCCTCAAATTCTGACTCCCGGAAATCACGATTATAAGGATTTAGTTCCCGGATTACATTGGAATACCCAATTTACACAGCCTAACAACGGGCCTGCCGGTTTGGATGGAACTTGCTTTTTTATTGATTATCCTAATCTGAAGATAATTTCGATTGATTCGGCTGCTGGTTCAGAATTGCAAAATGAAAACGGATATGAATTAACCGCGCAGAAAGCCTGGCTCGATTCGGTACTCCGGACCAATACCAAAGAATGGGTGGTGGTTACCACACATCTTCCATTTTATTCAACCAACGAAAGAAGAGACAATCCTCAGTTGCGTAAACATTTTCAACCGATATTGGAGAAATATAAAGTTGATCTGGTTCTTACCGGTCATGACCATTCTTACGGACGGGGACGTGCCTCTGATAATCCGGAAATAAAACCATCCATTGTTTATGTAGTATCAGTTAGCGGTCCGAAACTATATCCCGCTGGAAATAAATCATGGACCGAGTTTAAAGGAGGCAATGTTCAGCTTTTCCAGAAAATAACCATTTGCGGAAATACGCTCGATTACAAATCATATACTCTCAGCGGTCAGCTTTTTGATGAGTTTAAGCTTCATCGAAAAAAAATGGTGAAAAGAAGTTTTATGAAATGAAGCCTGAATTACCAAAATCTAACTGATTAAAAGATTTTAATCGTGAAAAAGCGATGGATTAGCGTTGCAAATGATTTCCAAATCCATAGTAGTACAAGTTTCTTTGTTTGGTTTTCGTACAATGTTATAACGTTTAAATAAATATTAACTTTATTGTGATTGAATATTAACAAATAAAATTTACTTAATCGATTTAGTTCCATTGTAAATGTTAATATATAATGTAACTCGAATAAAATTCCACAAGCTTTCGCTTTTTTTATTTTGAATATTTGTGATGGTGAATAATCAGACATCAAACTTCCATGACGAAGTTTGATCATAGCATTAGATACTAAATTAAATAACAAATTCTATCTATTTATGAAAAAGAAAGTCTTACAAATGCTCCTTTTGGGGATGTTTGCTTTTCTATCAAGCAACGCATTCGCCCAACTTAAAGTGAGTGGTGTTGTAAAAAGCTCTGATGGAGAAGTTCTACCGGGGGCCACTGTCGTGGTAAAAGGCACTACAAACGGTGTTGTTACAGATTTAGACGGCAAGTACAACATTACATTGCCAAGTCCGCAATCTACTCTTAGCTTCTCATTTGTTGGTATGCAGAATCAGGAAATTCCTGTAAACGGTAAAACTGTAATCAATGTTGTTTTAACCTCTACAACCATCGGGGTTGACGAGGTTGTCGTAACTGCTTTGGGTATTTCCAAGGAGAAAAAATCACTTGCTTTTTCTGTTGGAGAAGTAAAGTCTGACGACTTGGTGAAAGCAGGTAACAGTAACGTAATGAAATCGTTGGATGGTAAAGTGAGCGGTGTTAACTTGACTAGTTTAAGTAGTGACCCGACATCTTCGGTGCTGGTAAACGTTCGTGGAACAACTGTTATGCCAACGATTGGCGACCGTGATGTTGCCAAGAAAGGACAGCCATTGTATGTAATTGATGGAGTACCTGTTGGACGGCAGTCCTTCACTAGTAAGGACGGCGTTGACTTTGGTAATATTCTTTCACAGTTAAGTCCTGAAGACATTGAAAATATCACTATTCTTAAGGGAGGTAGTGCAGGTGCATTGTATGGTGCTGAGGGTGGTAACGGAGTTATCATGATTACAACCAAATCAGGCAAGGGTGGTAAAAAAGGTATTGGTGTAAGTGTTACCAGTGCGCTTACTGTTGATCATCCATATAATTTTATTGAAGAACAAAAGGAATTTGGACAGGGTGAGCGTGCTTATGAATGGCAATATGACAATGGTGACACTTGGGGACCGAAATTAGATGGAAGCTATTCTGCAATAATGTGGAATGTGAAAACTCAGGCCTGGGAAACCAAACCTCAGTATGCTGCTAATGAGAACAGAATGAAGGCTTATCTTCAGGATGGTAGCACGATGAATAATTCAGTAAGCGTTACTGGCAATTACGATAAAGGTTCTTTTCGTTTATCATTCTCAAATATGAGCAATAAGGGGGTCATGCCTAATACAAAAACCGATCAGAAAGGGGTTACTTTAAATTCTGAGTATAAACTAACTGATAAATTAAAAGTATCAGCCAATGCAAATTATATCATGACTTTCTCGCCAAACAAGGCGAACACCACAGGTTCAAACAGTGTACTCAATGCCCTGCTATTTAATATGCCTGCTAATATGCAGCCATTAAGCGAAATGAGAAATTACTGGCTTACTGGTTATGAAGGTGTACTTATGAATGGTATGGGGATGAAATTGCCAGCAGCTGGTCAACCCACCTTAGTGCCAAATGGTGATAATCCATGGTGGTTAGCTTATGAAAATATTCACCGTTTCAGTCGTAATAATTTCTACGGAAAGGTGCAGTTAGACTGGCAATTGGCTAAAAATTGGTCCGCCATGTTGCGTACCGGTATGGAAAATGTGGAAGAAAACTATGAACTGAGAAGATCTTGGGGGCGTAACAATGACTTTGGCCAGTTTAACCCAACATCAAATGTAAATACAGACTTTTCATCTGATGCGATCTTGACCTATAATAACACTTTCGGGAAATTAGGAGTAACCGCTTTCGGAGGGGTTAACTACAACTATTCAAAAAGTTTTGCTTCGGATGTCAATGCCAATGACTTGGCTGTACCTGGTTTATTCAAACTTAGCAATGCCAAAGCAGGAACACTTTCTCTTGGAGATTTAGGCAACGGCAATTTTGGTTATGCTTGGGGAATTGGTCGCTCATATAGCGTATACGGAACAACTAGCTTGAGCTACGATAATAAATTCTTTGTTGATATTACAGGTCGTAATGATTGGAAAGGTATTTTGGATGAAGAAAAAATCAATTATTTCTATCCATCAGTATCTGCTAGCTGGGTAGCTTCTCAATCTTTTCAATTACCAAAATCTATCGATCTACTTAAATTCCGTTTAGGTTGGGCTGATGTAGGTAATGGTTTGACAAAATTAAGAAATGTGGATACCTACTCATTCGAAACTAACGACTGGGGCGCTGCTAAAACCGTAAATATTTCTGCTACTTTGGTTGATCCAGATATCAAACCTATGCATTCTATAACTAAAGAAGCTGGTTTGGATTTGTGGATGTTTAATAAACGCGTTCAGTTTGACTTTACTTATTTCGTAAAAGATCAGGTTGATCAGATCGACCAGATTCCTACTGTACAAGGAACGGGATTTACCGGCATGACAACCAATATTGGTGATGTACGTGGTAAAGGTTTCGAAGGTGGGATTACAGTGGTTCCTGTAAAAAATCAGAATTGGACCTGGGATGTTAATGCTACAATTACTCATTACAAAGCAACGATTACTCGTTTGTCTGATAAATTTGCTCCTAACGGTTATGTATTTGCCAGCTACGATGGTAAGACTAAAGTAAAAATTGCTGAAGGCGAAGAAATCGGTAGTATTTATGAAGAAAATCCGATTATGAAAGTAAAAACCGGTAAATATGCCGGAATGTATTTGCTGGATGATGAAGGAAAATTCCAGAAATCATCAGATGAAAGAGACCGTGGTAAATTAGGAAACTTCAACCCTGATTACATTATTGGTATCAATACTTCATTGAAATATAAACGCCTGACTTTGACAGTTGTTGGTAGCTTACGTCTTGGTGGCGAATATGTATCAGTTAACCAACAGTATGCTGAATCAAACGGTAGGGCTTTGACAACCTTGGGTGCTGGCGAAAACAATCCAATCTGGGTTGGTGGTCGCGATGCAGAACATGGTGGTTTGGCCTGGCCCGCTATCGGATCAAGTGATTATTCCGCAATTAATGACTGGAATGCTGAACGTTATTCAGAATTTCATGATGCAAGTTACGTAAGGGGGGTATTTATTAATCCTAATTTCTCAGGGACAACACCAACAGATGCTGATTATATTGTCAATGGCGCTGATGCGAAAAATACATTCTATGATTTCCCATATAACTGTTATGGTGATGCTATCTGGAATTTTACATCAACCAGAACATACGATGCAACCAACTTTAAATTAAGAGAAGTAACAATTGCATATGCTCTTCCTAATTCTTTGACCAGCAAAATTAAAATGAGCGATATCGTCATTTCTCTGGTTGGAAGAAATATCATGCAATGGAACGCTAATGGCCGTAACGAAGATCCTGAATCTGCATTCTCTGGCCTTGGAACAAACCAAGGTATCCTGAGAGCAACTCTGCCAAGTATTGGTTCTTATGGTTTCAAGATCTCAGCTAATTTTTAATGTATCATCTTAATTTCTAATATTATGAAACAGTTTATTAAAACCATATTCATTTTACTATTGCTGGGTGCAGTTGTATCATGTAGTAAGGATAGTTTACGGGAATATGATATCCTTCAGCAAAAGGATGCTGTTGAATCAGTAAACGATCCATTTTTGCTATCTTCAATCATTAAGAAAACGACGATCTTCTATCAGGATCAGGCTTATTCTACATCTAAACTGCCAGGTGCGGTGCAATACATGGTTCGTAACGTTCAGGGAGGTGATAACACTTATAGTGGATTTAAATCGCCAACCACTGAATTGTATACAGCCATGGATATTTTAAAACTGGTTGACGCTTCAATCAAATTATCACAGGAAAGAGGTTCTAAGGTTCATGAAGGAATTTTCACCACGTTCAGGGTGTTGCTCTTCTCTTACATGACTGACTTTTATGGAGACGTTTATTATTCGGAAGCTTTAAAAGGCCGCGAAGGTATCCTGTATCCTAAATACGACACTCAATCGGCTATTTACAACGGCCTGCTTGCCGAGTTAAAAAACGCCAATACCTTAATGAGTCAGGGTACTGATCTTGTTGCTGCTACAAGCGACCTGATTTTTGCGGGTGACAAATCCAAATGGATTAAATTCAACAATTCATTAAGATTGCGTATGCTGATGCGTGCTTCTAAAAAATTGACTACTGCCAGCGCCGAAATTACAACTCTTGCTTCAAGTCAATCAACTCTTATGGTTGATAACTCTGACGATTTGGGTCTGGCATTCTTGGGTACTTTGGCTGAAAACTCCTGGAAAGGTGGTAATTTGAACTGGACAACTGACAGTGAATTCGATCGCAGAAGACCTAGTAAGACCCTTGTTGATAAATTGCTTGAGCTTAATGATCCGCGTTTACCTGTTTGGGTTGCCCCTGTTGAAAAACCATGGACTGATGATCCTGCTAAAGAAGGCGTATCTGTTTCTATAACTGACCCTAATGGATTCACATATACCTCAAAATGGGAATATGTTGACTTAACCAAGGCTCCCATCAAAGCTCAGGAAAATAACATTATCGATAAAGATAAATTGTATGTTGGTTTCATCGCTGGGATGGCTCCTGACTTCAAGAACGGTAATGGTCACTATGATACACAAACCGGTGGTGCTGATGGTAACTTCAAAGTATCCAAGTTCTCTAAACTTCTTCGTCAGAATAAACACAATTTGCTCAAGGCAACTATTATGAATGCCGACGAAGTACAGTTTATCCTTGCTGAAGCTGCTGTTAAAGGTTTGATTTCAGGAAATGCTGATACATACTATCGTGCGGGTATTACACTTTCAATGAAACGGTGGGGTGTAAAAGATGCTGATATTGCTACATATCTGGCTCAGGCAAGCATTGCTTTACCTGCTGATCAGGCTGGTAAACTGGATAAAATTGCTACTCAGAAATGGTTGGCGTTGTTCACAGTTACTACCGAAACTTATCTTGACATGAGAAGAACTCAGCTTCCAAATATCTTCAGCAATGGAAACCTGAAAAACTATACTTTTCCTTCACGTTTCAGATATCCGGGAAATGAACTTGGACAGAATAAAGACGCCTATGACGCTGGTGTAAAAACTTTGGCACCTGCCGTCGATGATGAATTCTCTAAAATGTGGTTGTTGCAATAATAGTATATACCAATTTAAGCCTACTTAAATCGAGTGCCACCACCAACTGGAGGTGGCACTCTTTTTTTACCACCATGTTTTCAATTATGATATCGGAAACCGATAATTTTAGTCTTGTTTCTTTTTTAATCTGAAATGCGATGACTGGTCGATTATTTTGTCTCTGCGTTTTCTTTTGTCTGTCGAATGCTGTGTTTAGCCAGGATTTGCTTTCCGGAACTGTTTTTCTTGATGAAAATTCGAATGGCGTTTTTGATCGGTTTGAAAAGGGCATCAAAGGTATTAGTGTTTCGAATGGGAGAGAGGTGGTGCAAACCGATTCCGATGGCAAATGGACACTTCCGGTTGGTCATGAAACTGACCTGTTTGTAATTAAACCCGCAAATTATGCAGTACCGGTAAATTCAGACCAGATTCCACAGTATTTCTATTTATATAAAAAAAATAACCCCGGAACTTTAGCTATTCCTGCTGTTAATTTTCCGTTGGTTAAATCCGAAGTGCAAAATAAATTTTCAGCTCTTTTCTTTGGCGATCCGCAGGCCCGCGGCCTCAAAGAAGTCAATTACATTAATCACGATGTGGTTGAAGAATGTATCGGAACAAATGCAATTTTTGGTATATCGCTGGGCGATATTACTGCCGACGGACCCGATTTGTTCCATGAAATTAACCAGGGAATCGCTCAAATCGGCATTCCATGGTACAACACATTTGGAAACCATGATTTCGACCGCGATGCCAAAAATAATGATGAAAAGGATGTCAGTTTCCGCAGAACTTATGGACCTTCAACTTATGCGTTTGAGTTCGGACAGGTCGTTTTTATCGATTTCAATAACATTTATTTTAAGCCTGATGGCAAATATGTTCCTCATTTTACCGAATCCCAACTAAGCTTTGTTAAAAACTACCTCCAATTTGTTCCGAAGAATAAACTGGTGGTTTTAATGATGCATGCACCCATTGTTTCGTGCGATAACAGGGACAAGATGTTTGACCTGATCAGCGACAGAAAATACACGTTTTCTATCTCCGGTCATGTTCATGAACAAATGAACCTGCTGGTAACCCGCGAAATGGGATGGAAAGGCGATGCCCCGCATCACCATCTGGTTAACGCCACGGTTTGCGGAAGCTGGTGGTGCGGACTGATTGATGAACAAGGCATTCCACATGCTACTATGAACGACGGCGCTCCCAATGGTTATTCGGTAATAACTTTTGATGGAGCTAATTACAGCGTCCGTTTTAAAGCTGCCCGTCGGCCCGAAAACTACCAGATGAATATTTATCTTCCTGAAGAGATTAAGGCCAGCGAGTTAGAAACAACTAAGCTTTTGGTCAATGTTTTTGCAGGGTCGGAGCGTTCGAAAGTGGAAATGAGCATCGATAACAGCAACGCCTGGCAAACGCTTCAGCAAATACAAACCATTGATCCTGAGATTCTTCGGATGCATCAGCTTAATCCTGTTCTTCAGTCGAAGATTGATGGTCAGTTACTGGAAGATATACTGGGCAATTCAATGGATTTACCAAGCAAAACGGATCATATGTGGCAAACCGTACTTCCTTCGGGAATTGCTGTCGGAACTCATAATATTACCGTAAAAACAACTGATATGTATGGCCAAATCTGGCAAGCCAGAAGGGTTTTTCGTATAAACTGAAACGATTTAATCAGATAACCAATTAATTATAACATGAAAAAAATAACATTAGCATTCATTTCTTTACTTGTCTTGCTTGGAGGCTTTTGCACTTCGGGATATTCGCAAGCAAAAAAACAGGTTTTTGTGGATAAACCTTTCGCTCAGGAATTCAGTGTAAAATATAAAGTCGATGACAACTCCATCAACCTGATTAAAGTTGGTGCCGACCGCAATGGCTACATTCAGGTATATTCATCGGCAGGTTTGTTGCGTCCCGCGTGCAGGGCAATTTTTGTTCCCGGAACGTTGGTGAGAGACAATCAGTACCAGCCAACTTCGGATAAAAAGATTTCAGGATTAGCGGTTTACAAATCGCATTTAATCTATGTTGACGACAAAGCGGTATTTGGCAATGCCTGGGCTGGAACCATCTATTCGCGGCATAAAATGCCCGAAGCAAAAGTTTTTGCAGCAGGAAATGATTTTACATTCCTCGTTTCGGATGGTAAAAACCTGAAACTTCTGAAAGACTCCGTCGCTGGCTGGGAAGGTAAAAGTCAGGATGTGGTTGTTGATTTGAAATTTGATGCGGCAAACAATCAATATTGGGTATTGGGCAAACAATCGGTGGCTGTTTTTTCGCCCGTTCTGAAGAAACTCGAACAGGTAATCAGCAATCCGGACATGACCAGTATAGCTGTTTCAGGAAATAAGCTGGTTGTCGGAACCTCCAATGGCTACCTGGAATACAATACCAAAGACCGCAAACAGCTTGGCGAAATCAAACGCAAATTGCCATGTACCGAAATAACCACAGTGGCCAATGTAGATGGAAATCTATGGTTTGGTTCAACTCAGGGCGCTTTCAAACTCCGGAAAGACGGTAAATACGATTATTATGCAGGCGAACGCTGGATTCCTTCTGAAAAGGTAATCGATATTGCAAAAGGACCTGAAAATTCGGTGCTTATTCTTACTGATAAAGGACTTGGTCAGATTTTTACCCGGCAAATGACTTTGGCTGAAAAAGCTGACTTTTTCGAAAAGCAGGTTCGTGAACGTCACCTTCGTCACGGGTTTAATGCAAATATCAGTGGAATGGTGAATGGCGACATAACCACCGGAAGGTTAGAAAATTCTGACAACGATGGTTTATGGACTTCCATGTATCTGGCAGCCGAAACATTTCGTTATGCCGTTACCAAATCCGACGAAGCATTGCAGAATGTACGCGAATCGCTCGAAGCTATGGAGCGTGAATATACCGTTAATCAGTTGAATACAGGTTTTCCGTCGCGTTCGTTCGATCGTCATGGTTACAATAGTCACGATAAACCCTGGAGGCAGTCACCCGATCCGGAATGGGACTGGAAATCGACCACCAGCAGCGACGAAGCCATTGGGCACATCTTTGCTTTTGGGGCAATTGCCGAATTGGTCCCTGTGCCTGAAATTAAGAACAAAGCAGTATTGCTGATCGACACCCTGATGTCGCACATACTGAAAAACAACTATTACATGATTGACTGGAACGGTAAACCAACTCAGTGGGGCCGCTGGAATCCCGAATATGTGAATATGAGACCAGAAAATGTGGGCGACCGCAAAATATGCGCATCAAATATCACTGCCATGCTGCAAACCGCTTATCATTTCACTAAAAAGGAAAAGTATAAAACCGCCATCATCTCACTGATGAAAGAGCATGGTTACCTGACCAATCTGATGCGGCCAATGAAATCAGTCGGGATGGCGCCTGAAAACGCCGACGAACTAAGCAAAGAGTTATCCGATCAGTGGAACCACTCTGACGATGAAATGTATTATTGTGGTTATTGGGGCTTGTACCGTTATGCCCTGAACGATACGCTGAAAGCCAAATACAAAACAGCTATTATCGACCATTGGGAAATAGAACGTCCTGAAAAAGAAGGATTGTGGAACATCATGACTGCTATTGTTGGCAAACCTGAGATCGACCTTAACGAAGCTGTTTGGTATCTTCAGGAATATCCCATGGATTTAATCAACTGGAATGTGAAGAACAGTCAGCGAAAAGATATTGAATTTATTGAACCTAATTTCAGGAAACAAACAATAAAAGAAGTGCTGTCACCTAAAGAATTACCAATTTCAAGACACAATTCGAACCGTTTCGATTTGGACGAAAACGGACGAGGTGGCTCAGAAAATAGTGCTGGCGACATTTGGTTGCTGCCATACTGGATTGGTCGTTATTTTGGAGTAATCAGTGAAACAGGGATTAAGAAATAGTACGTTTTGCATAGTTGAGTTATAGGTTTGGTTAAAGGCGTACAAAAAACGATGTTTTAGTGCGCCTTTATAATAATTTTAAACGAGTATCCGATATTTTACCTAACCCAAATAGAATTTGTCATTAAGTGGTCATTAATGGTCATTAAGTGATGAAAAAACAAAGAATGACAATCAAATGACTAGTAATGACAATGTTTGACAGAGGAAAATTCCAATTAGGAAAGTAAACGGATCTTCAATTAATTCTATTTTGAATTTATGATGAATTTAAATCAACGATCAAGAAGTTTTTTAAGCTTGGTTATTTCACTACTGATTTTAGGATTTATTTCCTGCAACCAACAAAAACCATCAGTAAAAGAAGTCATGGACAATGTCATCGCCAGGTTGTATAAAACTGCGGACGAAAAACAACTGGCGGCCTTGGATAACGACAAGGTTATGGCTTTGTTTTCGAAAGATGAAAAGGAAGCCTTATCAACCAAACACTGGAGCTTCGACGTAAACGTGCCGGTAACTGTTTCAGTCATGCGAAGTGAGAAACAGAAAATTGTTCCTTTCTGGTTGGCTGAAAGCGGGTTTAAAAAGACCAGCCTGACCATGAAGAATGAACAAACGGTTTATGAAGTCTGGCAAAAATCGTTTGATTCCGGTCATGTAGGCTTGGGTGTGAACGGATTTGATCAGGATTTGGGAATGCACTATTTTGTGTCGGTAGCACCTCAAAACAAAAGTGATCAGCTCAATCTTAGTAATTTCATTCCTGAAAATCAACAGGTGAGTATTCTTGATAATGGCGCCTTTACCTATCACGATTGGGACGAACTGGTTCTGACTGATGTCCCTGACGCCCTGAAAGGGCAGAAACTGCTGACTACAACCCGGGGAAGAACCGGTGAGTCACATTTAATTGGGGCATTCAGGGCTACCAAATATCCGTCATCTTCAACTCCGGATCAGGTTCATTTAAGCTGGAGTTCCGATCCTTCGACCGGAATTGACGTGCAATGGAGAACTGATACCACGGTCACAACCAGTGAACTCAAATACAGGATTAATGGTACTTCGGAAGAACAGGTTGTTGTAGCTGAGAGAATCCGATTGGAAGACCGCCTGTTGATGAACGACAGATATATCAATCATTTTACGGCGCAGTTGCGCAACCTAAAACCCGGAACCACTTATGAATATGCGATTGGAAAAACTGCTGATTGGTCATCTTCCGGTAGTTTGACCACTGCTTCTGCTGATAATTCGTTTTCATTTTTATGGTTTGGCGACACACATTATTCACCAAAGTTTGGGGAAATCCTGCATCTCTCCTACGAGAAACACCCGGATGCCGCTTTCTATTCCATTGTAGGCGATTTGGTGAGCGATGGTTTGTTCCGAAATCAGTGGGATGAACTGTTTGAATATTCACGGGGAGTTTTCAATACCATTCCATTGATGGCTGTTCCCGGAAACCACGATAACCGTGCAGGGTTGGGAGCACAGTTATTTCGCGACCAGTTTAGTTATCCGTTGAATGCTCCTGAAGGCGTTCCAACCGAACAGACTTATTCGTTCACATATAAAAACACCTTGTTTTTGATGATCGATGCCACTTCGCCAATGGAGCCACAAACTCCCTGGATCGAAAAACAACTGGCCGAAAGCAAAGCAACCTGGAAAGTAGCCATGTTCCATTTTCCGCCTTACAACTGGGAAGAACCCTACGTCAACATTCAGCAAGCCTGGGTTCCGTTGTTTGACAAGTATCATGTCGACATGGTTTTCGGCGGGCACATTCATTATTATATGCGCTCGAAACCCATGAAAAACGGCAAAGTAGTGGATTCATACAACAACGGAACAGCCTATATTATTTCTGTTGGAATTCCAAACCGTGATCGTGAAATGACTCCGGAACCTTATGCTGAAGTCCGCAATGCCACAGGTCACTTGTACGAATACGTGAAAATTGATGGAAATCGCCTGAGTTTTCAAACCTACGATAATCAAAATAAACTGATCGATTCGTTCGAAATAAAAAAATAGACAATGAAGATTGTCATCTCTCATGATAACGACTGGGCTTTAACCGATAATGCACCGGACCGGGAATTTAGATCATTCTATACTTACAACTGAAAAAGTATGTTGCGTTTTTTAACTATAGCGATATTCTGTTTTCTTATCCTGAGTTGTTCGTCGATAAAACAAACAGGATTTCAGTTCAATAAGCTGTTGGTTGAATATGCTAAAAACCCCATCAATATCGATGTTTCAAATCCGCGGTTTTCGTGGATTATCACGTGCATTCAACGCAATCAGACCCAATTGGCCTACCGTATTCTGGTTGCGACTTCAACTGAAAAAATCAGGACTAATCAACCTGATTTATGGGATTTAGGAAAAATCAATTCAGGAGAAACGATCCAACATGAATACGCCGGAAAGAAACTGGAATCGAATCATAACTATTTCTGGAAAGTTCTGGTCTGGGATGGAAATGGCAAAGAGCATCAAAGTCCGGTGTCCCATTTTGAAACAGCGATTTTAAATGCTTCGGAATGGAAAGCCGGTTGGATTGGAAACGGACCTGAATCGGAACCTCTGCCGGATAAAGGATTTTACGGAAACCGGAAAGAACAGGCTGAAATGAAAGATACCATAACACACAAGGGTAATTCGTTGCTGTTGCGGAACGAGGTGACCATTTCAAAAGAAGTAAAATCGGCCAAAGCTTTTGTTACAGGTTTGGGCTATTACGAATTTTATATCAATGGCCAGCGGGTTGGCAATCATGTGCTTTCTCCGGCAAAAACGCCGTTCCATAAGTACATTTTGTACGATACATTCAATGTCACTAAGCTTTTGCAAAAGGGTAATAATGCCTTCGGAATACATTTAGGAAACGGGTGGTACAACCCGTATAAAAAAATGGTGGGCGCAATACCGGATGCAGTGGTTCGGTTCCAAAAAAGCCATGGCCCAAATTCATGTCACTTTTACAGACGGCTCAACCCAAATTATAACTACCGATCAAAACTGGAAATGGGCTGACGGACCGGTTACCTACAGTTGTGTCTACGATGGTGAAGTGTACGACGCCAACCTCGTAAAAACTGGCTGGAACACAAAAGATTTCGATGATTCTGCATGGAAATCGGTAACCGTTTGTGCTCCGGTAAAAGCCCGGCTAGTATCGCAGCGGATGCCAGCCATTAAGGTGAACGAAACGATTTTACCCAAAGAAATTAAGGTTTCAGTCGATGGAATGAAAGTGTACGACATGGGGCAGAATTTCTCAGGATGGGTGAGTATAAAGGCCAAAGGAAATAAAAATACAAAAATAAAAATCAGGTTCGCGGAGGATATTAAAAGTGATGGAACTATCGACGCTACGAGCAACGAAAACGCTAAGGCTACCGCCCAATATATCATGAAAGGGGATGGTGTGGAAACTTACGAACCTTCATTTACCTTCTTTGGGTTTCGGTATGTCGAACTGACTACGGAAAACGGACCGGTGGAATTGGTTGATATCAAAGGCAAAGTGGTGCATTCGGCAAACCAAAGAACCGGACAATTTGAGTGTGAAAATCCATTGGTGAATAAAATTCATAAAGCAACCGTCTGGTCGCAAAAAAGCAACATGATGGGTTATCCGATGGATTGCCCGCAACGCGACGAGCGTCTGGGTTGGCTGGGCGATGCGCAGGTTACTGCCGAAGAGGCCATGTTTAATTTTGATATGGCTTTGTTCTACGAAAACTGGCTCGATGGAATTCGCGAAAATCAGGATGAAAAAACAGGCGATTTGCCGATCATTTCACCGCAACCGTACATGCCTGATCAGGGGATTGAATGGAGCAGTACCTATTTTACCATTTTGTGGCAATATTATACCACTTATGGCGACCAGCGGATTTTGCAGAAGCATTATCTGGCCATGAAACGCTACATGGCTTTCCTCGACAGCATTTCGGAAGATTTGATTCTTCCGGTGGGTTGGATTGGCGATTGGGGAAGCATGGTCAAAGGCTGGAAAGAAGGCCAGCCGGAATCGGTTCCTACTGCATTTTATTTTTGGAATGCCCGGATCATGGCCAATGTTGCGGGTGTTTTGAGGAACAGCGCCGATCAGGAATACTTCAGCAAACTTTCGGCCCGGATTCAGGAAAAGTATAACAAAACCTATTTGAATACCGAAACCGGAAATTACAACGATGGCAGCCAGATGGCCAACGCGTTTCCGCTTTTCCTGGAAATTGTACCTGAAGAGATGAAGCAAAAAGTGTTGGATAATCTGGTCAATGACATTGTGGTTAAAAATGCTGGCCATCTTACAACTGGGGTTTTGGGCACCAAATACATGCCCGAGGCGCTTGCCAGACTGGGACGGGCCGATGTAGCCTGGGGAATCATCAACCAGAAAACAGCGCCAGGCTGGAACGAGATGATGAAGAAATACACTACAGTTTGTGAGTTTTGGACCTTGAAGCAATCGAAAAACCACGTGATGATGGGAAGCATTGATGCCTGGTTTTATAAATATATTGCCGGTATTAAGCTGGATGAAAAGAATCCGGCTTTTGGCTCATTCATCGCGAAACCACAGCTTTTGGACAGTCTTAATTCTGCAAAATCGCAGATAGAAACCATTCGCGGAACAATTTCTACGGAATGGAAAAGGAAGTGTGAACAATTTAGCATGCAAATCAGTGTGCCATTTAATACCTCGGCATTGGTATACATCCCAGGCAAGGAAAGCGAAAAAGTCATGGAAAACGGAAGCCCGGTCAGTCGCATTGAAGGCGTTGAATATCTGGGATATCAGGATGGAAATCACCGGTTAAAAGTACATTCCGGAAACTATGAGTTTACGATAGGAAAATAGATTACCCCGAAGGGGTTAAATATCAATAGCCCCGGGTGAGTGAAACGGAACCCGGGGTAGAATGATCAGGAATAAAAACCGTCCGCGAGAAAGTGTTCTTCAATGCAGAAAAACACTTTCGGACGGAATTGAATTAACTATCTGGCTTTGTCTAAGAAATTTAGATTTGATTTAAGTTGACTATGAGATTTATAACAATATTCATTTTAGTTCTGGCTGCCTGTCAGTCTGCTGTGAAACAACCCGATTGCGCATCATACGTCAATCCGTTCATGGGAACGGGCGGAGAAATGGGGCAGGGGTTTGGCAACATGTTTCCCGGCGCGGCTTATCCGTTTGGTATGATTCAGCTGAGCCCCGATAATGGTGGTCATGGTTGGATGTATTGTGGCGGTTATCGGTATTCCGACAGTTATATTGTTGGGCTTTCGCATACGCATTTGAGCGGAACCGGGGTAGCCGATTATTGCGATATCTCGGTGATGCCCACCACCAAACCCATCGAAGAAAAATACTTTATACAAAGCGATTCAACAGTTAACCAGCTTATCACAGAGAACAAACTCGATCCAAATAATTTTATTAATCGCGATGGACATCCGGGACCATTCGACAAGCATTTTTTCCTGAAGTATCGCTCAGGTTTTTCGCACAATCAGGAAAAGGCATCGCCAGGATATTATGGGGTGAAACTTCTGGACGATGATATTGATGTGGAACTGACTACTGGGGAACTGGCAGCCATGCACCGTTATCGGTTCAATAAGTCAACCGATATGCAGCATGTGGTGCTCAATCTGGGCTTTACCACTTCCGACCGGACTACAGATGCCAAAATCACGTACCGCTCGACCGAATTGATTACCGGTTACCGTTTTTCATCCGGAAAGGTCAATCAACGGGTTTTCTTTTCCCTGCAATTTTCACGACCGATCCAGCAACATCAATTTTTTTTGGCTGAAGAAACTGATGGAAACCAGTCTGCTAAAGGAAAAGAGTTAGCGGGAGTTTTTACTTTCAGTGGAAAAGAAAGTAAGGAACTGTTAATAAAAACAGCAATTTCCTCAGCCAGTGAAGAAGGCGCTTTAGCCAACCTGAAAACAGCTGATCAATTTGGTTGGGATTTCGACCAGATGCATCAAACAACTCGTGAGAAATGGAACGACGAACTTTCAAAAATAGCTGTCACAACTCCTGATTCAGTAAAGAAGACCATTTTCTACACATCCCTTTACCATTGTTATATCGCGCCATATCGTTTTTCTGATGTCGATGGTTACTACAAAAACTTTAACAACGTACCAGAGAAAGCCGAAGGCTATACGCATTATACTTTGCTGTCACTCTGGGATACATTCAGGGCCGAAAACCCGCTGTTGATCATGATGCAGCCCAAAGTGGAAGAAAACATCATCCATTCGATGATGGCCAAATACCGTCAGACCGGCGAGCTGCCCTATTGGGAACTTGCGGGTAACGAAGGAGGCTCGATGATTGGTTATCATGCTGCGGTTTTGATGGCCGATGCTCTGGCTAAAAAAGTTGGTAAATATGATCTGGAAGAAATGTATAAAGCTCTGGTATTTGTTTCCGAAACCAATCGAAAGGGATTAGGTTTTTATCGGGAATTCCATTTTGTTCCAACCGACAAAGAAAAAAACGGAACTGTTTCCAAAACGCTGGAATACAGTTTCGATGACTGGTGCATTGCGCAGGTAGCTAAACAATTGGGTAAGGAAGAAGACTATAAAAAGTACATGGACCGGTCACAATATTACAGAAACCTGTTCGATCCGGCTTACCATCTGTTCCGTGGTAAAAACAGTGATGGTAAATGGTACGAACCGTTTCATCCGCGCTTTGCCGAATATGGCAATGTGCATTGCGTGGAAGGAAATACCTGGCAATATTCATTCTTTGCCCCACACGACCCCGATGGTTTGATTGAACTGATGGGTGGGAAGCAAGGGTTTGAGCTGATGCTCGATAGCTTATTCACTCAGACATCCGAATTGCTGGGCGAAGACACCGAAGATGTAACCGGACTGATTGGCCAGTATTCACAGGGAAACGAACCAGATCATAACTCTGCTTATTTGTACGATTTTGTGGGCAAACCTGAGAAAACGCAGTTCTATGCCAACAAGATCATCAATACCCTTTATAAAAATTCGCCGGAAGGATTGTGTGGAAACGAAGATTGCGGTCAGATGTCAGCCTGGTATGTTTTCAGTGCGATGGGCATATATCCGGTGAATCCGGTTGAAGGCAAATATTATTTTGGAAGCCCGCAATTTGAACAAGTCGAATTAAATCTCCCCAACGGAAAGATTTTCACCATTATAGCCAAACGTGTTTCGCCTGAAAATATTTACAGTAAATCAATCAGCCTGAATGGGAAATTGCTTGATCGCCTGTATGTAACCTGGGATGAAATTCAGGCCGGAGGAACGCTCGAATTTGAAATGTGGAATGGGAAAAAATAATGAACTTATAAACGGTAAACTAACGTATATAACTTAACTTGAATGAAAAATACTCTGGCCATAATTCTGCTTTTTCTTTTTTCGTTGCCTATGTTGACGCAAACATCTGGTGATTTGGCACAAACACCGCCGATGGGATGGAATAGCTGGAATAAGTTTCGCTGTACATTGAACGAAAAATTGATTCATGAAATTGTGGATGCCATGGTACAATCGGGAATGCAAGATGCTGGTTACGAATATGTGATGCTCGACGATTGTTGGCAGGCTGGCCGCGATAGTTTAGGCAATATTCTTCCCGACTCCGCAAAGTTTCCTTCAGGAATGAAAGCACTTGGAAATTACATTCATTCGAAAGGTTTAAAATTTGGAATTTATTCCTGCGCGGGTTCAATGACTTGCCAGAAAAAGCCCGGAAGCAAAGGGTTTCAGGAAAAAGATGCAAAGGCTTATGCTTCGTGGGGTGTTGACTATCTGAAATACGATTTTTGTTTTGCGGAAGACCTGGTTGCAAAAGATGCTTATAAAACGATGAGCGATGCACTGAAAGTTACTGGTCGGCCAATTGTTTTTTCGATTTGCGAGTGCGGCGAATTTAAACCATGGGA
Source organism: Prolixibacteraceae bacterium (assembly GCA_963676375.2). GTDB lineage: Bacteria > Bacteroidota > Bacteroidia > Bacteroidales > Prolixibacteraceae > Aquipluma. Next base: position 114,586 of record CAXXPT010000012.1, read on the forward strand.
ATGGGGAAAGGGCATTGGTCATTTGTGGCGGACCACCGAAGACATCAGGGACGTGTTTGCGATGCCCAAAGACAAGTATGGAATGGGCGTTCTTAATATAATCGATGCTCAGGTAGATTTGGCTTCATTTGCTGGTCCGGGACATTGGAATGATCCTGACATGCTCGAAGTGGGCAATGGTAAAATGACCAGCGAGGAATACAAAACCCATTTTTCCATGTGGGCGATGATGGCTGCACCGCTGATTGCCGGTAACGATCTTCGGAATATGGACAAAGTCACACACTCGATTTTAACCAATGAGGATGTGATTGCAGTTGATCAGGATGCTCTTGGTAAGCAGGCTGTGAAATTTATTGATTTGGGAGACTATGAAGTCTGGACTAAACCACTCGAAAACAGTGAAATTGCAGTCTGTTTTCTGAACCGTGCGGATGAAACCTGGAAGCTGAATTATACCTGGCAATTGAAAATGATGAATCTGATCAGTGATGTCAAACTTGATAAAAAAGCCTATAACGTGTATGATTGCTGGTTACATAAGGTAATTGGAAATACCAGACAGCAACTGAAAAGTGAAATTCCGGCACATGGGGTTCTGATGGTGAAATTGTGTGGGACAAATTAAAGGTCAATGAACTAACTAATTGTATATGAGAAAATTGGAACTAAATTTATTTCACGTTATTTCCTGCATTTTTGTTGTTGGGTTTAATTCATGCAGCCCGGAAGCAAAGAAAACAGAAAAATCATCGAGTCCGGAAGTTTATCAGGATGTTCCCTTTATTCAGGAAGCTCACGATGGCTACCTGGTCAGCAATCAGGCTGATGATAATGAGGTGCGCAGTATTGCAGTCGATGGCCAGTCAACAGTGTGGATTGCTACAGCCTCCGGAATTTTTAACAAGAAAGCCGGAACACGTACCTGGGAACCGGTTATTTCAGGAGAAGACCGTGGTCCGGCTTATGTGGTAGTGGCAAAAAAAGATGGAACGGTTTTATTGGGTACCTGGAAAGGACTTTATTCGTGGTCAAACAACAAGTTAAAAAAGGAGGAAGAGCCAAAGCCTCCCATTTCGGCCATTTGCTATGGTGGCGAAGAAACTTATGCGCTTGGTCCCAACGGAGTATGGCAGTTATCAGGCAATCATTGGAGGCAGCTTGATTATAGAATAGCGCGATCGGTGAGAAGTGCTGCAACTGATGGAAAAGGCAGTTTATGGGTAGGCACCGATGCTGGAATTTACCTGTGTAAAAATGGGAAATCGATTTTGTATCAAAATACCAGTGAGTTGATTAGTTGTTATGTGAAAGCTATTGCTTTTGCTCCGCAAGGTGAATGTTGGGTAGGAACCATGGGTGGAGTGGCTGTCAGGAAAGATGAAAAACTCCTGAAAACGATCGCTCCGGCTGAAGGACTTTCCAATTCGTTTGTAACCTGCATTGAGCAGTCGCCCGACGGAAAAATGTGGGTAGGAACCGAACTTGGTATTGTTCGGTTCGATCAGGAATACAAACCTACCTTACGCTTTAGTCGGAGGTGGCTAATGAACGATCATGTGAATGATATGGCATTTGATCAGGAAGGAAATGCCTGGATTGCAACCCAAAATGGTGTGAGTTGTATCAGGAAACATTCCATGACTTTAGCCGATAAAGAGAAGAATTTTTACAACCAATTGATGAGACGGCACATTCGTGAACCCTGGACCTGCGGGGTGGTGGAGTTGCAAATTCCCGGTGATACAGCGTCCTGGCGCCATTCTGACGATGACAACGACGGCGAATATACCGGTGGTTACCTGGCTATGGAAAGTTTCAGGTACGCAGTTACCAAAGATGAAGATGCCCGCCTGAAAGCCCGGAAAGCATTTGATTTCCTGAAACAGTTGCAGACGGTAACCGGGACCGAAGGCTTTTTTGCCCGTTCTATTGTCCCCGTTGATTGGAAACAGGTGCATGATGGGAACCGAATTTATACGCCAAAGGAAATTGCTGATAATCTGGTTAAAGATCCGCGCTACAAGCCGGTTGAACAGCGTTGGCGCAAATCGAATGACGGCAAATGGTTGTGGAAAGGCGATACCAGCAGCGATGAAATGGATGGCCACATGATGGGCTATTTTTACTATTACGAACTTGCGGCTGCCGACAGCGAAAAAGTGCTGATCCGCGACCACGTGAAGACGATTGTAGATTACCTGATCAAAAACAATTACAATTTCGTTGACATTGACGGAACGCACACCCACTGGGCTGTCTGGTCGCCCGACCAGTTGAACCGCGATCCGGACTGGTCTTCGGAAAAGAGCATAAACTCGCTGGAACTGCTTGCATACCTGAAATTTGCGGCACACTTGACCGGCAATGAAAAATACGAAAAGGAATACTGCCGCCTGATCGATACGGAAGGATATCTCGACAATGTTTCGCATTTGAATTCCAAAAATCCGGCTTGGCAAATCTATTTCGACCGGACCATGGAAGGCTATTTGTTCCCGATTTTAATGAAATACGAAACCGATCCGAAATTGCATGAGTTTTACCAAAAACTGATGGACGACTGGATGAAAAGTCAATCTTCGGGTGAAAACCTGATCAATAACCTGGCTTATACTTTTGCGACCGGGGAAAGGGTGAATGTGAACCAGACCATCGATTTTTTGAAAGATGCACCGCTCGATCTGGTCGATTGGCCGATCAACCATACTTTACGTGAAGATGTTAAGCTGATCAGAAGTCCGATTCTGGAAGATATTCAGGTTTCAGAACTTCCGTCGGCAAGCATGAGGTCAACGGTGCGATGGGATAAAAATCCGTGGTCAGCCATTCAGGGAAATCCGCTGCAGGAACGGGAACCGGTTTTCTGGCTCTGGCCTTACTGGGAAGCTCGCTATCTGGGAATAATTAAAGAATAGAATAAACGACATGAAAAATTTTACACTGTTTTTGCTCCTGGTATTCAGCCAACTGGGTTTGTTTGCCCAGGATAATATGCTGTGTCAGGGTGCTTATTGGACCGAAGATCAGGCCAATGTCCTGATGAAAAAGTGGGCTTCGGAATGGAACACCCGGGCAGACTGGGAAAAACGTGCCGGGATAATCCGGCAGGGGAATCATCAAAGGGATGAAGTTCGATCAGATGCCCAAGGTCGATAACAATTTCAAACCTATTATTCACAGTACGCGAACAATGGAGGGCTACATTGTAGAGAACATTGCCATCGAAAGTTTTCCGGGTTTTTATATTACCGGAAACCTTTATCGTCCGATAAATTCCAAAAAGAAATGTCCGGCGATTTTAACCCCGCACGGTCATTGGGATGACCGACGCGTAAGTGCTGATGTACAGACGCGAAGCGCGTGCTTTGCCCGGATGGGAGCGGTAGTATTTGCTTACGATATGGTTGGCTACACTGATTCGAAGCAAGTTTCGCATAAAATACCGATTGCTTTGTTGTTACAAACTTTCAACAGCAAACGAGTGCTCGATTACCTGGTTTCGAGACCTGATGTTGATCCCGAAAAAATTGGCATAACCGGCGAATCAGGCGGGGGAACACAGACCATCATGATTACGGCGATTGACAGTCGCATAAAAGTCTCTGTTCCGGTGGTAATGGTTTCTGCATACTTTTTTGGTGGTTGCACCTGCGAGAGCGGTATGCCGGTTCATCGTAGCAACAACCATCAGACGAACAATGTTGAAATCGCTGCTTTGTGCGCTCCCCGCCCAATGTTGCTCATATCCGATGGCGGCGACTGGACCAAAAATACTCCACGAATCGAAATGCCATACCTTCAGAAAGTTTATGCCTTGTACGATGCTGAAAGTAAGTTGGACAATGCCCATTTCCCGGCTGAACGGCATGGTTACGAAGCAACCAAAAGGTATCCGGTGTATAATTTTTTCGATCAATACCTCAATTTGGATGCGGATCGTTTGCCATACAAAAATGGCTTCGATGAAAGTTTTGTAACCATTTTGCCGAAAGAAGATTTGATGGTTTTTAATGAGAAAAACCCAATGCCCGCCAATGCTTTGATGGGCGATGAGGCTGTTTTAAAATATTTGAATCTGTAATAAAATAGTAAATGGTAAATTGTCAAATCGTAAATTATCGTTATGAAAATTCTAAATAGTTTATTTGTTATCCTCTTTTGTCTGGGGATTTCCACATCTCTTTCTGCAAAAAAATATGATTCCATCAAGATTGGAATGTGCTCTGATGTGCACCTGCCCACCATGCACGATTCGGAGTATCGCATCACCAAGTTCATCGACAGCATGAAAATCGCCAAGCCTGATTTCATCATTGAACTGGGTGATTTTGGTACTCCTAAAGAAAATTGTGCACCCTACTTTAAAATTTGGGATTCTTTTCCCGGAGATAAATACCACGTGATTGGCAATCATGAAATGGATGGGGGTACATCGCGCGAAGAGGCAATACGATATCGAAACCTGAAAACCGGTTATTATTCGTTCAACAAAAATGGCTTTCACTTTATTGTGCTCGACGGCAACGACAAAAAGAATCCGGAGGCTAAAGGTTACAAACAATTTATTGGTGCCGAACAACTGGCTTGGTTCAAAACCGATTTAGCTGGAACGAAATACCCGGTGGTCATATTTTCTCATCAGGGGTTAGCGCATTACAGCAGCGCCGATGAAGAATATGGCGTAGAAAACTACAAAGAAATGCAGGCAATTCTGGAAGCACACAATGCAAAGAATCCTCGTGTTAAGGTTATCGGATGTTTTAATGGACATACGCATTACGACTATGCCGAAAACATTAACGGAATCTGGTACATCACCATTACTTCGATGTCGTATCACTGGTTGGGCGAAAAATATGCCCATATCCAATATGGCGAAGAAGTGGATAAAAATTTCAAGTGGATTAAATATACCGCACCGTTTAAAGAACCATTATATACCATTGTTGAGATTTCAACTAAAGGAACCATCAAAATTGAAGGGAAAAAGTCGGAATGGGTTGGAAAAACTCCCTGGGAACTGGGTTATCCTGAATCACTTAAAAAATATATGCGACCTGAAATTTCAGAACGAAATCTGAAATTTAGCCTGAAATAGCTAATGGGCTGAAAATTATATAAGATATCATTAGTTTGGGTTAATATTTTATTTTAGTCGCATAGATATATGTCCTATTTTTGAAGTCAGGATAGATACGGCGACCAAGATTGAATTAAATGTGAGAAACGTCATCATTCAGATTCTGAACCATTATGAAAAAGGCATCACTTAACGATATTGCACAACATTTGGGTGTTTCAAAAACGCTTGTTTCTTTTGTTATGAACGGAAGAGGCAAGGAGTTTCGGATCAGTGATGAGATTTGCCAAAAGGTATTGGATGCAGCCAAAGAAATGAATTACCGGCCTAATCGCATTGCGCAGGGCTTGCGCACCGGCAAGACCAACACAATCGGACTTATAATAGCTGATATTGCCAATCCTTTCTTCGGAAAACTCGGTCGTGAAATCGAGAAGGAAGCAGCCCTTCACGGATATAGTGTCATCTTTTGTAGTTCAGACGAAAATCCTGAAAAGTCGGGCAGCAAATTGCCATGCTTCAACAAAGTCAGGTCGATGGCTACATCATATCTCCGCCCATGAATAGCGAAAGCCAAATTCGCTCTCTCTCCAAAGGTAAAACACCCTTTGTGCTGATTGATAGGTATTTCCCTGAAATTGACTGCAACTATATTGTGGTTGACAACTTTGAGGCGGCTTATCTGGCAACGAGTCATTTGCTAAAGTTGGGACGAAAAAAAATAGCCAACATCACGGTTAATCTCGATTTGGTCAATATGCAGGAACGTACAGAAGGATACAAAAAGGCTCTTCTCGATCATTCTGTTTCTATTGATGAGAATTTGATAAAAGTTTTACCATTTTCGCATGATAACATGGATATAACACTGGCAATTAACGAATTGGTTGGTCGTAAGGACGATCTGAAAGCAGACGCGATTCTATTTTCGACCAGCAAACTTGGTCTTAACGGTATTGAGTGTATTTCGGCTTTAGGGCTCAAAATTCCGGAAGACATCGCTGTGGTTAGTTTCGATAATGCCGATGCGTATAAAATTTGTGTTAGCCCGGTAACTGTTGTTGCCCAACCCCTTCAGGAAATAGGGAAAAGGGCGGTTGATATTTTAATTGAAAATATCAATTTTTCTGAAAATGATTCTAAGTTTCAACACTATACATTGAAAACGGAATTTATTATCCGCAAATCATGTGGCTCCTAATTTTTTTATAAAATAGCTAAATCGATTTAGTCACTTACTAACATGCTGTCATGGTTGAATTTAACAAGAAACAAGATGATATCTATTTAGGGCTCGACATAGGCGGCACCAAATGTGCTGTCGTTGTAGGCGATGCCTCTTTTTCGATCAAAAAGAAAGTGTTTTTTGAAACCCGCGTTGAGCGTGGATATGAAGCTATTCTTACTGAATTCCAGTCTCATATTGATGCTTTGCTGAATGATTTTCCTGATGGTAATCTGAAGCGAATTGGAATCAGTTGCGGCGGACCATTGGATTCAGCGAAAGGGATGATTTATTCTCCGCCTAATTTGCCCGGATGGGATAATGTGCCGATCGTTGAAGTTTTCAGTAAAAAATACGGTGTTGAAGCAGCTGTTCAAAACGATGCCAATGCCTGCGCACTGGCTGAATGGATGATGGGTGCCGGAAAAGGAACCCGAAACATGATCTTTCTGACTTTTGGAACAGGAATGGGGGCAGGCTTAATATTGAACGGACAACTTTACGCCGGAACCAACGATTTGGGTGGAGAGGTTGGCCATATTCGTTTGGCTCCTGATGGTCCCATCGGATTTGGAAAAGCAGGATCATTCGAAGGATTTTGCAGCGGTGGTGGAATTGCTCAACTGGCCAGATCAGTGGTTGCTGAAAAACTAAGAAACAATCAACCGGTTGGTTTCTGTACTTCGTATGAAATGATTGAGAAAATTGACGCCAAAATGGTTTTCCAGGCAGCTATTGCAGGAGATCGGGCAGCTCATGAAATTATACAGATATCTGCTGATTATCTGGGTTTTGGACTTTCAATCCTAATTGATATTCTGAATCCGGAATGTATTGTTATCGGCAGTATTTATGCCCGGAATGAAGACTTATTCAAGCCACTAATTGAAAAAGTATTACAGCGGGAAGCCATTCCTTCTGCTCTTGATGTTTGCCAAATAAAACCTGCCGAACTGGGCGATTCTATTGGCGATTATGCTGCGTTGTGCGTTGCAATTTATGAGAATAAATTTTAACTGAATAAAGGTGAATACGATCATTTTAAATGAATTATTGGAACGATATCCAAAGCTTGTTTCTGTTGGAGATGAGATATTGAAAGCAGCAGATTGTTTGATTGATTGTTACGAAAATGGTGGAAAAGTACTGGTTTGTGGCAACGGCGGAAGTTGCTCTGATTCCGACCATATTGTTGGTGAACTGATGAAAGGTTTTGAGCACAAGCGGCCTGTTGCACAGGCTCTGAAAACTCAGTTGAAGGAGATCGGTGGCGAGCGCGGAAGCTATCTGGCCGAAAAACTTCAGCATGGACTACCTGCCATTTCATTGACAGCACACAGTGGTTTAATTACAGCTGTAGCCAATGATACGGATGCCGATCTCATTTTCGCTCAACAAGTTGTTGGATATGGCAAAACAGGAGATGTCCTGATTGCCATCAGTAGTTCAGGCAATTCGCAAAATATATTGGATGCTATTCTTACCGCAAAAGCAAAAGGCCTTTCAGTGATTGGTCTGACGGGCGAATCCGGAGGAAAAATGCAATCGATGTGCGACATTCTGATCAATGTCCCCGGAAAACGAACAGCTTTTGTTCAGGAATTTCATTTGCCTGTTTATCATGCGCTTTGTGTGATGATTGAAAATCATTTCTTCGGAAATTTTTACCTCGATTCGTTAAAATAACAACCATCAAAACCGACTAAACCTAATAAAACCATGGATAATACAAACGACTCAAAGAAGCCTAATCCGATCTCGAGAAGGACTTTTATCAACCGGGCAGCTACCGGAGCTGCATTTTTTGCTCTTGCACCAGCAGCTAAACTTATTGCCAGCGACTTGCAGCAGGCAACTCCCTGGCCGGACAATGCATCAAAAATTACGGTGCACATGATTGGTCATGGTCACATCGATCCCGTTTGGCTTTGGTCATGGTCTGAAGGGGTTGCCGTTGTGTACAGTACTTTTCGTTCAAATTTGGACCGGATGAACGAAACACCTGACTTCAAATTCACTTCAAGTTCAGCGCAATTTTACCAGTGGGTGGCTGAGAATGATCCTAAAATGCTGGAACAGATTCGCAAGCGGGTGGCTGAAGGCCGCTGGAGTATTGTTGGTGGCTGGTGGGTCGAACCTGATGTAAACATACCAAGCGGTGAAGCTATGGCCCGTCAAGGATTATACGGACAGCTAACCTTGCAACGCTTATTGGGACGCCGTGCTGTGGTGGGTTTTAATCCTGACTCGTTTGGCCATGCCAGTACTTTACCTCAGATCATTAAATTACAAGGGATGGACAATTATGTGTTCATGCGCCCCGGACCACACGAAAAGACGCTTCCGGCTGACGTTTTCTGGTGGGAAGGCCTGGACGGAACACGTGTTTTAACATACAGGATTCCATTTAGTTATGGAGATAGTGGATCGGTTAGGAATCGCCTGTTGCAAACACTTCCCCGGTTCAAAGATCAGCCTGTGAAGAACTTTATTTCGTACTATGGCGCCGGTGATCATGGCGGTGGTGCAACAAAAGAAAATATTCGTTCCATCCTCGAAATTCAGGGTGAAAAAGACGCGCCTAAACTTATTTTCAGTACTCACGAACGCTATTTTAAAGAGATTCGGGAGGATGCAAAATTAAATATTCCGGTGGTAAACGACGATCTTCAACATCATGCCAGAGGTTGTTATACTGCTGAATCGGCTATTAAGAAGGGCAATCGCCAGTCAGAAGCCGCCCTGGTTACAGCCGAAAAAATTGCTTCAGTCGGAATGACTTCCTGGGGAGCCAATTATCCAAAGAAAGAATTAACCACGGCCTGGCAACGGGTGCTTTTCCTTCAGTTCCACGACAGTCTGGCCGGAAGTTCCTTATTTGATCATTCGCAGACTGCCGCCGAAGGATACGGTTTTGCTCTCGATATTGCCAATCAGGCTTCAGTAATGGCGTTGCAGAGACTTGAACTTCAAATACATACGGAAGATCCGGAATCGCAATACCTGGTGGCTTTCAACCCCCACGCATGGGAAGTTAAGGCCAATCTTGAATACGATTTTAACTGGGGCCAACAGCACAAAGGTTCGCAAGCTGAAGACGAACAGGGAAATCCCTTGCTTCACCAATGGACTGCAGGTTCGAGCGAGACCGGAAGCCGCAAAAAGCTTGTGGTACAAACCACTCTTCCACCAATGGGATACCGGCAGATCCGTCTGCACGACGGAGATATGCTTCTCCCGAAAACTGCAGCTACTGCCGAAGGAAACAAACTCGAAAATGAATTCCTTCGCGTGGAAATCTCGGGCTACGGAGCCCTTGGAATTTTCGACAAGGAGACTGGTAAAGAAGTGTTTTCCGGAGGTAAAAGCGGGTGCAGGGCTGTGGTCATTAATGATACAAGCGATACCTGGAGCCACGATATTGTAACTTTTGCCGATGAGATTGGAACTTTCGAGAACGCTACATTCAAAGTTCTGGAGAATGGTCCGCTGAGGGCTACGGTTCGGGTAAAAACTACTTATGGAGCTTCAATTCTATCTATCGACTGGACGCTCTATGCCGGTTCGCGCAACCTCGAAGCCAAAGTTAAGCTGGATTGGCATGAGCAGCTTAAAATGCTGAAATTCTCCTTCCCGGTTGATGTTCAATCGCCTGTTTCAACATACGAAAATCCTTACGGACACATTGTTAAGGATACCAATGGAGAAGAAAATCCGGGACAGCGCTGGATTGATGTGACCGGGAAAAGCAAAGGAAATTCGTATGGGCTGACCGTAATAAATGATGCCAAATACGGGTACAATGTGCTCGAAAACGATATGCGCATTTCCATAGTTCGCTCTGCGCCGTACGCCCATCATAATCCTAAGGTTTTGGATATGAGTGCTGAACATATTTGGATGGACCAGGGAATACAAACCTTCCGTATGGTCTTGGTACCTCATCAGGATTCGTGGGAAAAGAGCAACATTGTGCGGTTAGCGGAAGAATTGATGGCTCCTGCAGCAACTATCTACCAGGGAATCCATGGCGGATCGTTGCCAAAATCGGGTTCTTTCCTTGCTACTGATACGCCAAACATGATTGTTTCTGCTATTAAACAATCAGAAAATGGAGAAGATCTTATTATTCGTTGTGTCGAAACTTCCGGAATCCAGACAAAAGCCTTGCTTGATTTGCGTTTAATTGGGCACAAATGGGAAGGCAGTTTACGGCCGTTTGAAATTAAGACCCTTCGGGTAAATAAGAAATCAGGAGCAGTTAAAGAGGTTAATTTGCTTGAAGAATAAATTGAAATCAGATTATTTAATATCATAAATATCAGATAAATAAAATATAACTCATGAATAGTTCAAAAATCAATCTTAGCAAGGTAATCCCGGTTCTGTTTTCCTTTATCGTTATGGGATTTGTTGACATTATCGGAGTTGCCACCGGATACGTTAAACATGACTTTCAACTAACCGATTTTATTGCGCAGTTTTTACCCATGATGGTTTTGCTTTGGTTCTTTGTCCTTTCGGTTCCGGCCGGGGTTTTACAGGATAAGTTTGGCAAACGGAACATGCTGAAGGTAGGTATGTTTATACAGGCTGTAGGGCTGGGCGTGCCATTTATTTATTATTCATTTCCCATGATGTTTGCTTCGTTTATCCTTTTGGGTATTGGCAATACGGTTATTCAGGTTTCGGCTAATCCACTTTTGCAGGATGTTACACCATCGGATAAACTGGCCAGTTTCATGAGCACGTCGCAATTTGTGAAAGCAATCATTTCATTTTCAGGTCCGCTGATTGCCACATTTATGGCATCGTTTTTCGGCAACTGGAAACTGGTATTTGCGGTTTACGGCGTCACATCGTTACTTGCGGCTTTCTGGCTTTCGGTGACACCCATTCAGGAGTCGAAACCTGAACGGAAACCGGCATCGTTTTCATCGTGTTTCGGATTGCTAAAAAACCGTTTCATCGCTCTTATGGCTCTGTCAATTTTCCTGATCGTAGGCGCCGAAGTATCTGTCAATACCAACATTGTCAATGTTTTGATAGCCAAATTTGGATTAACGCTTGAAACTGCTGCCATAGGAATTAGTTTCTTTTTTGCCGGTGAAACAGTTTCACGTTTTCTGGGCGCTATCATCCTGAATGTGATTAAACCGCGCCTTTTCCTTTTGCTCACTACCTTGCTCTCATTACTTGGTGTTCTCGGGGTTTTCTTTGCTCCGGCAAATGCGGTTGCTTTTGCATCCATCTTCATCATTGGATTAGGCGCCGGAAACATGTTCCCCATTATTTTCTCACTGGCCCTTGAAAAAATGCCGGAACGTGCCAACGAAATTTCAGGTTTGCTCATTATGGCGGTTTCCGGTGGAGCTGTAATTCCGCTGGTCATGGGATTTGTAAGCTCAACTTTCGGTCCACTCATCAGTGTATCAGTTATTGGTGTGTGTATGCTTTATATCCTTTGGGTATCGTTGTATGTTCGGAAAAATTAAGATTCAGGATTGAAATATAATATTTGCTAACAATAAAATAATTCCTCATGAAGAAGGAACAACTTAAAAAGATTCTTGAAGATATAAGTTTGGTGAAAATTGCAGTTTTGGGCGATTTTTGCCTTGATGCTTATTGGTTTATCGATGAGTCGAAAAGTGAAATTTCCATTGAAACAGGACAAATGACTCGGCCCATTCGTCAGCAAAAATATTCGCTGGGTGGAGCTGGTAATGTAACCAATAATCTGGCAGCCATGGGAGTGAAAGATATTCGTGCAATTGGCGTAATTGGGCCAGATCCGTTTGGGAGTGAGATGGTGAATATCATGAGTAAAACGGGGATCAATACCCAAAATATTCTGGTTCAGAAGGATCATTGGTCAACTCATGTTTATGCCAAACCGTACATTTCCGATCAGGAACAGAACCGGATTGATTTTGGTAATTTCAATCGGCTCTCGAACAAAACTGCCGACCGGTTAATTGAAATTCTGGAGCGCGAAGCTGCTGAAGTGGATGTGACAATTATTAACCAGCAAGTGGTATCGGGTATTCATACTGAATATTTGAGGCACAGGATTGTTGAAGTCATCCAAAAATTCCCTAATAAAATTTTTATTGTTGACAGCCGCAGTTTTAGTGATGTTTACACTGGTGCATACCGGAAAATGAACGATAATGAAGCTGTTAAACTTTGTGGATTAAAGAAAGATCCGGGTGACATCGTGTTGTATTCCGAAGCTATGGATGCCGCTCATATGCTGTATGAAAGATATCGGAAACCATTGTTTATAACCCGTGGAAGCAGAGGCTCTCTGGTTGTGGATGAATCAGGAGTTTCTGAAGTATTTGGACTGATGATTATTTCGAAGATCGATTCGGTGGGTGCAGGCGACAGTTTTCTTGCAGGTTCAGCCTCGGCCATGGCAGCCGGTTATCCAATGAACGTTGCAGCCGAAATTGGTTCTTTTGTTGCCGGAGTTACTATTCAGAAATTATTTCAGACCGGAACGGCTTCACCTGATGAAATTTTTCATTTGGGGCAGGATCCCGATTACATTTATTCTCCGGAGCTGGCAGAAGATATCAGGCATGCCACATATTTGCCGGATACCGAAATCGAAATTGTCAGCCAGTGGAAAGATCAGCTTCAGATAAAACATGCCATCTTCGATCACGACGGAACCATCTCGACACTTCGCGAGGGTTGGGAACTGATTATGGGGCCGATGATGATGAAAGCTGTATTGGGCGATAAATATAAAGATGCTGATGAAGCATTGTTTCAGAAAGTACAAACCCGGGTAAACGAATTTATCGACAGGACAACTGGAATTCAGACTTTGGTCCAGATGAAAGGATTGCTCGATTTAATCAGGGAATTTGGTTGTGTTCCTGAAGAAAAAATGTTGGATGAATTTGGTTACAAGCAAATATATAACGAAGAGTTGCTGAAGATGGTGAAAGAGCGGGAAAAGAAATTGTCGCGTGGCGAATTGTCACAGGAGGATTTCTCTCTGAAAAATGCCATTCCTTTTCTTCAGAAGCTTTATGATGCCGGAATCAAACTTTATCTGGCCAGTGGAACCGACGAGGAAGATGTGAAAAATGAAGCTCGTATTATGGGCTACGATTATTTGTTTGAAGGTCGGATTTACGGTGCAGTGGGAGATGTAACCAAGGAGGCAAAAAAAATCGTACTCGACCGTATTTTGGATACCATTGGTGAATCAGCCTTCGGAAAAGTGGCTACATTTGGTGATGGACCAGTTGAAATCCGGGAAACGCACAAACGCGGCGGTGTTACCGTGGGAATTGCCAGCAACGAATTAAAGCGTTTTGGCCGGAATGAAAGTAAACGGACCCGGTTAATCAAAGCAGGAGCTGATGTCATTATTCCCGATTTTTCTCAGATAAATCAGCTGCTAAGTCTTTTAAATATCAAAAAAAACTGAACCATGCCTTACCCAAAATTAAACCGTGATTTGTTATCCGTTAAAAAACTGGATGACCGAAAAAATAAGGTTTACATCGAAAAAGACAGCATTCCGGTTACCCATAAGCCTGAAAACCTTTTGGCGAAAGGCAGAGAGTTGATTGAAAAAACGGCGGGGCGAATCCGGTTGGCACGGCAGGAAAAACGTTCGGTAATGTTGACTTTTGGTGCACATACCATTAAAAATGGAATGTCGCCCACCCTGATTGCCCTGATGGAAGAGGGCTGGGTTACTCATCTTTCGACTAATGGAGCCGGAATTATCCACGATTGGGAATTTGCGTTTCAGGGAAAATCGAGCGAAGATGTACGTGAAAACGTAGAGCTGGGTCAATTTGGTATCTGGGATCATACCGGTTTCTATATCAACCTGGCGCTCATCGTTGGCGCTTACGAAGGATTGGGCTACGGTGAATCGGTGGGCAAAATGATTTCGCATGAAGGCCTTCAAATTCCCGAACTTTCCATCTTGTATGACGAATCATTAGTTAATATGCACACCAGCCCTGACAGGACTGCTGCTGCCATCGATCTGGCTGGCGTGATTCAAAAATTTAACCTGGCTCCGGGATTCATGAGCATTCCTCACCCGTTTAAAAAATATTCGGCGCAAGCCCGCGCGTTTGAATTAGGTATTCCGTTTACCGGGCACCCAATGATTGGCCACGACATTATTTACAATCACCCGATGAATCATGGGGCTGCTATTGGCAGGGTTGCACAAAATGATTTTCTGTGTTTCGCAAATAGTGTTTTCAATCTGGAAAACGGTGTGTACATGTCGATTGGTTCGGCAGTCATGTCGCCCATGATATTTGAAAAGGCGCTGTCCATGTCTCAAAACCTGATTATTCAAAAAGGAGGTCACATCGACAACCATTATATGCTGATTGTTGATTTGGCAAAATCAGACTGGGACTGGCAAAAAAATGGCGAACCACCGATGGATAATCCGGCTTATTATCTGCGCTATTGCAAAACTTTCGCCCGGATGGGAGGCGAAATGCATTACCTGACTGCCGATAATCGTGATTTTTTACTGGCCATTTACCAGGAATTATCAGGAAAATAATGAACCTAAATCAACTCAATTATGAACAAAAATAAAATCGTTGCTTTAAAGGAAGAAGCTCAAAATCATTTAATTAATGAATTGTTGCCTTTCTGGACTACCCGAATGAAGGATGAAGTAAATGGTGGTTTCCTTACTCATTTCGATCAAAATGGAAATGATACCGGTGAAGATGAAAAGTCGCTGATAGCTCAAACCAGATGCCTCTACACTATTTCATCAGCACACCGCGCCGGATATGGTGATGGGAAATATATTGAACTGGCCAGACATGGCGCCGATTTCATCATCAATAAGATGTGGGACAAGGAGTTTGGTGGTTTTTACTGGATGATGGACAGGAAAGGAAAAGTCAAAATTGACCAGAAAATTATTTACGGACATAGTTTTGCCATCTATTCGCTGAGTGAATATACCTTGGCAACCGGCGATCAGCGTGGGATTGAGTATGCCGAAAAAGTATTCGATTTGCTTCAGAAATATTGTGTTGATTCGATGTATGGCGGTTACTGGGAAATGTTCCACCGTGACTGGACCCTCTGCGGACCGGGCAGCCAGGGAGGCGACCGCAAAACATTGGATGTTCACATGCACCTCATGGAAGCTTTCACCACCTTGTACGAATGTACCGGTAAGGAAGTCCACCGACGGAAATTGCTCGAAGATATTGATTTGCTTATTAATCGGATTATCCATCCGGTATATAAAACGGGCATTCCGCAGTTTTATAAGGACTGGACTGTTGCCCCGCAAATTAAGTTTGACATTATTTGGGGATGGGATCGTTTTTCGGAAGAAGGCCAGAAAGGAAATGCCACCGACAATACTTGTTATGGCCATAACGCTGAATTTGGCTGGCTCCTGCTTCATGCCCTCGAAATACTGAAGATTTCGCCGGATAATTATTCCGATCTGTTCCGAATCATTTATGACCATACGGTAGATAACGGAATTGACACTGAATATGGCGGAGTCTATGTGGAAGGTCCACATTCAGGAGGTGTTTACGACAAGGAAAAGGAGTTCTGGCAACAGGCTGAAGTTTTAATCGGGCTGCTTGACGCTGTTATTCTGTTTGGAAGTGACAAATACATGGATGCTTACGAAAATGTACATCGTTTTGTAATGGACAAAGAGGTAAACAAAGGAGTGGGAGAGTGGTGGCCGTTGCTAACCCGTCGTGGCGAACCCATTTGGACACACATGGGGCACTCGTGGAAAATCAATTATCACACTGTCAGGGCGATGATCCAAAGCATTCAAAGGCTTGAAATTTTGACAAAATGAACTAAACCGATATTGGTCAAATGCATGAATAAACTAAACCGATCATGGATTTAACTTTAACTTTTCTGGATTGGATTGTTCTGGTCGTTATTATGGGCGGCAGCCTGTCTTTTGGACTATATATGGCCTATCTCAAGAAGGCAGGCCACAGCAGCATTAACTTCTTTCTGGGAGGCAGAGCAATTAAATGGCCGATTATTGGAGCATCGCTTTTCGCAACAAACATTGGCGCCGAGCATTTGGTCGGATTGTCTGGCGATTCGTATCGTTACGGGCTTTCGGCAGGTTCAGTTGAATTGACTTGTGCCATAACCCTGGGCTTTGCCTGTGCCATCCTGTTCCCGCATTACATGAAAAACAAGATTTACACCATTCCTGAATTTCTGGAAATCAGGTACAACCGGCGTGCACGGACTTTCTTTTCAGGATTGATGCTGATAATAAGCATAATGACCAAGCTGGCATTTACCTTATTCGCCGGGGCCTTGGTTTTGAACAGTATTTTGGGCTGGAATGTGATGACCACCGTTTTTTATATCGGGATGGCAGTCGCAATTTTCACCATCATTGGCGGGTTTACTGCTGTAGCTTATTCCGATGCTATTCAGGTAATTATCATGATTGGCGGATCGGCCATCATGCTCTTTATTGGTTTAGACAAAGTTGGAGGCTGGGATGGCCTGATGACGAAAGTGCCGGAAATGATGAAGATTGGAAAACCATACGACGATCCGGTTTATCCCTTCTGGGGAATTTTGGCTACCGCTTTTTACGCCGGAATCTTTTACTGGGGTATCGATCAGGTCAATGTTCAGCGCACGCTGGCCGCTCCCGATCTTAGGAATGCCCGCTGGGGCTCTATGTTTGCTGTTTTACTGAAGTTAACACCCATCTTTATTTTCGCGTTGCCTGGCGTAATTGCCTTTGCATTGTTCCCAGGCGAATTGCAGGGCGACGAAACCAAACAGACGTTTGTGCTTTTACTCAATAAGCTTCTGCCTAGCGGCTTACGTGGCTTGTTGCTGGCTTCACTCATGGCGGCCCTGGTAACATCGCTGATTGCCGTGCTGAACTCAGTTTCTACCTTGGTGGTGCGTGATTTTGTAGTGGAATTTCGTCCCGACATTTCGGAGAAGAAACAAGTGAAACTAGGCCGGTATATTATTTTACTTGTGACGATTTTGGGGATTGGCGCCGCATACCTGGTATATAAAAACGAGGAGGGACTGTATAAATACCTTCAAACCATCACAGCTTATTTGGTTTTGCCCGTTTTCCCGGCCATTTTCTTCGGAATTGTCAGTAAGAAAGTTACACTGAAAGGGGCTGCGGTTTCGGTACTCGTAGGAATTGTACTGGCTACTATTTTTGTCATCGACCAGTTGATTGGTCCGGCTTCAGGTAAAGAACTGTTTCCGTTTCTTCATCACAAGCTAACATTGAACTTCGGGTACCGCGGACTTTGGGCCGAAATACTCATCACCGGAGTTTTGTTCTTAGTTTCTGCATTCACCGAAAAAACAGCTCCGGAAAAACTCACCCATACCACAATTAACTTCGACAAAGGAATTACCAAATTTGAAGGAATCACTGATTGGCGGTTACATCTGACTATACTTTCATTAATCACTTTATTCCTGTATATCTGGCTCTATTAAAGTTCAATCGAAAAACTTAAATCATGAGAAAATTATCAATAGCAGTATCGGTTTTGATTCTGATGGGAATTTCAGGAACGAGCCAGGCCAAATCGAAATGGGTTTCTTTATTCAACGGCAAAGACCTGAAAGGATGGACAGTTCATGGGAAAGCGACCTGGTCGGTTCTGGATGGAGTTCTGGTTGGTGAAGGAGGAATGGGGCATATTTACAGCGATGCCACTTGCACCGATTTTGAACTGAAAGGAATGTTCCGGATTTCAGAACAAGGAGCAAAAAGTAATAGCGGAGTTTATTTCAGGGCGAATCCTCCTGCCGATAATCCTGATGGTTTTCCACGCGGATACGAAGCCCAGATTTGTCATAATCAGGATGCCTACACCGGATGGCTCTGGAAACCGGGAAAACCTACCGGAAAGGCTACTGAACTACTTACCAAAGATGGTGAATGGTTTAAGTATCGGATTAAAATGGTAGGTAATCATATTCAGTTTTGGATTAACGGCAAACCAGTGATGACTTATGATGATACCGAATACAAATCGGGTCATTTCGCCATTCAGGGACATAACCCGGGCATGAAAATAGAAGCCAGGGAATTGTATTATAGAGATTTAACGCACAAAAAATAGTTTTGTAAAAGCAATAAAAATCAGATCGAAAATATGAGTCGTAAATTTATTTTGTCTCTTTTGTTTTGTTTACCGATTTTTGCCAATGCTCAAACCGATAGTCCGTCAAAGCATGTCAATCCGTTTTTGGGGACCGATTTTTTCGGACATACGTTTCCGGGGGCATCACTTCCGTTTGCAAT
Organism: Prolixibacteraceae bacterium; assembly: GCA_963676375.2. Lineage (GTDB taxonomy): Bacteria > Bacteroidota > Bacteroidia > Bacteroidales > Prolixibacteraceae > Aquipluma. Next base: position 133,216 of record CAXXPT010000012.1, read on the forward strand.
GGTACATTTGAGTCCCGATGTCTATAATCAGGGCTGGACTTATTGTGCCGGATACATCTATTCTGAAAGTTCGATCATGGGCTTCAGCCATACACACTGGAGCGGGGTTGGAATGGTAAACGGTGGAGATGTCCTGCTGATGCCAACTACCGGATTAAAACTTCAGACCACTCCCGGTTCTCTTGAAAATCCGGATGAAGGGTACCGGTCGCGGTTCGATCATTCCAGCGAAACAGCTACACCCGGCTATTATTCTGTATTCCTGAAAGACGAAAATGTGAAAGTCGAGCTCACCGCTACTCAGCGGGCTGGTTTTCATCGGTACACGTTCCCCGAAAGCGATCATTCCAGGATAATACTTGATTTGGGGCATCAGATCGGGAGTAATTCTTCCAACGATCTGTCGGAACTGAACATCGTAAATAATAGCCGGATTGAAGGTGTGAAATGCGCAGGATTAGGTAAAGTGTTTTTTGTGGCCGAATTCAGTAAGCCTTTCAAATATTACGGAACATTTGATAATGATTTAAAAACTCCGGAATCGGGTGGCAGCATCTGGCCATATAAAAATGGTGAAACCGGAAAGAATATTGGAGCTTTTGTTACTTTCAGGACAATGGAAGATGAAAGAATCCTGGTGAAAGTGGGCATTTCGTACACTAGTTTGGAAGGCGCCCGGAAGAATTTACAAGCTGAAATCCCAAACTGGGATTTTGATGGAATACGGAATAAGGCTTACGAAACCTGGAATACAGAACTGTCGCGGATAAAAATTGACGGCGCAACAGATGATCAGAAAGAGATTTTCTATACGTCACTTTATCATTCATTTCTGGCACAATACATTTCACAGGATGTGGATGGAAAATATATGGGCTCAGATAAAAAGATTCATGAAGCCAAAGGATATGATTTCTACGGATCGTTTTCGTGCTGGGATACTTATCGCTCACAACATCCTTTGCTGACGCTGATTGCACCTGATCATGTCAATGATTTTGTGAAGTCGATTGTTGCCAAAACCAGGGATTATGGCTGGTTGCCGGCGCAGCATTTTCTGAACGTTTATGGCGAAGCCATGGTTGGCGATCACCTGATTCCGATAATAGTTGACGCGTATATGAAAGGATTCCGCGATTTTGACGTGAATTTTCTTTACGAAGCTATGCGCAAAAAAGCTCTGGAAGAACCTAAATTACCGGTCCCTCATTCTGCCGGAAGATCAGGCCTGAAATACTATATGGAATTGGGTTATACACCGGTTGATAAGGTAACTGAATCGGTTCCGAATACCCTGGAACTGGCTTATGACGATTGGTGTATTGCCCAACTCGCCAAAGAACTCGGAAAGAAAGAAGATTATCAGCTGTTTATGAAACGGGCAGGTAACTATTCAAATTTATGGGATGCCCAAACTCAGTTTATGCGTCCTAAAAAGACTGATGGTTCGTTTCTGGAAGGATTAAACGGCAGGGAGCAGGAAATTGTGAAAGAAGGGGAGCACTCGTATTACAAGTATTTTAACCCGCTTCTGGTTGGGAAACGACCCAACCGGCATTATACCGAATCGAACGCCTGGCAGTACATATGGTCGGTTCAGCACGATGTAAAAGGGCTGATTAATCTTTTTGGAAGCAACAAAGCATTTATTTCCAAACTTGACACCTTTTTTGAAATGAATCCCAATATCACCCCACCAAAATATGTGGGAGTGGTGGGCACAATTGGCCAGTATGTCCAGGGAAACCAACCTTCTCATCACGTAGCCTATTTATACAACTATGCCGGCGAGCCATGGAAAACACAACTACATGCACGTCAGGTTATGGAAGAACTTTACCGGAGCGGCCCCGGTGGTTTATGCGGAAATGAAGACATGGGGTCACTCTCGTCGTGGTATGTTTTAAGTGCAATGGGTATTTACCCGGTTACTCCCGGAGAACCTATCTACGCAATTGGAAGCCCTCTGTTCGCAAGGGCTACAATAAATTTAGGCAAAGGCAAAACCTTCACCATTGAGGCGGAAAATAATTCTTCAACCAACAAATACATTCAGTCGGCTACTTTAAATGGAAAACCTATAAGCAAAACGTGGCTTTCGCAAAAGGAAATAACCGACGGAGGAATACTCGTTTTTAAAATGGGTGCGGAACCCAACAAAAAATGGGGCAGTAAACCAGAAGATGCTCCGCCATCGATGAGTAAATAGAGATTCTCGCAAACGAATATCGTTCGGGATGTGATAATTTCTAATAAAAATCCCTGATTTTATCCTTTTCAGGACCAAAATCAGGGATCTTCATTTATTCTGTTTTCAGACTTTTACTTCACAATGGGTGTTAAAATCAGGTTGCGGTAAGCAACTTTTCCGTGATCGCCCTGAAGGTAAATTGGGCCGGGCGAATTCACATCCGATTTCATGGCGCCACCGGTAGGTCCGTAAACCGGCTGATTGTCGATGATTTTGGTACCATTCAGGATGACAGTTACATGGCGGTCGCACAAAGTAATATCCAGTGTCTGCCAGCTTCCTGCGGGTTTTTCGGCGCTAACTGACGGCGTAATCCGGCTGTAAAGCGCTCCCATGTTGTGAGGATCAAGTGGTTTTTTGTACGAATCGAGAACCTGAATTTCGTACATGCCACGCAGGTAAACACCACTGTTGCTTCCTTCTGGTATATTTACTTCCAGTTTCAGGTTAAAATCCTCAAATTCCTGTTCAGTCCTAAGATTTCCGTAACTGATGTGTTCCTGTCCTTCCACTTGGGCCGGATCGGTTACCAGAATTCCATCTTTTACCGAGAAACCGTTTTTCTGTTTTTCGTCTATCAGCTTCCAACCGGTCAGGTCTTTCCCGTTAAATAAATTGATTGGCGTGCCAAATTTCAGGCTGGCCATATCAGGAGCAGCAGGAGGCGCCATTAATTTTGTTCCGGTGAAACCGGTCGAATCGATTCCTGTTCCGTCGCGACGGGGTTTGAACAGGAAACCGGTGATTTTACTGTCACCTTCCTTCGAAACTTTCAGCCAGTTGGCGATTTGATGTGTCCGAACCGGATTGTTTTTTTCATCTTTAGTCCTGACAACATTATCAAACCGATTTACAATCAGGTGATTGTGGTTGTCCATATAAACACTGGCTACCGGCGATACACTTCCGCCAATCCAAAGCAGATCGGCATCGATGTAATCTTTTTCCTGACGAACTTCCAGCCAACTTACCCCTCCGCCCTGAACGTCGATGGTCCATTGACCAAGGAAGTCATTCATTGTGGCTTTGGACGCAGCAGCAGCAGTTTCTGCTTTCTGTTTTTGCTGGCACGACACAATGGCCAGTGAAATCAAAACAGCTGCGAATAACACTTGTGCAGATTTCATAAGATTTAGTTTAAATGGTGAGTTTTAAAAGTTTATTGTGTGCAAAAAATTTCAAGATAAGAATTTCTCTTTGAAAAAGTAATTCTTGTTACTCAATCTCTTATTCATTCATTTGGTTGGTTATTTTTCAACAAAATAGCCATGATACCTGCCCATCCAATACGGAAATAAAAAGTAGGCGCCATCGTCTTCTCCTGAACCATTCGACCCGGTATCATAGAGATAGGTGTTGCTGTTCCATTTTGAAACTCCACGTTCGGGTGTAGGAATTGGTCGTATGGCCTGAGGTTTTCCAAACCGGTCAACAAGCTGATCCTGTGGTAAGTCCCAGCGATGACTGTTCTCCATGCGCCAGGTAATTAAATCCATCGGAATTTGCTGGAGTTCTTCCAAAGCAATTTTCAGATCACAATCTTTTTGCAAAGCAAAACTTGCAATAATGTTCCAGATGGGAATTCGGTCGGCTTGTTCCACATTCCAGCTTCGCTGCATACTTTGCTTGTAAAAAGGAAGCAATTCAGCGTCATTGGCATAACAGAACAGCGTATAGTATGGCAAAAAGGCCAGTTCATCGTCGGAATGGTTAATGTCAAACGGCCCGTAATTCTTTTGCTGAATCATATTTTCCACATAATGATGTTTTTTAACCAAGGTTTGATAGGCCGATTCAAATTTCGGATCACCGGTTACATGATAACCTGCTTTCAGGAAGGAAAGTATCTGCAGCGAATTAATCCCTTTTTCGTACATCCAGTTAGGTTTGAAATTTAGTGAATCGGGTGTCCAAACGGCCCAGCGGGTAGGTTTCCCATCCAGATCAATCATGTGAAAATTGTTGTCAACGATGTGGTTCATAATGCGCTGAACCAGGTTTTTTACCCGTTCTTTCATTTCACCTTCGGCCACCAGATCGTAAAAAAGCGGATATGCAAACAGGTGTCCCACCATTTCGTCGGAACTGGTATCGCCTTTCCATTTCCATTTTTTATCAGCCGAGAGGTGCCATTCGCCTCCTTCACCGGTACTTTCGTTGGCTGCTACAAGCGAACGGGCAGGGAAACCCGGAATTCCGGTAATCGTTTCCAATCGTTCCATAGCTAAATAGGCTTTAACGGCATTTTTCTTTGCTTCCTGATCTTTCGTCACGGCATAACGGTAACATTCTGCTGCCAAATAAATCGAGGTCCATAGTCCGTCATTGTCATCGGTTCGGGTTTGACTAGTGCTCAGATCACCCGGAGTCAGCAGATGTGAACCACTGACCATTCCGTAGCGGTCGTGGCGAAGTTTAATTCGTTCTTCAAAAGCCGTGGCTTTTTGATCCAAAGTCATTTTCACTTCCTGAATCTGGCTGATTCCTTCCGGAGTGGCAATCCAAACGGTGTGCGCATCTACGGGAAGGATGTCGTTTACCTGGTTGTTTGTCAGCCAACGTTTGCCGTTGTAGTAATGCCAGCCTGCATCCTTTTTGATTGCACCTTTGTTTGTTCCCATCCACAGGCAATTCTCTGAACTCCGGATGGTCGTAATTGGACCATAAGGTAAGCCGTCGGCTCCTCTAAGGTTCCAATTGTCGCCATTTTCGGCAATGCATCCGATTGAGAAAAGTCCGCCAAAAAGAACCTCTGCTTTCTCATTCCTGCTTTCGAGCGTAAAATAAGTTCGTTTCAGTCCATAGGCCATCATACTTTGGTCCATGTTTATCCATTGTCCTGACATTCGGCGCAATAGTCCACCATTAGTGGCAAGCCAGAGATCGTTCTTTGAATCGTTGACCATAGCATTTACCCGCATTCCTTTGCTAATAGGAACTGCTGCCCAGGTTCCGGTGTAAGTCAGCATTCCGTTTGTTGTTCCAATAAGCAAGGTTTTCTCCGATTCCCACATGAGGCTCAAAATCGTATCCTTTTGAGCAAAATCAGGCAGATTAATTGTATTTGCATCACTTTCTTTTTGAATTGACTGAGCCGTAGCCAGCCAGATTTCGCCCTTTTGATCCAGTGCAGCGGTTCGCCAGCCTGAACCAAAAATACGACCAGTCCACTTTCCGTTGGCGTTTCTGTACACGCCGTTTGATGTGACAGCGACCAAGGCGTTTGGCGTTCGAAAAAGCTTTATTACATTCTTTTCAGCCTGTTCCGGAAGTACGATATCTGTTTTTATATCCTGAAAATAACTTCCGGGAGGAATAGTCATGGGATTTTGTCCCGTTGAAGTCACACTGTAGCTTACAGCTGTAATGGTAAGTAAAGCAAATAGTTGTCTTTTAAGATTCATATATTAATCTTGAATTTTAGTTGAGCTTTAGTATTTGGGTATGTTATTTTTTTATCAGCCACACATCGCACACCTTCGATTGTTGCCGCCAGTTCAGTTTTGATTCTTCAGGCTGATCAAAAGTAACTTCAAGCTTTCCGTCGCTGACGTATTTTTGCGGTATCAGGAATTCTTTAAATTCTTCCAGTCCTTTGTTGTAAATCAGCGGTTCCATACGGTCGCCATCAACTCTTAAAAGCGCTTCTCCATAACCGGCAACCCTGATCATGTAACGACCGTTTGGATCGAGATCAGGATAATCCAGCTTCGGAAAATTCTGAAATAATTGGGTTGACAATCGCTTGCGGCTCATACCGTTGTCCCACCAGGCCACATCTGTTCCATCATCTGTACGGGTCTTTACCCGTGGTCCTTTTGATAAATCTGAAATATTGTCGTAATAACTGCCTGGTCCCGGATTTTCCCAGGTTCGGATCACTTCCAGTCGATCAAGTTTTTCGTTTTCATTGGTCATTTTTCTGATTTTGTCAAACTCGTCGGCCAGCCACCACCGGTTATTTAGCGGATAGTCAATAAAATCAAGTATAGCGCCACGTTCGGCACCACTGGCATTGTATTTTTTAAAACTGGTTTGTGCGCCAATTGATTTCCACAAAGCTTCGCAATAATCGAATACCTTTTGCCTGATTTCAGGTGAAACAAGTTCTACATCTGCTTTATTAACAATGGAGATTGCCTCATTCATTGCTTTTTTTGAGCCGATTTCAGGAGCTTTAGCCAGAATAAGATTTGCTTCTTTTTCAAGGTTTTGCTCGTAAATTTTGCGGCGGCGAACATAGGTATCGTAATATGCGCGCATCACCAGTTGTTGCCAGCGCCAGTTCCCCTTTAGTTCCGGATATTTAACTTCCAGGTTTTTCCAGAATGCAAAAGTTGTTTCAATCCCGCCGTTTTCTTCTACCGGACCCACCCAGTTTCGTTCCAATGCCAATATACCGTCAGCTCCGGCTTTTGCCACTGAATTTCCGAAGAAAAACCGGCAATATTCGGTCATAACTTCGGTCACATCTTTTTCGGGATTCCAGGCCATTTGGCTCCAGATGACCTTGTTCACATCATCATGCGAACCATCGGAATAGGAAATGAATCCATCGGTGAAAGGTGCAAAACGATTGTGAATTTTGGCATAATAGAACGGTTGAGGGTTGCAAACCTCCCGTCCTTCGGTGAGTGCGAAAGCCTGATCCCAGTTCTCGGTTGGGTACTGGCAACGTACTGTGTGTGTCAGATCAGGATAATGACGGTGTTTGTATTTTGCCGGAAGGCGGAACCTTGTTGAAGCCATGTCCGGGCTGCTTGGTCCGGATACAACTCCCGCCAGCCATTCAGGATTATTTTTTTCGAGATATTCATAAAAATAGTCAACCTGTTCATTGTTGAAGCCCTGGAGTGAAATCCAGACTCCGGCGTTTGGATGGTATTTTTTCAGTTCTTCAGCAATGGCTTTCAGGAAAGGCATTACATATTTTGGATGATTGTCGCCGGGATCTCCGCCGGGAAAGAAAATTCCGTCGAGACGCGGACAGCTTTTGTAAAACTCAACATGTTTCTTAACCTCTTCTTTAAATTTGACTTCGTTTGATAAATTGGCGTCTGCCGGTGTCCAGGCCCAATAATCAAGTCCGTAATTATAGCAGATTTCGCTCAGTTCTCTGTTCATTTCTTCTCTTGGAAACTTCATGTGTGGACCCAGCGGACCATCCTGAAAAGGAATGTTTTCAAAACTATTGGTGCCAAATAAAGCCAGTTCGCGGAAATATTTCTCGAACTGCTGTGGATTCCATGAATCCCATGAATTAGCCGTATTGCGGTAACCTATCTGGTGCCCACGGATGGGATAAGCGGGTGAGGTGGCGATTTCATTTCTGTGATCGAAAAGAATCCTGTTTTTTGATAGTTCAGCTGTTCTCAAAAACTGACCAATGGCAAATATTATTCCCCTTTCATCGGCACCAATCAGCCAGAGAATTTGTTTTCCTGATTGATTTTCAACTACAACCCGAAATCCTTCAGCTTTGGTTTCCGGCAGGTTTTTTCCGGATCGTTTGGGGACTGATAGACCGCTGATTTCAGTATCATTTATTGTCGCTAAAACAATTGTACTTATTCCAATGCTGCTGCGCAGTGGTATTTTGATCATTGTTCGCTGGGCAATTTCTTCCTGTAAAACACGTATGGCAGTTTCTTTTACAGGAGATTTTATGTTCGCTGAAATAATGATCGATGCTTGACTGAGATCGATGGATTGAGCACCGGTTGTGCTGACTGCAGCCAGAAATACTGCAATTAAAATTCGTATTTTGTAGGTCATATTGATAATAAATTAGATGGTTTAATATCGGTGTTATTTGGCAGTTATAATTTTCCAATCGGTAAATTCAACCCAGTATTGACGTTTGTCCGGACCTCCGGCAGCCAATCCCAGATCAACTGATTCGTTAATTCCCGGAATATCGTTGGTGTGTCGTTCGATAATCCAATTTTTATTATCGAGGCTGATATATCCGCTGAAACTGTTTCCATGACGGACAATTTTCAGATAAATGGGTGTTTTGGAATTTTCAGGAAGGTTCTGACTACTTGCCTTGTGCATACAGCCATTGGCAAACTCGTCGTACTCGATTCCTGCGCGACCCGGAGTGCCAAACACTAAAACAGAGCCTTTACTTCCTGGCTGAACATCAAAACTCTGAGCGATATCGTTTCGCACGAACAAGCCCGAGCGAAACCATTCGTGCGTACGATCTCCGAATTGATTGATTTTAACAGTGGCCACAAAGTCGCCTTTAATTCCTTTCAGATATGCCGCTGCATACGAATCTTCCGCATGATAAAAATCCGATCCTCCGGCAGTAATTTTAAAACGGTTGGCTTTCGCATCAGCTTCAATTTCGTATGGTTTTGCCTTTGCTGAGCAATATTTAAAAACTGGCATTGCTGAAATATCGAGCGGAACACCTTCGGATACCATTAGTTCTTTTTCTGCACTGTTTTCGATCCTGATTTGATGATGTCCAATGGCAGGTTGCAACTCGAAACTGACAGATTGAGTTGCATTCGCATTCAGCTCAATGGTCTGGCTAGTGATTTTCTGATTATTCAGATACAACGAAGCACTCATTTTTTGAATTGAACCAGTCATGTTTTTGGCTGTTGCTGTCGCCTTTATTGTTTCTCCCTGAATAACCCTGTCGCCCGAAAGTTTGAAATCTTCAAAGACTACTGCTGGTTTTTGTCCTTCAATTTTCACTGTTTGATAAGGAGTTGAGCCTATGGCAAGTTGATGTTCTCCGGCATCGTAAAGGCGAAGTTCAAACTCAATTTTCCGGTTGTTGTTTTTAATCACCGGAAAAAGTTTCTTTTCGCTGATCTTACCGTCCACATAAAGCTCTACCGGGGCGACTCCTGAAGCGCCTTTGTTGAAAACATCTGCCCTCAGTCGAATAACACTTCCGGCAGTTATGGTTCCAGAGCCACTTTCTGACGCAGCCTCAATTTTCATGTTGCTGACTTCAAATTCAGGTTCACCTTCGATAATTGTTTCAGGAGCAATTTCAGGAGTCTCGATTTTATAATTGTTGTGATAGGTGTTATCTTCAATCATGGCAGCACACAATTTCATTTCGCCTTGTTCCAGATCGTAGTAAATGTTTTCTTCTGAAGTCCATCCCGACGACATGTTATCGAACCAGAAAGCCACATTGTCATTGAAAAATCCTGCGTGTACATGGTGGATCAGGTTACGGCGGACAACGGAGTTGAAAGTCATTCCTGCGGTTTTGATGGCGCCCGAATCGTCGGCATCCATTTGAACATCATCAAGGTGATTGTATTCCACCAGGTATCCGCCATCGATAGCCTCTTCGAGGTTCGACCAGCCTCCCACATCAATGCCATACCGACCGCGGGTTTTAGTGATGTAATTGTGCGAAATGGTAGTCATTAATGTGTAATTGGCGTAAATGTTAATACCGCCGCAATCGAAAATCTTATTATACGAGATTTGTGTTTCGCGGGTAATTTCACAGCCATCGCCTGGTTTTCCCGGGCCATGTGCAACCACTGCGCTGTTGTCGATAGTCTCGAATTGGTTTTTCAGGATGCGGGTCTGGTAGCAGCCTTCATGAATAGAAAGGCCGGTTCCGCTGCATGAACGGATTACGCAGTCAACAAATTCGCAGGCATGCGCAAATTTGTAGCTGATTGCACTACCTTTCGATGTTGTACCTTCGAAAGTTAACCCATAAAATCGCAGGTTCCTGACCGGTTGCCCAAGCTTTCCTTTCACTGAAACAAGATTACTAATAACCGGTACTTCGGCAGTCACCCGATTCGGATCGTCGATACCACTGGCCGGAATGTAACTGATTTCTTTCAGGTTTTTATCGAAAAACCATTCACCCGGCGCATCGAGCAAGGCTTTCACATTCTCGATGTAATAGCGTGGCGGGACAATAACCACACCTTCCTGAGTCGATTTAAATGTTACTATTCCCAACTTTTCATCAACTTTAGCGATGGTGTTTATTCCGGTATGCCAACGCAGCAGCATGGTCACACGGTTGTTTTCCATTTCCTTCCAGGCTTTAATCTCTCCTTTCCTGAAATGCAGTTCGTTGGTTGATATAGATATAACAGGAGGAACAAAATAACCTTTGTTTGGTGTACGGGCCAATATTTGGCTTTTCCCGTTTACCACCAAAACGGCGGCTGAGTCTGAGTCAAATCTGGCTGTCCAGATATTCCCTTTTTTTGTCCAGGCATTTACAGGAATTCCTCCAGTAATTACTGGTTTTTCTCCGGGGTAGGCTGCGTAAGTTACGTAATGGTCTTTTAATTTATGGTACTCAAATGCTCCCGTTGGTAAGTTGGTTTCAACCCGTTCGCCACCATCGGCAGGCTCAAAAATAAGGGGCTGTTTAAGTGAATAAATACCAGAACGAACATAAACCAAAATGTCTTTTCCTTTTCCAAGCGGATGAGGCGATCCAATCCAGCGTTTTTCTATGGGAATATCTTTTGATTTGAAAACCTGAGCTTTTAACTCGCGAACGGCTTTTTGTGCGCGCTCCAGGGTCAGAAACGGACCGTCATTACCGGCAATATTGGGGTCGGCCAATGTTCCGGTCCAACTGTCATTTCCTTTGGGCGAGACATAAAAGTCAGCTTTATCAGGATAACTGAACGGCAACCATTGTTCGCCTTCCAGAATTTTGCCATCGCGATACTGACCTTTGTCTTGTGGCTTGGCTGATAAACTGAGTGTCGCCAGAAATAAGACCATTAAAGTCCGTGACTTCATCATCGAAAATTCCATAACCGGTTGTTTAGATTAGTTTAATCAGAACAGCTTGTTTCATAGCTGTTTTTCCTTATCAAACTTATTGAAACCTAACGAACAGATTCGATGGGTTTTTGCTTATTCATTATGGAATTTTAACCAATTGTTGCATAAATGGAAAGAAATAGGGAAGAAGGAGCAAAATAAGTATAGGAAAAGGAAAATTGTAAAATATCATGAATTCGATATTTTATTTTCTGATAAAAAACGATGCGAATAGATATATTCCTCCATACTGCCCCCTAATCTCCCAAAACAGGGGACTTTGCATCATGCAAAATCTGAAAACATCCTCTTTAAAGCATGTCTATTCTGAATTTTCAATGCTGGAACTCCCTTCCCGTTATTGGGGAAGGGTTGGGGATGGGGCAGTTATAAATAATTTACTCAACGTTCTTTGGTCGAACTCGGTTAAAATAAAAGAATCCAACCTGTTCGAAGTTGGATTCTTTTATTCAAAACTTATTAAATGCTTGATGGAGGCGCATCTTCCGGAGCTGAACCCCATTTTTTATTGGGTAGTGGGCCCATTTCGAGTTCCAGCGTAGATCCGTTCATCAGGTCGGTGTGGGTAAACCACGGTTTAGTCCATATTTTGCCATTCATTTTTGCCGACTGGATGTATTTATTCTCTTTCGCATAATTGTGGCAAACGATACGGAATATTTTCCTATTTTCCAGCTTAATACTGACTTCTTCAAAAACCGGGCTTCCGATGTTATAAACGGGGAGACCCGGCGTAACCGGATAAAACCCCATGGATGAGAAAACCACGAAGGCAGTCATTCCACCACCATCTTCATCACCGGGAATACCGAAGATATTGTCCTTAAACCAGACATCAAGCAAAAAACGAACCCGCTTCTGCGTTTTCCAAGGTTCACCAGAATAATTGTACAAATACGGGATGTGAAAACTAGGTTCGTTTCCCATCGAATATTGTCCAACCATTCCGGTAGCATCCGGAAATTTTGCCCAAAACTCATATTTGGACCGACCCAGGTCCTCCCTGAAAAGCTGGTCAAGATTTGCGGTAAAGTTTTCGCGCCCGCCCATTAGTCCAATCAATCCATGTATATCTTGCTGAACCTGCCATTGATAGGTGTAGGCATTATTTTCATCGTAATAGTCGCGTCCGCCCATACCTCCGTCAAATTTGGGGTCAATCTCAATCCAATTGCCTTTTGCATTTTTGGGCCAGAAAAGTTTCTTTTCAGGACGGTATAAATTACGGTAATTGGTAGCTTGTTTGCTGAAATATTTCTGATCGTCAGTACGCCCCAATTCTTTTGCCATTTCAGAAAGGGCCCAGTCATCATAACTATGTCCCAGTGTGATGGCTACACTCTGTCGTTTTTCGAAATCGTGAACAGCTTTTACTGTTTCTTTTTCACCAGGATTCAGGGCAGGGTAGAAGCCTTTTTCTCGGTAAAATGTATCGAGCGAACATTTTGGGCCATTTCGCCACGGAAGCAAAGTCGCTTCAGAGCCATTTTTACGGATTCCATCGTAAGCTTTTTCCGAATCAAAATTGCGAATGCCTTTTCTCCAGGCATCCAGAAAAACAATGGTTGAATGGAACCCGTTCATGGCAGGATTGTCCATGTAAAGCAGCGGAAATTGTGGCATCCATCCTCCCTGCTCGTACATTCCGACATACGAATTAAGCATGTCGGCTTCTTTTTCAGGCTGAAGAATCATTCGCAGCGGGTGGTTGGCCAGATAGGTGTCCCACATCCAGTCGTCGATATAAAAATCGCGATCGGTCTGATGCACCTGATGGTCGTAATTGCTGTAATACCGGCCGTATTCGTTGATGTTAGTCATACGTTCGTTGGTTCGGTACCATGAGGTATAGAAGGTTCGGAGTTGAGCTTCGGTGCCGCCTTTTACCTGAATCTGGTCGAGTGTTTTATTCCAGACCTGTTCTGCGCTGTTTTTCACCGCTTCGAAATCCCAGTTCTGAATTTCGTGTTCCAGATTGGCTTTGGCCTGTTCTTCACTGATGTATGAGATGGCATACCTGAATTCAATTGGAGAGCTCTGATCTTTCGAAAAATCGATCCAGGCAACTGTTTCTTCTCTTATTTTACCGCTTCTTTTTGTAATTACCGACTCCTTTTTAAGGGTTGGATTACATTCCTGGTTAAACTCGCCATATACAAAAGCCTTCATTCCAAAAAAAACTTCTTCTCCCGAAATTGAATTTTTCGAAAGTATATTCCACTGTCCTTCCTGGTTGATTTTTAAGCGGAGAGTTCTGGTGCTTTTTTTAGGAAAAGTAAACCGGAAAATGGCTGCTTTATTTCCGGGAGCAAATTCAGTTTTAATATCCTCGTCAACAAAATAAGTTGAATAGTAGAATGGCCTGGTGATTTCAAGGTCAGTGTCCCATGTTTGCTTTTCCTTCCAGGTTCCGTTTTCGCGGTTTCCGGTTCCGGGCAGAATGCCAAACAATTCACCATTTCGGTGAGAAATAACCGATAACGGAAACGAACTAATCTGATCGTCGATGTAATCCGCACGAATCGGGTACATTCTGATCATCTGGTTGGGTAATTGAACTGTGGGTCGTGTTGGGACTAGCAAAAATCCCACATTTCCAATTTGTGGATCTACGTAGCCGAGATTTGTTTTTTTGTTGTCGACCGGAGTAAATCCGTTCACCACCATAAGGAGAACTCCGGCAGCTAAAGTTTCTTTTAGGTTTATGCGCATGGTATTGTTGGTTTTAGTTGGTTGCCAGTTTCAATTCACAGTAAAGATGCAGATTTTGGTCTGAAAATAGCATTAAACGAACATGTTTTCATTTTCTTCAAATCATATTAAACTTGATCTCCAGCCTGCGTTTCATGGGCGGATTCGCCTTTCGCCATGTGGATGCAATTCATTTCTTCCTGCAATTTATCAGCAAAAAGGAACATATCTGAACTGTGTAAAATAATGTTGGCGCCAGCTTTAGCCCATTCCAACTGAAGGTCGAGGTTTCCGCGAGAACCGGTGTGTCCGCCCGCAGCAACTCCATGTTTACGGGCTTTGGCAATGATTCCGCAACTCAGGTCGAGAAACTCGTTACTCCGATATTTTTCTGGCATATCATACGAGACAGACAAATCATGAGGCCCGATCACAATACCGTCAACGCCGGGTCCGTCAACCGACTGAACAGAAAAAAACTGTTCCATGTTGTTCACTCCTGTCGGACTTTCAATGTTGAGAAGTAACGAGTTATTCCGGTTTTGCTTTCTTAAATAATCTACGAGTTCGGAAGTTGGCTTTTCATCGCCATAAAGGATTTTCTTTAACTTTTTCCCTTTCAGCGGGCGGTATTTAACAGCACCAACCAAGTTGTAAACGTCTTCCAGGTTTTCAACATAAGGGACAAGTATGGCTCCCGCTCCTGCATCTAAAGCCTGGGTGGCCAGATATGGGCTTGGTTCCAGAATGCGGACTACCGGATTGATACCGGCGGCTTTGTAGGCCCTGCACATCCATCCTAAAGCATCCTGATTGTAAAGAATATGCTCATTGCAAAGAAAGATATAATCGAGTCCCAGACCAATCGTAACATCAAACATTTTGGGAACTGTAGAAGTAATCAGTGTGCCGTATACAGTTTTGCCCGAACGCAGTGCGTTCCTGAATTCATTCCCTGTCATTGCGTTAAAATATAATTTTCACTTAAAACAAATATAACTCACAACTTAATAAATATTTTTCGTCGGTAAAGAATTAAAGCGACAAGGAAGCAGGAACCCACCGAAATTAATGCCCAAATGAGTGAGGCATTGGGTGCTGCCATTCCCATATCAGTTAGTCCGTTGTATACCAGATCATGGAAATGCGAGTACTTGTAAATGGTTTCGAAAACATCAGCCATCACATAAACAGCAATGGCATTCATCCCGAAAATAACGCCAATACGGGCAATCAGGTTATTTTTATATTGCTTAAAATCGATTAGCCACAGTGAAATGGTCAGGGCGATAATTGCCCAACCTGAGGTGTAAAGAACAAACGAACTGGTCCAAAGCTTTTTATTAATCGGGAATTGCCAATCCCATATCGATCCGATGAGTACAACAAGGATACCTGCAGTGAACATCCAAATCAACGTGCTTTCCGATGATTTTTTCCGGATCAGGAATTGTCCGGCCAGCATACCCGTTATTCCACTGGCAACTGCAGGAAAGGTGCTATACAAACCTTCCGAATTCCATCCTCTCTTTCCCAACATTTCGGCTGAAAAGAATAAGCGGTCGAACCAGGCGGCAAAATTTCTGCCCGGCTCCAATGTTCCGGCCACAAAATCATTCGTTGGTATGAAGGACAGCGTAATCCAATAAACCAGAAGTATTCCGGAGAGTATATAAATTTGAGTTTTCCAGTTTGCGAACAGGTAGAGTAAGGCACAAACCAAATACACTTCGGCAATTCGCTGCAGTACGCCGAACAAATCGAAAAATGTAAAATTGAAATTGGGTAAATAATGGATAAAGAATCCGATGAACCAGATTTTAAGCGAACGCACCAGAATCTTCTTCAACATTTCTCTCCGGGGTTTTGCCGCATCCATTTGTTTGGTAAAAGATAGTGCAATGGAAACCCCGACTATGAAAATAAAGAAAGGGAATATAAAATCGGTGGGTGTAATTCCATTCCAATGCGAATGTTCAAGCGGGGCATAACTGTGACCGTATGCTCCGGGATAGTTGACCAGGATCATTGCAGCAATAGTCAGGCCACGGAATACATCGATTGAAATTAGTCGGTTGGTCTGGTCCATTTTTAGGTTTAGGAATCGTTGATTTAATGTGATTTCTCCTGAAATGATGTTCCATACCAGGTTTTCACCGCATCATTTAGTTGGTAATTTTTTTAGTATCGATAACCACATGTTTGATCGATTTCTTTCCGTCACCCAAAGAATATGAATAGGAGATATTGAGCAGCCCATCAGGCGTCTGAATCAGGCAGGGATATGAGAAACTTCCGCTTTTGTCGGGCATATATTCGATCAGTTCTTTCCATTTCCATGTAACGCCTTCGTCATCCGAAAGGTAAAGCGACAACTGATAGCGTCCGTCGTTAATGTCATTTCCGAAGAAGGCCCATTTGCCGTCTTTTAATACGCAGATTTCCACGCTGGCTTCATTCGGAATTTCGGTCTTTTGTGATGCGCTCCACGATTCGCCGTTATCGGTTGAAATGCTGGTATGAACACGGGCTGGTGCGTCTCCACTGTCGCGCATGTAAGCCACAATGTTTCCATTTTTCTTCACAGCCAGGGCAGGCTGTATCGGGCCCCGACCAACAATAGGGAGGCTTGGGCGCCAGGTAGTTCCGTCGTCGTCAGAAATGGCTATCATCGAAAAGTTGAAGCCATCGGAATAAAGAGGCAATAGTATTCGTCCACTTTCAAGGGTAATTGGATGGATCCTCGTCATCCAACCCAGACTTCTTTTGAGCAAATCTTTACTTGCTTCTTTAATCATATCGTCGTATTTGGGTGCATAAGCAGCCCATCCAGATTCATTTTTTTGTAATTCCCTGAATCTTTTGTCAACTTCCTTTACAAAGCTTTCGTCTGGTTTCAGCAGAATATTATCCTGCCATTCCCAAACAGGAGCTTCGTTTCCGTTGTAATTGGTTGATGTGCGAAACCTCAAGATGGAATTTTCCCATTTGTTTGCCTGAACAGCGATCCAGAAAAGGAATAATTTACCTTTTCGGTTCAGGAAAAGTACAGGATTGCAATCCGGAATTCCTTTGGTGTCGGCCATAAGGAACGGTGTTGTCCATGTTTTTAAGCCCTTTTTCAATCGTGCTCCCATCACACGGACATCATCGGCCGTACGTTCACCACTACCCTGAAACCATACGGCTAACAGATCACCATTGGGGAGCGAAATGATGCTGCTTCCATGAACGTGCTCATTTTGATAGGGAAATAGATTTTCTTCACTAACAATTGCTTTTGATGCATTTCGTGTTTGTGCAATCGCACTTATACCAATTAATAAAAACACGAATAAAAATAATTGAAACTTGCTCATAATTAGTTCTGTTGGTTTCACTCTTCAGGCCAAATGCCGTTCAGAATAGGTTTTGTTATCAGTTTTGAAGGATCAAGCACAACATGTTTAATCAATTGCCTATTCCAGGTATAGACAACATGTATTAGTCCATCTTTTGCCTGAATGATGGCAGGATAGGAATATTCTCCTTTTGGATTGGAATCGTTTTCCAGTAACGTAACTGCTTCCCAATTAATTCCATCTTTTGAGGTAGCAATGCCGAGTTTATTTCTTCCTTTCGTAATTGGATTAAAAATCAGGGCTTGATCTCCGTTGGTCAGGGTAACTGCATCAATTCCCGAATTGTTGTTGGGCAACGAGGTCGGAGCCAGTGCCGACCATGTTTGTCCGTTATCTTTCGACCACGATTCGATGATGACTTTGTCTTTACTCCGGAAAAACAACTGCATTTTTCCTTCTTTGTGGAAAAGAATGGTTGGCTGTATAGTCTGATAAATGTTGTTGTCCAGATTGATGCGTTGCCAGTTATTCAAATCCTGATCTGAGATTTCCAGGTAAGAATTCCATTTTTCCGAAGTTTCAAAACTAGTTGGGTAAAGTATTTTGCCATTAGGCAATCTCACCGGCTTATTCTTTATCGGGCCAAGTAAATTGTTCGGAATACGGGTTGCTGACGACCATGTTTCCCCATTATCTTTTGAAGTTTTGTAAAGCCCCCACCAGTCGCGAGGGGTTGGCCCAACTTTATAATAGAGTACAATTTCACCATTGTCTTTCCGGAATAACACCGGGTTCCAGCATGGATATTGTTTTCCGTCCTGAATACCATTTGCAGCCTCTACCGGTTTACTCCACTTTCCGTTGGCTTTTGTTGAAGTGTAGATGCAGACATCCGGCGCTCTTTCTTCAGTACCTCCAAACCATGCTGCAATCATTCCTTCAGGAGTTTCAACAATTGTTGAGGCGTGACAGCTTGGGAATTGAACATCTTTTTGCAGATAGATGAATTCGGAGGAAACTATTGCATTTGATCCTTTAAACGGATTGCCGGCAAAAATACTGTTGGAAATGAAGCTTGTAAGAGCCAGAATGAGAAGTGTTTTCATAAAGTTAATGGCGCTGGTAGATTTTACAAAGTGTCGTTTGTTAGTTTGTTGTCAAGTTAGTTTTAATATTTCTGATTTTCAAACTTCTTGTCGTCTGTGCGGACAACATCAAACTGATCTTTAGGAAGATCGTTTCTTTATTTCAAATCCATTCAATAACCTGATCATGACCCGAAAGCCATGATCAGGTTGCTGAGATATTTCTATTTTAGAATGAAGGTAGTTGGTACCACCTGTTCGTTAATGATTTCCTGCAATTTCCGGACGTTTTTCTCGATTTTATTATGCTCTTCCTTACCGTAACGGCGAATTGGCCATGCCACATAATCATCGCAAATATCCATAACCGACAAGGCGCATTTTATTCCTTTGATGTATTTCGAGTTGTTTTTGCCAACATTATAAATCAAATCATTGATCAGTATCATTTTATCGCGCAAACCGGCAATTTTGTCAAAATCCCTTTCTAACGATGCATTGTACAGATCTACAAATAATCTGGGAAACAGATTTGCGCCTCCGGCAACAGCTCCGTGCCCACCATACAAAATAGTTTCAGGTAAAAATAATTCAGTTCCTGCAATAACTGAAAAATCAGGAGAGTCCTTGAATTCCTGGATAAGCGAATACAAATAATTCATATCTCCCGAACTATCTTTTACTCCAATTGCACCCAATTCCTTTGCTCTTCTGATCGTGGCGACAGACATATGAATCTTGGTGCATCCAGGCATGTCATACATTAAAAATGGCAATGGCAATTTCGGAACAATAACTTCCAGGTATTCCCTCATCTCTTCCTGAGAGATGGGCAAATAATAGGGTGGGGCAATCACAACACCATCCAGTCCCATAGCTGCCGAATATTCTGCTATTTCCAGAGAGCCTTCGAGTGAAGTGTCTGTAATTCCTACAACTACCGGAATCCGGTGATTTACCAGTTCACTTGTTCGCTTAATCAGTTCCTTGCGAAGTTCGTAACTTAAACTTGTTGCTTCACCAGTTGTGCCTAGCATAAATAAGCCATGCACTCCTCCTGATATCAGGTGTTCAATTAATTTTTCCAGTCCTTTTACATCAAGGGTGTCGTTATTTATTAAGGGAGTAATAACGGGAGGAATAATTCCTTTTAATATCATTTTCATACGTGAATAATTTGTTTTTTAATTGTCGTATGGAACTCGCATGTTGACATTCTCATATTCTTGGGTGTAAGTAATTTACATGCTCGTTTCATAGTTGTTGAGTATGATTGTATAACAGAAATGTACCCTGTGTGCTGATTAATTCCTAAGTAGTACATTTCATATAACCAAAGGAACGGGATTGAAGAAAACATTACTTCAGTTATTTTGTTCTGTTTGCATAGTATATTAACAGGAATGTTGAAATAAACATTTATATTTGGTTGTTAAAGTTAAAAAAGACTAATATGGAGTTTATCTACGAGAAAATACCTGTCCCTTACAAGAAGACATTTATTACCCGAAAGCTGAAGATGGATCCAAAATCCAATAAAATTCATTCCCATAAAAATTTTGAACTCAATCTAATTGTCGGTGGATCGGGCAGAAGGATTGTTGGGAATCATATTTCGAGCTATACCAAGGGTGACCTGGTCCTTTTGGGACCTAATATCTATCATTGTTGGGAAGTTCAAGAAAGTGAATCTACTGAAGAGGAAGCAGAATGCATTGTAACGCACTTTTATGAGAATATCATTAATTCTGATTTTTTTAATATCCCGGAATTGGAAAGCGTAGCCACTTTGCTGAAAGAAGCAGGTAATGGTATTTTTTTTAAAGGCAAGAAAGCAGAAAAAGTTGCAGCTTTACTTATGAAGATGGTTAGTTTATCGGGTCTTGAACTTTATATTGAGTTATTGAAGGTTTTTAATATGTTGCTTCAGATTGACGATCGCGAATATCTCGCCCTCCCATCATCTCAACCCAATATTCATGAGAAAGACGCTGATCAGATCAATAAGGTTTATGAATATGTTTTTCAAAATATCCATGAAGGAATTAAACTCAAGGAGGCTTCTTCTTTGGTTTGCATGGAACCAGGCTCATTTTGCCGTTATTTCAAAAAGAAAACCAACCAGACTTTTATGGATTATGTGAAAAATGTGAGAATAGGAATTGCAGCAAAATTATTAGCTGAAACAGACAAACAAATAACTCAGATTTGTTTTGAATGCGGATATAATAACCTTGCAAATTTCAATCACTATTTCAAAGATATCATGAAGAAAACGCCGTCAGAATATAGGAAAGATTTTAAGTGATTTTGATTTTGGATGTGTTAATTATCTCTATAGCTGCAATTTCATGGTCAAATCAATCAGACAGCCAGGGTTGAATACCCAATAATGAGATGCATAAGGCGATTAAAGCCAGATGCATTAAAAGAACAAAGATTTAAGCAATTTTCATGCTGAAAAATGCTTCATTTAGAAGCTTCATATCCGCCAATAAATGGTTCGGATTTTGTACCATAGGGGTCATTTTTTAAACATTAAATCATTGTATGTCATTTATTTGCGAGGATTTTTGTTTTAGGTGGCATCAAATTCGGTGTTGATAACTTGTTGTACTTTCTCCAATCTTAAACAAAGATTTTTCGATTTTGAATACCCTTCGCCCTTCAGATTTTCAAAAAACTATGTCATAAAGCCGCTTCGCTTTTATTCCGTTTCCTTTTGAAAAGCTATTCTAAATCAAAAATCGGGTGTTTGCGATTGAGAAAATAGCAATGGGTCATTTTTAACTATGCTTAATCACTTTGAAATATCTTTTACCTGAATTGATTTGCATTAAATGTGTTTTTACTTCATTTTACTTAGGCATCATAATTAAATCACACGAAATGTTTGATCTAAGCACCTGATTGGAAGTTCAAGTTTATTAGAATATGGTATAAATTACAGAGTTGTTTTTGTCTGTAATATTTACTTCTAATGATCTTGATTTCAGTGCCTAAAATATAATCACTAGAGATATCTTCAACAACCTCGAAATTATAATTATTAAAGCTGAATTCATTTAATAATCTCATGTAATCGCTAAATAAAGAGATGAAATTTTTCGTTTCTGAGTAGACAAAAATAAAATTATCCCTTAGCCCATTGGGATCATATCCAAATATCTTTCCAATATGTCTGTTAATAACACTCTTGTTACAATAATCAAGATTAAACCCCTCAAATATAGATAAAGTTAAACCTTTATTATTCTCAATTTTGATATCTATCTCACCTTGAAGTTTCCCAGTTTCTGATTTACCCCATCTAGATTGATCTTTGGATATAACTCCTTTATTTGATAATATCGTCGCTATAAATGAGTTTCTACTGTCTTCGCTATCTTTAATGTTCAAATAATTGCCTTGCAGTTGCGAGGCAGCCAAGCACATGTAGCTGATTATATCAATATCTGTTTGGGTAGATTTAATACCTTCAATTAATTTCGATATACTCATTGATTCTATACTATTTTGACAATCAATATATTCTGTTCCTTTTGCTAAATACCTTAGCAAAACATTATAGTCAAATAGATACGGTTTTTTATTTGATTGGCAAATTGAACAGCTACAAGGTATTTTTTCTACAAAATCAACTGAAGGTAAAGAAACACTATAATTCAAATTTAAATGAATCCTTTTTAATTCATTTCTAATTATTCCTAATAAGCTACCCTTGTTATATCCAATAATTCTAATTGTAATTTTTTTTTCGATTCTTGATTCTTGGATTAAGGCTGAAGCTAAATCATTTTTTACGATTACACAATTTTTCCAAAAATAGTCCCTTTCAATAATAAAAAATAAGTTGCATATCATTCTATTTACAATGCCTGCTGGAATAAATTTATAATGATATTCAAATACCAGGCTTTCATTTATGTTGTATTTTTCTAACTCTGATTTTGACTTATTAAGTGGTAATAATTCCGGTATTATATATTCATCAGTCCCAATTAAATTAAAACACAGCTCAAACTTTTCCATTAGTTTTATCAGCTCATAATGCATGTTTTGAGGATAAAGTGTAGTATCCCAAATTTGTTTTAATTGGCTAGTTTTAAATCTCCCAAAATTTTTCTGAATTTCTATATTATCAATTAAATGATAAACTGCACCAGTTGCCCACTCAGGGTTTAATATTAGGATGTTTTTAAGAACACTATCTTTTCTAAAATGTAAAATTTTACCAAGATCGTGAAGGTATTCGCTTATATAATCAGCTCTTGGAGGAGTAATTCGAAAACTTCTGCAAATAGAGTAGAATAAATCAACATCGATATAATCTTTTTTTAGATTCTTTAGGTATTCCTGTAAGTCAAGCCAAACTGAAGGTAAATTATCACCTAAATGTCTTAAATCTTTCAAAGTATTTTCAACGGATAACGCAAATTCATCTATACCTTCCTTCGTTACGCAAGAAACGTTATGAAAAGATATTATGTTAGGATATTTTTCTCTTAATGCTGACTCATCAATATGTTTTAGCCTTACATCCAATTTATTCATTACAATAATTACGGGACTACTATTACTTAAATATTTTATGATATTCAGCCAATATTCAAAACTATCTTCATCTTGATCTTTTCTTGCTTCCCAAACAAACACGTATACCGATCTTTTAGTTAAAAAGAATTGATGTGTGGAATGATAAATCTCTTGACCACCAAAATCCCATATATTAACTATTATATTTTGCTCAACAAAAAAATTGTTATTATAATCATATATATTATTTGATGAAAGAGCGTATTCTGAATAGCCATCATTAAACCTGTACTTAAACTTAACAAAAGGCAATATCTCTAACACATCATCAAACTCATCACTTTCGTCATCTAAATCGGTTTCATAATCATAATAAAACAATTTTTCTTCATCTATAAATCTATTATAATAAGGCTCTTTTGCTGGAAAATGTGTTGTCAGATTCCATGAATTAATATTTATACCATGAGTTGTTTGTTCTTCTCCAACTGTTATCTTAACAGTCTTGTTTTTAAGAACCTTTATCAAGGTTGTCTTTCCAACATCTCCACTTCCAACAAACAGCAGTTTTGCTTCAAATAGTCTATGTATTTGTTTACTCCTTTTTAATTCATTGTTGTAGTTCTCGATAGCCCATATGCCTTGATTTACAATTTCTTCTGGGGCCTGATCATAAAAAGGATTACCGTTCAGATTTAATTCTTCAATATTCTTAAGATATTTTATTTCTCTGGGTATATCTGTGAAATAATTATATGATAAGTCTAGTCGCCTTAAAGAATAGAATTTCCCAAGATCAAAATATATATCATTGAGAATGTTATGGCTCAAATCTAAGAAGTCTAAATTGTATAATTTACTAAGTACAGTTGGGAATTCAGAAAAACAATTTCTACTTAGGTCAAGTTCCGACAAAGTTTCTAATTGAGAAAAGTTTTCTGGAAGATCATTTAAAAACAAATTACTTAAATCTAAGTACGGTGATTTGTTTTTTATTGCATTGTCTATTCTGGTAATTGCTATTTTATTAAAATCAACCACTTTAATCAAGTTTTTATTATCGATTTCTCAAAAACATATTTATTAAAAGAAAATCAGTTGTCTGTTAATTAGTTTTCTCTTAAGCTTCAAAAGCTAATTTAATAATAAAATTCTTATGAGGGGATAAAATTTGTATAATGAGTCTTACAATACATTAAAAAGATATTTTTATTAAATTGAAGAAATTAAGTGGTAGTATGAAATAAAATTTTTCTCTTCAATAAAATCTAAGTTTTGATTAGAAATTGTATTTTTACAATTCCCAGTTTTTCAAGCACTTGCAAATGGTTGTATTTAGTTCTTCGACTAATCATCCTTAAACGAACCATGTCATCTAGTGAATGGTATTGAATATTGAAAAGTATCTGGTTGGCTAAGGTTTCGTTTATTCGTGTTTTCCTTTCGGCTGGGTCTTCGATATTGGAATTGTATTTTTCAATCTCTCGATTATATTGAATTACTTTTTGAGTGTTATCCTCAAATTTATCCAGTTTCTTTATTTCAAATTCATCCATGAACTTCAGGAAGATTTTAAGCATTGTGTGCAGTAGTTCACGGGTAAAGAGTGCTTTTAGAACAAATTTATCTAAGATTAACTCGGTCAAAGACTGTCAATGATTTTGAAAATAAGTTCCTTGTACGTTGATTAATTAGGCTCTAACTATTATTTTGTTGATAGAATATAATTTACAAGTATATCCAGTTCGTTTGCCGGCAATGCTTTTGTAATTGCAATTTGCGGATGCATGACGGACGCCTGGGCCGGATCGACTATTGGTTTTCCTTCATTCTTTAAAAAAGCCACCAATCCCTTTTTGTTATTAGCATAAGCAGTTGCAATGGTTTTTAATGAAGGCCCTACTAGTTTTATACTTACCTGGTGGCAAACAGTACAGCCTTTATCTTTAAAAAGTTTCTCTCCGGGATGCATCGCTTTAGCAGGTGATTGAAAAATTTTCTCCGTATTAGATGTTGATTTTGTATTACTTGAGGATACTTGTCCTATGTTAATGCTGGTTTCTTTTTTTTGTACTCCAAAGGTTGTACTTATCGACAAAACCAGACAGCTTACAAGAAATATTTCTTTTTTCATGGTCGTTATTTTGCATTGTTTAAACGATATTAAAAGTTTCTAGTACTAGCTCTTGGGCTGGTTAGTGGCTCAATAATTCTTAAAGAACAAGCGCTTCATCTTTTGCACCAAAAATCACGGTCACAACTCTATTTGTTAGCTGTTCTTTCAAAATTTCAAATCTTTTTCACTTTTTATATTCGTGATCGTACTCAATGTTGAATAATCTAAATATTCAATTCGTTTTTAATCCGCACCCACATTGCAATTGAGACAGGCAAGAGCGTACGAATCATATTCATCATACGCCGGTCCGGGTTTCCCATTTATTGAGATTATACGATCGATACGGACTTCTTCTCCCGAATCGAAAACCAAGTATTCCTCCCTGTTTTCGTTGGTTTCCAAACCGGTTATTTTTCCCTTTGCTTCCATTATTTCGGTCCCGTTACCAAAATAGAATACTTTGCAGAGTGCTTTTCCCTGCTCAGATGCAAATATTTCATAGAAATGTGGGTAAACTGGATTAAAATCTGTTTTCATTGTAGTATTTTGCTAATGCTTTCACGTGGATTTTTGTTGTGTTTAAAATAGGAATACCGGCATAAGTTTCCGCTGTCAGAATTAAAGGGAACTCTGTGCAACCCAGAATCAGCGAGTCTATCTCTTGTTCACGTACCATCTTTTCAATAATTCTAATAAGCATTGCCCGGGTTTCATCTTTGAAAATTCCCAGTTCAATTTCACTAAATAACTTGTAATTGATTAGTTTCCGGTCTTCTTCGTCAGGAGCAACGACCTCGATATTTTGTTTCCGGAAGACATCAGGGAAAAATGATGCTTTCATGGTCAGATCAGTTCCGAACAGACCTGCCTTTTTCAGTCCTTTACATTTGGCTTCGTTGCAGGTGGCTTCAACAATACTGATCAAGGGGATTCCGGACCTTTCTTTCAATTGGTCAAATAACTGGTGTGGCGTATTTGCACTGATGACAGCGAAATCAGCACCGGCTTGTTTCAACCCTTCTATTTTTTCAGAAATATATTCGGTGGCCTGTTCATACTTCTTTTCTCTCATCAGCCCGATGAAATGTGACATGTTCACACTATAAATGATAATTTCAGGATAATTTAAATCTCCATTCCCGTTTTTAAAGGCATTTATAATTTCTTTGTAATAATCAACGGTTGCCTCGGGTCCTAATCCCCCAATAATTCCGATTCGTTTCATCTGTCAATCTTATTTATAATCTGTTTAGTGTGGCCTCGCGTTTGTTAATTTTATTGGCAAGCGACTGTATAGTCCTTTCATTGACCATTTTAAAGAATGAGTTTCTTACATGGGCATAATCATCATGCAATGGACAAGGATTATCAACATCGCAGTGTTTTAACCCGAAACCACATTTTGAAAAATACTCTCTACCTTCTATTGCTTCTATCACTTTAAATAATGTGATCAGGTTTGTCGGTTCGTTAAAGAAAAAGCCACCCCCACGACCTTTCATCGACGACACTAATTCGGCACGGGCTAAGTTTTGCAGAACCTTTCCTGTAAATTGTTCCGGTGAATCAATCATCTTAGCAATTTCCTTAAAACCAGGCCTTTCCCCTTCCATGTTTTGTATATAGATATAAACCAAAGCCCTTATTGCATATTCAGTTGTTTTTCCAAGCATAACGTTTATATTCTCGATTTTAAAATGAAGTTTGTTCTACAAATTCGATAACTGAATCCTGAGACATTAACTTTGAATGACTTTCCTTTTTTAATGGTATCATTTCCAGTAACCCTGATATTTTCATCGTATTAATGTTTTCTCCAGTTCAATGGATTTTGGAAACAAAATATTGTTTTCCAGATGGATATGCCGGTGTAAGTCGTTTTCAAAATCGCGGAGTTGCCTCAGGGTAATTTCATAAGTAATGCAGGCATTTTCCGGAATTTTATAATTATCCGTAAGTTTCGAAATCTGATCGAAACGGTTTCCTTCCACCTGATGTTCAGCGAGCATCATCGCAATCGGATTGGAAACCGGTCCAAACGGACTGTGGGGTAGGGACGTCCCATTTTTTGATGACAGTTCCAGTCTCCGGATAAACGGGAAAAGCATAAGCTCTTCTTTTTGCATATGCATGGTTAATTCTCCGGCTGAACCTTTAAACAGTTCGTTGATTTGGAAAAGTTCAGGGTGATGTTCTCCATGCCGCTGACAAACTTTCTCCAGATTCTTTTTTAGCGGAGGAATGCTTTCATTCACATAGTTGTGATGTCTTTTAACGATGTAGTTGCTAAGTTCTTCCAGACTTAAGGCATCGATGTATAACGAGTCTGGGTCGCTTTGTTCAGATATCATTTCAAGTTTCCGGATCAATTGAGCAGCATCCAGTCCTGTTTCTATACAGGCTTCTGAAATGGATTTATTTCCGCCACAACAGAAGTCAATGTTATTTTCCTGAAAGACAGAAGCAGTCTTAAAATTTGATTTTACTACTTCTCCAACGGATGATTCTGGTGATATTTTCATGACGATAACTTTTAAGATACTATGGTAAAGATATGAAACATTTCTATAAAAAGACATAGAGGTCTTTTTATATTTTTACTTAGCTTTGTAATGTGGTTTTAATTCTAATTAATACTTGAAAAAATGATAGCACACAATTTAGGCTATCCGCGTATTGGGGATAACCGGGAACTTAAAAAAGCGGTTGAAGGATATTGGTCGGGGAGAATCGGTTATGAATTGCTCATGTAGATTAGTTCGGCAGTAAGCAGAAAAATTGGTTGATGCAAAAGGAATTGTGCATTGATTTGATCCCGTCCAACGATTTCTCGCTTTATGACCATGTGATGGATTTAGCGTTTGCGCTTAGCGCGATTCCTGATCGTTATACAGAGCTTCCCCGTAATTTAGATAAATCGAAACTGGATCTTTACTTTGCAATGGCGAGAGGTTGCCAGGATGGAGTGTCAGATATAACGGCCATGGAAATGACCAAATAGTTCGATACCAACTACCATTACATTGTTCCAGAATTTTATAAAAATCAAAAGTTCTGATTGTTGAATTTCAAATTGATTGATGAATTTCAGGAAGCAAAGAATTAAGAATAAGGTACAAGCGGCCAAAACTATTAGGGAAAGTGCTTGGTTGTAGTAACAGATATTAACTGGGAGAATAGAATAAAAGAAAAAGAATGCACCACGTTAACAAAGAATTCCTTCCATTCAATTTTGCTTTATTTGTGCCTGATATTCAAATAATAGAGGATATTTATACATTATATGAACCGAATGAAATAGTATAAACTGCATTTAATGAAATAGTATAAACTGCATTTATAAGACACCAATTTTGAAACTTGTTAAGGCATTAATAAATTCGAACCTTTATATTTCTTTTGCTGCAGTGTTCCTTACCATTGAAACTCAAATACAATTGGGAATGAAGCCTCAATGGCACCCTTACGTGTTTATAATTTTCTTTGCTACACTGTTTGAATATAACCTGCATCGGTTCATTACTGTTATCACTAACAAAGAAGCATTAAACTCAGACAAACACAAATGGGTCAGAGAAAATCTAAATGGATTCTATTTGTTGGTAATTACTTCACTGGTAGGTTTTATCTGCGTCGTTTTCCTTGCTAAAAAGGAAGTACTGATTACATTAGCTCCAATTGCATTACTTACATTATTTTATTCAATACCAGTATTTGGGAATAGGAAAAGCATTTTCAGGTTAAGAGAAATTCCATACCTGAAAATATTTTTGATTGCTTTTGTGTGGGCCTCCTCAACAATACTCTTACCAGTTATTCAATCAAATAATACATTCAACAAAGTACACGTCTTAACCATTTTAGTGGAACGATTTTTCTTTGTGTTTGCCATTACAATTCCTTTCGATATTAGGGACATAGAGGCTGACAAGCTTGCTGGATTAAAAACTATTCCAATTTTATTTAGCGAAAAAACATCGAATAACATTGCCAATTTGTCTTTGTTCATCTTCTTTCTGATTTCATTCTTTCATTATCAATTACAAAATTGCTGGTTTATTATTGTGGCATTAAGCATTTCGACTTTAACTACATTTTTGTTTTTAAATGAAAAGAGATTTAGAAAATTGACCTATTTCCATTACGGGATTTTAGATGGGACAATGCTCTTACAAGGATTACTGGTACTGCTATTCTACTATTTAATATAAATAAAAACGCAATAAGAAACAATCGTATACTAAACCTTGTTACTAAAAGCTGTTGAACGCATAGCGAAAGAAAACATTAATGTCCTGCCTGTTGTTTCGAAAGAGGATGCAAAAATCATTGGCATACTTTCTTATTGTGATTTTATTGTTGTATTCAGGTATGGCATTAGTGAACTCGAGAAGAAATAGCCCCATATTTCATTAAAGCAGAATGACTTAATACAGTAATTTGTGGACAGTGAATCATATCATTTATGAAACGAAGAGATAAACAACTAGCGCAAAATTTTAGCTGAAAAGAAAACTCAAATGCAATTATACCATGGAAAAGAAGATGAATAATAATTCGGGAAATGACAAAGGACTCAGCCACTCAGATGCTGAGTCTGAAAAATCCGCATCACCCGTTGAAACGAAAGAAAAAAAAGCAATAGTTTTTAATACATTTCAGGAAGATACGCGACAATATTTTTCTTCTCCTTGCATGCTTTCTGAGATGGAAGACGGTGAAGATTTTCTTAATCGGTAGTACAGCCTTCAGATGCGGTAGACACCAAACGGATGTATTTTTTTAAAACTCCGGAAGTCGCTTTGTATGCTGGTTTTTCCCAGGCTTTTCTCCGGACAGTAATTTCGGTTTCGCTAAGTGCAACTTCCAAACGGTTGTTGACGGCATCGATTGTAATCACGTCGCCATCCCGAAGTAATCCGATCAATCCTCCTTCTGAAGCTTCAGGAGTGATATGCCCCACCACAAATCCATGAGAACCCCCTGAAAACCTGCCATCAGTAATTAAAGCAACATCTTTCCCTAATCCGGCACCCATCACCACGCTGGTAGGTTTTAACATTTCAGGCATCCCGGGGCCGCCTTTCGGACCTGAATTCCGGATTACGATCACATCGCCTTTTACTACTTTCGTCTGAATGCCTTTAATGGCTTCAAATTCATCTTCAAAAACTTTGGCAGGGCCGGTAAAAAGTTCGCCTTCTTTACCTGTAATCTTAGCCACTGCCCCTTCTTCAGCAAGATTGCCAAAAAGGATTTGTATATGACCATGTTTTTTTATCGGGTCAGCAAATGGTCTGATAATCTTTTGTCCTTTTGCCAGATCTGCAACTTCTTCCAGATTCTCACCCAATGTTTTGCCGGTAACAGTCATGCAGTTGCCGTCCAGATAGTTTTCTTTCAGAAGAAATTTCATTACACCGGGAATACCTCCTGCGTCGTGGAGGTCTTCGAATAAATATTTTCCGCTGGGTTTTAAGTCCGCCAGATAAGGCGTTTGATTGCTTATGCGCTGAAAATCGTTGATATCCAAGGCCACATTCACCGATTTTGCCATGGCTATCAGGTGAATGACTGCGTTTGTCGATCCTCCCAAAGTCATGATTAAAGTGATGGCATTTTCAAACGCCTGTTTGATCATGATGTCTTTTGGCTTGATATCTTCTTTCAGGAGTTTCTTAATCGCCCGGCCTATTTCAGCACACTCCAATCCCTTTTCCTTACTCAGGGCCGGATTGGATGATGAGTAGGGTAGACTCATACCCATACATTCAATGGCTGAAGCCATTGTATTGGCGGTGTACATACCTCCGCAGGCACCTGCACCTGGGATGCAATTTTTTATGATTCCTTTATAATCTTCATCTGAAATATTGCCTTTGATGCGTTCTCCATAGGCTTCAAATGCCGATATAATATTCAGATCTTCTCCTTTCCACCGCCCTTTTTTAACCGTACCGCCATACAACAGAATCGATGGTCGGTTCAGTCGTCCCAAAGCTATCATGGCTCCCGGCATATTCTTATCGCAGCCTACAATGGGAATAACAGCATCGTAAAACTGAGCGCTGACAACGGTTTCAATAGAGTCGGCAATAATTTCCCGAGATGGCAGCGAATATTTCATGCCTTCTGTTCCGTTGGTTATTCCGTCGCTCACACCAATGGTATGAAAGATTAACCCGTACAAATCCTCCTGATCGTCCACTCCTTTTTTTACATCCTCTGCCAAACCATTTAAATGCATGTTGCAGGGATTTCCCTGAAACCCGGTACTTACGATGCCGACCTGACCCTTCTTTAGATCGCTTTCGTTCATGCCAATCGCATAAAGCATGGCTTGTGCTGCAGGAAGGCTATCATCCTGAGTAATCTTTTCGCTGTATTTATTTAATGTTTTGTCCATGAAAGATATTTATTATGCGGTGAAAACCGGGAAACAGTGCTTTCTATGAACGATGAGTATTCTGATTTGTTTGCGAAACCGAATAATCATCAGTTGAAAAGATTGCTACTTCAGAAAGAAAATTTAAAGCTTAGGGTATTTATTTACGTCTACTTCATGCATCATTTGGTAGATTTCTTCAAAAATCAATTCCACATTTGGTTTCGTAAAATATTCCCCATCGATTCCGTAAGCCGGACGATTTTCCATGGCCGACAAAGTTCGTGGGGCGGTATCCAGATAATTGAAAACCTGCTGTTCCTGTACTGCTTTTTGCATCATGTAAGCGGTGCCGCCACCCGGAACATCCTCGTCGATAAAGATTACTTTGTTGGTCTTCTTTACTGATTCGAAAATCATATGATTCACATCGAAAGGCATTAACGTTTGGACATCAATAACTTCAACCGAAATGTTTTTGATTTCTTTCAGAAGATGTGCTGCCTTTAGCACGTGATGAACATTCCAGCCGTAAGTTACTGCGGTTATGTCAGTTCCTTCCTGAACGATTTCAGGTACACCCAGCGGTACTCTGTATTCTCCGATGTTTGATGGCAGCGGTTCTTTCTGATTGTATCCTTTCAATGGTTCAATCACCAATGCGGGATCATTTGCTTCGAGCAAGGTATTATAGAATCCGGCGGCCTGAGTCATGTTTCTCGGAACGCAAAGGTAAATGCCTCTCAAAGATCCCAGAATGAGCTGCATGGGCGATCCGGCATGCCATATTCCCTGCAATTGGTGTCCCCTGGTTCGGATGATAAGCGGGGCGGCCTGTTTGCCTAAAGTTCGGTATTGCATACTGGCCAGATCATCGCTCAGGGTTGATTGCGCATAGATTAAATAATCGAGGTATTGAATCTCTGCAATCGGGCGGAATCCTCGCAGGGCCAATCCGATTCCCTGACCGATTATGGTTGTTTCCCGAATCCCGGTATCAAAAACCCTGGACTCGCCATATTTGGCCTGCATGCCTTTCATTCCCTGGTTTACATCGCCCAGCTTTCCTGTGTCTTCCCCAAAAGTGACCAGGTTTGGATGTTTTTCGAACAGGGCGTTAAAGTTCTGATTAAGAATTTGTGAGCCGTTTACCATCGGCAGATCTTCCGGATACCTGGCAGAAATGCCTTTTACATGAAGCACAGAATCATTGCCTTCACGGTAAAGGTTTGTGTTATAAAACTTACTGTTTTGTTCTCCGAATTTTCTGGTCCATTCCATAAGTTCCTTCCGTTCAACGGTAAGGTTATTCACACCATGAATTTCAAAAAGTATCCGTTTGGCAAAACTGTAGAACGCACGCCTGGTAGGGAATATCTTTGCTGCAATAGACTCAAGTTCTTCTTTATAATTTGATTTTCCCAATGATTTAAGATTAATCTGATCAACAATACCGGTTAGGGATTTTATTTCTGCCGAATAACTATTCGTATAATGTTTCCATGCTTTATTCCGTGCATTTTGAGCGGTTTTGGTAGCTCTGCTTTCAATTTCGAAAAGTGTATCCTGATCAGCTTTCCCGGTTTCGAGCAACCATTTTCGAAACTGGTTCAAACAGTCAAACTCGTTTTCCCATTCAAGTCGCTCTTTCGATTTATAATGTTCGTGCGATCCGGAGGTGGAATGGCCCAGGGGCTGGGTAACTTCCAGAATATGAAACATTACCGGATTCTGGGTTTGGCGGCAGTGATCGATGCCTTCTGAAAACGTTTGTACCAGCTTGGGGTAATCCCATCCTTTGCAGGTATAAATTGAAATTCCGTTGTTCCCATTATCGTTTTCAAAACCTTTTAGTGCTTTTGAGATGCTTGATTTTGTCGTTTGTAGTTCGATGGGTACACTAATTCCAAAACCGTCATCATAGACGGCCACAGCTAATGGAACCTGCATAACTGCTGCAGCATTAATCGTTTCAAAAAACATTCCTTCGGAGGTACTGGCATCGCCAATGGAACCAAAAGCTACTTCATTGCCATCGACATTGTTCCGGAGGTGTTTTTTCAATTCCGGACTTTGTCTTACCAATTTCGAGGCTTGGGCAAGTCCCAGCAACCGGGGCATTTGCCCTGCAGTTGGCGAAATGTCTGAAGCAGAATTGAATTGCTCCATCAGATTCTGAATCTGACCTTCCGGATTTATATTCGTAGTGCTGAAATGATTGTTAAAATTTCGCCCTCCGGTTGAAGGGTTGAAATCTACATCAGTATCGCCGTACATCATGGCAAAGAACTCTTCCGGTTTCAGTAAATCCAGTGCCAGCATAAATGTTTGGTCACGATAGTACCCCGATCGCCAGTCGCCTTTCCTGAAAGTTTTTGCAAATGCGACCTGGGCCAGTTCTT
Source organism: Prolixibacteraceae bacterium (assembly GCA_963676375.2). Taxonomy (GTDB): domain Bacteria; phylum Bacteroidota; class Bacteroidia; order Bacteroidales; family Prolixibacteraceae; genus Aquipluma. The sequence continues at coordinate 166,837 of CAXXPT010000012.1, forward strand.
TCCCATCTCCAAAGATTCCAAAATGAGCCCGCCCATTATGAACTTCTTTTCTTCCCAAAAGGCTTAGCTGTCGGCTCAGGCAAACCAGATAATAATCATTTAATGCGGTAGCTATCGCTTCATCTTTAATTTCTACCAGTGATATTTTTTCCAGATACATAAGATTCAAAAGGTATTAAATTTCAATTGTTATAAATACGGATTCCTATACAGAAAGACGTTTCTTTTCAAGAACGCTTGATAAAATAAGAACCGCATGGATATAAATATTGTTTATTTTATTTCACTTTTCACAAAGCTAAAGTTATTAAAAGATCTTTATATCCAATATTGAAGTATTTATATTTGCTTAACTGTATTTCTTTTCACGATACTGAATTAATCGTTAGTTTGTTTGGTCTTTAATTAGTGCCGGACTAATTAGAGTACACAATTTCTTCTTGGATGGGAGAGTGGAAGTCTTTTATTAGGCCGTTATGAGATTGCTTAAAAGCTTCAAATCTTCCAGCAGATGGTTCTGGTTTTGTATCATTGGAGTCACAAAAAAATGAAACTAAATGCAATAAAAGCTATCAAATTAAAACATATCTAATCAAATTAAAATGGACTAGATCGAGACCTGTTTTGAAAATTATGAAATAGGTTTCACTAAAAGACATAATTCTCTGAATTTAAATTTAATTTGATTCTTTTGAATAAGACAAAAAAGGTATATTAATTACTGATAAAATTTAATAAATCAACTTTTATTGAATTTTCTATCATAATATTCTATTGACATCATAAAATTATTGAACAATTTTGTGAGTAACATTCTCACATTTCGGTTGTTCAAGTGAACTTTTCAGTAGTTCCCCATTTCCTCATGTATCTGATGAAACAAATCATTAACATAGCTGCCTTTATTCCCATTTACGCATGATTTTTGTCTATCAAAAATTAGATTGTTTGTCAACGTATATCATGAGTTTTGATTTCTATATTTGACGGCTCTTAAATCTACTCGTTGGATAAATTTCGCATAAATAGTGATGACGCTCTGTTGCTTAGACTGAAAAATGGAGATGAAATAGCCTTTGAACTTGTTTTCTACCGGTACAAGGGAAAATTGTATGACTTTATTCGAAGGAGTCTTCCTGCAGATTTAGATGCCGAAAGCATGGTTCAGGATATCTTTACCAAGCTTTGGATTAACCGTCAACAACTAGATCCGACTAAATCGCTGAATGCCTTTTTGTACACTGTGGCTCGTAACGAAATTTACGGACAACTCCGGAAGGTGTTGGTCAGACGGAAATATCTGGAGGAATTAAGTTTTTCGGCTTCCTACTCAGGTCAAATCACAGAACAACAGCTTGAATATGAAGAATTGGTGTGTTTTATTTCACAGTTGGTAAAAACAATGCCCGAAAAGCGCCGCGAAATTTATGAACTGAGCCGGAACGAAGGATTAAGCTATAAAGAAATTGCACAACAGCTGGGAATCACTGAAAATACTGTTGATTCACAAATCCGCAAAGCGTTGGATTATCTGAAAGAAAATCTTCGAAAAAAGATGGCTCTGTTTCTGTTTTTTATCCTTTCCCCCAAAAAGCGTTTCCGAAAGATTTAAATTGGCTGTTTATCGCCTAAAAAGCATTGTGTTTTGTAAATCCCAGAGTTATTTCTCCTAAAATAGGAACTATTCAAAGTTAAAATTTTTCTCCTTCAGGAAATTTAAACAATGCTTTCATACTATAATTCAGTGTTTTATCTGTGCGCTGAAGTTTCGGTGATAAAAAAAATAAAAAAAAGTCCAGGAGCAATCACGGAAACTGAGCGCTTGCGCATATTACTAATTAGAAACAAAATATAATGGAAGTACCAAAACACATTCTCACGATGCTGAGCCGTCTGTACAGTAATCAATATCTGGGAGAGGAAGAAATCAGTAATCTGGATCAATGGCTCAAACAAGCCCAATCAGATCCGCTAGCGGACCAATGGTTACAAGCAAACTGGGAACAGTCAGAAAATGTTGATCGCGAAATCTCGTTTGAAGAAGTTCAGTGTCGGATTGCAAAATACGAACAGGGGAAGAAAATCAAACGAATCAGACAATGGTCAGTTTTACTTCAAAAAGCGGCAGCAATTTTGATACTGCCATTACTTGCCGTAAGTGTCTGGCTGATTATGAACCGACAGCCAGAGGCCTCTCAGATGGTATTGGCTACCGCCAAGGGTGAGCATACTCATGTTTTCCTGCCCGATGGATCGGAAGTATGGCTGAATGTTGATTCTAAATTGGAATATTCGACCACTTACAATGCTGCGAACCGTGAATTAAAACTGGTAGGTGAAGCATTTTTTAAGGTGGCAAAAGACAAAATGCACCCGTTCATTGTTACGGCTCACGATTTGAAAGTTAGGGCAGTTGGAACTGAGTTCAATATTTCGGCTTACGAAACAGATCCCAATGCATCAACATTCCTGAAAGAAGGTATTGTTGAGTTAAAATATTTTCCAGAAGGAAAGAACGAACAAACTTACCGCATGACTCCTGGTGAGAAAGCAACTATAATGCGTAATGTAAAATCGATAAAGATAGCAGAGGTTACCTCTGGAAACGATACCCGCTGGACCAGTGGGGAACTGTATTTCGAAAATGAATCGATGGATCAGGTTTTTAGAAAAGTAGAGCGATGGTACAACGTAAAAATTAGTTATCAGCTAAACGATTTTACCAACGAAACACTGACTGTAAATTTAAAGGACAACGAATCGATCAATCGTTTAATGGAGATTATTGACGAAGCGATAGGAATTAATGTGAAACAAAACGGAAATGAATATGTGATCACACGAAGCAAGACGCCACACAAAATATAAATGAAGAAAAGGCAAGCAGTAATTGTTGGCACGATCCTGCTTACCCTTTCCCTAGTGATTTTTATTAAACTTTAAAATCGTTCAAATTTATGAAAAAAAAGTATCAAAACCCAACCAGGGGAAGTTATGTCTGGTTGCGAAAGCCTTTAAAAATTATGAAGTTAACATTTTTTCTGATTTTGGTTTCAGTGATGCTCGTTTCCGCTGGAGGCTATTCCCAGAACACGAAGTTGAGCCTAAGTTACAAAAACATTCAGATAGGGCAGCTTTTACAACTGATCGAAGAACAAACCCAATACCGGTTTGCATATTCCAAATCAAAGCTTGATCCTGAGGAAATAGTAACAATTGAAGTTAAAGATGAGAAGCTGGAACAAATACTGCGGACCATTCTGGATAAAGATCAATTGACCTATAACATCATCGATCGCTATGTTGTGATATCAGATAAGAATTCTCCAGGAGGAATAAACGATTTTCAGCAGCAGCAAAAAACCGTTTCTGGAAAAGTTACTGATTCAACGGGCGCCACACTTCCGGGTGTTTCTGTGGTAATTAAAGGGACTACCAATGGAACCATAACCGATGATAATGGTAATTATACCATTAGTAATGTTTCGGCGAATGCGATCTTACAATTTTCGTTCGTTGGGATGAAAGCAAAAGAAATTCAGGTAGGTAACAAAGCTTCGATTGACATCGTGATGGAAGAAGAAACCGTTGGCCTGGAAGAAGTTGTCGCCATTGGTTATGGTACTGTGAAAAAAAGTTCACTTACGAGTGCTATTTCCAAAATTGGAGAAGATGCCTTTCGTGATAGACCGCTAACATCTACGGCTGAAGGACTCCAGGGACAATTAGCAGGAGTAAGGGTACAAAGTACTAGTGGGTTGCCAGGTGCGGAACCCCGAATAAGGATCAGAGGTGTCAATACGATCAATGGAGATAGTAGTCCATTATATGTAGTAGATGGAGTAACGCGATCAAGCATAAGTGATCTGAATCCTGAAGATATAAAATCGATCACTGTTTTGAAAGATGCTGCAAGTTCAGCAATATACGGGGCACGTGGAGGAAATGGAGTTATTCTTGTTGTAACAAAGGAGGGAAAAGGTAAAGCTTCTGTTAGTTTTGATGCCAGTTATGGGTGGCAGAAAGCGGAGAAACTATTGCCTACAATGAATAAGGATCAGTTTTTGGCCTATAACATTTGGTATCGGAATGTAGCGTGGCTTCGGGCTGATAGTAAAAATACAATGAACACACCTCCATCGCAAAGACCTGGAAATTATATTATACCCGATGCCTGGACACAAAGCACAGTTGATACAGATTGGCAAAAAGCAGTTACTCAGACGGCTCCTATTCAGAACTATCAGGTATCAGCTTCTGGTCAAAGTGACTTGGGAAATATCTTCTTTTCTGCAGGGAGTATGGATCAGAATGGGATATTAGTCAACACCTATTATAAACGTACATATTTCCGACTGAATGGGGTCTTGAACGTATTTAAGAATCTTAAAGTCGGAATCAATGTTGCACCAACTTTTTCAGAACAGGACAAAAGGTTATCTGAAGGAAAAGAACAAGCTTTTCACCATGCCATAAGCATGAATCCTTTAATCGCATTGAACCAAGCCACCGCTTCAACTGGTCTTCCGACAGGAATAGCGGGGCAGATAAATCCGTTGGAAAGATTGAAACAAGTCACGGATCAAACTAAAAGTAATACTGTTTTAACAACTCTTTGGGGTGAACTCAATTTGTCGAAGGATATTAAATTCAAGACACAATACAGTTATGACTATAGTGGTTCGGTCTATCAGTTTTTCAGACCGGCAGAAGTCAATGGGCTTAACAGTAATGCCATCAGTGCGGGAAGTAGCTATTCATCAAGAAATGCGACTTGGTCCGTTCAAAATACTCTGAACTTTAATAAAACCATTGCAAATGCACACCACATAGACATTCTTTTAGGGCAGAGTTCAGATAAAAAAGATTACTATAGAATTGATGCTGTAGCCACAGGTTGGCCTGGCGAATCAATTGAGACTCTCAATGTTGCGACCACTCCTACGCTCGCCAGTACTGAAAGAAGTAGCACAACCACTGCATCTTTCTTTGGGCGTTTAAATTATGATTTAAAAGAAAAATATCTGTTTTCAGCTACTGTTCGCAGAGATGGTTCATCCAGATTTGGAAGTAATAATAAGTGGGGTATATTTCCTTCTTTTTCAGCAGGATGGAAAATTAGTGACGAATTATTCATGCAAAATATCACCTGGTTGTCACTGCTTAAATTAAGAGCTTCATGGGGTACCTCAGGGAATGATCGCATTCCGGATTATCAATACATGGCATTAATGAGTACTTCTAATAAAACTTCGTGGGGAAATGCCGTTGTTGGTGGAATGACACCAAGTAATATTGCGAATGAAGATTTAAAATGGGAATCAACTCAGTCATCAGATGCCGGATTAGATATTTCACTTTTTAAAAATAGGGTTCAGTTTAATTTTGATTATTATCGAAATGTAACGAAGGATTTATTATATCAGTTAAGTATTCCTTATACATCCGGATTTTCAGGTTATTTGACCAATATCGGATCATTGGAAAATAAAGGATGGGAAATAGATTTAACGACAAGCAATCTCACCGGAAATTTAAAATGGGAAACAACATTGAATCTATCTACTAATAAACAAAAAGTATTGGATATGGGAGGCAATCCGGAAATCAGAAGTGCTTCATTTGATGCAACGTTCCTAACACGAGTTGGTGGACCTGTTTCTCAATATTTAGTTTACAGAACTGATGGGATTCTTACTGCAGATGATTTTGAAGCCAATGGGAAAACGGCTAAGGTGCCTGTCATGCCGGGACAAGAAATAGGAAATTATAAATTTGTTGACCAACCCAATGCCGATGGAGTAAGAGATGGTAAAATTACAACAGCCGATATGGTTCCTTACGGTGATAATTTTCCAGACCTGACGTATGGTATGACTAATTCTTTTTCCTGGAAGAATTTCGATATGAGTATTTTCATTCAGGGTCAGCTTGGTGGAGATATTATGTTCCTCGGCCAGCGTCAATTTGATAATGGTGTCCAAGACGCCAATGGATTTGCAAGGTGGCTCAATTGCTGGAAACCTGACTATGAAAAATTGTATCCAGGAGCTGGAAATCCGATACCGAACACTGGTATTGATATGTCGTGGGATGGTGTAACCCCAAGTCCTTTTGGGAAAAATGATAATAATACAGATCAAAGAGTGTATGATACTTCTTTCTTAAGAATAAAAAACATAACGTTGGCCTATAATATTCCATCGAAAATATTGAATAAATATCAAATAAAATCCCTACGTGTCTACTTTTCAGCAGATAATATAAAAACATTTAGCGATTATCCAGGATTGTCACCAGAAAATGATACTTATGGAAATGGGAATACCAGACTTGGTGTCGACTATAGTTCGTATCCGTCAGCTAGTAAATATTCCTTCGGACTTAATTTAACTTTTTAAATAGTAGATGTTATGAAAACAATCATAAAGAGCATAATTATACTTGTTATTGCGATTTTCTGCAATGGATGTAATGACTTCCTTTCAGAAATACCTCAATCAAGTTATAGCGTTGTGGGATCATATAAAACTCAAAAGGACTTTATACAAGCCATTGCTGGTGTATATGCCGCGCAACAAGATTTATATCAGGGGGATAAAACCTATTTTAGAGCATTAATGTCCAGAAGCGACGAAACAAAAACCGGGGCTTCTTATGTGGATGGACTTGATGATTTTACAGTTACTGGTGCTTCCCCTTCACTTGCTGGTTTTTGGCAGTCGCACTGGTTAATAATAAGTAGGAGTAATTTAATCCTTGATAAAATTGATGAAGGGACTTTTTCTGATGCTAATTTGAAAAATTACATTAAAGGAGAAGCTTTAGTTTTACGTGCTTATGCATATCATAATCTCGCTGTTCATTTTGGCGGCATGCCTTCAATTAATAAGGCAATGAGTGTTGAAGAATTGCGCGGAGTTGCCCGATCAACACAACAAGAAACTTTCGATTTCGCTGCAAAAGATTATGAAGATGCTTTTAATTTGTTACCAGAGGAATGGGTTGGAGCAAATCTTGGACGTGCAAACAAATATTCGGCTGCTGCAATGCTTGGTCGCCTGTATATGTTTCAAGGAAAATATACTAAGGCAAAGGAGTGGTTGGAAAAGGTTATTAAATCGGGTAAGTATGAAATGGAAACAAATTACATTGACTGCTTTACTGATCAAAAAGATAATGGTAAAGAGCGAGTCTGGGAGGTCCAATTTACGGGTGGACAATTGGGAGAAGGGCAAGCCCTCTCGACCAGTATGATTCCCGATGGTTATGAAGGACCGATACAGCCGTTTAGGGGTACATCCGCTTCAATGACAGTTTCTCTGGATTTTCTGGAAAATTATGAGCAGGGAGACATACGCAAAAACGTATCCGTTATTACTGGTCTAAAAGCCGCAGGAGTAGTTGATGCAATAACATATCGTATTTATAAATACTCTCACTGGGTTACCTATCAACCCAAAACGCTGGACGACTGGGCCATTAATCTTCCTATTATTCGATATACTGATGTGATGATGATGTATGCCGAAGCTTTGAACGAAATAGGATATAGTGCTAATGGTGAAGCTTTTGATATATTAAACAAAGTGAGAAAAAGAGCAGGGCTCGCTGCAAAAACATCAATTGAATTGTCAAGTCAAACTTTATTCAGGAATGCAATCATGAAAGAGAGAAGATATGAATTTGCATTTGAAGGATTACGATGGGATGATTTGGTTCGCTGGGGAATTGCAAAACCTACAATGAATGCATTCTTTCAGCGCTCTGATGAGGGTAATGGAAAATACAAAATGGAAGATTTCGGTAAAATATTCCCGATTCCTTACGATGAGATGATCCGCTACAATGATGTTAAAATTATGTGGCAGAATGATGGATACTAATTGTTAAATATGAAGAGGGATATCAAATTTATTTTGGATATTCCTCTTCTATTCTTTTTAGTTGAGGTAATAATTGTTCTTCTAAGTGTTATTCTTGATATTGTCTTTATCACGACCATATTTGCCTCCAGACTAAGAATGATTACCTGGAAGGACTTCTTTTCGATTGAGAATAACTCTTGAAATTTTTGTGGCTATTTTTTTCTGCAAGGTCCCTTTTCGTTCTCACAATAATAATATTGGTGGAATACCACAGCCAGTGACCATGATCCATTTGAATATAAGCGAATTTTAAAATTTTCGGCAAGTCTTTGTACTGGATTTGTAAAGATTACATCGAAAGATTCGTCCCGGGGAAACAGGTTAATTGTTACAATGACACATCGAAAGTAAAAATCACTCTTCCTTCAAATTCGTTGACCGAAAACACAATCATATCTGCTTATACCATTGAAAAATAACATCATGAATAAACTAATCTTATACCGAATCCTTACATGGGCTACCATTATTTTTAGTTCAGTCAATCAGCTTATGGCGCAAGTCAATTCAACAGATCAAAAAAATGAACCAGTAACGTTTAATGCAGATTGGATCAGTTGCCCGGATGTGAATCAGAAAGAATACGGTGTTTACCATTTGCGCAAAGTATTCGAATTGCCTGCCAGACCAAGCCAATTTATTATTCATGTTTCGGGTGACCACCGGTATCGTTTATTTGTAAATGGCAAGCAGGTTTGTCATGGACCGGCACGGGGCGATTTACGGAACTGGAAGTATGAAACGCTGGATATTGCTCCATTCCTGAATGCCGGAAGTAATGTACTTGCTGCCCAACTTTGGAACATGGGAACGGGAGCTCCGGCTGCGCAGATATCTTATCAAACCGGTTTTATCCTGCAAGGCGAAGGTGAGGCCCAGGAGCTCGTAAATACCAACGAAAGTTGGCGCATTATCCGAAACGAAGGTTATTTCCCAGAAGTTATCCCGCCCTCGAAACTGGCTTCTTACATTGTAGGTAGTTGCGACAGTGTGAATTTTAAAGATTATCCCTGGGGCTGGCAAAATCTGAATTATGACGACACAGATTGGAAGAAGCCGATTCTGGAAAGCAAAGGCAAATATTTCAATGAGAAGCGAATACTTATTCCCAGGGATATTCCTTTTTTGGAAGAAAAAACGGAGTCCATATCCGGTTTGGTTCGCGTTTCTGGAGTTGATCTCAACGAATTAAAATCGAAAGGCGACAGTTCGCTGTATATTCCGGCCAATACAACTGCCGAAATTTTGATCGACCGGAAAACATTAACTACAGCTTATCCTGAAATAACGTTTAGTGGCGGAGCCAATTCGCATGTTCGGATTACGTATGCCGAATCGTTGTTCGACGATAAAAACCTCAAAGGCAACCGAAACCAAACCGAAGGCAAAAAAATTAAGGGATACTATGATGTTTTTCTTCCAGATGGAAGCACCGTCGAACATATGTTTAAACCCTTGTGGATACGCACTTTCCGATACATTCAGCTAAATATTACAACCACAGGCGAACCTTTGCTAATCAGTAAAATGCAGTCGGTTTTTACGGCTTATCCGTTAAAAGAAGTGGGGCACTTTACTTCCGACGACAAAGACCTGGATAAAATATGGGAGGTTGGCTGGAGAACGGCTCGCTTGTGCGCCGGCGAAACTTACATGGACTGCCCGTACTACGAACAGCTTCAGTATATTGGCGATACCCGTATTCAGGCGTTGATCTCGTTATATGTTTCGGGCGACGACCGCCTGATGCGAAATGCGATTGAACAATTTCATCAGTCGCAAATTCCTGATGGATTAACCAAAGATGCCTATCCCTGCGGAAGCTCCAAAATTATTACGCCATTTTCGCTGTTCTGGGTTTCCATGATTCACGATTTCTGCTGGTACCGTAATGATAAAGTATTCATCGAAAAATACCTGATTCCGATGGAAGCTGTCCTCAAATGGTTTGAGTTTCGGCTAGACCCGAAAACAGGGCTTATCGGGAAACTCGGATACTGGAACTTTGTCGATTGGTCGTTCCCCAAAGTTGGTGTTCCTCCGGGTGGAATGGAAGGACAGTCGTCGGTTTTGTCGTTACAATATGTTTACACATTGGAGCAGGCTATTCAAATTTTTGAGCTGTTTAACCAGCCCGAAAAGGCGGCTTATTATAAGCAGCTAGCCGAAAAGATTAAAAAGGCAGTGGTTTCTTCGTGCTTTGATACCAAACGGATGTTGCTTGCCGATACACCTGAAAAGAAAAATTTCAGCCAACACGCTAATATCTGGTCAATCTTAACTGGTTGCATCCCTGAAAAGGAATATCAGGCAACGATGAAAAAAATTATAAGCGATGCAGGTTTAACAAAGGCTTCGATTTATTACCGGTTTTACTACACCAAAGCGTTGAAAAAATCAGGATTAGGCAACCATTACCTTTCGGAACTTGGTCCGTGGAAAGAAATGATTGATTTGGGATTGAGTACCTTTCCTGAAACAACATCGCCAACAACGCGGTCGGATTGCCATGCGTGGAGTTCAAGTCCTTGTTACGATTTTTTGGCAACCGTTTGCGGAATCGAGCCTGAAGATTTTGGCTTTCGTTCGGTAAAAATTGAACCCAATCGGGGCAACCTTACAAACTTCGAGGGTTCTGTTCCCCACCCACTAGGATTAATTAAAGTCAGCTATCAGAAACTGTCTGACGGACATTACCTGTTAACTATAGAGTTGCCCCAAAGTCTGACCGGGCATTTGGTGTGGAACGGTAAAACGAGCAAGTTAAAAAGTGGATGTCAAACAATCAGATTTTAATGGATTAAGCGATGGGTAAGAATAAAAAGACGTGGATAACAAAAACAGCAATCCTGATTCTTGTTGTAATTAACGTTTCGTGTGCTACAAGATACACACGATATACACGGCAGTTGGATGTTAATCAGTTGCTTAAAGATGCTAGGGAACAATACCTTTTTCTGAAAGATCAACTAAAGGATAATATTGGTTTTCCGAAAACATTCGACAAAACCAGGCAACAGCTCGAAACCAGTAATTCGAAATGGTGGTGCAGCGGTTTTTATCCTGGCACCTTATTGTATCTTTATGAAGCCAGCGGAGAAAAAGCTTTACTTAACGAAGCAAACCGAATGCTGACCTTGCTCGAAGAGGAGCAATACAACACCGAAACACACGACATTGGGTTTATGATGTATTGCAGTTTCGGAAATGCTAATCGTTTGGCACCCAATGATCGTTATCGTCAGATATTGATTAACAGTGCGAAATCGCTCGCTGCACGGTTTAATCCTAAGGTTGGCTGCATTAAATCGCATAACCGCGGTCCCAACGATTTTGTAGTGATTATCGACAACATGATGAATCTGGAGTTACTTTTCAATGTCACACACCTTACAGGCGACAGTTCCTATTACCGCATTGCGGTTGCTCATGCCAATACAACCCTGAAAAATCATTTTCGTCCCGATTTCAGTTCATATCATGCGCTTAATTACAATCCTGAAACGGGAAGTGTCCGGAATTATCAGGCTGGTCAGGGATATTCAGAACAATCAGCATGGGCAAGGGGGCAGGCCTGGGCTTTGTATGGATATACCCTGATGTATCGCGAAACTCATGATCAAAAATACCTGAATCAAGCTAGGAGCATTGCTCATTATTTACTAAACCACCCCAATATGCCCAACGACCTTGTTCCGTACTGGGATTATAATGCACCCAATATACCAAATGCGTTGCGCGATGCGTCATCTGCTGCTATCATGAGCTCAGCCCTGCTCGAACTTTCACGATATGTTGACCAAGCTCAATCGAAAATATTCATGAATTCTGCCGAAAAAATGCTTCATACATTGTCCAAATCTCCTTATCGATCTACCAAAGGTCAAAACGGAGGGTTTATACTCGATCATTCGGTGGGCAACATTCCGGCAAAAAAGGAAGTTGATGCTCCATTAACTTATGCCGATTATTATTACGTTGAGGCATTGTTAAGATACAAAAACTTAGCAGTACGAAAATCTAGTTAAAATGCGTATTCAAAAGATGAATTCTTAGTAACTTTATTCATCTTAAAATTCAGCAAGAAATACTCATTTTCTCGATTTTGACGACAAAGTCGCGCGCGTGATTAGTTAGACGCTTTCAATTATGGAACTCTTTATTTCTTCATTGGTACCTATCTTCGGGTAAGTTTGCTTCTGAAAAAACAAAACCATTGAACTCACTAAGCTGACAATACCGAAATATGAGTTATGTTAAAAAATAGGTTTTGACGAAATTATTTAAATACTATTGAAAGTCTTCATGAAAATTAGATATATTTGTATTGTAATGAATTGAATGTCAGGCAAAACTATATCGTGACCTATTAAAATAAGCGCTTTATCGAATATTGATAATCAGCTCGGAATAAGGATGCGTTCAAACTCCGGCGGGTCACTAAAAATTGAATCAAAACGAATTAAAAGCCATCAAATTGAATGATTTGATGGCTTTTTCTATTAGTTAATGAGTCAAGATTAGACTATCGTTTTTAACTGATTTTTAATTGTTTTATTATTGGTCTGCTTTGCTTCTAAAGAAATCCTAAGTTAATTTTGATTTTAAATCACGAGTATTTCTAACAATTACAGGAAAATTTAAATTCAATTAAATCCTTGTTACAGTCTTGTAATCAATTAATTTCAATCAAACGGGATCTCGATTCTGACTGTTTGGCCATAGCCCCGATAAAAAATCTTTAACTGACAATTAACAAGTTTAGGTTCTCATAGCTTCCCTTCCAATTCTTTAATCAAATTGATCTTCAGGAATATAGTTGTGATGATTACAAATTTTAATCTAAATGCAATTCTTCTGTAAGCAAATATTCATCATTCTGTAACTATTAACCAGTTCCTTAGCCACACCTTAAACTATTAAAATAAATCAACTCATCATTAAGCTTAGTTGATTCTTGAGTCTATTTTAACGAAAGTGTTTTTTGAATGGAACTAAAACAAATTTTGCTTCTTGCTTTTTGGATGGTCATTGCGATTACAGGCAAAGCACAAACTGGTGTTATTAAAGGAATTATTACTGATGCAAACACCAAAGAATCATTGATTGGGGCCACTGTGGTTATCCAAGGTACCAATAAAGGGGCTTCAACCGATTTTGATGGAAATTTCCAGATTGATAAAGTGAAAGCAGGTTCTTATAACCTGGTAGTCTCCTATATTTCATACGACAATCAGATTGTCAGAGCTGAAGTATCCGAAAGTAAAGAAACAGTCATAAATTTTGCACTTAAATCAGCCTCACTTGACATTGACGAGGTAAAGGTTGTTGCCAAACGCCGCGATAACACTGAAGTTTCCATGATATCCAATTTAAAGTCGGGTAGCCTCATTGTAAGTGGAATTACTGCACAGCAAATTGGTAAATCGCAGGATAAAGACGCAGCCGAAGTCATTCGTCGTGTTCCGGGAATTACCATTACAGATGGTCGTTTTGTGATTGTACGCGGTTTGATTGAACGATACAATTCGGTGATGCTGAATGGGGCTACCGCACCAAGTTTTGAAGCCGACAAACGTGCTTTTTCGTTCGACGCCATTCCCAGTGGAATGATCAACAACATCCTGATTTATAAAAGTCCGGCGCCTGAATTGCCTGCCGATTTTGCCGGGGCAGCCATCAATGTTGAAACCAAGAGCAATGCTGATGAAAACAGCCTGGTTATAGCCTACAATACTAAATACGTTGAAAATACCACTTTCAATAACAATTTCCAGACCTATCAGGGCGGTAAAACCGATTGGCTGGGGTACGACGATGGAACACGGGATGTTCCAAAGGGAGTTCCTTCAGCAAATGTATTTAAAGGACTCTATACCTGGAAAAGTATAGACGATTACATGCAAAAAACGACTGATCTGGTAAAGGTTTCGAAGTTGTTCAGCAACAATTGGGAACCCAAATCGAAAGCCCCACTTCCTGATCAAAGTTTGTCCATAACGCTACAAAGGCGTTTTGTGCTGGGAAAAGTTTCGCTGGGAAATATTTCATCCATTTCATACAATTCGACCAGCGATTACCAGGAAGTTGACCGATTGGAATATCAGGACTATTCAGCAGAACAGAACCGGGTAATTAAAGATTTCGATTTTCATGATCAGAAATCAAAAGAATCGACCAAAATAGGATTTATACACAACTGGAATTTACTGTACGGAAATAACCAAAAACTTGAATTCAGGAACCTCCTGAACCAGATGGGCAACAAAACAACCAACATCAGGAATGGGGTAAATTACTACAATGTTGATACGATCCGTGCGTTTGACCTGCGGTATGAAAGCCGTTTTATTTATTCCGGACAGCTTGCCGGAGAGCAGCATTTCAATCACGACCGGACCAAGTTAAACTGGATGGCCGGATATGGTTTTACCAAAAATTCGCAGCCCGATAATCGCCGGTTAACTTTTGTACTTGACAACGACAAGAACAGCCAGCACTTTGAAGAATACTTTCTACGGATGCAAAGTGTTCCGAATGCTTACCTGGCCGGACGTTTATGGCTCAATCTTAATGAGAATATCTATAACTACAAGGCTGATATCGAGCATCAGCTCAAAATTTTCGGCAGCCAGTCCGACTTTACCGTTAAAGCTGGTGTAGCCTACGAAAGCAAGAAACGGTCGTTTAGCTCTCGTTTGATTGGTGCTGTAGCTACCAATAATCCACCAGACATTTTCTATAAAACTGCCGGAGAAATCTTTTCAGAGGAAAATATCTATTTCGACCAAACGGCACCTTATTATCAGGAGAATGGTATAACATACCGTGACAACACTGGAGCTAAAGATAGCTACGATGGAGAAGACAAGATTCTTTCCGGTTATGTAGGAATAAAAATTCCAATTTCAAAAAGGATCAATGCATACGGAGGAGTCCGTTTCGAAAAATTTAACCGGAAAATCAGCAACTTTTACGAAAAGACCGGAAATACAGATAACCTTGACATTGTTCGGGATACCATCAATTATTTTCCTTCCATTAACCTGACTTACAACATCAACGATAAAAATCTGGTCCGGTTCTCTTATGGCAAAACAATCAACCGTCCTGAATTCAGGGAAATGTCGAATTTCGATTATCAGGACTTTGATATGTTCGCCATTATCCATGGGAATGATACCCTGAAAAGCGCTTACATCGACAATTATGACCTTCGTTATGAATGGTATCCGTCGGCAGGCGAAATTGTTTCGGTATCGGCCTTTTACAAAGACTTCAGTAATCCGATTGAGGTTTTTCTGATACCGGCAGGAACTGGTTACGACTACAAACCTTTCAATACTGAAAAAGCATACAGCATGGGGCTCGAACTGGATGCCCGCAAACAATTCACTGAATTTAAGAATTCAGCCGGATTTCTGAATTACCTGAAAAACCTGACAGTTATTTTCAATACTTCGCTGATTAAAAGCGAGATAAATACGTCTGCTCAAGGCTTTGCACGCGATAAAAAACGAATCATGCAAGGCCAGTCTCCCTACATTATTAACCTTGGGTTAAACTATGCCAGTGAAGCGTCAAAACTTAGTGTTGGCGTTAATTATAACCGACTGGGTAAGCGAATTGCATATGTCGGAAACCCTCTGAACCCTCATACCTGGGAACTGCCACGAAACTCACTCGACCTGACCATTCAAAAAGAATTAGGAAAACGGGTGACATTAAAGGCTGGAATTAAAGACATCCTGAACAATCCTGTACGGTTCGTACAATACTATGGAGAAAACGACAAAATTGAAGCCGACACCTACCATTTCACTCCAAACAGAAGTTTTTCTGCAGGGATTGTCGTGAAGCTTTAATGTGCTGATTATTAAATAACAAACAATAAACAAAGAATGCTTTTTTGAACATTAAAATTCAAATCATGAAGAAATCTTTACTATCAATGATTGTATCGTTGTTGATTACTTTTGGAGCTTCGGCTCAAAGTATTAACGACAGCTTTTTTGATCACGTCAATTACATTGGCGCCTTTGACGGAACTTTCAATTGGACTAACGGTTGGACCGAATGGGATCCGGTTAACAAAGCGTATGCTGATGCTACCATTACAAAAGGAAATGGTCAGTTTGCATTTGCAACAGGAACCCATATTATTGCCAACGAAACATGGAGTGGAGTTATCAAATTAGATGGCTGGGTTTATGTTGATGCTGGCGCAACTTTAACAATTAGTGCCGGTACAGTAATCCGTGGTACCGAAAAGAGTGCCCTGATTATTCAACGAGATGGTAAAATCAATGCTGTTGGAACAAGCACAAGCCCTATCGTGTTTACTTCGAACCAGGCAGTAGGTCTTCGCACAACCAGTAACTGGGGAGGAGTTGTAATCTGCGGAAATGCAAAAAACAACATTTCAGGAGGCGTAGGTACAGCTGAAGGCGGTATTACTTCTCAATACGGCGGTACAAATGATAATGACAACTCCGGAACTTTAAAATATGTACGTATCGAATTCCCGGGATTCGAAATTGCAACCGGTTCTGAAATCAACGGTTTGACCCTTTGTTCTGTAGGTAACGGAACAACTATCGATCATATTCAGGTTTCTTATTCAGGAGACGATGCTTATGAATGGTTTGGTGGTGCTGTAAATGCCAAATACCTGGTTTCATACAAAACTGAAGACGATGATTTCGATACCGATAATGGTTACCGCGGAATGGTGCAATATGGTCTAACCCTACGCAGCAACGACATTGTTGACACTGATGCTGCCAACACTTTCGAATCGGATAACGATGCTGCCGGAAGCACAGCTGAACCATTTACGCACGCTGTATTCAGCAACATCAGCGCTTTTGGTCCTGCCAAAACGGCCACTGATCCTGCAACATTAGCCGCTAAGCATGCTGATGGTTCAGCCATGCGTTTGCGCCGGAATACCCGTCTACAGATTTACAACACTGCCTTTCTTGGCACTGGCAAAGGCCTTCGTTTGGAATCAGATGGAAGCCAGACCGCAGCAAACACAGACTTGCTTACTGTGCAAAACTGTATTATGGCTGGTGTTCGGGGCGATAATTTCATCCTGGATGCCACTGCCACAGTAATGACTGCAGCAACGATGGAAACATGGTTCAAAACAGCAAGCCGTCATAATTCGGTGGTAGCAGCAAATGCTGATGTAAAAATTACTGATCCGTTTAATTTTACCAGTCCAAATTTCCAGCCTTTAGCAGGCTCTCCTGTTCTGAACGCTTCTTTCTGGTATTCTGCAACAACAAATACAACCGAAGCATCAATTAATAACAGCTTTTTCGATCATGTTAAATACATTGGCGCTTTCGACGGAACAGCCAATTGGACAACAGGTTGGGCTGAATTTGATCCGGTTAACAAAGCGTATGCTGATGCAACTGTGACCAAAGGAAACGGACAGTTTGCCATGGCAACCGGAACTCACATCAATGCTAATGAAACCTGGAGCGGGGTGATTAAACTCGATGGTTGGGTTTATGTTGATGCAGGTGCAACCCTGACAATTAGTGCCGGAACTGTAATTCGTGGTACTGAAAAAAGTGCTTTGATTATCCAGCGCAGTGGTAAAATCAATGCTGTTGGAACAAGTTCCAGCCCAATTGTATTTACTTCAAATCAGGCTGCAGGTTTACGTACAACCAGTAACTGGGGTGGTGTTGTAATTTGCGGAAATGCAAAAAATAACATCGCTGGAGGCATTGGTACAGCCGAAGGTGGTATTACTTCACAATATGGTGGATCAGACGATAGCGATAACTCTGGAACTTTACAATTTGTTCGTATCGAATTTGCCGGTTACGAAATTGCTACCGGATCAGAAATCAATGGTTTAACCCTTTGTTCTGTGGGTAACGGAACCACAATCGACCACATCCAGGTGTCTTATTCAGGAGATGATGCTTACGAATGGTTTGGCGGAACAGTAAATGCCAAATACCTGATTTCGTACAAAACTGAAGACGATGATTTTGATACCGATAACGGTTACCGTGGAATGGTACAATATGGTATTGCTTTACGCGACCCCAATATTGTTGACACCGATGCAGCCAATACCTTCGAATCGGATAACGATGCTGCCGGAAGTACTGCATTACCGTTTACTCACGCAGTATTCAGCAATATCAGTGCATTCGGTCCTGCAAAAAGCGCAACCGACCCTGCCGCTTTATCGGCTAAACACGCCGATGGCTCAGCCATGCGTTTACGTCGCAACACCCGTTTGCAAATCTATAACACAGCCTTCTTAGGTTGGGGAAAAGGACTTCGTATTGAATCAGACGGTAGTCAAACAGCTGCAAACACTGATCTTCTAACAGTTCAGAATTGTATTATGGCCGGTATTCGTGGCGATTATTTTATTCAGGATCCAAACGCAACCGTAATGACTGCTGCAACCATGGAAACCTGGTATAAAGCAGCAACACGCAAGAACAAAGTATTCACAAACAACACCGATGTGAAAATCGCTGATCCTTTTAATTTTGCCAGTCCAAATTTCCAACCTGCAAGCGACTCACCGGTTCAGAATGCATCATACTGGTTTATTACAGCGGTAAATCCAATAATAGCAAACGAAGCCAGTTTGGTAAGCTATCCAAATCCTTTTACCGGAACTACAAACATCGAACTTCAACTTGAAAAGAGTTCATTCGTCCGGATATTAGTAACTGATATTTCAGGACGTACAGTATCTATTCTTCAACAAGGGAATTTAACTGAAGGTACTCACCGTTTCGAATTCGATGGTTCAGCACTTCCAAAAGGACTTTATATTGCCAAAGTGATTACTTCTGATTCTCAGCAATCGGTTAAAATGATTTCCAAATAAGGAATAAAATAATAAAATTTAATATGGAGCTTCATTGGCATTTCGCCAATGAAGCTCTTTTTAAAACAATAACTTTACGGAACGATTTATTCCGGAATTTTAAATAATAGAATTGCACCATGAAGAAAATCAGTTTGTTAATAGTCATGATCGGCCTTTTCGCATTTGCAGCCAAAGCCCAGGAACTGAAAGAAATAGATGGCATTTACTATGCCGACAGTGTCGCTTATACTGGGAAATACATTACTCATTTCCCGAATGGCAAGACCAAAATTGAAATGAACCTTGAAAACGGGTTGAAGAATGGCACCGTAAATGTTTATTTCGAGAATGGGCAGTTGAATGAAGTGCGATCGTATAAAAACAACCTGATGCATGGTTCCTGGATCACATATAACGAACAAAAAGTGCTGATTGGATTAGCCAACTACAAGGACGGACTTAAGCACGGCGCCTGGATGATTTGGGATGCAACGGGCAGTTTGCTCTATGAGTTGCATTACAACATGGGCGAGAAAGTTGGCATTTGGCGAAAATTTGGCAAAAACGGTGAGATAGTCAGCGAACGCGAGTATCCTGAAAAACCAAAAGTGAAATAATACATTGTTACGAAAATATTTCGCTCCTGACGATCGGCATTCAAGTCAGCAAAATCAATTTCGGTATAAAAACAGCGATTTGTAATTTTTTTGTATTCAATTAATCCTTCGAACTTTTTGAAATCTGTTATCTGTAATAATATTTTAACTGATGCTTAATTCCGCTTTAATTAGTCAGCGTTACTTTTGAAAGTATTAATTCGGAAACTATAAATAAAAATACAAGTTATGAAAAAAGTAATTTTTGCCCTTCTTGTCGCATTTGCAACAACATCGGCATTTGCTGAAAAAGCGGATTCTAAAACAGAAGTAAAAACAGATTCTAAGGCAGAAGCTGCAATTTTTTCTTTGAGTGGAAACATTATCGACGAAGCTTCAGGCGAAGCATTAGTTGGTGTTGAAGTAAAGGTTGAAGGTTCTGACAAAAAAACTTATACTGATTTTGACGGTCATTTTGTGATTGACAATGTTAAATCAGGTGATTGTAAGCTAATTGCTTCTTATACTTCATACAATAAAAGCGAAAAAACATTCCGGATTGATTCGAAATCAAATCTGGTGAAAATTGAACTTCAGGCCTCAAAATAACATATCTTTTCAACGGGCTTGTTTTATTCGATTAAACTCAGGCCTCTTCCTTAAACGGGAGAGGTTTTGTGTTTTCACAAAGCACAGTCAGAATAGTGTTTCGATGTAGGATTTCTACGATGTATTGAACCTATCATTACTAACTCAAATGATCTTGAATTCATGTGAAATTCAAGACCATTTTCTGTTAAACGACAAAAATCAGTCGAAATTTATAAAAGGGAAAGAGTCAAATTACGAAAATTGAACCTCAGTAATTTTTGAATTGTTCGAATGAGGAACTGAATTTTTAGTTGCACTTTGACCATTTTGTCCCATTTCTATTAACACTTCTTCAATCGCAATCAACAGGTTCTTAATGTCCCGGGGAAACAACTGACCAATGTTGCCTATTCTAAAACAGTTGGTGTCACTGAGTTTTCCCTGATAAATGACCTGACCGCGCTGGTGAAGGCTTTCGTAGAAGCGCGTAAAATCAAAATTTGGATTCTCTGGGAAAAGGAATGAAGTAATGATATAACCTTGATCTTTTTGATCAAGATAAGTTTTCAGGCCCAACATCTTTGTTCCTTCGATCAGAAGATTGTAATTTTTCATGTATCGTTCGGCTCGTTTTTTAATTCCTCCTTCTATCTTTAATTCGTCGATAGCTTTGCGGAATGCCAATATTGCCTGAATTGGCGGGGTGAAACGGAATTGGTTGCTCTTTTTCATGTCAATCCACTGGCTATATAAATCGAGAGAGACCGTTCTGGCCTGACCAATGCAGTTTTCGAGCGTTTGGGTTTTAGCTATAACAAACGAAAATCCGGGAACGCCTTCGATACATTTGTTGGACGATGAAATCAGAAAATCGATATCGAGCGCTTTCAGATCGATCGGAACAGCGCCAAAGCTGCTCATCGCATCAACAATATAGATCTTGCTGAACTTTTTAGCCAGTAATCCAATTCCTTTAATGTCGTTAAAAATGCCGGTTGTTGTTTCGCAATGCACAATAGCGATGTGTGTAATTGTTTCATCTTTAATCAGTATCTCTTCTGCATCCTTTACCGGTGGAACAATGTTTTCCCTGTATTTTAATGTTGTTGTTTTAAGCCCATAAACTTTGGCCATCAGTTTAATACGGTCGCCATAAGCTCCATTGGTCAGGATCAGCAAGTGTCCGTAACTGGGAATTACCGTTGAAATGACCGACTCTACACCAAAAGTTCCTGAGCCTTGCATTAACACGGTATCATACCCATCTTCCGGTGTTAATCCGGCAATATTGAGCAATTCGCTACGAATTTCTTTCACAACATTAAGAAACTCTGCGTCGCGCGAACCCATGTCATGTAACATGGCTCCTTTAACCGACGATTTTGTGTTTAATGGTCCGGGGGTAAATAATTTATTGTCCATATTGATTTGTTTTTATTTGATCACTGTTGATAATTCAGGCGTAAGTGTCACTGCATTTTCAAAGTCTCCTTCTTGATTTTCTTTGCCGTAATTCCATTTCAGGATAAGCAACATGGCTGCGATTAATGCCACTAACACAAACAGCTCAAAAAGGGCATCCCATCCATATTTGCCCGATATATAGGCTACTGCAATAGGCGATAGCAACTGTCCGGCAGAGCCTACTCCGTTGATAAGCCCGGCAGCCAGGGCTGCGCCGTGATTTTTTCCTATATCCATTGCTGCCGCACCCGACATTAGCGAGTCGGGGCCATACGTGAAAAAGCCAATCATCCCGATTGAAATTATGGTGGGGATGATTCCAAGCGGACTAAGATGAGGTTGCAGGTACAACACGAAGGCTAAACCAAAAAGCATAATTGAGCTAATGGGAAAACGGCGTGATTTGAACAGGTAATCAGAAGCATAACCAGCTGCGAGTATTCCAAAAAATCCGAATGCTTCATACGCAATTGAGGTATAACCCGCCTGTTGATCAGAATATTTTAAGGCTTCGGATAAATATAGCGGAAGCCAGAAAAGAAAGGCATACCGGGTAAACTTGACAAAAAAATACATTGCTGCAGCAATCCAAACGGCTCCGTTTTTCAATACAGCTATTTGTGCTGCCTTTTCTTTTCGTTTACCTTTTGGTGTGTCCGTGTTTTTTTCGAAGGATTCGAGTTTTACGTCGGACGGACTATTTCGACACATCACGATATAAACAAAGGAAACGGCAAGCAACAGTAGGGAAGGAGCCAGAAATGCTCTGCGCCACGATAAATCGGCCATGATGCTTTGATTGCTTAGCCAGTAGGTTGCAAATGCTGTTGCGGCCATTCCGCCAATCACGTAGCAGGTTGTCCAATACGACATCACCACGCCACGTTCTTTCTTTTTAAACCACGGAGTCAGGTTTTTAATCAGACCCGACCATCCTGATGATTGACCAAATCCATTTAATCCCATCAGGAAAAGAAATGAACCAACTGTTCCCATCCATCCCATCATCAGGTTTGAAATTACCGAAAGTAAAAGCCCGATACCAACAATGTGTCGTGGCCCATGGCGGTCGCTCAGATAGCCATTCAGGAACTGGCCAATCATATACATCAGGCTGTAAACGGTAATTACAATTGCAAATTCTTCCTTCGAGGTGTGCAGTTCGCGGCTCAATACCGGCATGACTACGCTAAAATTCTTTCGGCAAAAATACATCCCGAAATAGGCAAGCCAGGTGACGGCAAAGATTTGCAGCCTCCACTTTTTCATTTCGGGCGAAATAACTTTGGCCATGGTTATTTTAATCAAAAGAACATGGGGAAATAACTAAACCGGTTTTTTCCTTTTGAAATGGTGGGTTCAGTCTGCCTGTCGATTGTGATATTTGCCTCAATTTGGCTGTCGATTTCTTCCAAAATCGGCCAGCAGTCCCAAACGCCCTCAGCTACAAAATCGGCTCCGGCATTCAATAATTTTCGTCCGGCAAGGGCAATCTTTTCGGCTAACCAAATTGGGTCGGCTGCTTTGGCTTCAGCGAGCGGCAATCCCAGTTCGTTTCCTGACTTGGTTAGCCCAATGGTCCACATTCCGGCATTTTTACCTTCCTGAATGTCAGCAATTGTATCGCCTATTTTAACCATTTGACTGAGTGGATAGACTTCCATAATTTCGCAATTCAGGTAAATCATCCAAGGTGCCGGCCGACCAGCTGACACTTCAGATGAGCTGACTATTGCATCGGGTAATAATCCGATAGCAGAGGTAATTGGGATGATATTATTCATCATTTCTTCTACATATCCTGTGGTAGTTCCTACTTTAATACCTTGATCCTGTAGCGACTTGATCAACTTAATAGCTCCGGGAATCGGGTCGCAGTAGTCTTTTACAATTGCCGCCAATGCTGGCTCCAATTCTGAATAGATGTTTTCGATATCGATTTCTGAAGGCATCCGGCCATATTCGGCCAGCCATTGTTTCTGCACCGTATCAAGTTGGAATAGCGCACGGACATGGTCTTTTTTTGCCAAGCCCATAGGAGTGCGGGCCTCCTCCATGCTTAGGATAATGTCTTTTTTCCTGAATACATCAATAAACACCTGCGTTGGTGCCATACAGCCATAGTCGATGATTGTTCCGGCCCAGTCGAAAATGACTGCCTTTATATTATTGAGCTTATTCATATTGTATATCAATGTTTTGAGTGATTGTTTTTATTGTGAAACCCTGACAGCAAAAGCTGTCAGGGCAATTTAAAAAGGGGAATATGTGCGAAAGATGATGCTTATTTAATGATCCACATTTCGGAATTGATATCATCGGTTTCAGCGCCGAACTGACTTGTCAGTGCAGCCTTGTAATTGATTGCATTGGTTGTCCGTTCAGAACTTGGATATTGCCAGCGTTTGGCAATACGTCCGCTGTTTGCAGTACCGGCGCCGGTAAGGAAAGTTGGTACACCTGTACGACGGTAATTGTTGTAAGCTTCCCATCCTGAATTCTGGAAGAAGGCAAGATATTTCTGTGTCAGGATTTGAGTCAAAGCAATAGCTGCCGTACTACTCAATTTTACCGTTGGTTGCGCAGAATATGCAGCCCATTTCGTTTCAACATCGGTTACTCCATGAAAGGTCCACGATGCTTTAACGCCTTTAGTGTAATAATCTTCAGCGTTTCCGGAAACCCATCCGCGGTTTATACCTTCGGCAATATTGAAACATACTTCGGAATAACCAATCTGGATACAAGGTTCTCCAAGGTACGAGCTATAATAATGGCTTTTACTGATTGGGGAATATTCGCCATTCAGCATTTTGGTTGACATATCGTCTAAACTTTCGCCTGAACTTGCCCCAACATAGGCGGCATAGTCAGAAGCGGTTAACCCGGCTTTAATTTTAGCAAGGGCCGGATCTGCCACAATAAAAGTGCGTGGATCTTTCAGGGAAGCCAGTGTGTTCAGGTAAGTTGCCGCCATATTGTTACGGGTAGCTGTTTGCCCGTAGTTGTCCTGATTTAGTGGATATTTATCAGTCGAACTGTTGTAAGTGAACTTCAGGTTATCATCAAGTGAAGTCATTACCGGATATTTGGTTGGGTTACTCACCACATTTGCAAATAAAGTTTTGATGTTCAGGTCAGTGTCAGACTCTTTTTTGCTCAAAGTAATTAAGACGCGAAGTTTGTAACTATTCACTACTTTTTGCCATTTCTTCAGGTCGTTGCCAAGCATAAAATCTCCGCTTAAAGTTTGATCTCCGCTATTAATAAGCGTTTGAAGTTCAGAGTTTGACTCTTCGAGCCACGCAAGTGCCTGTTTAAACACAGTTTTTTGCGTATCATATTTTGGAGTTGTATTTTCAAGGCTTTTCAAGGCATCTGTCATTGGTACATCGCCCAGTTTCATACTCATGTCAACAAAGAAATAAGCTTTGAAGAATTTACCGATGGCAGAATATGGATTGTTTGCTGTCAAACCAACACGTGTCGCTTCTGAAATCATCTGGTTCACATTCTTCAACTGGTTATAATTGAAATTTGTTGTTGTCCAGTCGTATTCCTGATCGTCGTAATAAGCGTAGTTACTGCAATAGAACTGGTTCCAGCGCATTTCGTCGTTCCAGGGTGCATAATACATACTAGAGAGCAGGTTGGTAAAAACCAATGATGGAGGCACTTCGCCCGGACGGTTCGGATCTTTTTCAAGATCTTCGAATTTTTGACATGATGATAGCGCAACCGCGAGTACCATCATAAATATGATTATTTTCTTCATTTCTGTGTTATTGAGAATTTGTAAGTTAAATTTGGGATTAGAAGCTGATATTCAGGTTAAAACCGAAGCGACGCGTTGTTGGGGTTTGAAGTCCTGAAGAACCATCACCTCCGGCATACTGTTCGATATCGATATCGGTCCGTTCAGCAAAGTACAAGAGGTTGCGGCCTACAAACGAGATATTCGCCTGTTTAATAAATGTTTTACTTAAGACCGTCTGTGGAATAGTATAGGTTAAAACCACCTCACGCAATTTCACAAAAGTGCGGCTAATGCGGTCTGCAACATCGGTTCCATAGTAACGGCTAATATAGTCTTGCAGGTAAGTTGCAGTTGTATTGGGCGCAAATTGCAGTTTGTCGTAATTGGTAACCTGACCGTCAGAATTGTACACGATAGCTTGTCCGTTGCTTACAACGACGCCTTCGCCAACGTATGATTTTATGCCTTTTGTGTCGTTAATACGAGCAGCACCCATAGCGCCTAGAACCGTATTGATATGCCTTCCACCCTGGTAAGTTTTCTTTTCAACATAGTCGAGAATATGCCCACCAAATCGGCCATCGAACTGAACTTTCAGGCTTAAATTCTTGTATGAAAACGTGTTGTTTATCGCTCCAACCCAATCTGAGTTTGCATTACCAAGATATTGAGCAACTGAGTTCCGAATTGGGCGACCACTGGCGTCGTTGATAATTTTACCATCCGCTGTCCTCACAAAGTCTGACCCATACATTTTATCCATGCGGTCGCCAACTTTTAAATAGATATTCAGTTTGTCTACTCCGGGGTATATCTCTTTCAGATATCGCTGATTGGTTGAATAGTTTGCAGATATATCCCAGCTAAAGCCGTTTACTTTATGCACTGGTGAACCTGAAACATTAATTTCGACACCTTTTCTCTGGACTTTGATTCCATTCACTAACGCCGATGAATATCCGGTTGCTCCTGAAATTGGCAAGGAAAAGATTTGAGGGCCGTCGATGCTCGAAAAGTAAGTTACATCGAACATGAGCTTGTTTTCGAAGAGAGCCATATCTGTTCCAACTTCCCATGCTGAGCTTGAGTTCGGTTTCAGGTTTGGATTCGAAATGGTGTTGGTATATGAGGCGGCTGGTTTTCCCTGAATCAGACCGATGGAGTATGAAGCAGAGTTCTGGAATGATGGGCCATCGTAAGGTGAATAATAGTTTCCACCATAACCCGGAACCCACAATTGACCAATAGTGCTTGATGTTAATGCGCCACCGACTTTAGCATACGAACCTCGCAGTTTCCATGATTTTACGGTAGGGATGGTCACCAATTTTGACAACTCGATACTGGTTGAAACCGATGGATAGAAATACGTGTTGTTACTGGTTGGTAAAGTCGAGTTTTTGTCGGCACGGCCTGTCAACGACAAGGTGAGGAATTCGTCGTAAGTCATATCAGCAGTTGCGTAGGCACTCAATACTTGCATTGGAGCATAAAAGTTGAATGATTTTACCGGATTTTTAGAATTACTCAGGTTATACCACCCCGGAACATTTAAATAATCGGTTGTGGCATAGCTGCTCCTGAAACTGTATGAACGGATATTTCCCCCAGCGGTAGCATGTAAATTAAGCTTTGGAACCACATAGCGGTCGTACGACAAAAGTACGTCAGTATTGTTTTCGAACAGGTTACGCTTGTCTTCGCGGTAATCTCCCTCACCAGCTTCGCGGCCATATGGGTGTGCCGAATAAGGAAGTTTTTCTGACCGGAATAAATCGTAGGTTGAAATGGCTGTGCGAGCCTGCAGGCTCAGGTAATCACTGAATTTATATGATAGGGTTGCATTTCCGGTAATATCGTTTTTGTAATGTCCGCGCAACCATTCGTGAGACATGAAGTAAGGGTTGTGGTAACGCTGGTATTCGGCATAAACCGATTGAACGCCTTCTTTGCCGGGTTGCCAGTAGTTGCGCATATCATCAATGTTCCAGTCGGCGCCACCCCAGGCAATGATGTTGTAGATAATACTATTCGGACCATAACTTACGTCAGGAACATTGGGCGTGTATTGGCGGCTATATGCCAAGTTTGAACTAATACGAAGCTTTTTTGAGACGTTATAACCACCTGTCAGGTTGAAATTAGTAATATTAAGTGAAGTGTTTGGTACAATACCTTTCTGGTAGCTGTGAGAGGCAGAGAAACGAAGATCGTATTTATCGCCGCTGGCCGAAAGGGCAAGACTGTTGTTCGAAAGCAGTCCGGTTTCAAGAAAACGTTTCAGGTTATCTTTCCCACGTGCGACATATGCCGTTGGTTTAATATTACCGGTATAAGTTGAACCGTTGGCAAAAGTAGTTGTGTAAGAAGTTCCCGGTGTATATTGTCCATCGTATTGTGGTATCAATTGACCTTCAAATTTAGGCCCCCACACATCGTAGTCGCCGTCATTCAATCCACCACCTTTACCGTCAGCAAATGCATAGATTCCGTGGTCGCCAGGCCCGTATTCGTCCTGAACTTTTGGAATGGCCAAAAAGCCACTCTCGGCCATGGTGCTTGAATTAAAATCGACAGAGAAGCCACGTTTGTCAGTAGTCCCACGTTTAGTGGTAATCTGGATGGCACCGTATTGTCCCCTCGATCCGTATAAAGCAGCAGCGGTAGGACCTTTTAATATGGTGTAGCTTTCAATATCATCAGGATTAATGTTCCAGGTATCGGTCTGAACCGGAACTCCATCAACTACATAAAGTGGGGCTGCTCCACGAAGCAGAACTGATGGGGCTCCCAGAATTTCAGAAGATGCGCCAATGGTCAGACCAGCTACTTTTCCTGTCAGTGCATTAATGGCATTAGGTTCCCGGGCTTTGACCAACTCTGTACCTTTAACATCCTGAATGGAAAAACCGATTGTGCTTTTTTCCTTAACAATACCCAAAGCAGTTACAACAACTTCTTTGATTTCCTGTTTCGAATCTTCTAAAGTAATATTGATTACACTTTGATTGCCAACAGTAATCTCTTTAGTTTCGAAACCGATATACGATGCTACCAGAATATCTTTCGGTTCTGCTTTAATGGCGAAATGGCCGTTGATGTCAGATAAGGTTCCGGTAGTAGTTCCTTTTACCAGTATGGTTGCGCTTGGAAGACTCTCTCCATTGCTGGTTTTTACCGTCCCTTCAACAGTTGCCTTTTGGGCAAATACTGAAGATTCAATCATTAGGAATGTGATAATTAATAAGATAAATTTTTGCATTTTAATGTGGTTAGAATTAATACTCTTCAATTTTTTAGACATAGAAATGGCTGTTTACAGCTTTTAAGTGCTGTAAAAACCATTAGAATCAATAATCTGAAAATCGTGTTTCGGGGATGTTTAAAATACCAGGGTTACACGTTTGGTGAATAGGTTTGTAAGCGAATTTACATCATTGGTTTCGGTGATTGCTTTTTCGAAACTGGTGGTTTCTGCTGTCAACACATTAAAGGCAACATCCAGAACTTTATCAAATTCTCCGGATGCGACTTCAGTCGATATCTCACCTTTTTTTACTTGTTTTTTCAGGCTGCGTTCAATCTTCCTTACGGCATCGTATATGACAGGCTTGCGAACCATGGTGCGGGTTTGGGGATTTCCGGGTACAATTGGTACCTGATAGGTATATTTGGCTTCGAGCAAATACAATTTTTCGGAAATCCTGATTCCAAGTACATGTTCGCTGATCATTTCTTTCGAAACAGAACTCAAATCAACTTCGTTCGATGATGCCATGAACTTAAAGCTAGGTAATTCGGCAACAGCGGTTTTGGTTGATTTGGTATCGCCTGTAAAATTCATTGCTAAAGCATCTTGTGCAATTACGTTCCCACATACCGAAGAGAAAATAATAACTGCGAATAGTAATCTTGTTTTCATATTTGGACTGTTTGTTTATTACTACAAAGGTCTGGTTGTTATGTTGTAATATGATTATTAATGGATTAATCTTCGATTAATATTTTACTACACATTTTATAAATTTTTAATCGTTTGATTGCTTAAAGCACTTGAAAGAATGGATATTGCTTTTTGCAGATCGTCCCTGTCGATGGTAAGCGCCGGAGATAATTGAAGCACATTTCCTTGTGAAACCTTAAAACTCAATCCGTGAGCCATACAATCGTACATGATTTGTTCGGCGAGTTGGGTTGCCTTTTCCTTTGTTTCCCTATTCTTCACCAGTTCAATTCCCCAGAGAAGTCCGAGACCTCGTACGTCTCCAATTATCGGGAACCGTTCTTTCAGTTTGTGGAGTTCATTTCCAAACCAAAGTCCATCATCTGTCGCTTTCTGAAGAAGATTCTCCTTTTCGATGTAATTTAATGTTGCAAGGGCAGCTACACTTCCCAGCGGGCTTTTTTCGTGGGTATAATGCCCAAGCGATATATCTTGCGCCACATTATAACTATCGCGGGCGATCATGGCAGCGAATGGGATGATACCACCACCAAGTCCTTTGCCCAAACAGATAATATCTGGTTCAATACCGAAATGTTCAAAGGCAAACATTTTTCCTGTACGGCCGAGAGCTATTGGGATTTCGTCGAGTATCAGCAGAACTCCATGTTTTGTACATATTTCACGAACCCGCTTCCAGTAAGCTTTCGATGGAATTTGCACATCGGTATTCCGTATGGTTTCAATCAGGAAAGCTCCAATGTCGCCTTCTTTTTCAATCACATATTCTAAGTAGTCGGCATAATTTAGCTGGTCTGCATCGGTATCACCAAGAACTCCCAAATAAGTGGTTGGCGGCGGGATGCAGATAACTCCAGGCATCATTGTCCCCATATGCTTTTTGAAGATAGCCTCTCCTCCGGCTGAAATTGCATCGAGCGAAGCGCCATGAAAGGAGTCCCAAAGCGACACGAGCTTGTATTTCCCGGTAACCACACGGGCAAGTTTCAATGCCATACCAATAACCGAAGTTCCGCCCGGGGCAAATAAACTCCGGTTCAGGTTTCCAGGTAATAGCTCAGCAAACTTTCGGGCAAGCTCAACGGTTGGTTGATTAGTGTACCTACGCGGCGAAAATGGTAAACTCTCTAGTTGTTCCGCTATCTTGCTGATCACATAATCGTTTCCATAGCCGAGCTGGTGAACATTGTTTCCGTGGAAATCGAGTAATTGCCTTCCGGAGATAGTTTGCATCCCGCTTCCTTTACAGCTCTCCAACACATCCAGACATGGAGTAGACATAGACTGATGCAGAAAATAACGCGCATCGTCAGCCAGAATCTGTCGGGTAAGTGGATCAGTAATTTTTTGATTCCATTTCAGGCGTTCTTCTGTAAAATTGATGTCGCCTTCAGTTAATAATCCGGTTAATTCCATATTTATGAGTTTTATATAGAACTTTCATTTTCCTGAAGCGACTTTCTGTTCACCTCCTGCCGAAGATTCGTGCTTTTCTGTTTCCAGTTGTAATGAACCAATTGTGAATTAAACGAATCATCTTCGTAACAATCAAGAATCTCATATTAGAGGCCAAATAATTCAATTCAAACTTAATGAAGACCTGAGTGTTATAAGTTAGGAGATTGTTACCAAAGTGGTGAGCAAAAGTTATTAAACAACTAAACAATGATTGCACTGCATTGCAGATTGGTTAAGAATTGAAATTAAACTGAAACAAATAATTGAATTGTAACAACTTAAGTTTAAATAACAAGACACAAAATACTGATTATCAATTTATTAAACACTACCTTAGCAAAATATAATAAACGATTAAACATGAAAGATTTAAACAAAATTGAAGAAGAAGAGGCTGCAGTCGATCAAAACGATTCTGAAAAAGGAACAACAAAATCGACTACAGCAAAACAATCAAAGACCTTAACTGAAAACATAGTAGATACGAAGGAGGTAAGACCGGCCAGTAAAAGAGAAACAAAAGCTGCTACTAAAACCGTCGTTGTAAAATCACCCCAAAAGGAAAAAGCTGAAATTGAACCGATGGTTCAAAATGTAGTTGCGATTGATTTGAAGGAAGAAAAGGAAAAACCTGAATCCGATAAAAAGCAAAAGATAAAAGTTGCAAAGAAAACCACAAAACAGTCGGAAGAAAAAGTTGATAAGCTGAAAAAGAAAGTAAAAAAAGCGAAGAAAAAAGAGGTTAAAAAAAGCAAACTTAAAGATTTGAAAGACGAATTGGAAAAGGCAATTAAAAAAATGAAGGCCAGCATCAAAAAGCTAAAGAAGGCAAAGAAATAATTTATACGATTTTCATTTAATCGTTTTAATATCACCTACGATATTTTCAAAGAACAAAAATAAGTGGTTTGGATCAGAACTGGCCGTCTAATGTGTGATACAAAATAAACACTCAGCCTTCCATTATTGGGTGTAAAATTATTCTTCACAAAAAGTAGTGCACTACCGCATTCCGGTGACCGATAAGCCCAAAAACCTGTCAGGAAAAGGTAAAGAGTTGATTGAAAAAACTGCTGAACGAATCCGATTGGCACGTCAGGAAGGGAAATCAGTGATGCTCACTTTTGGTGCACACACCATTAAAAATGGCATGTCGCCCACCTTAATTGCCTTGATGGAAGACGGATGGGTTACGCATCTTTCGACCAATGGAGCAGGAATTATCCACGATTGGGAATAACCTACATGGAATACTCGTTTTTGGTGAGCCTGACCCTGATAAAAATGAGGTAGTAGGCTCAAAAACACTTCGCCATCTATTAACAAAAAGTAATTTTTATTGGTCTGCCGGATGTGAATTTACGGAGCAAGGTGATTGCTTTTCGGTTGTTGACAGATACTTCAATGTAAACTATTTGCTTCAGCATGCGTTAGTTTATTCATGTATAAATTCTATACTCATTCTCTGGGTTTGAAGCATGTAATTTAAAGACACCAT
This sequence comes from Prolixibacteraceae bacterium, assembly GCA_963676375.2. Classification (GTDB taxonomy): domain Bacteria; phylum Bacteroidota; class Bacteroidia; order Bacteroidales; family Prolixibacteraceae; genus Aquipluma. The sequence goes on from CAXXPT010000012.1 coordinate 198,954, forward strand.
TAATGATTAAAATACCATTATCTGTTCTTGAACTGGCCACAGTGGTTAAGGGTGGAAGTTCGGCATCTGCCATTGAAAGTACGGTTGAAATAGCTAAACATGCAGAATCTCTTGGTTACAAACGTATTTGGATGGCCGAACATCATAATATGGAGCACATTGTAAGTTCTGCAACATCGGTACTTATCGGGCATGTAGCCGGAAAGACAAATAGTATCCGGGTGGGGTCGGGTGGAATAATGTTGCCCAATCATAGTCCGTTGGTTATTGCTGAACAATTCGGGACATTGGAGACGATCTATCCCGGAAGGATTGATTTAGGCCTGGGCCGGGCTCCCGGAACCGATCAGCTTACAGCAATGGCACTCAGACGAAATAATATGGATGCAACTTATAATTTTCCTTCGGATGTTAAGCAACTGCAAACCTATTTCAGTAGCGACAACCGAGCAGCAAAAGTACGTGCATTTCCTGGTGAAGGATTGGATATTCCTGTATGGATTTTGGGTTCAAGCACCGATAGCGCGCACCTTGCAGCCCAAATGGGATTACCCTATGCGTTTGCGGCTCATTTTGCTCCGGGACAATTTCGTACGGCCATCGATATTTACCGTAAAAATTTCAGGCCATCGAAGCAATTAGAGAAGCCTTATGTGATGGCCTGTATTAATGTTTTGGGCGCTGATACCGATGAAGAAGCTGAATTTTTAGTTACCAGTTTACACCGAATGTTTCTTGGGGTAATTACCAACACACGCAGCCCTTTAATGCCACCAGGAGCATTACCCGAAAGCTTTCAAATTCCGGAAGTACGTTCGTTGGTAAATAGTATGTTATCATGCACTTTTACAGGAAATCGGGATACTCTCAGAAAGAAACTCTCTGAATTTATCGCTGAGACAGGAATTAATGAACTGATGGTAGCAACTTACATATATGATTTCGAAGCAAAGCTAAAATCATTTTCAATATTGTTTGATGCACTAAATGATGCCTGAATATTTCATTCATTTTAGGACTCACTAATGTATGGAAATGATTATTTTGACGTGAGTTTGCCGTGTCAACGGATTTACAAAAGTTTTATTTTACCACAGAGTACGCGCTGGAAACACTGATTTAACAGAGCATTTTTTTCTGTAATTTCTGTTTGAGTTATACAATTTTTAATAACCAGGATTTAACGGCATTGCCTGCACTTTTTACACTTCCACCCCGAATGGCTAACCCTGGCAGCAACTTTGCATCGGAACAAAGTTTCCGGATGTCTCGCTCACTTCCGCCCAAACCGCTACCTTCGTGTGTACAAAACGGAATAATTGTTTTTCCTGTAAAATCGTATTCTTCCAGAAAAGTAAACACAGCCATCGGGAAAGTTCCCCACCAGTTTGGATAGCCTAAAATGATTGTATCGTACTGGTCCATATTATTCACATGGGTGGAAAGCTCAGGTCGTGCATTGTTTCGTTTCTCCATGGTTGCCACTTCAGTCGTTTCGGTGTAATCAACCGGATACGACTTCACGGTTTGGATTTCAAACAAATCTCCTCTGGTCAGTTCCTGTGCCATCTTTGCTGCTACTTCGGTGTTTCCAACCGGAAGATTTACAATTCTGCTGCCTACATAATTCTGGCCTTTGCGTGAATAATAAGCGATAAGGATTTTATTTTTTGTCATTTTTTTTTGTCTAAAAACAGTCTTTTCAAATGTGCCGGATAATTTTCAAGATCTTTCGCAATATTTTCATTCTTGAAAATATCAAAACAATTATATTCGGTTATAATTTCGCATCCGCAAAAGTGGTAGCTGCTGGTAATACTTAGCTTAAATGTATATTGATTAGCAATACATTATGCGTTGTTTTCATATATCTTTTTGTTCTATTCAGGAATTATTTCGTTTAAGCAACTGACTGCATTTAGGGTTCTTGGATAACCCACATAAGGTAAAAGCTGTGTCATCAGATTGATTAAAGTCTGGCGGTCGTTTCCTACGTTGGCATTTCCCCGAATGTGTCCTTTCATTTGAGATTCGGTTCCTCCCAACGCAATCAGAAATGAAAGCGTTACCATTTCCCGGATTTTCACGTCCAGACCATTTCGTGTAACATAATCGCCAAAGCAATTAGCCGATAAATAATGTTGAATGTGCAGCAAATCTTTCGGCGAGTTTTCGTATAACTGATCAATCATATCGCCAAAAATCTCTTTCTGCTTGGCTAGACCTTTCTCCAACCGGGTTTCCGGAGTTGTGGTCGATTGTCCTTCCAACGGAAGTTTTATTCCTCTTTCAGTCAGAATTTCGTTGGTGGCATAAATGAAATCCAGCACTTTAGCAATACCAACATATGGCACTGCCTGATAGACAATTTCCTTAACCTCAACCGGTGTGACCGCCACATTAAGTGCGGCATTGACCATCATTTTAAATTCAGTTAAAGCCTGACTGCCAATAGTGGACGCCATAATCATCATCACGCGGGTTTTGGTATCCATGTTGTCGTGACCGATAACTTCGTCGAACGCAAAATTATCGAACACTTCGATCAATTCAGGATCAGTAATTTTGGCTTTGGACTTGTAATCGGGCCAAAGTTCTTCATGGTTTCGTTGCGCTGTTTCGCTTATGCTCATATTCTCTTATATTTTACCACATAGGCTCATAGTTCACATAGACTTATCATGCTTAAAACTTTCCCTATGTGTTCTATGTGTCTATGTGGTTATGATCTTTTTTTAACTACCTGTTAATCATTTTTGCACTGCCTCCCGAATACCGATCGCCTTGCACTGCAATTCCGGAGGATGCGGTGTTAATTTCCTGAAGCTCATCAGTCGTGAATTCGATGGCTGAAGCTCCGAGGTTCTCGTGTAAACGATGCAGTTTAGTAGTCCCCGGAATCGGGACAAACCAAGGTTTTTGAGCCAATACCCAAGCTAATGCAATTTGAGCAGGAGTTGCATTTTTGCGTTGTGCAAATGTGGCCACCAGATCAACAAATGCCATGTTAGCTTTCATATTTTCGGGCGATAGACGTGGAACTGTGCTCCTGAAGTCTTTGGGGTCGAAAGTGGTATTCTGATCCATCTTGCCTGTGAGAAAACCCTTGCCCAGCGGACTGAACGGCACGAAGCCAATTCCGAGTTCTTCCAGTGTTGGGATGATTTCGTCTTCCGGCTCGCGCCACCATAACGAATATTCGCTTTGCAAAGCAGTAACGGGCTGCACAGCATGAGCGCGCCGAATCACTTGTACACCAGCTTCCGAAAGTCCAAAATGTTTTACTTTTCCTTCCTGAATAAGGTCTTTCACCGCACCAGCAACGTCTTCAATCGGGACGTTCGGATCAACACGGTGTTGATAAAAAAGGTCGATAGCTTCAATCCGGAGCCGTTTCAATGATTCCTCAGCTACCTTTTTAATGTTTTCCGGACGGCTGTTGAGACCTGTATTTACTCCATCCTGAAAATTAAATCCGAATTTAGTGGCAATTGCCACCTGGTCTTTGAAGGGCTCCAGTGCTTTGCCCACCAATTCTTCATTAATGTAGGGGCCATAAACTTCAGCCGTATCAAAAAAGGTCACTCCGCTTTCAACAGCCGACCGAATAAGGGCAATCATTTCCGTTTCGTCGGAAATTGTTCCGTAGCCAAAACTCATTCCCATGCAGCCAAGTCCGATAGCTGATACTTCCAGACCGCTGTTTCCTAATTTGCGTTTTTGGATTTTTGTTTCCATGATTTTATGATTTTAAATGATGATACAAATATCAAACAGAAATAAACTGAAAAATAACTAAAAGCAAACAACAAATTACGAAAATCAAATATTTACATGGAAAGTTATTCTTCTTATTATATCCGTATTTAATCGATATTTCTAATGACTTTGGCCGGAATTCCTGCCACAACCGTATTGGCGGGAACGTCTTTACTTACAACCGCACCTGCAGCAACCACTGCATTTTCGCCAATGGTTACTGCAGGCAAAATAATAGCTCCGGCACCAATCCATGCATTCCGTTTGATGACAATAGGCTTTACCACAAGCGATTTTCGCTCAGCCGGATCAAGCGGATGACTTTCGGTGACTAAACTTACTTTTGGTCCAATCAGCACGTCGTCTTCAATGGTAATTCCGCCAATATCGAGAAAAGAACAGTCGGCGTTGATAAAGACATTCTTGCCTATTCGTGTAAAAATCCCGAGGTTGATGTGAAGAGGAGTAAAAAGGCTTGTACTCTCATCAATTACCGAACCGGTTATTTTACCCAGCAGTTTTCGTATTTCAGAAAAATCAGTGGAAGTATTCATTTCCACTGATAATTTCTTTGTTTGTGCAACGATTTCAAAGATTGTGGAAAATGACGGGTCGTTATTCTGGACGGCTTTTCCAGCATGTAATCGTTCAAAAATATTCATAGCAGATTTATCTTGCATTTTCAAGCACTGTTCGTATCATGTCTTCCGAATAGAGCGCTTCTGCTCCCCACATTTTGGCCACTACCGATAATTTTTCAACCAGCATCGGGATATCCGCTTCAGGAATGTTTCCTTCTTTCAATGTTACCGGAGTTCCAATTTTTGAGTACCAATTTTTCAATGCTTCGATACCGGCATTGGCTCCTTCCACGTTAAACATGTTTTTGGCAAACTGTTCGAATCGTTCAGGCAGATTGTTCATTTGCCATTTCATCCAGGCAGGCATAATAATCGATAAACCAGAGCCATGGGCAATGTTGTATTCAGCCGAAAGCGTGTGCTCGATAAAATGGGTGTCGTAGCGGTTGTTTTCCACACCGCAAAATGTGGTGAAATTCAGCGCCTGAGTGGCAGCCCAGGCAAATTCGCCGCGAGCTTCGTAGTTACCGGGCTCCGCCAGCAGAATTTCGGTAGTACGCATAACTGTTTTCAGGATATTTTCGACATAACCGGCCATGTATTGAGGTAAATAGGTTGCCGACAGGTACATATCCAGACTATGGGCGAAAATGTCAGCAGCCGAATAAACCAAATATTCGTTGGTCACTGTTGCCTGAAGTTCAGGATTAATGACCGATACGGTTGGATAAGTTGCAGCACCAGCCAGGCTGAATTTTTCTTTGGTTTCTTCTTTAGTCACAACGGCAAAGTTGTTCATTTCGCTTCCGGTAGCGGCCAGGGTCATAATGTCGAAGATCTTCAGTGCTTTGTTCGGAACGGCTTTGTAAGTAAAGAAATCCCACACATCACCCTCGTAAGTTGCACCAGCTGCAATGGCTTTCGATGAATCGAGCACTGAACCGCCCCCAACAGCCAAAACGGCTTCGGCACCTGATGATTTGGCCAGTGTAATGCCTTCGTAAACTTTGGTCAAAACCGGATTGCTTTGTACCCCACCCAAAGCTTCGTAACTGATTCCGTTATCAGCTAATGACTTGGTAACAGTGCCGAACAAACCGCTCTTTTTAATACGTTCGGAGCCGTAAATAATCAGTACTTTTTTTACACCATATTCTGAAATGTATTGCCCGATGTTTTTTTCTTTTCCTTTGCCAAATTCAATTCGGGTTGGATTGTGATAAGTAAATGCTTTCATTCGTCTCTGTTTTTTTGTAATTCATTAAAACTTGAAGGCACAAATTTCGACGGAAAAATCAGGATTGAATTACCAAAATTACGGTATTGCATACCAAAATTACTGATTTGTAATTTGCTTTTACTTTATTAAGAATGAGTTCATTACTTTTGCCAAAGAATAAAATACAATTGAGAGCCATGAGTGAGATTATTAGGCTGAACACAGTGACCGAATACAATAACCGGGTTGGGCAGGAGACTTTACATCCGCTAATTAGTATTGTCGATTTTTCAAAAACTGAACCGTTTTATTATTTCCGCATGCAGTTGGGTTTTTATGCCATATTTCTGAAAGATTTGAAATGTGGCGATATGATTTATGGTGTAAGTACCTACGACTATGAGGAAGGAACTTTGATATTTGTTGCACCCAGTCAGGTATATGGATTTGAAGATAAAAGCGAAAAGCGGCAGGGAAAAGGCAAAGCGCTGCTGTTTCATCCCGATTTGATTCATGGGACATCCCTCGGCAGGAACATCAAGGATTACACGTTTTTTGCGTACGAAGCAAATGAGGCTCTGCACCTTTCTACACGGGAGAGGACAATTATTAATGATTGTCTGGATAAGATTAGCTACGAACTGGAACATGCCATTGATATTCACAGCAAAACGCTTATTGTATCTTATCTTGAGCTGTTTCTCAACTACAGCAAGCGCTTTTACGATCGTCAGTTTATTACCCGAAGCAACGTGAATAAAGATATTCTGGCCAAATTCGAAAAGGTTATCGATGAATATTTTTCGAAAAATATGGCTACAGAATATGGACTTCCATCGGTAAGTTACTGTGCCGATAAGTTGTTTTTATCACCGAACTATCTGGGCGATTTGCTCAAAAAGGAAACTGGTAAGTCGGCACAGGAACACATTCAGTTTAAGCTGATTGACATTGCCAAAGAAAAGATATATGAGCCCGGTAAATCGATCAGCGAGATTGCTTATGAATTGGGGTTTAAACATCCGCAACATTTTACCCGGATGTTTAAGAAAAATACAGGATTATCTCCTGTTGAATACCGGTTACAGAATTAATAAAAACTGCTATTGATGTATTTATTCAATAATTGTTGATAGGCTAGGGGTGTATCCAAATCTTCCAAAAGTTCACCGCCATCCAAAAAGATTATGCTTTTTTCATGGCGTTTAAAGACTTTTTTTGCACCTTCATCATTGCCTAATTCTGAAAGCTCCTTAAAATAGCATCGATCAAAAAGCACTGGAACGCCCGTCCATCTGGAAGCTGAACGCGAGACCAAAATTTGTCGGGAACCCGGCAGAAAAGCGCTGAGCATTTTTTCAAAATAGGAAGCTGTAAGTAAAGGTTGATCCAGTAGTGTGATCAAAACCCCATTTGCATCTGGAAATTTTTGGATGATCTGACGGATTCCACACGAAATGGAACTGCCCATTCCATTTTTCCAATCAGTATTAATGAAAATAGTTGCCGGAAATTTCTCAATAACCGAAATAACGAGATCTGAATTCGAACCGATAACTACATTTACCGGATTGTCAGTTTTCAATAAAGTAAGAATCTGATGTTCTATGAGTGTTTGTTCACCCCAGGGCAACAACTGTTTAGGTTGCCCCATCCGGGAGGAGCTTCCGGCAGCTAAAAGTAAAATTGGAATTTTAGCCATGGATTGCACCAATTTTCTCGGACAGGGCTATGGGTTTCTGGTGACGAATCACACTCAATATTTCGGCCAGAATAGATACTGCAATTTCTGAAGCGCTTTCGGCGCCAATGCTGATACCGGCTGGCCCATGAATCTGTTCCAGAAAATCAGTCGAAATATCGGGCATGTAATCGAGCAGCATCGAAAGAACGCGTTCTCTCCGGTTGTTTGAACCAAGCAGTCCGAGGTATGCAGGTTGGGTATCTTTCAAAGCCATCAGGTACTGAACATCTTTATTGAAGCTATGAGTCATGATAACCACGGCTGTTTGTTCATCAATTTGCGACGTATCGATGGTGTCGAATGTTGGTGAAATCAATGTATTGGCTCCCGGGAAATACTCACACGATTTTGATTCGTCGGGCGAAGCAACCACCATAACTTTCCACCCCAGCAGTTTGGCTGCCTGACATAACTGAACAGCATCGTGTTCGGCACCAAATATATAGAGTTGAAAAAGCGGTTTTAAGGTTTGAGAAAAGCATTCCTGATGAACAATCTGATCAATTATAAACGAAGGATTTAGTGCATATTTCTTTCCATTCAAAACTACCATCGTTCCGGCATCACTGTATTCTCCTACTTCGCGGTAAAACCAGGCTTCCATCCGGATGGGCTGTCTGTTTTCAACCTGTTTTTCGAAGGCAGAAAAGAGTTCATCAGAAAGAGAAACCGGTTCAATCAGGATATGAATGATGCCCTCGCAGCCAATTCGGAAACGTCCATCGTAAACAATTACTTTGGCTTTGCCGGTCTGGAAAACACGCTGTGCCTGCCGCTCAATTTCAGTTTCGACACAACCTCCGCTCACGGCCCCAACCATCTCGCCATCCTGACTCATAATCATGCAAACTCCAGGTCGGCGATACGATGAACCTTCGAGCGCAACTACCGAAATAAAAACAGCTTTTTTGCCAATTTTCTGCCAGCTTTTTAAGGTCTGAAACAATAATCTTATTTCGTGAGTCATAATAAATCAATCGAAGCTGTTTTTAATAAAGGGCTGATGATAATAGCGGGTTCCGGTTGCTTTGTATAAGGCATTTGCCAATGCTCCCATTACAGGTGGATAAGGCGGTTCGCCAAGCCCGGTTGGATTTATTTCATTTTTAACAAAATGAACTTCAATCTCTTTTGGGGCTTCGGCATGGCGAATTAGCCGATATGAATCGAAATTATCCTGATCAGGTTGACCTTTACTGAAGGTTAGCTGGCCGTACATGGCCTGTCCAATTCCATCCACTATGCTACCTTCAGTCATGTTAATGGCAGCATCTGGATTCACAACTATACCACAATCGATAGCGGCATACACTTTCTGAATGACAGGCGTATCCTTATCAACCGTGAGATCCACCACATTGGCCACATACGAACTGTGACAAAAATAGGCTGCAACTCCTCGTTTCTTCCCAGTTGAATCCTTATTCCAGCCCGATTTTTCACGTACCAGTTCGAGAACTCCCGCATAACGGGCAGCATCATAATCGTTTTTTTCTCCTACCGGATTATCCTTTGCTCGTTTCAACAAATCGAGCCGAAACTGAATAGGATCTTTGCCCATTGCTTCAGCAAGTTCATCCAAAAACGATTGCTCGGCAACGGCGTTGAAGTTTGAGCCGGGCGCTCGCATTGCCCCAACGCTAATGTTTGATTCAATTGCCCAGTTTTCGGCCAGATAATTATCAACGGCTCCGGCAGGAAACCGGTTGGCATGGAGTGCATTTTCAGGAACACCACCCATCTTTACATGAAAGCCAATGAGATTATTGTTGGCATCGAGCGCTGCGCGATACAGAGCATGGTAAGCCGGACGATAAATGCCAAAGGTTATCTCATCTTCGCGGGAATAGATCAGCTTTACAGGCGCCTTCATTTTTTGAGAGATCAAAGCGGCTTCCACCATAAAGTGCCCGTACAAGCGTCGTCCGAAGCCACCTCCCATACGAGTCATCTGAATGTCAATCTTTTCCAGTGGCAAACCCAGCCGTGCTGACAAGGTTTTTTCCATATATTCCGGAGATTGAATAGGACCAACCAATACCGCATTATCTGCAGTTACATCGGCAAAAAAATTCATGGGCTCCATAGGTGTATGTGCCAGAAATGGTGCCGTATAGACTCGTTCAATTATTTTCGTTGCATTTTTAAAGGCTTCTTCAGGGTTGCCGTCTTTTCGTTCGATCTTACCGGGCCTGGCCGATGCAGCCGTCATTTTTTCGTTGTGATCGGCAGTGCTTTCCAGTCCGGCAGGAACAGTGATAAGCTGATCGCCTCCCCAGCCAGCCATGGCAATTTTATAATCGGCAAAAGGTTCCCATTCTGTTTTTACATATGCCCGGGCGCTCATTACTTCCCAGGTTGAGTTCCCAACAATAGCTATCAGTTCGGTGAACGAGGTTGTATCGCACCACTGAGGTTTATAGTCATCCTTGAAGGTTTTAATTTTAAATACGTCTCTAATTCCGGGCTTGGTTTTGGCTTCCGTTGCATCGAACGATTTTAGTTTCATACCAAAAGCTGGCGGATGAATGATCATGGCAATGAGCATTCCGTCTTTTTTATAATCGAGGCCAAATAAGGGCTGGCCAGTCGCAATTTTAAATCCATCCACATTTTTTCTGGAAGTCCCGATAATTTTAAAGTCTTTCAGGTCTTTTAATTCTACCTGTTTCGGAACGGGTATTTGGGCTGCAGCCGAAGCTAATTCGCCATATCCGGCCTTTTTGCCACTTTTTCTATGATACAGAATGCCCAACTCAGTTGTGATTTCAGCTATCGATACATTCCATTTTTTTGCGGCAGCTTCCATCAGCATTTTTCGTGCTGATGCCCCGGCCAATCGAAGCCCGGGCCAGCTTTGCTTTATCGAATCACTTCCTCCAGCCAGCTGTCGGTTAAAAATAGCAGTGTCAAGCGGTGCTTGTTCAACCAGCACATGTTTCCAGTCCACATCCAGTTCTTCGGCCACAATCATGGGCATAGAGGTCTTTACATTCTGGCCGATTTCAGGGTTGGGCGACATGATAGTAACCTCGCCGTTTTCGCCAATCTTTAAATAACCGTTGATTTTAAACCATTCTTTAGGCAAGTCAGCCACTTCGCTACCCAGCGCAATATTCGACGCAAACCAGTTAAACCCCAACATCAATCCGCCACCAGCAAGCGCCGAACTTTTAATGAAGGATCGTCTTCCGAAATTTATTTTTGCTGTTGTCATTTTTAAATCATTTTAGGTTTGAATCAATCATTACGAATGGGCAGCAGTTTTAATGGCCTTTTTAATACGGGTGTAGGTACCACACCGGCAGATGTTTCCATTCATTGCCTCTTCAATTTCCAGATCGGTAGGATGAGGGTTTTTCTTTAACAGAGCTGCTGCAGTCATTATTTGTCCGCTCTGGCAATAGCCACATTGCGGAACATCATGTTCAATCCATGCCTTTTGAAGCGGATGATCGCCATTTTCGGAGAGCCCTTCAATGGTGGTAATTTCCCGGTTTCCAACTTCAGAAATAAATGTGATGCATGAGCGCACCGCTTCTCCGTTCAGATGAATGGTGCAGGCACCACATTGCGCTACCCCACAACCAAATTTGGTTCCAACCATGTTAAGATGATCCCGGAGTACCCAAAGCATCGGAGTCGAAGGATCAACATCTACCTGGTATTCTTTCGTGTTAATTTTCAAATTAAATATTGCCATAGGATTGAGGAATTTTAAACTGACTTAACTTTTACATATAGTTTAAATAAGGTCTTCTCTTTACAAAATTCAAACAAAAACGTATTAAATTTAAAGAATAGAGCTATTTGAATAAATTATGCAACAAGTATTTATGTGAATAGGTTCATTTCTGTATCAGATTTCCGATGTTCCCATAAATAGAGTTCAATCTCCATGAGATTTCAGTAATTTCAATTGGAAAGTATTTGGCATCGATTCGGAAAAAGATATTATTGGTTCCTGAATTTTGTCGGACTAGTCAGTACATGTTTTTTGAAGAAGTTATTGAAATGGGTGACTTCAGTAAAACCCAATGCATAGGCAATTTCTGCAACACTCCAGTTGCTGTGTCGGAGCATAATTTTTGCTTCCTGAAGAATTCTCTCAGCAATAATTTGTGAGGTTGTTTTAAGTGTCTTTTCTTTTATTGCCCGGTTAAGGTGGTTAACGTGAATATTTAATTGGCTGGCAAATTCGGAAGCCGAGCGAAGATTAATTTTTTGGTGCGTGTCGTCAATTGGGAATTGACGTTCCAAAAGCTCTAAAAACAATACTGAAATTCGTTTGGATGCACTGATTTGATGCCTGTCTAAATTCGCCAGTGGTTGAAGCTTCATGCCAAAATGCAACAGCTCAAATACCAGATTGCGCAGAACATCGTATTTATGAATGTAATCGGATTTGATTTCGTCAAACATCCTTTTGTATATGGCGGTAATTTGTACCACTTGTTCATCCGATAATTCGAACACATGATCTCCTCCCGGCTGGAAAACCGAATATTGATTTAAATCGCCAAATTGATGGAAAAAGTGCTGATTGAAAATACAATAGAAGCCGTCTTCAATTCGTTCCAGATTTTCGCAATTGTAAGGAATCTGTGGATTGGAGAAAAACAAAGCCTGCTTTTTTACGGAAATAACCTGATCTGCATAGTTCATATTTATATTTCCAATCACCAGCATAATCTTATAAAAATCACGCCTTTTATACGGAAGTGTCTTTGTTTTTCCGGGTACAACTGGTTCGTGCTGAAAAACGTTGAAATGCCCTATTTCGTTGCGGATATTTTCGGGAATCCAATCGAATTTTCGTTGGTAAAATTCTTCTATTGTTTCAATTTTATCCATTTTTTATCGAATTTTTGTGAACTACAACTTGGCATATTTACCGCTGAACGCGTAGGTCAGGCTAATATTCCAGATGAAGTCTTTACTGCCTGTGACATTGCTTTCGATGGTTTTATTGAGAACAGATGAGATCGAAAAGGGGAAATTCCTCTTGGCAAAAGTCAGCGTAGAGTTAATGTAAAATCCATCCTCTTTATCAGCCTTCAGGTAATAGATTTGGGGAGCGAACTTCATAAAATACTGATCGGAAAGTTTAATGTTTGAGAAATTGCTCCTGAGTGAAACAAAGTGGGTGTGCTTTGCCACATCTTTATCCATACAATAAGAATACAGGTAATAAACCCCGACGCTTATGCTTTTTGAGAGTGAATAATTTGGCGATAATTCTCCGGCTAAATAACGTCGCGCTGCGATAACCTCTTTTGAAAAGCCATTGCTTATTACCGGAATAGTTTTAAACGAGATAGCCGGATGCGCTCCCATATTGATATTGAATTTTGGTGCTTCCAAAAGTTTATACCGCCACCAAAAAATAAAAGTCCAGGGTTTTCCTTCCATAGCAAATCGAAATTGAGGTTCGAAACTGAGTTTTCCCTTTCCCATAAGCAGGTCGAATTGCACTGCCGGTTTTCCCAATGTAAATGAAGGAATTGTCGAAATTCCTTTATTGGTTACCATAACAGCGCCTGCAAAGCGGCTGTACTCTTTATTGTCTGTGTTTTGTGAAAAAGCAAGATAGCTTTGAGTTACAAGAACTAACAATAGCAGGATTAATTTTCTTAATGAAATATTATGCTTTGAAATTAAGTAGTAAAGATTCTGATTTTGCGCACTTTTTTGTTCAATTAGTAACATCAAGTTGTTGTTATTCATTTATTTGTGGGTTTAAAATTCTACAAGTTACAAAAGAATTTGTTTCCTGACAGTTTTTCTAACAAAATTCAAATCAATACTTACGAAATTCAAACAATTTTAAATGCCTACAGTGTTTCTTTTTAACTTGAAATGCTTCGGCGATATTGGTGCTTCCGGCTAAGGTAGAAAAGGAGATATTGGAAGATGGCATTTCTGTATCGAACTCATCTGAAGTAAAAATCATATCTCAAGCAGCAGGCAAAACAATCCTTAAACTGAGTTCAGGATATTCTAAATTCAATTTCCGACAGAAGTGATATTCTGATTCTTTACAGGGTCATATACTTTCATAAAATCGCTTAAAATCGTAAGGCTCGTTAAATAAAAGAGGCTATATCAAAAATCGTAATTCTCGATACAGCCTGCGGATATTTTTGGGTTTGGTAATTTAAAGCTGCTTAGTTTTGTTGATTCTTGCCACTTTGTTTAAGAGCTTCATTTACAGCTTTCAGTTCAATTTCCATTTTCTTTGATAATGTAATATCGGTAAATGTCATCACCAGTCCATCTATGCGGTCGTCAATTGTGCGGTAAGGCATGATTCTAACGGTAAACCATCTTTCATCGTTTGTTGCGATTACTGTTTCGATAGATATCAGAGTTTTAAGAACCTTTTCAGCGTCGGAGCCAATTTTAGGATATCTTAATTCAGTAACCAGATCGGTAAATGGCCGGCCAATATCAGTATGACGAAGTTTGAATATTTTAGTAATTGAGTCCGTGAAGCGACGGATATTCAGTTCTCTGTCAAGGAAAAGGGTAGCGATTTCAGTACTGTTGAGTAAATTCTTCATATCGTCACTTGCCCGCTCATAGTCGCTAACCTTACTCTGCAATTCCATATTAACCGTTTGGAGTTCTTCGTTCAGGCTTTGCATTTCTTCCTTGGAGGTGGTTAGTTCTTCGTTGGTTGATTGCAATTCTTCATTGGTTGATTGTAATTCCTCATTAGTTGATTTCAATTCTTCCTGAGATGTTTGCATTTCTTCGCGGGTTACCTGAAGTTCTTCAACCCTGCGCTGAAGTTCAGTCTCCAGTTCCTTTAATCGCCCAATAGAGCCCGTTTTTTTTGTATGCGGAGGAAAATTGTCGGGTTCTATCTCTTTCGGCAAGTCGGTGAAAACCACCATAATCATTCCCTGAAGCTGGCTTGGGCTATCAATGCGTTGAATGGTGACATCAACAAACAAGGTAGTTCCGCTGTTTTCAATCTTAATTTTATTCAACACAACCGGTTCGTAGTTTTGCATCACTTTGCGAATAGCTACGGGCAACTCTTGTCGAAGATTTTCGCGCGCCATGGCATAAATGTTCCAATTGGCTTTGCCGGCAGCAGGTTCAAGGTATTTACCGGTACGCCCTGTGATGTAAACAATATCGCCTTTGTCGTTTATCATTACACTGGCAGGGGCAAACTTTTGCAGAATAATCTGGTCGGCAAGTGTTTGAATATTTTCAGTAAATTTTTGTGGCATTCGTTTTTCTGTTATTTTGTTTTTGCTTTGGTGAAACGAACTTGGAAAATCAATAAGTTCGGGCAACCGAAACGTTGCTGAACGTTTGTATATTTTTAAGCGGGCATCAATTTCATTAAATCCATCGTTACTGTTTCCCAGAGTTTCGGCCGTTCCAAGTAACAAAACTCCGCCGGGATTTAAACTATAACAAAACAAGGTCATCAACTTTCGCTGCAATTCAGACTCCAGATAAATAAGCATGTTGCGGCACGAAAGAAAGTCAAGTCTTGTAAATGGCGGATCTTTGATTACGTTTTGAGTTGCAAATACAACCATTTCCCGAATTAATGAATTTATCCGATAACCGTCAGCTTCAGCCGTAAAAAAACGCGAAATACGCTCAGGCGAAACATCGTTAACAATGTTTTTAGTAAATATTCCTTTGCGGGCAACCTCAATGGCGTCGGGATCAAGATCGGTGGCAAATATCTGTAAGCTTATGTTTTTATGCGTATTTAGCTTTTCCATTGACTCTTTAAAAATAATAGCCAGCGAATAAGCTTCCTCGCCGGTAGAGCAGCCTGTTACCCATACACGCATGGTATGTCCGTCTGGAAATTCATCAATTAAAGCAGGAAATACCTTTTCTCTGAGTGATTCCCAAACAATTGGATCCCGAAAAAAGCTGGTAACGCCAATCAGCAATTCTTTAAAAAGGATTTCTATCTCACCTGGATTCTCCTGCAAAAAGCGAACGTAATTCTGTATACTATCGATTTGATGAATCCCTTTTCTACGATCGATACGGCGAAACAAGGTATTTTTCTTATACAACGAAAAGTCGTGCCCGGTTTGCTCCCGAAGCAGAATGGTTACTTTTTCGAGGTTACTGGTAACTTTGCTCTCAGCTTCACGATCTTTTTTTTTGCCTGTATAAAATTTCAGATAAGTTATCAGTTTTGATGGCAGTTCGTTTGCAGGGGAAACAATATCGGCAATTACAGCTTCAATTGCACTACCGGGCATTCCGTCAAATTTAGCCGAAGTCGGATCTTGCACGAGCACAATACCATTTCTTTCTTTTATTGCTTTTAATCCCAGACTTCCATCCGATCCCATTCCTGAAAGGATTATACCTATACTCTTATCTTGTTTGTCTTCGGCCAGCGAACGAAAGAAAATATCAATAGGTAAGCGCAACCCACGCGATTGAACCGGTTCGAACAGGTGCAACACGCCATTCAAAATCGACATGCTTTTGTTTGGAGGAATTACATATACATGGTTTGGTTTTACTCTGAGCCTATCGGTAACCTGCAATACTTTCATGGGAGTAATTCGTTGCAGGAGCTCTGGCATTATTCCAACATGTTTAGGGTCGAGGTGTTGAATTACAACAAAGGACATCCCACTATCTTCGGGCATATTTTCAAAAAACAGTTCCAATGCTTCCAATCCACCAGCAGAGGCGCCAATGCCAACAACCGGAAAGTTAATCTTCGCTGGTTCGTCTGGGTTCTTTTTTATGACTTTCAGAATGGGAGTTTCCGTTGGTTTTGTTTGTTCTGTATCGATTTTTGATTTCATTTTTGAATAAAGGTTCCCGGATTTATTTGCTATATGTCGACTCGATTAAGTGCTTCCTGATTAATGAACCCACGGAATTTACACTCAATGGTTTTGCAATATAATCGTTAAATCCTGATTCCAGCACATTTTCCCTTTCCGAAATTTGTCCAAAAGCAGTTTGGGCAATAATAATCACATCTTTATTAAATTGTCTGATTTGCCTGGTCGCTTCATAACCATCCATTTCCGGCATTTTAATATCCATTAAGATTAAATCAATGTCGGGATTTTCCCTGCATAGTTCAACAGCATCAATCCCATTTCTGACCTTAATGATTTTTTTACTGATGGCTTCAACTGCCAGGGTAAGCAGTACCTCCGAAAATTTATCGTCTTCAACAATCATTATCTTATACTTGCTTTTCACCGGAACTTCTGATTTGGCTTCAACAACTGCCTTAGGTACCTTTTTTTGAGGTTCAGTATTATAGGGTAGGGTGAAATAAAATGTCGATCCTTTGCCATACTCACTTTCTACCCAAAGCCTACCGCCAAGCATTTCAACAAAGGCTTTCGATATAGATAATCCCAATCCGGCACCTTCAAAATTTCGGGTATGCGTTTCATTTACCTGTCTGAATCGTTCAAAAACGATTCCAAGCTTTTCCCGTGGGATTCCGATGCCTGTATCTTTTACAAAAAATACCAGTTCTTTGGGTTTATTGTCCTTTTCGGCTATTCCTGAAGGGTCATTACTGCCCACAATTTCATATCCAAATTCGATTTGACCTTTATTGGTGAATTTAATCGCATTTTTTACCAGATTCGTGAGTATTGCATACACTTTTTCCTTATCAGTTTGAATATTGGCATTTTCGAAGGGTAGGCTGTTCTTAACTGAAAGTTGCATTCCTTTTCGTTCCACTTCAGGC
Source organism: Prolixibacteraceae bacterium (assembly GCA_963676375.2). GTDB lineage: Bacteria > Bacteroidota > Bacteroidia > Bacteroidales > Prolixibacteraceae > Aquipluma. Next base: position 215,984 of record CAXXPT010000012.1, read on the forward strand.
TTAAAGAAAAAATAGAGGCTTTCCATCAATTCATTTACATTAGTTTCCGATATTGAAACCTTCATTTGTCCGGATTCAATTTTTGAAATATCAATAATATCGTTAATGATATTAAGCATGCGGGCTCCGCTGTTTCTGATAACTTTAATGTAATGCTGCCGGCTTTCTTCTGTCAATTTCGGATCTTCAAGAAGTTCCGAAAAACCAAGAATTCCATTTAATGGTGTCCTGATTTCGTGACTCATATTGGCCAGAAAAGCTGATTTTAACCGATCACTTTCAACCGCTTTTTCTTTAGCCATAATTAACTCCTGATCGATAAGAACACGCTCGGTAATGTCCGTAATAAGCCCGTCGATATGATCGGGAATGCCGTCTGAATTATATATCAAGTGAGCATTAACTGATACATGTTTTATAATTCCGGCCTGGTTTTTAAACCTTAATTCATAATCACGAACTTCTCCCTTATCATTTATTGTTTTTAGGAATTCCTCCCTCTCGTCTGAATCAGCATACAAATTGTAAACCGACGTGCCGATCAAATCTTCCCTGGTATAATCAGAGTAGTTTTTAACCGATGGGCTTATTTCAATGATATTTCCATTAAAATCAATCTGGTAAAAAATGTCTTGTACATTTTCAAATATGCCGCGGTACTTTTCTTCGCTTTTCCGCAAAGCATTTTCGGCCTGTTTTCGGTCAGTTATGTCAATCATTGTTACCAAACAACGATCTTCTTTTTCGTCGATAATACCTGAGAGGTGAACATATCTAGGCAATTCATCAAGAGTTTTAAGCGCTATTTCGCAGGTTTGTTTAAATTTCAGGATAAACACATCGGCAAGAAATTTATTGTAGATATCCTGCGTATCGGTTGATACAAAAAACCCGAAGCAGCTGTTTTTTAAACGCGAACGATCTTTGCCTATCATTTTGGCACCACTAAGGTTTAAATCAACAATTTTTCCATCGCGTGAAATAGTGAAATACCCTGATGGCGCAAAATCGTACAATACTATGTACTTTTCGGTAGCGAGTTCTGCTTGTCTTTCTTTGGCAATTTTGAGTTCTTCATTCTGTAGTTCGAGTTCAATCTGATGAACTTCGAGTTCGTGAACCAACTTCAAAACGTCAGCTTCTGACATTGGAGTTTTTTGATCAGTCGTTTTTTTCTGCAGAATCCGTAATGCTTTTTTTCGCAATGAATCAGCCTCTGAAATCTCATCAGTACTTTTCATATCACCTCCTTTTCAAATCATATTACAAAATCGCATATTAAAGTTAATCATTTCTAACATTTTTTTTACCTTTTAAAGAATCTTTGACCTCATAAAATCTCAAAAACGGCGCGATAAATTCAAAATCTAATATTTTGTTACTTGAAGATTTATGTTGATTGCAGAAGCCAGTGATTCCTAAAATTTAAAAATTCCAAACCAGGGAGATTTAGACTGGTAAAAATCTAACAATCAACACATAAACACATATTCGTATTTGATACATAAAGGTTACTTACGGCTAGATATTTTAAGTTTAAGTTCTTATTCACTTTTTGTGGGCACCAAACCTACATTCTTGACAGTCTTTAATATCAGACCTTTCACCGTAGTCATAATTTCCCAAATCGCAAAACTTGTAATCCTGATTGTCAGATTCAGCTTTGCGTCTGGCGAATCTGTCGGATAGACTTGGTCGATTCATTTTATTCGTTAATCCCTTCAATTTTATCTCGAAATCGGTTGATTTTAATAAACAGAATCATTCTGATATCCGGTAGAATACAAATCAGAATTGGCCATTCTGCTCCGTTAAGTATTTGTTAAAATGATTTTTTAATTCTTATTTATTGATAAAATGAGATTTAATTAATGAATATTTGTATAAAATGATTGTATATATCAAATTTCATTGTCAAAATGATAACGTATGGAATTTAAATGCAAGAAAGCAGGCAATGAATGTTACGGGCTCAAGGAGCTTGTTTTACTTTTCGACATCAGTCAGCGGCTGATTCAAAGCAAGGAGCTGAAGAACGATCTTTCAGGCATTCTGGAGATGGTTGTCAGGTATCTCGATGCCGAGCGGAGTTTCCTGACTATTTTCAACCGGGAGTCTGAAAGCATTATGATTGAAGCTGCTTACGGTTACAGTACAGCCCAGCAGGCTCGTGGGCGATACCGTTTGGGCGAAGGGATTATTGGCCGTGTAGTAGAAATGTCGCGACCGGTTGTGATCGATAAAATATCGAAATCGAGTTTATTCCTGAACCGCACCGGGCAAGAGCTTACCAAAGATGGTCAGGAACTGACATTTATCTGTAACCCGATTATTGAAGAAGGCAAAGTCACCGGAACGCTAAGCGTGGTTCGCATTTATAATCCGCATATTTCATACGACGAAGATAACCGCCTTCTATCGATCATCGGGTCGATGATTTCGCGCAGTGTGCGCAACCGACAGGAACGTCTGGAAGAAATGGAGGTCTTGAAACAGAAAAATATTCAACTTCAGAATCAGCTTGAAGTGGATTTCCGGCCCGGAAATATCATTGGAAATTCGGGCAAAATGCGCGATGTGTATTCGTTGGTAAGCATGGTGGCCGAAACGAATTCAACCGTGCTGATTCGTGGCGAAAGTGGGATAGGGAAGGAGTTGATTGCCGATTCGATTCATTTCTCCAGTCCTCGCGCCAAAAAGAATTTCATTAAAGTGAATTGCTCTGCTTTGCCCGATACGTTGATTGAGAGCGAGTTGTTTGGCCACGAAAAAGGCGCGTTTACCGGTGCCGAAGCCCGACGAAAGGGGCGTTTCGAACTGGCCGATGGCGGAACCATTTTCCTGGACGAGATTGGCGACATTCCGCTTTCGACACAGGTGAAACTGCTTCGCTTGATTCAGCAGCGCGAGTTTGAGCGGCTGGGTGGTACGGAAACCATTAAAATTGATGTTCGAATCATTTGCGCCACCAACCGGAACCTGGAAGAATTGATCCAGAACAACGAGTTTCGCGAGGATTTGTATTACCGCATCAACGTGTTCCCGATTTTTGTGCCGCCATTGCGCGACCGGCGCAACGATATTCCTTCGCTGGTCGATCATTTTATTGGTAAGTTCAACAAACGGAACAACGCAAGGATTATCCGGATTACCACATCGGCGCTGAATATGTTGATGGTTTACCGCTGGCCCGGAAATATCCGCGAACTGGAAAACTGCATTGAGCGGGCATGCATCCTGAGTAAGGACAATGTGATTCACAGCTACGATTTGCCGCCATCGCTGCAAACTGCCGATTCGACCAATACCAAGGCTTCCGGAGGAATGATGTACACTGTTGAGCAGGTCGAAAAACAGCTAATCCGCGAAGCGCTGGTCAGCTCAAAAGGCAACATTACCAAAGCTGCCGACGAGCTTAAAGTAACCGAACGCATGCTGGGCATCCGCCTGAAAAAATACAACATTGACGCCTGGCGGTTTAAGGTTTAAGCCCCATCGGGGCGGAATATTGGTAGCCCCGGCTTTCAAGCCGGGGTATGGAAATATAAGGAATTTTAGCGCCGGTCGTTAAAGTAGATTAGTGCGAAAGCATTATTCCGGCGTAATTGTGCAAGTCAACATTAGAAAATTACTGATCTAAAAACTATTTCCCATGGAACTCTCAATCATACAAGTTGATCTTCAAAATCCGGAACATTGCGTTCATGTCATCAAACTGCTCAACGATTACATGAACGACCCGATGGGCAATAACCGGCCGTTGCCCCGCGAGCTGGCGCCGCAAATTATTTCAGGATTAAAACAGCATTGCGGGTTCCTGGGCTTTTTCGTGATGGCCGACAATCAATTTGCCGGACTGGCCAATTGCAACGTTAATTTCTCCACTTTTCAGGCTAAACCACTGATTAATATTCACGATTTCATCGTCGCTCCCGAATGCCGAAACATCGGTGCCGGGCATTTTCTGTTACGCGGAGTAATCAATTATGCCTCGCAAAACGGCTTTTGCCGTGTCAACCTCGAAGTGCGCGAAGACAACCAAACCGCCAAATCGCTCTATAAAAAGATGGGCTTCTCAGATTGTGTACCAAGAATGATGTTCTGGGAACGGAAACTGTAAAACTAAAAGACTGATCGGGAGACTGGAGTTTATCTGGTCGGTTGTTGTAGGTTGTAATTTTTGTATCTTTGAGAAAAGTAAAAATCATGACAGTATCCGATTTAAAACTAAAATTATTCCGGCAGATTGATTCTTTGGAGAAGGATAAGCTGGAAGAACTTTATGGCGTTTTCTTAAACTACATAAATGGCAAAAAGGATATGGCAGATTGGAACAATTTAACCGACGAGCAAAAGAAAGGAATTGAGGATGCGATTGACCAAATTGATGCAGGGAAGGGAATTCCGAATTCAAAAGTAATGGCAAACATTCGCAAGAAATACACCAATGTCTAAGCCGATCATTTGGTCACCACTAGCCGAAAACGATTTTGAATCCATTCTTGATTACCTCCAAATCCATTGGAAAAATAAGGTTGTCAGCGATTTTATTGTGATAACCGAAGGCGTTATTAGTCAAATTGCTACAAATCCGACTCAGTTTCCGTTAATCAACAAGAAGAAGCAAGTCAGAAAATGTGTTATCACCAAACACAATACCTTGTTTTATCGCAACAGGAAAGACTACATTGATATTCTCCGAATATTCGACACCCGGCAAGACCCACACAAACTGAAATTCCAATAGTAAATGCTGGGGGCAACTGATTGGGCTCCCAACCCTGTCAGGTTTTGAAAACCTGACAGGGTTAATGAGGTAACCATCCTCATAGGACTCCGTTTCACTTCGCCCTATGCTTTTACACATCGGGGCGCTGTCCCTCAAGTGAATGCGATGATTTGTTCTCTACCCCAAAGTCCCAACGGGACGAGCTGTACCAGCGCAGGGTGCAATGAAACCCTGCAATAACAATCCCAACCGTTATAATTAAGGAACCGCTTTCGACAGGCTCAGGCAGCGAGAACCCAATCGTTTATATTCCATTGCAACTAACTCTCGTTCATTTCGACGCTCCCTGAGCAGCGCAGCGTGTCGAAGGGAGCATCTCCAAACCTCCGCAACTAATGATTCTCCAAATCTTTTGTAAAATTTAACCGAAGTGAACATAGAAAATGGGTACATTTGAGAGTGTTTGCTTAACTAGGTTTTGTGAGATTCATGGAAAAATTAAATAATGCGCCATGAATCGAGTTCGGCAAATTCCAAACAAAAGCAAATAAATGGTTTACAGACATTGTGCAATTTAGAAACGATACAATTTGAAATAAGTTAAAACTAATAAATAAGACCATGAACGAAAAAGTCATTCTTGTTGGAAATGGAATAAATAGAATTAGTAATAACCATTCTTGGGATGATTTAATCAATAATCTTATTTCCTTTATTGGTGCAGAAGGACAAATTAATAAGAGAAACAAGCCATTCCCATTACTTTACGAAGAAATTGTGATAGAAGCGATGAAGAATAGAGGGATTGAAGAGATGGAAGTTAAAAAGTTCATTGCAAAAGAAATTGTAAAACTTAATCAAAACAATATTCACAGAACCCTTGCTAATGTTAATGTTGAAAATATACTTACAACAAACTATGATTTCACTATAGAAAATTCAATTAAATCATCAATTGACATTAAAGATAGGGGAATAATAAAACAAACAACCTATAGTTTATTTAGACATACTGAGAATAATAACAAAAAGGTTTGGCATATTCATGGTGATGCAAATGTGTCTTCGTCCATAATGCTAGGATATGAACAATATAGTGGGTATTTACAAAGTCTTAGGGAATATGTGCTTGGTAGGAAATTATTTAAATCGTATAGTCCTCCATCTATAAGAAGAAAGTTTTATGATGATTTATTTGCATATGATAGTTGGTTGGAATTTTTCTTTACCCATGATATACATATTATGGGTTTAACGCTTGACTTTGTTGTCAAGCATTTGTGGTGGTTACTAACTTATCGAGCGAGGAGAAAACAAAAAATTCTTCCGATAACGAATAAAATATTTTTCTATTATAATACAGAAAGTCATAATGAGATTAATCATAGATTAGAATTGTTAAAAAGCTGTGATGTAGTGCCTTTCGGTATAAGGTCAAATAATGATTATGAAAAATTCTATTTGAAAGTGTTGAAAAAAATCGCTCCATAACAATAGCGGGTTCTGTGGTGTTCCGCAAATTCTCAACAAAAATTACTTTTGTCGTTTAATAAGCTAATAATTCTCCCACTTAAATACCAGTTTTCAAAAACCATAGTCGTTTCGCAATCATTTTCTTCATTTCTCTTTTATAAAAGTCCTTCCTACCAAAACGTAGGTTAAGCCAATATTAAAACCTCAGAAACCCTTACTATCATTAATTTTGTGCCGTGCAACACGTTTTGTACGTACTTTCCTTGTTTCCTACCAAAAAGTAGGATTTTTTCGTGTGCCAAAATTTTCAAATAAAAATTAAATCTGTCGTAAGTTTCAGATAAACAGTATTCAACGCACAACTTATAACTCATAATTCATAACTCATAATTTCCTCTGGCATCATTGTCGTAATGCTTCGGCCAAACACGAAAAGTTTAACCCTTAAAAATACGAAAATGAGAAAAATCGCAATTTATGGTAAAGGTGGAATCGGAAAATCCACAACCACACAGAACACAGTTGCCGGGCTGGTCGAAGCCGGATTTAATGTAAAAGTAGTGGGCTGCGATCCCAAAGCCGACTCAACCCGCTTGTTGCTGGGCGGTCTGGCTCAGAAAACCGTACTGGACACGTTGCGCGAAGAAGGCGAAGAAATTGATCTGGACGACATCGTGAAAGTTGGGTACGGCGGCGTTCGTTGCGTCGAGTCCGGCGGACCTGAACCAGGCGTAGGTTGTGCCGGTCGTGGTATCATCACTTCCATCAACCTGTTGGAGCAGTTAGGCGCATGGGACGAAAAATACAAAATTGACTATACCTTCTATGATGTATTGGGCGACGTGGTTTGCGGAGGTTTTGCCATGCCAATCCGAGAAGGAAAAGCCGAAGAAATTTACATCGTGGTTTCCGGAGAAATGATGGCGATGTACGCAGCCAACAACATCTGCAAAGGGATCAAGAAATATGCTCAGGCCGGAACGGTTCGTTTGGGTGGACTGATCTGCAACTCGCGTAATGTGGACAACGAACGCGAAATGATCGAAGAACTGGCCCGCCAGCTGGGAACCAAAATGATCCACTTTGTGCCCCGCGACAACATGGTTCAGCGTGCCGAGATCAACCGCAAGACGGTAATCGAATTCAACCCTGAACACAACCAGGCTGATGAGTATCGCGCACTGTCAAAAGCCATCAACGAAAATACACAGTTCGTCATTCCAAACCCGCTGGCCATGGAAGAGCTGGAAACTTTGTTAATCGATTTCGGAATTGTAAACTAATTACAGACAAAAAGATGACAGGCAGAAGGGAAAAAGTCGCAGTGTTCAGTCGCAGTTTACAGTAATGGCTTTTTAAATCATCAATCCTTCAGTCCATCAATCCTTCAGTATCTCAAAAAGAATAAAAAACTAAAAATAGGAGAACCAAAATATGTTAATGATCAGAGCAATTATTCGTCCTGAAAAGTCAAGCAAAATATTGAAAGCCTTGTTCGAAGCGGGTTACGTAGCGGTAACCAAAATTCCGGTGGTGGGTCGTGGCAAGCAGCGCGGTATTAAAATCGGCGATGTTACCTACGACGAATTACCCAAAGAAATGCTGTTGATGGTTATCAAAGACGAAGACAAAGACTTTGCAGTAACAACCATCATGGAAGCTGCCCGCACCGAACCCAAAGGCGCTTATGGCGATGGAAAAATCTTCATCACTCCGGTTGAAGAAGCCTACACCATTAGCCGCGGAACCAAAGAGTTATAACCCAAAAACCGAACAGATATGAAGTTAATCATGGCAATTATACGCATCGACAAAATGAACGCCACCAAGCGCGCGCTGTCAGATGTTGGCCTTCCTTCGATGACCGCTACCGGAAAAGTATTTGGCCGCGGAAAAGGGCTTTGGGACGCCAAAGTGCTCGAAGGGGTGAAAAAAGATCTTCCGGAGGCATTGGCCCACCTAGGCAAAGAGCCTCGCCTGCGCCCGCAAAGGGTAGTAACCATCGTGGTTCCCGACGATAAAGTAACCATTGCGGTTGACACCATTATTGAAGCCAACCAGACTCCCGAACCGGGCGACGGAAAAATCTTCGTCATTCCGGCTTACGAATCCATCCGCGTCAGAACCGGCGAAACCGGCGATATCACACTTGATTAAAATTTACACTTATGCCAAACAGAAAAGATTATTCAAACGGATTGCCCGATCCATTAGCGCTCCGGGACGAAATCCTGAAAAAATATCCGCCAAAACTGGCGAAGAAAAGAGCCAAAGCCATTTTGATCAACGACCCGGCTATTGAGCAGGAAATTATGGCCAATGTGCGCACCGCTCCCGGAATCATCACGCAGCGCGGTTGTACTTACGCCGGATGTAAAGGGGTAGTTCTGGGGCCAACGCGCGACATCATCAACCTGGTACACGGCCCTATTGGCTGTAGCTTTTACGCCTGGTTAACCCGCCGTAACCAGACCCGCCCAACCGAAACCGAAGACAATTACATGACTTATTGCTTTTCGACCGATATGCAGGACGAAAACATCGTGTTCGGTGGTGAGGCCAAGCTGAAAGAAGCTGTTCGCGAAGCTTTCGATATTTTCAAACCCAAAGCCATAGGTATTTTCTCCACTTGTCCGGTTGGTTTGATTGGCGACGATGTTCATTCTGTAGCCCGCGACATGAAAGCCGAACTTGGCATCAACATCTTCGGCTTCAGCTGCGAAGGTTACCGCGGTGTTTCACAGTCGGCTGGTCACCACATCGCCAACAATGGTGTATTTAAAAATGTGGTGGGTCTGAACGACCGCGACCGCGTTGGCAAATTCCAGGTCAACCTGTTGGGCGAGTATAACATTGGTGGCGATGCTTTCGAGATCGAACGTTTGTTCGAAGAAGCCGGAATTACTTTGCTTTCCACATTCTCCGGAAACTCGACCATCAAGAGCATGGAATATTCGCACACTGCCGACCTGAACATGGTCATGTGTCACCGCTCGATCAATTACATAGCAGAGATGATGGAAGAGAAATACGGTATTCCATGGATCAAGGTAAGCTTTGTGGGCGCTGAATCTTCAGCCAAATCGCTCCGGAAAATTGCCGATTATTTTGGTGATGCCGATCTGAAAGCCAAAGTGGAAGAAATTATTGCCCGCGAAATGGCCAAGGTTGAAAAGGTAAAAATCGCCATCAAACCACGCGTTCAGGGAAAACTGGCCATGATGTTCGTGGGTGGATCTCGCGCTCACCACTATCAGGATTTATTTGGTGAACTGGGTATCCGCACCGTTTCAGCAGGGTACGAGTTTGCTCACCGCGACGACTACGAAGGCCGAAAGGTAATCCCATCCATCAAGATTGATGCAGATACCCGAAACATCGAAGAGTTGACTGTGACCAAAGACGAAGAGCATTTCAGGAGTGATTTGGTTGAGAAAAAAGCCGAATTGCAACGCCTGGGCTACGAGTTTAAAGATTACGAAGGTATGATGCCCGACATGGCTAAAAATTCGCTGGTGATCGACGACATCAACCATTGGGAAACCGAAAAGCTCATTGAATTCTACAAACCCGATGTTTTCTGCGCCGGAATCAAAGAAAAATACGTGGTGCAAAAAGCCGGAATTCCGCTCAAACAGCTGCACAGCTACGACTACGGCGGCCCTTATACTTGCTTCGATGGAGCGATTAATTTCTATGTTGAAATGGAGCGTATGCTGGCTACCAACATCTGGAAAATGATTGATGCCCCGTGGAAAAACGAATCGGAACTAGTTGGCAGCATGGCTATTGAAACGAGCATGCGGTAAAGTTGATTTTCAGTGAGATACACATAGATGATAGAGATATAGTTCAATGTGAGAACCTCAAGGCATGGAGTTCCACGAGAACGCACAGAAATTCAATTTATTAACTCATTCATTTTCGAGTGAATATTAAAATCAGGAGGAAAGACTTATGTTACTACGACATACAACCAAAGAAATAAAAGAACGCAATGCGTTAACCGTTAATCCGGCAAAAACCTGTCAGCCCGTTGGGGCCATGTACGCCGCACTGGGAGTTCACGGATGTTTGCCTCACAGCCACGGGTCGCAAGGCTGCTGCTCGTATCACCGGAGCGCGCTCACCCGTCACTACAAAGAGCCGGTAATGGCTGCTACCAGCTCATTTACCGAAGGTTCGTCGGTATTTGGCGGACAGGCCAACCTGTTGCAGGCCATCGAAACCATTTTCGCGATTTACGAACCCGAAATTATTGCCGTGCATTCAACCTGTTTATCCGAAACCATTGGCGACGATTTGAACCAGATTGTGAATAAAGCAAAAGACGAAGGCAAAGTGCCGGCCGGCAGATACGTCATTCAGGCGTCAACGCCCAGCTATGTGGGTTCGCATGTTACCGGATATGCCAATATGCTCGAAAGTTTCGTGAAATATTTTGCTGAAAAAACCGACGAGAAAATCCGGCAGATCAATTTGCTTTCCGGATGGGTTGAACCTTCGGACATGCGCGAACTGAAACGGATCATGAAAATCATGAAGGTAAAATCGGTGCTTTTGCCCGACACTTCTGATGTGCTCGACACGCCAATGACCGGCAAATTCGAGATGTATCCCAAAGGCGGAACCACCATTCCTGAAATGGTAAGCATGGGCGACAGCATGCAGTCACTCGGATTGGGTGAATGGGCCACACAAAAGGCGGCCATCATGCTCGACAATCAATGCAAAGTTCCGTTCGACATCATCGACATCCCGGTTGGACTAAAAGCTACCGATCGTTTTATTCAGGCGCTGGCAAAGGCTGGCCGGGTTTCAATTCCTGAATCAATTACCGAAGAACGCGGTCGCCTGCTCGATGTGATTACCGACATGCACCAGTATCTCTACGGAAAACGGGTGGCTATTTTCGGTGATCCGGATAACATCATTCCACTTATTGAATTTATGGTCGATATGGATATGAAGCCGGTGTACATCGTATCCGGAACTCCGGGCAAACGCTTCGAAAAACGAATGGAAGAAATTCTTTCAGAACGCGTTCCTGAAGCCAAATACAAGAATGGCCCGCAGGCCGATATGTTCCTGATGCACCAATGGATTAAGGAAGAACCGGTTGACCTGATCATTGGCAACACCTACGGCAAATACATTGCCCGCGACGAGAATATCCCGTTTGTACGGATGGGCTTCCCAATCATCGACCGCATTGGGCACAGCTATTTCCCAACTATCGGTTATGTTGGCGCCATGCGCATCCTCGAAAAGATTCTGGGCGTGCTGATGGACAAACAGGATGCCTCGGCTCCGGAAGAAAAATTTGAGCTGACGATGTAATGGCCCCATCCCCAACCCTTCCCCAAAATAGGGAAGGGAGTTTTGATAGTGCAGATTCTGAATATTTTGATCTTTAAAGTGTATCTATTCCAGATTTGCAGGATCAAAAGTCCCCCGTTTGGGGGATTTAGGGTGCTGTACCCTGAAAGTGTAAAATATCAATAACCCCGGGAGTAGCGAAGCGGAACCCAGGGTGAACACTAACCGTGAAAACAAGGAGCATCCTCAAATCAAAATTGAAATGCAATTGCGGTATGCGCCGGATGAATAGCCCATTATCAAAGAGGATTCTCTAATCGTTCTAAATAATCAACCTGCTTTTTGAATATCCGGACAAGACTAACTACTTGTCCGGATTTAAAGAAATTACCGTTGGCCCCCTCAGCGGAAAGAAAAATCCCCCTTTGGGTAAGGGGGATAGAGGTGGCTATTTTCTTTTTAATGTTGATTGGGGGAGGAACTTCCCGCACACTCCCCCTTTCATTTTAGCATTACAGATTCCGTCACATAAATGTGACGGCAAAGGATAAGCCTTCGATAATTCTTGCAATATCCTTTGCCGTTGTCTTTAGGCAACGGACACTGAGACAGAAAATGAGAATGGGCTTTAGCCCTGATGTTTATTTCTAAAACAAAACACCATGAACGAAATACTGAAAGAACGAAAGAATCAAATTGTCACCAAAGGAAAAGACGAGGCGGCAATTGCTTGCGGAAAAGCGAGCCTGGCTGGTTCGGTCAGTCAGCGTGCATGTGTTTTCTGCGGATCGCGCGTGGTGCTTTACCCCATTGCTGATGCGCTTCACCTGATTCACGGACCGGTTGGTTGCGCGGCCTACACTTGGGACATTCGCGGATCGTTATCTTCCGGACCTCAGTTGCACCGCCTAAGTTTTACCACCGACCTGAAAGAACGCGAAGTGGTATTTGGTGGCGAAACCCGACTTTATAATGCACTGATTAGCCTGATCGACAACTACAAACCCAAGGCCGCTTTTGTTTATGCCACTTGCATTGTTGGTGTTATTGGCGACGACGTGGAAGCTGTTTGTCGCCGAGTTACCCGCGAAAAAGGAATCGATGTGATTCCGGTCATGTCTGAAGGTTTCAACGGAACCAAGAAAGACGGCTACAAACTGGCCTGCGCCACGCTCTCAAAACTGATTGGTACCGATCAAACTTCCGTAGTTCCCGAACACAGTATTAATATACTCGGCGATTTCAACCTGGCGGGCGAACTCTGGATGCTGGCTGAATATTACCGCAAAATGGGTGTCAACATGGTCGCATGCATGACTGGCGACGGCCGTATCGACGATGTGCGCAAAGCCCACAAAGCACAGCTCAACGTGGTTCAGTGCTCCGGATCGATGACTTACCTCGCCAAGGATATGGAAGACAAATATGGTATCCCGTTTATGAAAGTTTCCTACTTCGGAATCGAAGATATGTCGGATGCGCTGTACGAAGTGGCCCGCTTTTTCAATTCGGACGAAATGATGCAGAAAGCCCGCGAACTGGTAAAAGAAGAAATCAGTAAACTGTTGCCTGCACTTCTGGAGTATCGCAAAGACCTGGAAGGAAAGAAGGCTGCCATTTATGTTGGGGGAGCTTTTAAGGCTATTTCGTTGGTTAAGGCTTTGCGGTTAATTGGTATGAAAACCGTTGTGGTGGGCTCGCAAACCGGAAATCAGGACGATTATAACCTGCTGAAAGAATTGTGCGACGAAGGAACCATTATTGTCGACGACTCGAACCCAAACGAACTTTCAGAATTTGTAAAGCAAACGGGAGCCAACCTGTTTATTGGCGGCGTGAAAGAACGCCCTATTGCCTTCAAACTAGGATTGGGTTTCTGCGACCATAACCACGAACGAAAAGAAGCACTGGCTGGCTACGAAGGCATGTTGAATTTCGCCAAAGAAGTCCACGCTTCGGTTTGCAGCCCGGTCTGGAAGTTTATGAAATAAGACGATCGTCATTAATAGTAAGTCGCTTCGCGTCATTCGTTGTTTTGGTTTTACTATAAATGACCATTTAATGACTACCAATGACTTTTTGAAACTTGGAATTTGAAACCTGAAACTTGAAACTAAAAGAAAAGGAGAAACGCCATGATTGAAAATACACCCATTATCAAATCGACCACCGAATATACCGCTACACGTAACGCCTGCAAATTGTGTGCACCGCTTGGCGCCAGCGTGGCTTTCAAGGGGATTCGCGGATGCGTTCCCATTATCCACGGTGGTCAGGGCTGTGCTACCTACATCCGCCGCTACCTGATCAGCCATTACAAAGAACCGGTTGATATTGCATCTTCAAATTTCACTGAAGAATCAACCATTTTTGGAGGTGGAGCCAATTGCCTGGCAGCCATCGAAAATGTGATCAGTCAGTACCAGCCCGAAGTGATTGGTATGGCCACCACCTGCCTGAGCGAAACCATTGGCGACGATGTGAAATTTTACATTCAGAATTACAAAGACCTTTCGGAAAGGGAGATCTTACCACATTTTATCAATGCATCTACGCCCAGTTACCAAGGTTCACACATCGACGGTTTCCACGAAGCAGTAGCTTCAACCGTAAAGTCGATTGCCGAAGGTGGCGAAAAGGGCGAACACCTCAATATTTTTCCCGGCTTTGTTTCTCCGGAAGATTTGCGACAGATCAAAACCATTCTCGAAGATTTCGGGATTGAATACATCCTAGTGCCCGATTATTCGGAAACGCTGGATAACCCGATCTGGAATTCATACCAACGCATTCCAGATGGAGGAACGCCCATCGAATCGGTTCGAAAATGCGGATCGGCCAAAGCGTCCATCGAACTGGGCACTATCTTGAATAAAGGAAGTTTATCCGGACGGGTAAAGAACAATGCACTGGCAACTACGGCCGCCGAATATTTGCTCGAGAGCTTCGGAGTTGAGAATCACCGGATGCCGCTTCCGCTGGGCGTTACCAATTGTGATCATTTCTTTGAAACGCTTCGCGACCTTTCCGGAAAACCCATTCCGGAGAAATACACCAAAGAACGGGGCCGACTGATTGATTCGTATGTGGATGGACATAAATACGTGTTCGGTAAACGGGCTGTCGTTTATGGCGAAGAAGATTTGGTGGTTGCGCTGTCCGCTTTCCTGAACGAAATTGGCATTGAAGTAGCGCTGGCCGCTTCAGGAGGTGAAAGTGGACGGTTGGAAGATGAAATCCGGAGATATTGCCCGGAGAATACAGCCAAAATTGCTGTTCAGAATGGCTTCGATTACGAAATGATTCATGAATGGTGCCTCGAAAATAAACCTGACATTTTGATTGGCAACAGCAAAGCCTACTACATCGCTCGCGAACTGGAAATTCCGATTGTCCGCTGCGGTTTCCCGATTCACGACCGAATAGGAGGGCAACGCATCAAACATGTTGGTTATACCGGAACTCAGGAATTGTTCGACCGCATCGTGAACGAACTCATCGGCTACAAGCAAGACCATTCGGCCGTGGGATATAAATATATGTAATGAATTTTAGTGAGCAGGTGACTCGAAGTCACCCGCTCACTATCCAAAACTCAAACGCTATGATAGATCTTGAAAAACATCCGTGCTTCAACATCGAAGCGAAAGGTACATACGCCAGGGTTCACTTGCCGGTGGCACCCAAATGCAACATTCAGTGCAATTATTGCAAGCGCGATTTCGATTGCGTAAATGAGAGCCGTCCGGGAGTAACCAGCGAAATCCTTTCACCCGAACAGGCGTTGGCATACCTAATTAAACTGAAAGCTAAAATGCCAAACCTGTCAGTGGTCGGTATTGCCGGCCCGGGCGATCCATTTGCCAATCCGCATGAAACGATGACAACTTTGCGTTTGGTTCGTGAACATTTTCCTGAAATGATTCTTTGCTTATCGTCGAATGGCTTAAATGTAGCGCCTTTTGCCGAAGAGTTGGCCGAATTGGGCGTCAGTCATGTAACCATCACCATGAATGGACTGGATGCAGGTGAAACGCAGCAAATATATAAATGGGCACGCTTCGGAAACCGGGGTTATGTGGGCAAAGCGGCAGCCGAAATTTTGCTTGATAATCAGTTGGTAGCCATTAAAATGTTGCGCCGCTTCGGGATAACTGTAAAGATTAATACCATTGTTATTCCCGATATAAACGATCATTTGGTTGAAAGTGTAGCCGAAAAAGCCAAAGAACTGGGCGCTGAATTAATGAATGCTATTCCGCTGTTTCCCGTGGCTGATACCCTTTTCGAAAACCTAAAAGAGCCTGATATGCTGACTATGCGCGAAATCAGGCTGAAAATTGCCAAACACCTGAAACCGATGACACATTGTGCCCGCTGTCGTGCCGATGCTGTCGGATTACTTGGCGAAGATGACCTGGAAGCTAAAAAAATCATGTCGGAAGTAATTAATATGAACGTGGCTAACAACGAGAGCCGGCCTTTTGTGGCGGTGGCCAGCTACGAAGGGATGTTGGTTAATCAACATTTAGGCGAGGCCGACAGCCTGTATGTCTTCCGCGAAACACCCAATGGTTACCGCTTAGTTGAGCAACGCAAAGCACCACCTTCAGGAATAGGGAACAAACGTTGGGAAATACTGGCCGATCTTTTAAGCGACTGTAGGGCTTTGCTGGTGGGTGGAATCGGGCCTAGTCCGTCGTCAACCATCGGCCGCACGGGTATCCGCATCGTTGAAATGACTGGTCTGATCGATGAAGGATTGGACGCTATCTATAAAGGAAAAGAGTTGCGCACGGTGAAAAAGGCCGATGTGTTTAAGTGCGGCGCAGTGTGTACCGGGAAAGCAACGGGGTGTTGAAAGGAGCGCGTTTCGGGATGCGGGTTACGTGTTTTGGGTTAAGCTTTTCTCATCGTTTTCCTGGATATTGATTATTCAATATTGAAAGTTGTCTTTTAAATCTATTATCTAAAATCAAATCTCACATCATGAAAAAACCAGATTACCACATTTTGATTTGCAACTCGTACCGGGTTGCGGGCGACGCCAAAGGTTTTTGCAACAAAAACGGGGGCGCCGAATTCATTCAGTATGTTACCGAAGAGTGCAACGATCGCGGAATTGATGCTGCAGTCTCATCAACCGCTTGTTTAAACGTTTGCTCACATGGGCCGATAATGGTCATCCAGCCTAACAACTTTTGGTATGGGGCAATCACTAACGAAAAAATCGATGAAATTCTCGATGCGCTCGAAGAAGGCAATGCTGTTGAGGAATATTTGATCAGCGAATAAAAAGCCAGTGGGTTCATCCGCTGTCCGTCAGCTAAAGCAGACGGCAAAGGATAATGCATCGAAAGCAAATGTTTGTTGAAAAGAGAGATATCCTTTGCCGTCCCATTTATGGGACGGACACGAGTTTGCAAATGAAACAAGGCGCATTCATAAATCACTTTTGGAAATATGATGCTGTATGCGCCGCATCTAAGAAGCTGATTCTTAACTGTCACTCATCACGCATAATTTATAACTCATAACTTCTTGCTATGGCAACATTATCGCCACACATTATCGACTCCACCCTTCGCGATGGGGAACAGGCTCCCGGAGTGGTTTTTACTCTGGACGAAAAGCTTCGCATCGCATCTTTACTGGAAGATTGTGGGTTGAAAGAGCTTGAGGTTGGCACTCCGGCCATAGGCGATGACGAGATTCGCACAATCCGTGAAATTGTAAAGGCTGGCTTTCGGTTCGACAAACTGTGCTGGGCACGGGCGAAAGAATCGGATATGGTGGCTTCGGCAAAAACAGGAGCTAACCGGATCAATATTTCATTTTCGGTTTCCGATATCCAGTTGTCGGCTATGGGACGCGACCGAGGTTGGGTGATGAAACAATTGGCGCCTATGATTGCTTTTGCCCGTCAGCACTTCGATTTTGTGGCCATCGGCGCACAGGATGCCTCGCGCACAGATCGTGAATTCCTGAACGAATTTATTGAAGCCTGTCTGGCCGAAGGTGTTGACCGCATCCGACTGGCCGATACTGTTGGTATTCTGAATCCGCTTTCAACAGCCGAACTGTTTTCATCGGTCAGCCAGCGGTTTCCGTTTGTCGATTTTGAGTTTCACGGGCACAACGACCTGGGCATGGCAACTGCCAATTCGGTGATTGCCTTGATGTCTGGCGCCTCGTCGGTAAGCGCAACGGTGAATGGGTTGGGCGAACGGGCAGGAAACGCATGCCTGGAGGAAATTGTGGCTGCGCTAAAAGTTTCTTTGGGAGTCAACTGCGGCATTCATTTGACTAATATTCAGAAGCTTTGTCAATATGTGGCTCAGGCTTCTTACCATCCGATACCTGCATCAAAACCGATTTCAGGAGAGATGGTTTGCCGCCACGAATCGGGTATTCATTGCAACAGCCTGTTGCATAACGAACTAACTTATCAGCCTTTCAGTCCTTCCGAAATTGGAAAAACAATGGAGATGGTGATTGGCCGTCACTCCGGAAGCCGCACAATCAGTCATTTTCTAGAAAAACACCAATTAAAGCTGAGTGAAATTCACACTTCGCTTCTTACCCAGCAAGTGAAAGACTTGTCGCTCAGCAAAAAGCGGAGTTTAGGGTCCGACGAGCTTATTTGTTTGGTCACCAATCTGAAAAATAAGGAACTTAAAAAAGATGAGTATGGAATGGGAAAGTTATTATAAAGAAGCCGTTGATTACTGCCATGTGGCCCAGAATGCGTCCAAAAAACGGAAACTTGGGAATATGGTTATTTATAACATAGTAGGGATGTCGGTCGAAAATTTCATGACCAGCCTTTTAGTCCGTGAAGGTAATTACCCTGAACATTCAAGTATTTCCGGGATGTTGCGCGAGATTAAAAAAATTATGCCTGTGCCAGATGAGTTTACCGCAGGTGTAAGGTTTCTGAATTCGTTCATGAATTTTTGTTCGCTGGAAGTTGTTCCGGAGAAAATACCAACCGATGATGAAATTGCCCGTATGGTGGAATTTGTCAGTGCACTAAAAGACTGGACATCAAAATGTCTGGCGGTTCAGAATTAGGCTTATTCTTTTATGAGCCAATAATATTTCCGTTACAGTTGCATTCATGAACAGCTTTAAATTAGAAAAGGATTATCAGAGCCTGATAATCCTTTTTCAAATTTAGTTTAGTTCGATCGGAAAATAGATATTGGTTAAAAGAGAAAAGGTTCATTATTTTTAAAACCGTCACGAATATAATAGATATTTCATTACACCATTTAAGATTTTTTAAGAATTTATTAATGTTGGAAATCGGGAAGAACATCAGGCATTCTAAATAACTGTTTATCAGCAAGTATTTTTTTTGCGTATGTTTTATAATATCAAGATGGATCATTCGTTACGCTATCGATCAAACACGAGAAAGACATCTGTTTTATTAAATGTTATTCCGTAAATACTGCTTCTAATTACAATAATACCATTCAACCCAGGTTCGTCTTCTTTCAATTAACTTCAGAATTTTTGTCACTCATTAAATAAAATACCTTCGTGTCTTTATTTAAAAATCGATTTTTTAACTTTGTAGCAAAAATTTTGATTATGCGTTTGTACAACATTGTCGATAGTAAAGTATTAAAAGAAGCTCTTTTATCAGAACCTTTTGTCCGGAAAACAATTTCATTTTACCGCTATTTCATTATCGATAATCCACAGGATTTTAGGGATCATATCTATCAGGATTGGGCTGATTTAAATTGCTTTGGCCGGATATACGTTGCCCGTGAAGGAATTAACGCACAGATGAGTGTTCCTGAATCAAATTATGAAGCATTTCTTGAAACGTTAACCAAATATCCAATCTTCAATCGCATTCCGGTAAAATTTGCCATCGAGGACAATGGAAAATCGTTTTATAAACTAACAATCAAGGTAAGGCCAAAACTTGTTGCCGATGGACTTGACGATGATGCTTTTGATGTAACGAATGTTGGCAAACATCTGAGTGCTGAAGAGTTTCACAACCTGGTTGAATCTGGAGAGCATATTTTAGTAGACATGCGTAACCATTACGAATCGGAGATCGGGCATTTTAAAGGCGCCATTTGTCCTGAAACCGATACTTTTCGGGATGAAATCAAATTGGTTACTGAAATGTTGATTGACCAGAAAGACCGTAAAGTTTTATTGTATTGCACTGGTGGAATTCGTTGCGAAAAGGCCAGTGCTTATTTGAAGCACCATGGATTTGCTGATGTAAATCAGTTGCATGGCGGAATATTGGAATATGCCCGGCAAATCAAGCAGTTGAACCTTGAACCGAATTTCATCGGCAAAAACTTTGTTTTCGATGAACGTTTGGGCGAATCAGTCAACGGACAAATCATCTCGCATTGCCATCAGTGTGGTAAATTATGCGACACGCATGTCAACTGTACCAACGAACTGTGTCATCTGCTATTTATTCAATGTCCTGAATGTGCCGAAAAATACGATCATTGCTGCTCTGCAGAATGTCTTGAAGTGAAGAATGCTTCGGTTTCGGAAAAGCAACAATTCAGACTTAAAAACAATCGCAGGTTTGGGAACAGCCGCCATTACCGCAAAAGCTTTCTTCTGGCAAAAAAAGAATAGTTTTGTCACCGGATTTAAAATTAAATAAAAAACTGTTTGAGTATGTCCAATTTCTGGAACGAACTTCAGAAGCCCATATTTGCTTTAGCGCCCATGGAAGATGTAACCGATACCTCTTTCCGTGAAATTGTGGCCGGACTTGCCGACCCGAATTACCTTTCAATTTTGTACACTGAATTTACCTCGGTTGACGGAATGAATCATCCGGTTGGTAAAATAAGGGTGGGCGAGCGACTCATAATTAGCGAATCGGAAAGGCAATTACTGAAGCAAAAAAACATTAAGCTGATTGCGCAGATTTGGGGCCGGAAACCGGAATTGTTCCATAAAATTGCCACGGAACTCACGGCTGAGTACGACTTTGACGGCCTGGATATTAATATGGGTTGCCCGGTAAAAAACGTGGTTAAAAACGGCTGTTGTTCAGCTCTGATTAATGAACCAAACCTGGCAAAGGAAATTATATTGGCGACGAAAGAAGCTACCCATTTGCCGGTTTCGGTGAAAACCCGTACCGGAATAAAATCACATGATACTGAAAATTGGATTGCCAATTTGCTGGAAACCAAACCTGCGGCTCTCATTTTACATGGACGAACCCAAAAACAACAATCAGATGGATTGGCCGATTGGGAGGAAATTGCAAAAGGAGCCCGAATTCGCGATCTGATTAATCCGTACACTAAATTTCTGGGAAACGGCGATGTTTTGTCAATATCACAAGGCGAAGAGCTTTGCCAAAAGTACGGACTTGACGGCATTATGGTTGGTCGAGGGATATTTCATAACCCATGGTTCTTCAATCCATCGCACCCTTCACCGTCAAAAGCAGAAAAAATCGAGCAATTACTGCTTCACACACAGCTTTTTGAGCGAAATTGGTGCGGCAAAAAGAATCTCAATATTCTGAACCGGTTTTATAAGATATATACGAATGACTTTCCGGGTGCGGCCAAACTTCGTGCCGACTTGATGGATGCTAAAACATTTGAAGAAGTTTACCGAATTGTTAACAGGGAAACTGCGACAAAATCTACTTGCTAATCAGTACTTTTCAGTCTCCATATACAATAATTTTAAAAACAGCAGGCATTCCTGTTTTTTTAAAAAGACTAATTCCCGTCCTTGTTTCTTAAGTTAAATTAGCTTTATTTTGAAGAAGTGTGATTCCGGAGATTTAAAATCACAGAGACAACCTCAAGTTTCGTCAAATTCTCTGGCTTCAGTAAAAACAAAATTTTACGTCGATGAACATTCGAAAATCGTTACGGTCGCTTCACCGCGATTTTGGTTATTTAGTGGTGGGAATTACCTTTATTTATACCATTTCGGGCATTGCGATGAACCATCGTCAGGACTGGAACCCTCACTATTCGCTGATTACCGAAGAAGTAACGATTCCCGCATCTGATCAGATGGAATATTCGAAAACTGAAATCGGTTCACTTTTGGGAAAATTCAAAAATCAGCCGGTTTACAAGAAGCATTTCATTACCAAAGATGCCACAATCAAGATATTTGTATCGGAAGGAACTGTGATTTATACTCCTTTGGAAGGTAAAGCCGAACTTGAACTATTGAAAAAACGCCCATTCTGGTTTCAAATCAACAGAATTCATTTAGCCCAAACCGACCGGTTGTGGATCTGGATTTCAGATACAATGGCTGTATTCCTTTTGTTTGTAGCCATTTCAGGATTATTCTTACTGAAAGGAAAGTACGGAATAAGAGGCAGGGGACTATGGCTGACTTCACTTGGAATCGTCATTCCATTGATAATCATACTTTTTTATTTATCCTGATTTATTCACCCTAAAACAACATATTATGAAAAAATCATTGGTATTGCTTCTTGGGTTGGCCGTACTTTTTTCGTGTACCAACCAGACAAAACAGAAAAAAGATGAAAAATCGGCTGAAATAGCTGTATTAACAGTTGATGAATTACAGGCTCAGGGAAAAGATCTTGTTGGAAAGGAAGTGATGGTAAAAGGCACTGTGACACACGTTTGCAAAGAAGCCGGCGCACGTTGCTTTGTAATGGGAAGTACCGAAGATATTAGCCTCCGGATTGAAGCTGGAAAAATTGGTTCGTTTACTCAGGAACAAATGGGCAGCGATATTCAGGTTCGTGGCATACTTCAGGAAGTTCAGCTCGATGAAGAAGATCTGACCGAAATGGAAAAATCAGCAGCTGCCGGCGAATCGGCAAATAAAAATCATGCGCTAGGTCATGATGGACCAGCCTTGCATTCGGTTGATGGCGGAAACCATGACAGTATCAATCAGGCAAAAAAGATTGAATACATGAATCAAAAGCTAGCCGCAAGTAAAGAAGGTTATTTCCCGGTATATTATATCGATGGTTTAGAATTGGTACAACCCAAATAAATTAGATTAACCGTTACTTTCGGTACTAAGTTATAAACACAATACAATCAATCATTTGAATAAACCATACGATTGACTGTATTGTGTTTTTTATTTTTTCGATTCTGGCAAGAAATTGAGCGAAACCGAATTTACACAATGCCTGGTATTTTTCGAAGTCAATCCTTCACCAATGAATACATGCCCCAAATGTGCACCGCATTTGGCGCAGGTAATCTCGGTTCTTCGGCCATCAGCATCTGTTGTCCGTTTTACTGCTCCTTTTATTTCATCGTCGAAACTTGGCCAGCCACAATGGGCATCAAATTTATCAGCCGAGCGGTAGAGCGGAGCATTACATTTCTTGCACAAATAAGTTCCGGGTTCATTGTTCTGATAATAAATACCAGTAAAAGGTCTTTCAGTTCCTTTGCCCTCAATTACATGTCGTTCAAATTCAGTAAGTTCATTGAATTTCATCTCGTTATCTTTTTTTTGTTTGCTTTTATCCTGACCATTGACAACTGTTGCCAATGCAATCAGTATGATTAATCCCCACCCGTTTCATCGTCCTATTTTTTAAGCATATACAACTCAGGCACCTTGATTGTTTATTAAAATATCAACAATTTATTAAGCGAGCCTAAATGCCCCCTTCGGTTTGGGACGGGTAAATGTTGTATCTTTCGGAAAAAAAAAGATGAAACGACTATTTACTTACTTCCTTCAGGGACTATTGCTACTAGGACCTTTAGCAGTTACGCTTTATAGTGTTTTTCTGATGTTTAACTATGTAGACAGATTAATTGGCGACCCGTTAAAAGAGCATTACAAGGTGGATATTCCGGGAATTGGGATTGTGGTGTTATTCATATCCCTTACACTTCTTGGACTGATCGGTCAAACCATTATTGTCAAGCCATTTACCTGGTTTACACGGAGGCTTCTTAAACGCCTGCCGCTGTTAAATGTCATTTATTCTTCTATCAACGATCTGTTTACGGCATTCGTTGGAAAAGAAAAGAAATTTACTGTGCCTGTGCGGGTTTGCATGGACAAGGAAAACAATTTATGGAAGATCGGGTTTATTACAGAGAAAAAATTGGACGATTTTGGAATGAAAGGGATGGTTGCCGTTTATTTTCCTTTTTCATACAGTATAAACGGAGAAATGATGATGGTGCCTGAAAACGCTGTAATCCCGATTGATTTGAGTCCGTCGGAGGTAATGAAGTTTGCAGTTTCAGGAGGTGTAACTAAAGTAAATTAATTAGAGATATGTCGACAGAAGTATTATTGATGGGTGGTTTTTTGTTGTTGATCATTTTTGTGTTGATGATTGATTTATTGGTTGTTGGGCGCCATTCACACATTGTATCAACCAAAGAAGCCTTAGGGTGGAGTAGTGTATGGTTTGCCCTTTCCATGGGCTTTTATGTGTTCCTGAAATTTTACGGACATATGCTTCATGGTATCGAAACACCAGCCGAGCTATCGGATGTAATCAGTAAATATGCACCGGGGATCAAATTCAGTTCGACTGATTTTACCGGAATGCTTGCCGAATACCGCGAAAACATGTCGATGAGTTATCTGGCTGGATATTTCATTGAACAAACACTTTCGATTGATAATGTTTTTGTGATCCTGCTTATACTTCAGGGATTTTCGGTTCCGCAGAAAAACTATAAAACCGTATTGTTTTGGGGTGTTTTAGGAGCTATTATCCTGCGCTTTATCTTCATTTTTGCCGGCGCAGCTTTGATTCAGAAATTTGCGTGGATACTTTATGTTTTCGGAGCATTTCTGGTATTTCAGGGTGTAAAAATTCTGATTAAAAAAGATGATCACCAAAGCGATCCGCACGATTCTTTCATTGTAAAATTTCTATCAAAATACCTGAATATACTGAAGGAATATCACGGTGACCGGTTTGCGCTGAATTATCATGGGAAGGTATTTTTTACACCACTCATGCTGGTTTTAGTGTTAGTTGAGTTTACCGATGTCATCTTTGCATTGGACTCAATTCCGGCTGTATTCTCCGTTTCGCTCGATCCGTTTGTGGTATTCTTTTCGAATATATTCGCCATTATTGGCCTTCGTTCCTTATTCTTCCTGCTGGCAAATATGATCGACAAATTCAGGTTCCTGAATGTAGGCGTAAGTATACTTCTGATTTTTGTGGGCGTAAAATTACTTGCTCATAGTTGGCTCGATGAAATCGGGTTCAAATCATCGTATTCGTTATATTTTATTGCTGCAACCCTGTTGCTGAGTGTGGTACTTTCTGCAATTTTCCCCGAGAAGGAAAAAGGGATAAAAAGTCATTAGACTTCAATATCGGAAAGGGTCATTGGTCATTTGGAAAGTATTTTTTCCATTGACCAATGACCCTTTTCTAATGACTATCCTTTTAGAAAGTAGCCCGGTAACTCAATCCAACATTTCCTGCTCCCAGATAAGCTGGCACCAAAGCTGATGAAGCTCCTTTATCATGTCCAATTTTTGGAATTACCTGATGACCACGCGATACTGCGATTTTGCCACAGGTATAGCCAATGGCAATGGCCAGCGGATAATCACTTATCCAGTGAACACCGTTGTTAAGCATTGAATAACCAAGAATGCCTAAAAGCGAATATCCGACAGGTTTAATGTATTTGTTATCGGGATAATTACCTGCCAAAATGGTAATTGTAGCCATTGCTGTGGCTAAATGGCCCGAAGGAAAAGCATCATAATTCGAAACGCTTTTCTGGTATCTCGAAGGGGCAGGAAACGGGTGCCAGTCGCCAGCCGGAACTCCATTCTCGTCCATCGCCCTGAACGGACTTTGGCGTCCGGTAATTCGCTTCAAAAACTGAGTGGTTAATCCAAGAGCAAATATACTTTCAGCTATCTGCGAAGTCGTTTGAAGAGCCCGGTAATCGCTGGCAGCAAGTCCATAACTGTAGAATCCGCCGGCAATCAACATACTGGCCCAGCCTTCGCCCAAATAATAAATGGCAGAGTTGGCATTGTCCGGAATTTCCATTGCATTCACGTGAAAACCGCCAATATTGAATTCAATCAGCGTTTTAGACTCTCTTGCGGGATCAAGATGAATGTACCGGCCAAACTGTTTCGCTGCATCGGTAACCGGCTGATCAACAAGAACCAACAGGGCTGATCCGGCTAAAATGGCTCCTAATTTGGGCAAATTCTTTTTTGAAAAAGCGGTTTTACCCAGCTGATAAATATCGGAAGGAACATTTTTTGCAAACTGAAAAGGTTTGGGCCGATAATACAGCATCGTTGCTCCATCTGTCTCGAATATTTGCGCTTTCCGAATCCTAACAGTATCGCGCCATACTTTATTGATCAAGGTATCCCTTTTTGATTCTGCTTTCAGGCCAAAAACCGAAAACATACACAAAAAGAATAAAACAGGTACTTTGCCGAATAAACGAAACATGGAATAGGCTCTCATATTAATTCCATTTGTTAAGTTTATTCTTGTACACGTAGTTGGCCGATTGATAATAAATAATGGCTTCTTTATCGGTTTCAGGATCAGATTTTTCGTGCTTCATTTCACCGGTTCGAGCGTCAATTTTGTAGTGGGTAACTTTTTGCTGCGGGCTTAAAATCGACAGGCGGTCGTTTTTGATATAACCCAATTTCTGGTAATTCGAGATGAATGCCCGTTCTTCTTCCGGCGCCATTTTCACAATGTCTTTTCCGAAGAATTTAGTTTTGTAGCTCCAGTTCATAACGCCAAGTAAGGTTGGCGCAACATCAATCTGGCTGCACAGTTTGCCAATTTGCTGCGGACGAACCAATGCCGGATTATAGATGATAAAAGGAATCTGATATTCCATAAACGGCAATTCGGCCTGACCGGCGCTTCCGGCGCAGTGGTCGGCAACAATAACAAACAGCGTGTTTTTAAACCATGGTTTTTCGCTGGCTTTACGAATAAATTCGCCAATCGCAAAGTCGCAATACTTCACTCCACCTGCCCGGCTGGTATGTGTCGGAATATCAATTACACCTTCAGGATAAGTAAACGGACGGTGATTTGAAGTGGTCATCAGGTTATTCAGAAATGGTTTTCCTTCGGCATATGATTTATCGCATTCTTTCAAAGTCCGGTTAAAAAGGTCCTGATCGCAAACACCCCAGGCATTTGTAAATGTGATTTCGTCCTTACTTAGGTCGCTGCGATCGACAATCTGGTAGCCATTGTTCGAAAAATAATAGTTCATGTTATCGAAATAACCGTAGCCGCCATAAATGTACTTCAGGTCGTACCCGCGTTCTTTGAAGATTTGGCCAACCGAAAACATGTTTTCGTTGTTCGGCCGTTTAACTACACTTTGTCCCGGTTTTGGTGGCGCTCCAAGAGTCACTGCTTCCAAACCGTAAATTGTGCGTGTGCCAATAGCATATAAATTATTGAAAAACAAAGAACTATCGGCAATCGCATCCAGATTAGGAGTGATCTTACCCAGTTTACTTCCTTTATAACTCAGGAATTCGCCACTCAGACTTTCAACAGTGATAAAAACCACATTGTAGCGTTTTTCTTCTCCTGAATTGGTTATCTGGCGGGTAATATCGAATGTTTCGTTATTCAGGTACTGGCTGTTTTCACTTTTCAATAAACCCCGCAGCTGCTTGAAATTATCTTCATTGGGGTGCATGGCATAAAAGGTCTCGTAGTCGAGTTCGTTATTCAGGAAAGCCGAAAATAGTGAGTGAATACCGTTTTTTGCCAATTCGTTATTATATCGGTTTTTTGTGATTTCAACCGTGGTATTTTTGATCAGGATAAACGAGAAAACAGGAATAAAGAGCAATGCTAATCCAGTTAAAAGCCTGGTTTTTAACTTGCTTTTGCTTGCGAGCGAATCAACAAGAAGTTTCTTTTTAATAACAAAATAAGTAAGGATAACGTCAGCCGAAAGAATACCTATAACCAGTAAAGGCAACGGATACGATTCTTTGATATTTCCCAGAACCTCAGTGGTATAAACCAGGTAATCAACTGCTATGAAATTGTACCTGACACCAAATTCTTCCCAGAAAAAGTACTCCGAAACACCATTGAATAACAGAATATAGAATGTGATGAAATATGACACGTATGCAAGAATCCGGTGGATAGACGAATTGAAAATCCGGTCGGAAGCAAACATTTGGAAAAGCACGAACGGAATCATGAAATACGAATAAGCAACCGTATCCATGAATAATCCGGCCCCGTACGACCAAATGATATTCAGTGGATTAAAGCTAATATCCTTGAACGACATGCTTAATAAAACAGTTCGGCTAACCAGCGAAATTGAAATAAAAACAAGGTAGAGCAATAAAATTCCGCCAAAACGGGAATGAAGGATTTTTTTCAGGTTTCGGATATTCATGAGAAAATTCTTTTGGTATAAAATAATTACAATAACCAATTTCCTGGTCAGAACGACAAATATAGAATAATTCTTATTGTCAGCTTCGAGTTACGGTCTAGCAGTCACAGTTCATTCCAGCCTTCACTTCTGAAATTTGTGTTAAAAGTCGGTTATCCGGCGAATTGGTTTGTCTGTTTTTCCTGTTAATCCTGATGGATTGACTATATTTGTTACGGTTTCAAACACCTTGGTTTGTACCGTAAATAAATCAATTTATCACTCATTTACAACACAATAAAATGTCCAAATTCGCTTATCAAAAACCATTTCCGATTAAGAAAGATACCACCACGTATCGTCTTTTAACCAAAGATTTCGTATCGACTGTTGAGTTTGATGGTCGTAAAATTTTAAAAGTTGCTCCTGAAGGACTTGAACTTCTGGCCAAAGAAGCATTTGCCGATGTTTCGTTCTACCTGCGTGCTGCGCATCTAGAAAAACTGGCCTTAATTCTGAAAGACCCGGAAGCAACTGATAACGACCGTTTTGTCGCTCACACGATGTTAATGAACCAGGTGGTTTCTGCTGAAGGCGAATTGCCAACTTGTCAGGACACCGGAACAGCCATTGTAATGGGTAAAAAAGGCGAAAACGTTTATACCGGCGTTGACGATGCGGAATACCTCTCGAAAGGAGTTTACAATACTTACCAGGAACGGAATCTGCGCTATTCGCAGGTGGTGCCGTTTACCATGACCGAAGAAAAAAATACAGGTACAAACCTTCCGGCACAGATTGATATTTATGCTGAAAAAGGAAATGCTTACGAATTTCTATTCATTACCAAAGGTGGTGGTTCGGGAAACAAAACATACCTGTATCAGCAAACAAAATCGCTGCTGACCGACGAAAACCTGACCAAATTCATCAAGGAAAAGATCATGGATCTGGGAACTTCGGCTTGCCCACCATATCATTTGGCTCTTGTTATTGGCGGAACTTCGGCCGAAGCAACGCTGGCCACTGTAAAGAAAGCATCGGCTGGTTACCTCGATCACCTTCCAACCGAAGGAAACGAAGGTGGACAGGCTTTCCGCGATTTGGAATGGGAAAAGAAAATTGAAAAAATTGCTCAGGAATGTGGTCTTGGCGCCCAGTTCGGTGGTAAATACTTTGTTCACGATGTGCGTGTGATTCGGTTGCCACGTCACGCGGCTTCGTGCCCGGTTGGCTTGGGCGTAAGCTGTTCGGCCGATCGTAACATCAAGGCAAAAATTACCGAAGACGGTATTTTCCTTGAAGAACTTGAACGCAATCCGGCACGTTTCCTTCCTGCACAGGCTCCGGAAATGACTCCTGCTGTTGACATTGATCTGGATCAGCCAATGGAAGATGTATTGAAAAAATTGTCACAATATCCGATTAAAACACGTTTGAACCTTTCAGGAACTTTGATTGTAGCGCGCGACATGGCTCACCTTCGCCTGAAAGAAATGTTGGATGCCGGTCAGCCAATGCCCGAATACCTGAAACGTTACCCGGTTTATTATGCCGGACCAGCCAAAACGCCAAAAGGAATGGCTTCGGGAAGTTTCGGCCCTACTACTGCCGGACGTATGGATCCTTACGTTGATTTCTTTATGAGTATGGGTGGTTCAATGATCATGGTTGCCAAAGGAAACCGCAGCCAGGCAGTTACCGACGCCTGCAAAAAACACGGTGGATTCTACCTTGGTTCTATTGGCGGACCTGCTGCTATTCTGGCCAAAGTAAGCATCAAATCGAGCGAAGTGATTGACATGGAAGAACTGGGTATGGAAGCTGTACGCAAAATCCGTGTTGAAAACTTCCCTGCATTCATTATCGTTGACGATAAAGGTAACGACTTCTTTAAACAGTTGTAATATCAACAAAAAATGATACTTTAGTGAGCGGGTGACTTCGAGTCACCCGCTCACTTTTTTAAACAGCTGCCATGGATTTAGTCAACCTGCAAAACAGCAACATCGAGTTCTTCCTGAATAAGGCTGATATCGTTCGTGAAACTGCCGACCAGATCATGAAAGACTTTGGCATGTTTGGCATCGAAATTAGCTTCTCCGGAAATGTGGAAAATGCTTACCACGAGTTGCACGAGCAACTGATAAACCAGATTTCGGTGTATCTCGACCGCGATTACAGCCGACTGATGGCTGTTTTATACCAGGTTGACATTACCGAGCGCGAAATTGCCAAAGCACACCAGGAATTACCGCATTACAACGATTTGGAAGTTCTGGCTCATCAGGTAATCTTCCGCGATTTGAAGAAAGTGTTGTACCGTAGATATTATAAATCGAAACCCGAAGAATAAGTCAGAAAAAGTCAGAAAAAGTCAGAAAAAGTCATAAAAACGCCCTGAAGAAAATATCTGCAGGGCGTTCGCAAATCAACTGAATTATTTGCTGAGGGATGCAGCTTTATTATTGATCAGCATGCACCATTTTTCGGCAAGCTGAAGTTCTCCGGTCAAAGTTAACCGATCGGTATTCGCATTGTAAAACTCCACAACTATATCAGCTTTGCTTTTATCCTTGTTGATCAATACCAGATCTATCCGGTCGAAAGCTTTTATATTGCCTTCCTTTGGTCCTGAAGTTCGGCTTATCTCGGCAACCCGGCATCGAAAAATTTCAGCAAGGTTCACTACAATGTTGGTTTCTTTTTCCTTCGTTTTCCGGATGGCAAAAACAATATTTTGTGTTTCGTCGATTCCTATCACCGAGTCGCTCCAAATGTCGTAATGCGAAATGGTGCAATTTTTATTTTCGGCCAGTTTATTAAGAGGCAACAGATATTGCTTTGTTTTTTTCTTTTTGTTGCTGTTGATTATTACGAAAAGTATAATGCAAATGAGTATGAATACACCCATAATGATTGTTGTACTTGAATCCATTTTAAATTGGGTTGAAATGTAAATAAATGATCTGACAGGACATAGCTATGACAACCACGCCTGTAGAAATAAAATTAGAATGATCTTGCGTCTGCAAGCCTGAATTAAAAATGGATTACCAAAAATAATGGAATGGAAAAATAATGTCGGTGGGTTTGAACGCAATAACGAGATTTCGGGAACGGTAAACGTACGGTAAGTATTTATTAAAAATTAACTTACCTGCAGCTACCTGACAAGCTGTGAATTGGTTAAAGGAGTTTTTTACAGAGGTGCGTGAAACATAACTGTAAACGCTGCCCAGACTTTCGGTTTGTTCTGTATGACAAAACAAGTTGGGCGAATCTACTGAAGTAGAGATAACCAGATCTGCAGATTTTGAGCTGGCATTCGAATGGTAATCAATTCCACTGTGCAGGCTCAGCAAAAAGCCATACAAAATTGAAATGCCCAAAACCGTCGATATCTTTAAAAATCTCTTCACAGCGCAAAAGTAACCCATTTGGCTAAATAAATGCTTCCGAACCAACCTGATTTACGAAAATCGAGTTATATGATACGTAAAAAAGGCATCCGTTAACATTCATTTGATCAAATTTTCACTTCACAAACAACTCAAGATTAAACTGTTCGTGATAAGTCTTCTCCAGGAACCGATCAGTCCAATTGTAGAACGACTGTATGTCTTGAGGTGTATGATTTCCTTTCTCCAATTCTCCGGTTTTCTCAAACATCATCGATTCAATAGGCTTTAGTAATTGCAGGTAGCCGGTTTTCTGCTTGTTAATCACAGCCGACAGATTGATGTAATTCGTTCCCCTGTCATAAGTAATCGGAAAGCATTCTTCTTTAAACTTCAAGGCTGCCGAACAAATGGGCGATTTAAACTGATCATTCATGGTTACCGCCTTAGGCAAATTTTCACCTCCGGCTATCCATACCGGAATTGCTACTGAAGTCAGCGGAAATCCCAATACAGTCCACATCATAGCCTGATTCACGTGTTCCTGATCTTTTGCGCCAACAATACAGATGGCTGCCGAAGAAAGAATTCGTGGAATATAATCGATGAAGAACTTAAATTCAGGAACCTCTTTTTTCTCCGGAAGTTCGGCCCACAAATCGGTTTTGGTTAAAGAATGGGTGAGATTGCGCGATAAGTTATTGAATAAAAACGCAGGAGTCAGTTGTTTTTCGGCGGCAGCCTGATTTAAAACACTTTCGGCAGTATGATACCGACAGAATCCAAAACCTTTGGTCAAATCAGCCCGCATCGAGTGATTGGTCCGGATCAGGAGTCCATTCGGCGCAATTGCCGGATCGTTGGCATCGTATTTTTTGAAATCGCGGTTACCAGCTTCATAATAAGCCGCTCCACCAAAAGCATCGATAACACCAAAATTGGCATCAACGCCCATTGGTCTGGGCAGAGTGTCGAGAAGTTTCTCAAAATCAGACAAACTCTGGCAGGTTTGCAGGGCAAGCTTCATTACTACGCCTTCCTGATCTATCAATTTGGTGGTATCGCCCAGGTTATTGTTGTAAGCAGCGGTATTAATGATTGCGAATCCGGTTTCGTTGTAACCGCCCCAAACCATTTTACTCCAGTCTTTCACCCCGTCAACCAGGCCAATGTATTTGTACTTTCCATCTGTAAAATAAGCCAGTGAATTTTGCATTTGATCCGTATCGCGGTTCTTAAAAAGCATTGGCCTGCCATCAGCAGTATATTTTCCTGAAATGAGGAAAGTAGTGCAGGCAAAAGTTTGAACTCCCCACATCAGGAGAATTCCGGCAATGCATATCAAGGTTAGTTTCTTATTCATTTGGAAATTTTTAATTCAATGAAGAATAAATACAAAAGTGCATTTTTTTATCTTTTTAATGCCCTTTAAAAAGGATAATAACAATTGACCCAACAATCATTATGGCCGTGCCGATTAACTTTTTGCGGATGCCCAGTTCTTTGAAAATCCGGTGCCCGAGCAATACGCTGACAAGGATCGAAAGCTGAAAGAGCGACAAAGCATAGCCAACCGGCATATGATCGAACGTGTAATTGGTTGTGTATTGCATGGTTCCAACGCAAACCACTAAAAGGGCATATTTGCTTAAATGCGACCGATCTACTTTCGTCAGTTCCTTTTTCAGATCGAGCCGGTAAACGAACAGGAGCAGGAATGAAAAGACAGCGCCAAACCAGCACCAGCTTATGAAAGCCAAAGTAGCCGATGAAACCACGATTATTTTCTTTATAAAAACGGCTTCGATGGCGGTCAGTATCATGGCCCAGATCCGGAACTGTATTTCCGGCTTTTTCAGTAAAGCCCACGAGAACCGTTCTTCGGTAGTATCCAAAACGAAGTAGCTCCCATAAATAATGAGCACAATACCTAAAACGCCCCAGAAATTGGGTATTTCTTTCAGGAGGAAAATACCAACAACAATACCTACCACCGATTTGTACGAATTGATTGGTCCAAGAACCGAAAGATCGCCTTTTTGCAGCGCCTTTACCAGGAAGCCATTTCCGAGGGCACCGGCAATTCCTCCCAAGACTGAATAAAACCAAAACTGCTGCGGCAACTCTTGCCATTGCACGTTTAGCGCGATGAAAATGCAAATGAAAGAGAGTAGGAGGTAGGTCAGAAAATTAACCAGCAAAGGGTGATTCTTTTTCGCCGTGAGCTGCTTCTGAAATACGTTTCCAAACGGATTGGAAAGTATCCGAAGTAAAACAGCTCCTGTGGTTAATAAAGTCTCAATCATTATTTGGGTTTGACCGCCAACGACCTTTTCGATGTATCAGCATTCAAAAGTACATTATTCTCCAAAGCATCAATCATTTCATCGGCTGAAGTGACCACTTTTCGAATGATTCCATTCTTGTCGATGATAAAATGCGTTGGGTACGACTTGACATCCAAATCATAGAATGTAAATTGCTTTTGATCAGGAACAACGGCATAGCGAAAAGGATTTTTCAGCAGAAAGGGTTCCAATTTTTCCTTTGAGTCGAATGCCAGACTGATAAAGACGATGTCGCTACGATTTTTATATTTTTCCACAAGTTCATTCAGTTTGGGAAATTCTTCGATGCAGGGAGCGCAGGCTATAAACCAGCATTTCAGGACAACAATTTTACCTTTTGTATTCTCATTCGTGTATTCAATACCATTCAAATCGGTAAGGTCAAATTTTGGAAATACGGTGCCTTCTATCCTGAAGTTTTTATAAGCTTCGTTAGCAACACTCGCAATGACATCGGGTATCGACTTATCGGATTTTTGGTCCAGTTTAAAAAGTTGGTAGTAAATACTATCCGTAGCAGTTAACTTTAAAGGAATAAACTCACCGGTAGTCAGGCTTTTCAGAAAAAGATCTTTGCTGATCCGATTCGATAAATTGTCGAGCGCTATAAAATTGGACGATAAAATAATGTTCTTATTGTGGTAGGTCCACCATAACGACTGACTTTTTTGAATACTTTCAAAATCAACATTGGGCGATCCGTAATTCGGTTTCCTTGAACACGAAATTGTTGCCATCAGGAAAACAAAGAGTAGGAATAAGGTGTATTTTTTCATAGTAATATCTTAATTATTTTGACTCACCCCCATCACACCTTCGGAGTGATGACTCTCTCTACAGGTAGCTACTCTTTATACATATCTTTTGATACATCCCGTATCCAAATAACATTGATTGTCTTTTCATAAGTCTATAATTTGTTTCTTAATTGCCAGATGCCCGCCTGTCCAGCCGGCAGTGAACTCGCCATATGCAAACAAGCTCCTGTTTTAAGAAATTATCTCTCCTGGCACGTTTCTTTAAACCTTATTTTAGAGGGCGACCTCAGTAGAAAAACCATGCCCACAGCACACAACCTTATTACCTTATTTGGGATTGATGGTCTTTTGATAGAATTTGATAAATGCATCATATTCTTCCATGTAACTAACCTTTCGGTGATGCTCTGCCTGATTAAGAATGTAGTCGCATACTTTTTTAACATCACCTTTTGATACTGAAAACGCGGAACAGGTATCTTGCCATTTAAATTTGCCCTGACAAAATTTGTTTTCATTAATAAACCGTTCAGAACTATTCGCCACTAAAGAGGCGATAGTTTCTTCCGAAATGGTTGGTGACCGGGAGATAAGAAAATGTACATGTTCCGGGTTCGCATAAATAGCATAAAGGTGACTTTCGTTGTTTTTAATTATTCCGGTGATGTATTTTTCGATTCGCTCCCTATGCGGATCAGTGATCAAAGGCAATCGGTGTAAAGTGGTGAACACAAAATGGGTGTAAAGGTTGTTGTATTCTACTTTCATAAATAAGGTAATAAGGTTTGATCTATTGGATATTTAATTTCTACTGAGGTTTCATTCTCTAAAAATAAGGTTTTTATCGTTATGAGGGTTGATCCGATTTTGATGTTTATATACCTGTTCAATAGAAACGGATTCTATTTTGGGGATGAAGGCAAATCATGATTTGTGTATAAAGCGTAGCTAAATATAGAAGGGGAGAAGACAGATTTATCTATCTTGGGGTGAGTATATTGTTATGCTGGCAATTTATAACGCTCCAATCGACTGTAATTCCGCTTCCAGTTGGCTTGAACTTTTAAAATGTATGGCATTCATACCAAGCGCTTCGGCAGCTTTGACATTATTCAGGTTGTCGTCAATAAAAACTGTATTCCCGGCTTTCAGGTTATATCGGTCGAGCAATATATGGTAGAGCCTTTTATCAGGTTTGATCATTTTTTCTTTGCCCGAAACCACAATACCATCGAATTCGCCGAAAAAAGGAAATCTCTCATACGCAATGGTTATCGTTTCATCTGACCAGTTAGTTAGCCCATAGATATTGAACTTTTCCTTTAATTGATACAATAGCGAAACTGTTTCAGGAATATCACCATGAAGCATCACTTCCCATTTGTCGTAGTAAAGTTGAATCAGTGAATGAAATTCAGGAAATTGCTCCTGTAATAAGCGTGTGCCTTCGGCTAACGAACGGCCCCGGTCTTGTTCAATGTTCCATTCGTCGGTACAAACGGTGCGAAGAAAGGTTTCCATCTCGCTTTCGTCCTGAAAATAATCACGATAAAGGTATCTGGGGTTCCAATCGACCAAAACACCTCCGAAATCAAAAATTATATTTTCTATCTTCATAGTATAGTTTTTACCACATAGGCACATAGAACACATAGTTTTTTAAAACTCTTTTCTATGTTTTCTATGTGACTATGTGGTTTTAATTTATCAAATTTTCATTTGTTGTCTTGTGCCTGAATGCCAGCTTCATGCTTCCACCGTAATTTTATCTAAATCCTTTGATATAGCGATGGCTTCTTCAATTATTGCTTCAGGATAATCGTTGATTTGCAAAATCCGGATCGCATTTCGTTTTTTGAGTTTTCCATCCTTTAGCTTATAATCAAAATCAACTGTTTTGTGGTCAACCTTTTCGCTGAAATGATACAACTCATATTCGTCTTTCAATAAATCGGCCAGTTCAATGTCGTGCGTTGATACAAAAACAATGTTACCGGCTTTCGATAAGGCCGACAGCACTGCCTTTCCGGCCGATATCCGCTCAATGGTATTGGTGCCTTTAAATATTTCGTCGAGCAAAAATAAATTGGGTTTCGCATCTGTACTTCGGTCGATCATTTCTTTAATGGTCAGCACTTCCTCGAAATAATAGCTTTTATCGTTCATCAAATCGTCGCTGATCCGTATAGCCGAAAACAGGTTGAGCCGCGCCATTACAAAGCGATCGGCAAAGCAGGTATTTAAAGTTAAACCGGTGAGGACATTAATTCCGATGGTGCGGATAAACGAGGTTTTACCCGACATGTTTGAACCCGTGAGCAGAATGGACTTCCCATCGACTGTAATACTGTTTTTTACACATTCCGGAATTAATGGATGGTAAGCTTCTGTGGCGATCAGGTGTTTCTGCGAATCCCGTATTTCAGGAATGCAATATTTCTGACGGCCGCGCCTAAGCGATGCAATTGAAATCAACGCATCAATTTGCCCAACAAAAACGAATACATTTTCTATTTCTTTCCTTTTGGTATCGAGTCGCCGCAATACCCCGAACAATAAAAGCGGTTCGATTAAAAAAGCGATTTTGAAAATCTCCAGAATTCCCCAGAAAAGAACCTGCATGTCGCCCTGAAGCTTAACTTCTAAGTTGAAAAACGTCATCCGGTTCCTCACCTGATCAAGAATGTCAATCGATTCCTGAAGGTTGGGATCAACGGGTTTGAGCCATTCGTTTTTAAAGAGCGAGCGGGCAACACCATTTAGTTTAAGCAACTGGGGCAGCGATGCCAGATATTGAGTCAGATTCTTTTTGTTCCAATAATGAACCCCCATGTTGACGATGAAGACTCCAAAAAGAACGAATACCATTTTAGGATTAAAGAATAACATAACCAGCGACAATAGGCTGGTAAAGGCCAGAAGGCGAATCACAAAAAGCCATTTAGGCGGTTCGATGTGCTCGTCCTGAAACAGCGAGCGGATATAATATGTTTCGCGGTCGTTCAGTCGGGTAAGCTGACTTTGAATGTCAACCCGAAAGTCGGGATCATTGGTTAGTTTATCAATCAGCTTTTCGTGCAACTCTGTTTCAGGCGAATTTTGTGGAATTGTTCGTAACCGGTCATAAAGAAATTGCTGCCCGATGCATGAATTGGTGCGGTCGGCGAATAGGTATAATTCCTGAAAATCCAAATCGTTACACGTTTTATCCGACAAAACCTGAAAAGCTCCGGAATGATCCTTCTTGCGGAAATAGCTTTCGATCTGCTCCTGATCGAATGATTCATCCTTCAGTTTTCCGAATGAGTTGAGTAGTTTTTCTCTTGTTTTCCTGGTACGATAATTTGTCATTTTTACAAGGTCTGGTTCACTTTGCGGCTAATTGAAAAGCCTTTATCCGATTTAAAATTTCTTTCGGGCAGTGGTTTAATATTTTTGATAAATATAAATAACTTATCAATGAACGTGGTGGAATGGGCATTTTATTTTAGCCAATCGATTCTCTGTTAAGTAATCGGAACTATTTATTGTCGTACTTTTAAATATACTCACCCCAACGTCCGCAAGCGGACGTTCCGCCCCTCTCTCGCGAGAGAGGGGCAAAGCATCGTAGATGCGCGGGGTGAGTCGGGATAATAACATAAATTCAAATGCGACATTATTTCATTCTTATTACTTAATTCAGACTTCATTTTACTTTTTTTTATGGAATGTCAGCGTTCAACAATGTCTCGTGAACGTTTGACGACATCTGAATGAGATTGGAACACGTCTCAGAGGCGTTGGAAACAATCTGGGGTCTGTTCAATTAACTGTGTCAGGTGAGTACTTATTGAACATTCATTCTGTCTTCAAAAATAATGATTAGTTGGGCCATTATTTGTTTCCATCCATTAATCGGACCAGATTTTTCATAGATTTTCTGTTGAACCAGAAAAAGTAGTTTCATTAATGCCTGATCGTTTGTAAATACCCGTTTTGATTTTGTGACCTTACGTAATTGACTGTTAAAACTTTCAATGACATTGGTGGTATATATTAGCTTTCTGATCTGGTCAGGGAAGTCGAACATTTGCGAGAGCCTCTCCCAGTTCTCAAGCCATGATTTGACCATTGACGGGTATTTTGCTCTCCATTGCAAGTCAAGTTGGTTCAATGCCTTTTCGGCTTGTGCCAGGTCGTTCGACTGGTATATATCTTTAAGTGTTTGAGCAACTTCTTTCCTGTCTTTGTGTGGTACGTACTTCAATGAGTTCCTCACCTGGTGCACAATGCACAACTGAACCCTGGTATGGGGGAATACCGCTTCGATGGCTTGCGCAAAACCTTTCAGATTATCGATGCTTGCAATCAATATGTCGTTTACTCCCCGACGATGAATGTCGTTTAATACAGAGAGCCAGAACCGGGCACTTTCGTTTTCTCCAATGTACATTCCCAACAAATCTTTTACCCCTTCGCGATTCAGCCCGATTAAGCAATATACTGCTTTGGTCTTTATGGCATTGTCCTGACGGACTTTGTAATGAATGGCATCAAGCCAAAGGATGGGGTAAACGCTTTCTAACGGGCGGGTCTGCCATTGTTCGATCTCTGGCAATATCTTGTCGGTTATTGAGGTAATGGTGGCGGGGGAAAGTGTCAATTGGTACATATGGCTTAGATGATCACAGATATCAGTGTAACTCATCCCAAGGGCATACAATCCAATGATTTTATGATCTAAACCATCGCCAAGGGTTGTTTGTCTTTTGGGTAAAATCTCAGGTTCAAAACTGCCGTTACGGTCGCGGGGCGTGGTAATATCTATCGGGCCATAAAGGGTTTTTACTTTCTTGGTGCTCACTCCATTCCTTCGGTTATTCCTTCCTGTCTCCTGGGCTTTTCCTTCCAATAGGTGACCTTCAAGCTCGCCTTGCAGGCTGGCATCTAAAAGCCGTTTGAGCAAGGGGGCCAAAACACCATCTTTGCCCTCCAGCGAAACACCTCTTTTCAATTTATCCAGTGCCTCTTTTTCAAAATCATCGTAATTAAATTCTCCTTCGGTAACCATGTGCCTGTAATTTTATGTGTTAAACTTATTGAAGTTTTTTCACTTGACACAGTTTACTAAATAGACTCACAGTTTACTAAATAGACTCACAATCTGAGAGGCTCTGGAACACATCTCGGAACCGTTGGAAACGATCTGAGAGGCTCTGGAAACAATCTGAGAGGCTCTGGAAACGATCTCAGAGGCGTTGGAATACATCTAAGAGGCCCTGGAAACAATCTGAGAAGCGTTGGAAACGATCTGAGAGGTTCTGGAAACAATCTGAGAGACCTTGGAAATAATCCCGGAGGTGTTGAAAATTGTCACTGAATTTATTTTCGATTGACTTTACCGGCCAGACAAGCGGACAGGAAGTGAGGTGTGATACTTCCTCAAAATTTCGTCTACACTATAATATATACAATAATAGTTAATTATTTATCAATAGAGGTATTGACTTTAATTTCAGAATATTGTAAATTAGCTTTGAAACAAAAAAACCATTAATTATTTATTAAAACCTTAAAAATTTAATCCATGAACAATGTCCAGGAAAGTCACCTAAACATGCAATTGACTACCACAAAATTTTGTGCTGATAATGCGAGTGCAGTAAATTTACTGCCTGCCTTTTCAAGTAATCTGCAAATCGTGAATGTAACCAACGAACAAATCCAGATTATTGCCGCATCTCAGGGAAATGGAACAGGTGGGATAACTTCGAACAAAAAACAATTACGGCTAAACTTAAATGCCTCGGGCGCGGATACGGCACGTAAACTAACTTCGTATGCCAAATTAACCGACAATTATAGCCTATTGGGTGAAGTCAGTTTTTCGGAATCTGATTTTAAAAACTTTTCGGATATTGAAGCCAGAGACAAGGCACAAAATTTATTTATTAAGGCTCAGTATTATTTACCCGAATTGCTGCCTTACGCGATTAATGAAGCCACACAACAAACGTTACAAACTAACATCAGCGCGTTTAGCGATGTTATTGTAGCACCGCGTATAGGCATGAACAACAATAGCCAGTCGACTAAACAATTGGCCGTTTTGTTTAAAACGGCAGGCACAGCGCTCGAAAAAATGGATGCTGCCGTTGAGATTGTGAAACTTACCGAACCCATTTTTTACGACGGGTATAAATTGGCCCGAAAAGTTATTCGCAAAGGAACTGGGAAACTGGCTGTTAAAGGATTGGTTACCGAAGCCAATAATGGCCAACCCATTAAAGGGGTTACCGTTACATTTATGTTGGATGGCGAGTCAAACAAGTTGAGTACGGCAACAAGCGAAGGGCAGGCTGAACTGTCGAAAACGACTGCTGCAAAAGGTGGCTTTAACATTAAGTCGTTGGCCGCAGGAATATACAGGGCAAGTTTCAAAAAAGTAGGGTATGCCGAGCAGGTTGTTACAGTAAATGTAAACGCTGGCGAAATAACGGTTGTAGAGGTTAAGCTCACTAAGAATTAAGACAAGATTGATGCGGATACCGATCAATAAATCCGCTTGATGATATGATTCATATTGTCGGGCGGATTTTTTAGCAAAAACGGACGATAAGCATTTGGTGATGAAGTATTAGTGAGCAGGTGACTTTGAGTTATCCGCTTATTATATTGAGATTGCAGGATATCAGCCTTACACCAAAAGCGGAGCGAAAAATTGTTAGTCGGCCTGATAATTTGGTACAAAGCAAATTAAGTCTCCAAAAGGTTGGAAAATAATATGACAATAGTTTTGTTATATAAACATAACCACTTACTTTTAACAAGAAAAACGATGAGCGGCACGCTGAACCTGCTTTCATAGAGCAAGAAACTGTTCACATAGCTGGGTTGACCAGCGAAATTCGTACTCTACATTTGGGTACGACATAAGGGCATAAGCCCTGAAAATGTCCGCACAATTGTTTTAACAGTCACAAGTAGCCAGAGGAAAAGTACTATAAACTTTCCGCTATTTACTAGTTATATGCCATTTTAGGGCGACACAACAACAAACAACATAGACACAACATTGGAAACATACCTTACAAAACTTAAACACATTCTGCCGACTTTTTTGGCTGTGACATTTGGAACAGTATTCGTACTCGCATTTTTTAGATGGATTTTTTGCCTTCAATTTTCAATCATAGACATCAAGGAAGAAGTTTGGGTTTTATGGTTGCCATTAATTTTCCCTTGGATTCCAATTACTCTTTGGCTAAGACAACGCTTTAGAATTCTGACATTTAAAAAGGACAATGACAAAGGACGTTTTTTCTTCCAATTAATATCTTGGGGTGTTTTAACCGCAATGTTGTTTATTTCGCAGGCATATTTGACTACTGCGACTGGCAAGCTTCAAAAACTGTCAGACATAAAGGAAATTGAAAAAGTCGCAAAGGCTCGATATTATAAATTGTCCAATTTTTCTGTAGCTCCATATTTCGGCGGCACTTATACAGATTTTAGGACCAGTGGAAAGTATAATCAAGATTTAAACTTTGATATTTATTTTGTAACCCCAATATTATCAGACACCTCTGAGCGCATTAACGATATTCCTAAGTTTTGGTATGGAGTAAAATACCATGAACAAATCAGCAACAAAATTAGTGATCAAGAAAAGGAAAGTAAATATCAAGCGTTTTATAATAGCTGTATCCAAAAAATGAATAGGTATGATTTTCATTCTTTAGATCACTTTGAGCGAAAGCCTAACTCTGATGCGAGAGTAAATTACTTAAAAGCAATTGAAGCAAGGACTAAACAAACAGCAGATGGCAGCTTTATTGTTTTGGAACCTATTCAAGAAAAGTATGAAGACAGAAACGGGAATAAATTTGCTTGGATTTTTGGCTCTTTTGGAATTGGCTTTGCAATTCTATTGTTTTCTCTTTTATGGCCAGGTTATAGTGAAACCGAACGAAAAATGTTTTTAAAAGGGAAGAAACCAAAACAAGATGACTTGGTTGCAATGGTTAATTACCTTATACCAAAAGAAGAACACTTCGCAACCTCAATTATTCTGGATTTAAACATTCTTGTTTTCCTTTTAATGATCTTTTCTGGTATTCATATCATTTCTCCAAACGGACAAGAACTGCTACATTGGGGTGCAAACAGGCGATTTGAAACAACAAGCGGTGAATGGTGGCGACTTTTGACAAGTATGTTTTTGCATGGCGGAATAATGCACTTGTTCTTAAATATATATGGGCTAATAATTGCAGCAATCTTTGTAGAACCGATACTTGGACGAAAAAAGTATTTTATTCTTTATATTTTATCCGGTCTTTGTGGCAGCCTTGCCAGCATTTGGTGGTATTCCAATACAATTAGTGTTGGCGCATCAGGTGCGATTTTTGGACTTTACGGTGCAATACTTGGACTACTTTTAACAAACGCTTTTCCCAAAAATGGAAAAAAAGGCATTCTGATAATGATCGGTATTTATGTAGGCATAAATTTACTTTGGGGTTTGACAGGCGGAATAGACAATGCGGCACATATTGGTGGACTTTTAAGTGGAGCAATAATTGGAATAATACTATACAAACTTGACGAAGAAAAGAAAAACGGCATATAACTTCAGCTACCCGTCAAGTCCGGCAGCAGTGGTTTTCGGTGGGCATCTTTCCGCCCGGTCCCGGTTAACCGGGATTGACAGGAAATCGCCCGCAATCCGCCCCTGCGTGTAGCTTCCTACGTTATGTGCCATTTAAAAAGTCGCGTTACGCAAAATTGAAAATAAAATGAATATATCAGTTACACTGACAAAAAGTGAATATCAAAATGTTCTGCTAAAGCATTTCATTGAAACATATTTTAATTACAAACGACTCATTATTGTAATGTTTATATTTCTCTTATTGAGTATTCAAGTCGGCGGATTCGAGGAAGGTAAAGCATTTGAGATTTTTATTTTGTATCCATTATGTGGTCTTATATTGTATGCATTATATCTTTCCATGAGATTCTGGATACCATTCATAAAATTCAAAAAAATAATGGATCCAAAGACTTTAATAGCTTCATACAAAGTATATAACAATGTTGACAACTTGAAAATTGAAACAATCACAGGACAGAAAGTCATATTCTGGCGCAAAATCATAAACATTAAAAAAGTAAAAACCCATTTGGTTATTAGCTTATTAGATAATTCAACTTACATCATACCAGAAAGTCAATTCGATGATGAAACTGCTATTAATGATTTTGTCCAATCAGTAAAGAATGGAATTATTAAAACTAGAGGAACTCTGAGTGTATCTATATTTTTAAGACCACCTTATTTATTGGGTCTTATCTGTTTTATCCCACTTTTGGGACTAATTGTTGGAATTGTATTGGTTCTTTTTGGAATCTTTCATTATAGAGACAAATTATTGGTTTTAATAGGTTGTTTGGGCGTTATTTTTACAATAGGCTATTACAAGTATACATTTCCCGATTCAGAAAGAGACAAGCAATTTGCGAAAATATCTCAAATGCAGCTAAATAGCTTAATCAAAGATATTGAGTATTATAAATTGCAGAATGGAAATTACCCCAATAAATTAGAACAATTGCAAAACTCAAATTCAATGGTTATTATCTATGATCCACTTCAATCGAAAAATGGTAAGAGTTCCAAATACAATTATATTTTAGTTGGAGACAGATATAAACTCTTTTCGTCAGGTATTGATGGAATTGCCAATACAAAAGACGACATTTCCCCTGAGGTTGAGGATATTAGTAAAGTTGGACTAATTAAATGATTTATAAAGATGAAACAAAAACGGCACATAACATCAGCTACCCGCCTTTAGATTTACATGGATTTATTAACAGAAAGAGAGTATTTTGAGTATGATGATGATGTAAGGGGTTGATATTCTTTTCTTTTTGCTACTTTTTCTTTTCTTGTTGATAGTTCTT
The DNA here is from genome assembly GCA_963676375.2 of Prolixibacteraceae bacterium. Classification (GTDB taxonomy): domain Bacteria; phylum Bacteroidota; class Bacteroidia; order Bacteroidales; family Prolixibacteraceae; genus Aquipluma. The sequence goes on from CAXXPT010000012.1 coordinate 260,354, forward strand.
AACTTGTTAATAAAAAAGAATGGGGTGAACTTGGCTACCCGCTAGGCTTTAAGGCCTATCGCTTGTATTAGTCCCCATTCTTTTGATCAGTTGCCCAGAACCATTTAGAATAATAGACACAAGGTCTTTGAAAGGTGATAGTTTAGGCAACTCGTTTTACTAACAATTAAAACCAAAGTTATGAAAAAGGTTCAGTTTTTCGTTGGTATTGATGTATCAAAAGCCACACTGGATGTCTTTATTCATGGGCTTAATTTGTACTTTGTTGTTGAGAACAGCCTTCAAGGCTTTGTTTGCCTGTTGGAAAAAGTAATGACGGGAACCAAATGTAAAAAGGAAGAGTTGTTTTTTTGCTTTGAGAATACGGGGAAGTACTCCCGCATGCTTAGCGTATTCCTGCAAAGCGAGAACATCTTATTTACGATGGAATCGGCCCTTCAGATTAAAAAGTCGCTGGGAATTACCAGGGGCAAGAATGACAGGATAGATGCCAAACGAATAGCCTATTATGCCTACGAGAAAAGGGAAATACTGGTGCCGACTATTCTTCCGGGTGCGAAGATTGACCAGATCAGGTCTTTAATATCATTACGTGAGAAACTCCTGAAACATCGTACGGCCTATAAAAATGGCATTTCTGACTTGCATGATTGCTACGAAGATGGTGAATCGGCCCTAATAAAAGAAGTACAGCAGCGGCTGATAAGCAACCTGAATGATGAAATTGAAAAGGTTGAGCAAAAAATCGAGAGCATCATTGAAAGCGATGAAAGCATATCCAGAAACTATAAGCTCATTCTGTCCATTCGTGGTGTGGGGAAAATCTTAGGGTTTTACATGATTGGATACACAGCCAATTTTACCTCGTTTGCTAATGCAAGGGCTTTTGCCTGCTTTGCCGGTATAGCTCCATTCAGTTATTCGTCCGGTACTGTGAAAGGAACTCCAAGAGTACATCCTTTTGCGAACAAAATGTTGAAAGCTTTATTAAATTTGGCGGCAATGGCGGCCATTAAATACCAGGGAGAATACTTGCAGTACTTTAACAAACGAGTAAATGAGCTTGGAAAGAATAAGATGAGTACACTAAATATTATTCGAAACAAAATCGTCTATCGGGTTTTCGCCGTGGTTCAAAGACAAACCCCTTATGTGGATCTTTTGAAATATGCGGCATAAAAACGACTCGAAAATTTGGTTTTGTCTTAGAATACAAGTGCGGCAGCGGTGGTTTTCGGTGGGCATCTTTCCGCTCAGGCTGCTTTTCGGCTTGACCCCGAGTACTCGGGGCCCGCAATCCGCCCCTGCGTGTAGCTTCCTACGGAACCAGCAAGCATATTTATGTATTGCGTATTAATAATATAAATTAAAAGAGGAAAATATGAACCTGAAAATAAATGTCACCACGAAAATTATAATTTCGTTAATCATTCTCTTTTTTTTCTACCATTTGGCTGAATTCATGATTTTATTTAAAAACAATCCGTTAGGATTTTTTATTTTCCAATTGCTTTTTTTTATTGTCGCACATCTTTTAGGCAATTGGAGTAATAAAACAGGATTATCTTTTTGGGGATTACCATTTTCTAAAAAAATCTTTAAATATTTTCTTATTGGAATGCCGCTTGGAATAATATTATATGCAATCCCTTTCTTTTTGTCTTTAGTTTTTGGAATTGAATTCATAAGAAATACTCCCAATTTTAATGCTATTATTGAGACCAGTCTGCCTTTTATTTTTGGAGTAATTTTCTCTTCATTCTCGGAAGATCTTTTAACTAGAGGAATTGTTTTTCGCTTCTTAAAGGATAAATTAAAGAATATTTGGATTGTTTTAATTTCTTCCCTCTTTTTTCTACTAAATCATATCTATCGACTCACTGAAGGTTATGACACTTTGCTCTATATTTTTTTATTAGGAATAATATTAATCATTCCGGTAATTTTTACCAAAAATCTTTGGGTTACCGGGTTTATGCACTGGACAGGAAATTCTTTCTTTTTTGTAACTCATAGTGCTATTCAAACTGATAGCAATTCGAGTTTTATAACACCAAACATTCTTTTTGCATTTTGGATTATGCTATATATCCCATTAGTTTGGTTGATATGCAAAAAGCTTAATCGTTTTTTTGAAAAAGGAATAATACTTGAATAAGATGCCAGCAGATTACATCAGCTACCCGCGGCAACGGTGGTTTTCGGTGGGTATCTTTCCGCTCAGGCAGTTTTTCGGCTTGATCCCGAGTACTTGGGACAGTCCGCCCCTGCGTTAGCACCAATTTTGAGTGAGACCGACTGTGCATAACCATTGTACTTTGACAATTAAAAAATAGATATTATATGAGAAAATTTACTGGATGGCTGATAATTGTACTTTGTTCAATATTCTTACTGATGTTTGTGATTGTGCTGATTACGATGATCCCTGGGCTTTCAAAAAGTAATTCTAATGTTCATATGTCGGCTTCAGAGATTATTAGTTCTGTGTTCGGATTTGGATTAGTAATTCTGCTTTTAGTTTTCGGGTTGACAAACGGAATTAAAAGAGTTAAAAACGACAAAGCAATTGACATTGTTGATTATACCGAAAAGCTAAGTATAAGTTTGACAGGACAAATAGCATATAAAGATTACAGGAATCTAATTTTTGGCTTGAGTTATAAAAAACCTATTTATTTAGTTTTGCTTGGCATATTATTTCTCTTTACATTGACATTATTGACGAGCAAGGGAAACGCACAAAATCATTTTGACTCAAACTACTTCATATTTATTATATTGGGTTTTGTTATCGTATCGCCGATTTTTACTCTTTATCAAATAAAAAAAATATATAAGTCCAGTAAGATATTTTACGAACATTTAGACTACTTTCTAACCAATGAGTCAATACAAATCAAAGGTGAGACAGTTGAATCTATTCAAAAGTGGACACATTTTTTTAAAATAAAAGAAACCAAGAAATTTTTCATGTTGTATCATGGCGAAATGGTTGCGATTTTACTCGACAAAAAGATGTTCAATGTTTCTGACAAAGAAGAATTTAGAAGATTCATAAAATCATTAAAAGTGATACGAGAATGATAAAAACTGGTGCTAACATCAGCTACCCGTCCTTTAGATTTACATGGATTTATTAACAGAAAGAGAGTATTTTGAGTATGATGATGATGTAAGGGGTTGATATTCTTTTCTTTTTGCTACTTTTTCTTTTCTTGTTGATAGTTCTTAACTTGTTAATAAAAAAGAATGGGGTGAACTTGGCTACCCGCTAGGCTTTAAGGCCTATCGCTTGTATTAGTCCCCATTCTTTTGATCAGTTGCCCAGAACCATTTAGAATAATAGACACAAGGTCTTTGAAAGGTGATAGTTTAGGCAACTCGTTTTACTAACAATTAAAACCAAAGTTATGAAAAAGGTTCAGTTTTTCGTTGGTATTGATGTATCAAAAGCCACACTGGATGTCTTTATTCATGGGCTTAATTTGTACTTTGTTGTTGAGAACAGCCTTCAAGGCTTTGTTTGCCTGTTGGAAAAAGTAATGACGGGAACCAAATGTAAAAAGGAAGAGTTGTTTTTTTGCTTTGAGAATACGGGGAAGTACTCCCGCATGCTTAGCGTATTCCTGCAAAGCGAGAACATCTTATTTACGATGGAATCGGCCCTTCAGATTAAAAAGTCGCTGGGAATTACCAGGGGCAAGAATGACAGGATAGATGCCAAACGAATAGCCTATTATGCCTACGAGAAAAGGGAAATACTGGTGCCGACTATTCTTCCGGGTGCGAAGATTGACCAGATCAGGTCTTTAATATCATTACGTGAGAAACTCCTGAAACATCGTACGGCCTATAAAAATGGCATTTCTGACTTGCATGATTGCTACGAAGATGGTGAATCGGCCCTAATAAAAGAAGTACAGCAGCGGCTGATAAGCAACCTGAATGATGAAATTGAAAAGGTTGAGCAAAAAATCGAGAGCATCATTGAAAGCGATGAAAGCATATCCAGAAACTATAAGCTCATTCTGTCCATTCGTGGTGTGGGGAAAATCTTAGGGTTTTACATGATTGGATACACAGCCAATTTTACCTCGTTTGCTAATGCAAGGGCTTTTGCCTGCTTTGCCGGTATAGCTCCATTCAGTTATTCGTCCGGTACTGTGAAAGGAACTCCAAGAGTACATCCTTTTGCGAACAAAATGTTGAAAGCTTTATTAAATTTGGCGGCAATGGCGGCCATTAAATACCAGGGAGAATACTTGCAGTACTTTAACAAACGAGTAAATGAGCTTGGAAAGAATAAGATGAGTACACTAAATATTATTCGAAACAAAATCGTCTATCGGGTTTTCGCCGTGGTTCAAAGACAAACCCCTTATGTGGATCTTTTGAAATATGCGGCATAAAAACGACTCGAAAATTTGGTTTTGTCTTAGAATACAAGCCGGGTTTTGGTGGCTCGTTGACAGGAAATTCAACTCTACCCCTCGTTTGCAATGAGGGGTAATTGGGTGTTACGTCTATGACGAAGTTTCCTTGAATCAGCGGTATAAAAGCTAATTCCGAATATAATTCAATTAATCCGGTTAGGGCAATGATTGTTGGCAAATCAGAAGGTTATCTGTATAGTTCTGCACATGATTATGTAGGAGAGAAAGGTTGGGTTGAAGTTCTTCCAATTTTATAAAAAATAATATCGGAATACTGAGTTGAAAACTCTGAAACCATTAATCCCTCGTTACAAACGAGGGGCAGAGCGGTTACAAACTTGGGGGTAGTATTGTAATTAGTTTGGTTTGTGGACACGGCATGGCGTATGAAACCCGATTTCAAAAAGTAATGACCATTGAACAATATTAAGTTAAAGTGATCGTTAGCTTATTAATTGACTGCCCGGAGCTATTGCAAAACAATCATAAACAAAAAAAACCAATCCCATGAGAAACTACGTAATTGTTATCTGTCTTTTAATCGCCATGACATCAAAAGGGCAAACTAAGAATGAAAACTATTCCATTTTTAATCCAACCCATATGAAGAAGGAATTCTTTATATCTTCCAATTCAGGAGTTTTAAATACTCCGATTGGTGTAAAAATAGGCTACCTGTGTAATCCGGGCTTATATGTTGGATTTAGATATGGAAAAGGTAAAATTTATAATTCGGATAGCGATATGAAGACGATATCGTCTGATTTATTTTCGCTAACAGGAGGTATAAATAAGCCTCTTATCATTAAAAATGATTTCAAATTAGTAGCGCAACTTGGAATAGGTTATGGGCAATGGTGGGATTACAGATGGGAACGCTGGACTAAATCAGGTTATGAAATTGAATGTGGATTGATGCTTCAAAAGAAGAATTTCCTCGTAAATATGACAGGGAATCTTTTGGATGGAAGTAAAACATACGCAAAAGGAGATTTTTGCTTAGGAATTGGATATGTTTTTAAATCACGCAAAAAAAGCGCTGAGTAAATAAATTATCGAGCCCACTACGTCAGAACGGTCCTTCGTATCGGGGCCGTTCTGACGTGGGGGCAATATTTATTCGAATTTGACTTTGTGGCAAAACTAGTCGCTAATTATACAAAAACCGTTTAATCTTCTGTGTGGCAGTCTTCTCAAAAGGCTCATCCTGAACCAGTACCGTCTGAACCTGCGAAAACTTATTGACGTTTTGATTGATGTAAATCTGAAGCTCTTTCAGTACTTCATTCATTTTTTGTTCAGCCAGTTGCGATTCCTTTTCAATCAGTTCCGAAAAGCTGGCCTGCAGTTCGTCGAAGTTGAAATGTACCAATGCCACAAGCTTCCCTTTTTGTTGAACCACGACCGATTCCAGTACACTTGGGTAATTGTTGATAACCGATTCAATCTCTTCAGGATAAATGTTTTCGCCACTTGCCCCAATGATGATGTTTTTTAACCGGCCCCGGATATATAGAAAACCATCCTTATCGAAAACGCCCAAATCACCGGTTTTAAACCAGCCATCCGGAGTAATTACTTCGGCAGTTATTCTCGGCTCCTTGTAATAACCTTTCATTACGTTAGCGCCCCGGGCCCAAATTTCGCCTTCGCCGGTTCTTTGGTTCGGTTTATTAATTTTCAGTTCAACACCAGTAATAGCAGGGCCTGTCGATTGCAAACGGAAATCGTATGTTTTCATTCCGGCCAAAAGAGGAGCAGTTTCGGTCAGTCCGTAGCCAATGCTATATGGAAAATTAGCTTCAATCAGGAATTGTTCTACTTTTCGATCAAGTTTGGCACCACCAATTCCGAAGAATTCGAGTTTGCCACCAAAAGTTTCCTGTAGCTTTTTGCCTGCCACCCTGTTCAGTGTTTTCCGGATAAAAGGCACTTTATACAATTGACGAATGGGCCATTTTTTCGTAAAAGCCGGAAGTATTCTGTTCCGGTAAATCTTTTCGATAATCAATGGTACAGCAAATATCATGGTTGGCCGTACTTCGAGTAAAGCTGGAAGTAAAACTGATGGAGTAGGCTGTTTTCCAAGATAATAAACAGACGATCCGCAAAGCATTGGCATTACGAAACCAAGCGTATTTTCGTACGTGTGCGACAAAGGCAAGATCGACAGAAAACGGTCATTCTCGTTCACCGGGCGGCAGCATAAAGCCTGTTCGGCCGTAATTGCAATGTTCTTATGGCACAGCATCACACCTTTCGGGTTGCCGGTTGTTCCTGAAGTATAAATAATAGCCGCCAGATCATCTTCCTGAATATCGTATTGAGTTAAAGGTTTTTGCTCCGGATGGTAAACAGGCGCTTTACCGGTTGTTTTGGCAACAGAGAAGTCTTCCATATTGATCAGGTGACTTATTTTATCCACCTGTATCTGATCGAGTTTTGCAGCCAGCTTTTCGGAAATAAAAATAGCCTTTGTTTCTGAATGGATCAGGATATTCTCAATTTCGGAAGCCAAAAAATCGGGTAGAAGAGGCACCGCAACAGCTCCCATAAAGGTAATGGCAAAATAAGCGATTCCCCAATTGGGCATGTTGGCGCTAAGAATAGCAATTTTATCGCCGGGTTGCAGTCCTAAATCTTCCAAATGACGGATCAGTGCATTGATTCGCTGGTCTAAATCGATATAGTTCATTGGTTGTTCGCCAACAAACGAAAGTGAATTACGAGTTCCGAATTTTGCCGCAATGTACCCAAATCGGGCCGGAAGGGTGTACCTGATCGCTTTCTCCATGATTTACCGGTTAAGGGCGATAAAAATACAATTATTCTTTAATCCGAAGCAAATAAGTTTACCTCGAAGGGCGAAACCAACAAGCTTTCCTCTCAGAATTACAAAATTTTAACCTTATTTACTGTAGGGTGAAATGGACTTACAACGGAATAAGCCTATATTTAAAGCCTATTTCAGAAACTATGGTTGTTCGCCGCATCTTATCTGTCTTCAGTTTCGTTTTGCTCTGCAATGGGGTATTTTCGCAGCAGAAATATACGCTCAGCGGAACAATTACCGATGCTTCGAGTGGTGAAGATCTCATTGGCGCCGTTGTCAACATTCAAAATACCAATTATTCGGCAGTCAGTAATTCCTACGGTTTTTATTCCATTTCCATTCCCGAAGGCGATTACAGCATGAACATCAGGCAAATGGGATATGCCAGCCAGGTTCTTCATGTTGCACTTCATTCCAGCCAGCTTATTAACTTCAGGATGAACGCCGTAAGCTATGAACTGGAAGATGTTGAAGTGAATGGCGAACGGGGCGACCGGAATATTACTTCGCTGGAAATGGGCAATGTGAAGATTAACCCGAAGCAAATCGAAAATATTCCGGTGCTTTTTGGCGAGCACGACCTGATTAAAACCATGCAGCTGATGCCTGGTGTAAAGCCCGCCGGAGAAGGAAACACAGGCTTTTATGTTCGTGGTGGAGGGTTAGACCAAAACCTGATTTTACTTGATGAAGCTCCGGTTTACAATGCCTCGCATTTACTGGGCTTTTTCTCTGTTTTCAATTCGGAAGCCATTCGCGATGCCAACCTTTTAATAGGTTCAATCCCTGCGGAATATGGCGGACGTGCTTCGTCGGTTTTAGATATCCGCATGAAAGAAGGAAACATGAAAGATTACCAGACTACCGGAAACATTGGATTAATCTCGTCGAACCTGAGTTTTGAAGGACCAATTAAAGAAGATGTGAGTTCGTTTATGGTTAGCGCCCGCCGCACTTATGCCGATTTGTTCCTGCAATTTGCGCCCGACAAAGATATTCGCGATGCCCAGTTGTATTTCTACGATCTCAACATGAAAACCAACCTTAAGCTGAATCAGACCAACCGATTATTCATTTCGGGCTACCTGGGGCGCGACAAGTTTCGGATTCAGGATCAGTTTGGGTTTGATTGGGGAAGTAAAACAGCGACAGTTCGGCTGAACCATACCTTTAACGAAAAGCTATTTTCGAACAGTTCTGTTATTTTCAGTAATTATTCATACCAGATTGATCTTTCGGGTGATAATGATGTAATTATGGGATCGCACATTCAGGATTTTAACCTGAAGCAGGATTTTAGCTGGTACCCCAACGTTCGGAATACGCTGAAATTTGGCATTAACCTGATTGCTCATAAAATTGTACCGGGCGAAATTGACGCAGCGCCGGCAGTATCTACAATTCTTTGGCAGTGCGGCCGCGAAGGGCTTTCGAAAATTCAGTTTATATTTCAAACAGTCAGCAGTTAACCAGTAATTTACAAGTTTACTATGGTTTACGTTTGGCTTTGTTTTCGAACGTTGGCCCGGGCGATTTTTACCAGTTTGACGCCAATGGAAAATTGGTAAAATCAATCAGTTACGATAACTTCAAATGGGTGAAAACCCAGGGAGGACCCGAACCAAGGCTGGCCGTAAACTATCAGTTAAACAATCAGTCCGCGCTGAAAGCTTCGTACAACCGGATTTATCAGTTTATTCATTTGCTTTCCAACTCCACGTCGTCAACTCCAACTGATGTGTGGCTACCCAGCAGCGACAATGTGAAACCACAGATATCCGATCAATGGTCGGTGGGTTATTTCAGGAACATGAAGAAGAATTTGTTTGAATCGTCGGTTGAGATCTACTATAAAAACCTGCAAAATCAGATCGATTACAAAAATGGAGCTGACCTCGTTTTTAATTCTACAGTTGAAGCCGAATTGGTTTATGGACGCGGCTGGGCTTATGGAGCCGAATTTCTGTTTAAAAAGAATTACGGAAAACTGACTGGTTGGCTGGGTTACACCTGGTCGAAAACGATGCGCCAATTTGATCAGATCAACAATGGGAATCCTTTTCCTGCAAGGCAAGACAGACGACACGACATTTCGGTGGTTGCCCAATATAATTTCAGCCGAAAGCTAAATTTTTCGGCTACCTGGGTGTACAATACCGGAAATGCTGTAACTTTCCCGAACGGTAAATACATTATCGACGGTAAAACGGTAGGGTATTACACCCAACGAAACGGATACCGGATGCCTGACTATCATCGTCTCGATTTGGGATTGACCTGGATCAGAAAGCAAACAGCCCGATTTGAGTCGAGCTGGAATTTTTCGGTTTACAACGCCTATGGTCGCGAAAACGCTTATTTTATATCGTTCAGGCAAAACAAAGAGAATCCGGATCAGACAGAAGCTGTCCAGATTTCATTGTTTAAGTTCATTCCGTCAGTGAGTTATAAATTTAAATTCTGATTTACTTGAATAAGTCGTTATCCATATTGGTAATCTTGTTTGCTTGTTTCGCTTTTTCGGCTTGCGAAAAGGTGATTGAGTTTAACCTTGCCGATTCGCAATCGACCATTGTGATTGAAGCTACCATTACCAGTAACCGGGAACCATTTACCGTTTTGGTTTCAAAGACTTCGCCTTATTTTGGCTCAACAACATCCAATCTGGTTTCGGGCGCAAAAGTGAGTGTAAGGGTCGAGAATGGGAAACCAAAGTATTTTAAAGAATTGTCGCCGGGCATTTATAAATTGGAAAAAACAGCGGCACTAGTCAATTACTGGTATATTGTTGATGTTGAATATGAAGGTGTTACTTATTCTGCCCGTTCTTTTTTGAATGAACTTGTCCCAATCAATGACTTTAGCCTTACGTATTTCGATGGATTTGGATTTTTCGATAGCGGCTACAAAGTCAATTGCTTTATTCGCGATCCGGCCGGAATTGAGAACTATTACCGTATGAAAATCTATGTAAACGGGCAACTGTCAGCCAATGAGGGCGAAATTAACCTTTATTCGGATGAAATGTTTGACGGTAAGTTAATTGGACTCGTTCAACATTCGGCTGTTTTTCAGAAAACTGATGTTGTAACTGTTGAATTTCAGTCGATTGATAAGGCCACTTATGATTATTTCTCGACTCTCGGAAGTATTTCCGGTATAGAAATGATACAGTCGGCCTCACCGGCAAACCCAATCAGTAATTTTAACAATGGGGCATTGGGCTATTTTTCTGCTTATTCGTTCGACCGTAAAGTCGTCAACATCAAGGATTACATCAAGGAATAACTTCAGGATATGGGTGTAATTGAGCAAAGGAAAAAATATCCGACCTTGCGAAACTGCGTTTTTTAAATTTCCTTTATGCATCATTTAAAACTGTAAGCTTTGAAAATAGTTGTATTGGATGGATTTGCCATGAATCCTGGTGACCTGTCGTGGGAGAATCTGAAAAAGTTGGGAGAATGTACAATTTTCGACCGGACTAAACCGGAGGAAGTTTTAGAAAGGGCCACTGGAGCCGAAGTGCTGATTACCAACAAAGTTATCATCAGCAAAGAGCTTATGAATAATATACCCACATTGAAATACATTGGTGTTACTGCAACCGGGTATAATGTAGTTGATGTTCAGGCGGCCACCGAACGAAATATTGTGGTCACCAACATTCCGGCATACAGCACCAATTCGGTTGCACAGTTGGTATTTTCGCATATCCTGAATGTGGCTAATCGCGTTGAACTTCATGCCACATCAGTAAAAAATGAAGAATGGACCCGAAATCCTGATTTTTCGTATTCAAAAAGTCCGCAGATTGAACTCGCCGGAAAAACTCTTGGAATAGTTGGATTTGGACTTATTGGTAGCAAAGTTGCTGAAATTGGACTTGCTTTTGGAATGAAAGTGATCTTCCATAACCGTTCGAAAAAGGCTGATTTACCTTCCGGAATTACACAGAAAAGTCTTATCGAAGTATTTGCCGAAAGTGATTATGTGAGCTTAAATTGCCCGCTAACTGCAGAAAATGCTGAATTTGTAAATCGCGATCTGCTCAAAACAATGAAGCCAACGTCGGTGCTGATTAATACAGGAAGGGGAGGGTTAGTCAACGAACAGGATTTGGCTGATGCTCTCAATTCCGGACAATTATTGGCTGCATGTCTCGATGTATTGTCAAAGGAACCTCCGCTGCCGGGCAATCCGCTCATTTCAGCCCAAAATTGTTTCATCACGCCTCATATCGCCTGGGCAACATCCGAAGCACGCCAACGTTTACTAACTATTACAACAGATAATCTGAAAAGCTTTATTATAGGCAATCCTCAGAATGTGGTGAAGTAATAAATTGGTTGTATTTTGAGGAACCTGGCAGCTTCGGTTATCGTAGATTGAAGTAGTTTAATTCTAAAATCAGGTAAAATGAAAACTATCATCAGGCTTGTTATCATTACCTTATTTCTTGGGTTAACGGGTTTCCAGGAAATGGATAAAAAAGAAGTTAAAGCTAAGCAACGCCTCGAAATGGCACAGCTTATTCAGAACGGACGTTTTCGGTTTGTTGCCCGTTCAGCCAATTCTGATTTGGGTAACTTCAATAATTTAACCTCAAATTACGATATGGTTTTCGACAGTCTTCACGTCAAAGCCTATCTTCCTTATTTTGGAAGGGCATATCTAGTTCCTTATGGGAGCAACAAGGGAGGTGTAAATTTTGATTTGACTGCGAATAAGATTGATCGCATCTACAATGAACGAAAAAAGATGTTTGTGATCTCAACAGAGCTGAAGGATGCCGACGATTCATATTCAATTTTCCTGAATGCAGGATTGGATGGATTCGCTGATCTGAAAATTAATTTTACAAACCGGCAATGGATTAGCTATTACGGAACTATTGAAAAAATAGAGCCACCAAAGAATTAAAAATAGAAAGGACCAGAAATTCTGGTCCTTTGATGTTTTTATAAGTAAATGTCAACCCCTTGGGAAACATTTATTTTGTTTGGTATAAATCTTATTCTTCGTCAGATTGATCGTCGCTATATTTATAATCAAGTTCATCAAGATTTTCATCCGCAAAATCGTCGTAAATAGATAATCTCCGTTTAGAGCTCTTTTCCTTGTGTAATTTTGTGTTTTTAATAGAATCACCGTCTGTTTTTAAAGGATCAATACCTTTCTTCGTAATTTTCAGATTCTTGTTTGTTTTCATTGCGAAAAATCTAAAAGTTTGATAATTAAAATTTTAAAAGTTAATAAATTGTATTAATATCCGTTTGTTAAACTATGAAAAAAAAAGATACATCCAAGTATTTTGTTCTGAAAAATATAGCTTTTTTTTTTTGATGCCCTGATAATCTGATTATTATGCTACATACTTGAAAATGTATTTAAATACGATAAAATCTATTTAAATGTTATTGTTCGATGTGAAAAATTTCTAGTAGTTTTAAATCCCATTTGCAACTCACAGAACATGAAAAAATATTTCATTTTCTTCTTCATGCTGGTTTATTTGTTTACTTCCGGACAGACGACTTCACCTAACGAAAAAAAAGTGGTAAAGCTGTTTGAGCAGGCAAAAACAGCTTATGAAAGCAAGCTCTTAACTAAATCTTTGGATCTTCTAAACGAAGCGTTGTCGGTTGATTCATGCTTTCTGGATGCTTACCTTTTAGAGTCGGATATCTATCAGGATTTAGACTCTGTTCGCCTTCATATAAAAGCGGTTGAAGCGGCCCTGAAATTGGCGCCGGACAAAAATGTGAAGTTGTACTATCTGTTAGGAAAGGCCTATTATCGCTCCGGAAAGTACCAAAATGCCAGTGATGCTTACCAGAATTACCTTCAACGGGTAAATGATAGCGCTCCATTTGTAGCGAAAGCCCGACAAAGTATGGCCAAATGTCTCGGAGCCGTTAATCTGCTAAAACATCCGGTGCCTTTTCAGTCGGTAAATTTGGGCGATAATATAAACTCTGAAGACGATGAATACTGGCCTACCATAACTGTTGATGGAAATACGCTGATCTTCACAAGGCTTGTCGGATCAAAGTCTATTTCATCACTACACCGCTCCGTTGCTCAGGAAGATTTCTACACATCAAATTTAGTAGATAATGTATGGCAACTCTCTACTCCGCTTACCTCAATCAACACCATATATAACGAAGGCGCACAAACAATTTCGACTGACGGGAAACTGCTGTTTTTTACTGCATGTACCCGGAATGATGGCTTTGGCAGTTGCGATATCTATTATTCGCGCAATAAAGCAGGAAATTGGTCGGTAGCCCAAAATGCTGGTGAACCAGTAAATTCGCCCTCATGGGAGTCGCAACCTTCAATTTCGGCTAATGGCGAATCACTATATTTTGTGAGCAACCGTAAGGGCGGTAAAGGTGGAATGGACATCTGGAAATGTAATTTAAAAGGGTTTTCCATATCAGGAAATCCAATCTGGGGCAATCCGGTAAATCTTGGCGATTCAATCAATACTCCTGGAAATGAAATGTCGCCATTTATTCATTCCGACGGTAAAACACTGTATTTTGCTTCTGATTACTGGCCAGGAATGGGCGGTTATGATATATTTTATTCTCGTCAGAAAAATGATCAGAGTTGGACAACTCCTCAGAATATTGGATATCCAATCAATTCGTTCAAGGACGAACAAGGTTTAGTTGTTGATGCCTCCGGGAAAAATGCCTATTATTCATCAGACCGGCCCGGATCAAGGGGGATGGACATTTATTCGTTTGAGCTACATAAAGATGCACGGCCAACTCCTGTTTCGTACATAAAGGGCAAAATCGTTGATGAAGACTCAGGTGCTCCAGTCTGTGCCAAAGTTGAACTTACCGATCTGGAAAATTCCAAATCAGTAATCAGGGGCGAATCGTGTTGGGAAAAAGGAGAATTCCTTATGTGCCTGCCACTTGGCAAGGAATACGCTTTTAATGTGTCGAAAGAAGGCTACCTATTTTATTCGGATAACTTTCAACTGAAAGAGAAAAAGGAGATTATTGATCCGTATATTCTGGAAATTAAAATGAAGAAGATAAAGGTTGGAGGTGCCGTTGTTCTGCGAAATGTATTCTTCAATACCGGATCATACGAGTTACTGCCGGAATCAAAAGTTGAACTTCAAAAACTAATTGACTTTTTGAACCTGAATAAAACCGTCTCTATTGAGGTTGAAGGACATACTGATAATGTTGGAAGTGCAGAAATGAATCAGACACTTTCCGAATCAAGAGCGAAAGAAGTATATAAATATCTAATCGACAATAATATAGATGTCGTTCGAATGAAATATAAAGGTTATGGGCTCTCTAAACCAGTCAGTTCAAATGATACCGCAGAGGGTAGGGCGTTAAACAGGAGAACTGAATTCGTTATTATAAAGAATTAACCGGAGTCACCTAATTTTATTAGAGGTTATTGCAATCCATTTTGCCTGAAACACTCAGAATACTGTTTGTCAACTACCAAAATATGATGCTCAATCCATTCTTTGAGGAAGTTCAACAAATCAAATGTTAAAGTAATTTTTCCCGACTTTAAATCAGATTTTAAGGAAACTATCTTGTTTTTAAAATCCTGATGTTCGCTAATATGCTCGGAAGATCCATGAAAGTTAAACCGTTTAAAGAAAAATTCCTCTTTTTGAAAATGAATGACGGCATACCTTTCGAGATCCACGATGATCTGATTCGTCACATCACTGGCATGTCCCTTTTTCATTGCTTCAACAAGCTTTTCTAAAACTACAAAAATCTCCCGGTGTTGATTGTCAATAGACTGAATTCCAACGCTATATTTGGCTTCCCATTGAAACATCCAATTTCCTTTTTAGAATTAATGGAACCAAGATAAACTAACTTTCTTATAAAACCAGCATCTCCAAAATAATTGACAATGATCTTTTATTTAAATATCAAAACACAGATTGTCCAAAACATAAGGAGTCTGTTGATAGACGTAATAATTTAACCAATTCGATATCAGCAAATTGGCATGTCCTCTCCAACGCATTAATGGCTCTTTCGATGGATCATTGTCAGGGTAATAGTTAATCGGTATTTCAATGGGCAGTTTTTTCTTGACATCCCGCTTGTACTCAGTATCCAAGGTATATCTTGAATATTCCGAATGCCCGGTTACAAAAAACTGACGTCCATCATAAGTCATGACCATATTTACTCCTGATTCTTCTGATTTTGAAACGATATTCAGTTCGATCACTTTCTGAATGTCTTTTTCCAGAACTTCGGTATGGCGCGAGTGTGGCACAAAATATTCATCATCGAACCCCCGGAAAATAGGTAGTGTATCATTCAGATTCCGGTGTTTAAAAACGCCAAACATCTTTTTCTCCAACGGATATTTCGGAACTCCGTAAAAATGAAATAATCCGGCCTGTGCTGCCCAGCAAATAAATAACGACGAAGTAACATGCGATTTTGACCAATCGAAGATCTCTGTCAGCTCTTTCCAATAGGTAACTTCTTCAAAAGGAAGCATTTCGACCGGCGCGCCGGTGAAAATCATTCCATCGTAATTTTTGGATTTCAGCTCATCGAAAGTCCTGTAGAATGCCTTCATATGCACATCAGGCGTATTTTTCGACTCATGACCTTTCATCCGCAGAAAATCAACTTCAATCTGAAGCGGAGTATTTGACAGTAAACGGATCAGATCGGTCTCAGTCGTAATTTTTATAGGCATCAGATTGACAATGATGATCTTAAGTGGACGAATATCCTGATGCGCGGCACGCGATTCGTCCATGATAAAGATATTCTCTTTCTGAAGAAGTTCTATTGCTGGTAATTGATCAGGAACATTAATTGGCATAATATCAATAGTTTAGTTGAAAATTATTTCTGAATTCCAGCTTAGTGTGGAATTCAGAAATAGGGATCGTAAAATTAATTAATTTGGCTCAGGGCCTGTTCGAAATCGGCAATAATGTCATCGATATGTTCAAGACCTACGGATACACGCAACGAGCTTGGGAAAACTCCGGCTGCAAGTTGTGCTTCATCTGACAGCTGCTGATGCGTTGTGGCTGAAGGTTGTATGATCAACGTTTTAGCGTCGCCAACGTTGGCCAGATGACTCACAAGTTTCAGGCTATCAACCACTTTAATGGCTGCATCTTTGTCTCCTTTTACGTCGAACGAAAGAACACCGCCGGCACCTTTGGGCAAATACTTTTGAGCCAGCTTGTAGGAATGATTGCCTTCCAACCCCGGGTAATTTACGCTGGCAACTTTTGGATGTTTCTGAAGCCATTTGGCCAAAGCCACAGTATTCTGAATGTGTCGTTCCATACGTAGCGAAAGGGTTTCAAGCCCCTGAACCAGCAAGAACGAATTGAACGGACTTTGTGATGGGCCAATATCGCGCAAACCTTCGACACGCGCTTTGATGATGAAAGCAATGTTGCCGAATGGGCCGTCGAAATTGAATATATCCCAATATTTCAGGCCATGATAACCTTCTGAAGGTTCAGTAAATCCGGGGAATTTCCCATTTCCCCAGTTAAAATTTCCGGCATCAACAATTACACCGCCAATGCTGGTTCCGTGACCGCCAATCCATTTGGTAGCCGACTCAACCACGATATTTGCACCATGTTCAATCGGGCGAATCAGGTAACCACCCGCGCCAAACGTATTGTCGACAATAAACGGGATATCATATTTCTTAGCCAATGCGCCAAAGGCATCAAAATCTGGAACTACATAACCCGGATTTCCAATACTTTCCAGATAAATGGCCTTTGTATTTTCATCGATCAGCTTTTCGAACGATTCAACGGTAAGGTCAGCTGCCAGGCGGGCTTCAATGCCGAGTTTCTTAAAAGTTACTGTAAACTGGTTATAAGAGCCACCATAAAGGTAAGGCGAACTGACAAAATTATCGCCAATGCCCATGATGTTGGTGAAGGTTAAAAACTGGGCAGAATGGCCCGAAGCGACACCCAGAGCAGCCACTCCTCCTTCAAGAGCCGCTATTCGCTGCTCGAACACATCGGTTGTGGGATTCATGATACGCGTATAGATGTTCCCGAACTCTTTCAATGCAAATAAATTTGCGGCATGATCGGCATTATTAAATACGTACGACGATGTTTGGTAAATAGGCAATGCCCGCGAATTTGTGGTGGGATCAGCCTTTTGTCCTGCATGTAATTGCAGCGTTTCGAAATGTAATTTCCGTTCAGTCATGATACTTCATTTTAGGGATTAAATAATATCGTTAAAAAATATGTTGTGAATTTCAGTAATTGCTTTTCGGGTATCCTTCTGGTCAACAATTAAATAGCTAACCAGATCTGAAGCTCCGGAACCGCTTAGCAAAACATTGATTTTGTGTTGGGCAACCGCAGTAAACAGCTTGGCCGAAACACCATGATATTGCTGCATCCCATGTCCAACAACGGCTATGAGCGAAACCTGATCTTCAATGATTATTTCACTAACCGAACTAAGTGGTAATTGTTTACAGATTTGCCGGGCTTTTTCAATCTCATTTTTATTCAGGATAATATTAATACTTACCTGTGATGTAATTACCGAACGAATATTAATAGCCGATTGATGAAATGCGGAAGTGACTTTGGCCAAAATTCCAGGCTTAAAACCAACCCCAGGGCCATTCAACTTGAGCACAGCGATTTCTTCGGTATGAACCACACTTTTAACCACATTGGGCGAGATAAACGACTCCGAATTGATGGTTGTAGCCAGCTCTTTTCCTTTATTTACTAACTTATAAACGTGAATTGGAATATGCTTGCTAATTAGTGGTTCGACTATCCGGGGATGAATTGATTGCTCACTGAAATAAGACAATTCGGAAGCTTCGGCATAAGTCAGGCGGGGAATCAGTTGCGATTCCTCAATAAATGCAGCATCCGAAGTTCTGAATTCTTTATCCAGTTCCCAAAGTTGGAGCGAATCGGCGCCAATTAACCGTGTAATTCCGGCAGCAGAGTAATCAGCCGACCGTTTTCCCAATCTGGCCACTTTTCCTCCGGAAGTAATTCCGTATGAACCCGGAATCAGGTTTATTCCTTTTGGTAATAAAGTGGGAAGATCAGTAGATTCGTCATAAAGAAATGTGGCGTTTCCGAATTCTTCAGTAACTCGCAGTCCTATATCTTCAGGAAAAATAAGATCAGAACTGATTTGGTTTTTACTCAGAAACAACTGCAAAATTCCGGCTGTAATTCGCTCTGAAAAACTGATCACCTGATCTTTCAGTGAAACAGAAAAATCACCAGTAAATTCAATCCCTTTCAGTAAATTTTGAAGGTTTTTCAACTCATTATTCAAATTCTCATCGAATTCAGATTGATGAAAAACATTTAATCGCTCGGTAATCAGGTTTTGAATCTGGGTTACAATCAGATCTGATGTTACTGAATTGCTGATCAGCAACTCTATGCCTTGTTCAATGGTTTGTTGTATTTCTGGAACGGCGGAAACCACAACAGTCTCGTTATTTTCCGATTCGGAAAGTAGGCTGGCAAAAGCCTCCAGAACCGGAAATTTAGATAAACTGTTTCCGCCAAATCGTACGACACAATTTGACATGATAAAAGTTTAAAATGAAATTTGGAAAAATTTGGATTTGGGTTTCAGCCTTTAAACAACATGATAATCACACCGCCTAAAGGCTAGCGCATTATCATAGACATAAAGGACATCATAGAATCATTGCAACCCAAAGGATGGGAAACACAGGATGTGATATTTTTTGCTGAATGATTCATTTTTTGATTACCTGAATTAATGACTGCAAACATAAATAGTTTTGTAATATAGACAAAGATTTATGCGAATTGTTTCAGAAAAATCAGGTTAAATAATTGTTAAGTGGCTTTACTTATTGATTTTCAGGCCATAACAATTTGGCATTTAAATGCTAATACCCAAAAACAGGAGTAAAATTAGTGGCAATAATTTGAGTCAATTCATTTTCATCAAGCTTTAAAACCTGGGCTGCCATCGAATAAATCTGGACAATGGACAATTCACTTACATCGGTTTCAAGAAATAATCGTTCGATGGGAATTGACCGAAGAACAGGACTTTTAGACTCGTCTTTCAGGAGTAGCTCCCCGATCGAAAAATAGAATTCGTGCTTAATCAGGCTCAAAGTGGTCTCCAAATTACCGCAATAACCATGAAGAATCCAGGGCAAACCAGATCTACTCTCTTTTTTCAGTTTAATCAAATCGGAATAAGCCCGTACACAATGAATAATCAAAGGTTTATGATGTTTTTCTGCTATCCGAATTTGCTGTTTGAAACAATGCTCTTGAAGTGCGAAGCCTGTCGCAATTGATCGATCAATACCACATTCGCCGACGGCAAGCATATTTTTTTGTTCTACGGCGCAATCAATGGCCTGAAAACATTCTTCGGAATTCACTTTTTCGATGTGCCATGGATGAAGGCCTGCTGAAAAGAGATAGTCAGAATTAACAAGCGGTAAGTTCTGAGCAAAAACATTCAGAATCTGAATATGTTCAGCTTCATTGATTCTATGTGTATGTAAATCAATCATTTGCATGATTTATAAGCTTGCCCAGATTCGCGCCAGTGAAAACCCAGGGGCCTTAATGTTTAAATCCAAAAAATAACCAAATGGTGTTTGTGCTACTGAATAGCCGCCTTTCTGAAGCCTTTTTTCAGCTTCATTAAACAGTTCTTTAGTAAATTCAGGAGAAGCTTTTGATTCAGATAAATGAGCAAATGAGTGAAGAATTATTGAATTGGTTTCATTCTTTCTTGCGACCCATTTCAGATGATTAACAAGCTTTTTTTCACGCGACTTAAGATCATTCTCTTCATCCGATTGTTCAACCTGTATAAAAGAAAGAATGGCTTTCGAAAATTGTCCTCCAATTACAATTTCTTCCACATTTTCCAGATTTTTCTGTTGTGGATAATAACTAAACTCATCAACAAACATTGTTAGTACTTTCACTGTTAAACGCTTTTGTTGTAACAAATTTAATTGGTTTTGTGGAAGTATTCCCTGATTAATTATTTATCTTAAATTTGAATTCTAATTACATTAGAAAATGAATCTGAAAACGGCTTTTCAAACTATATTAATTCTTCTGTTTGTGTTACCATTTGCGGTAACAGGACAGATTTCAAAAGGTGGAATTCCTATTCAAATTCAGAAGCTAAAATCGAATTCAACTGTTACTGACCTGGTTGTTATGCCAGCTATTAACAATGTACAAATGCGGGCAATGTACAGCAGAACAGATGAAAACAGACTCAAACCATTTCGTTTTGCCCATGCATTTGATGTATCTCTAAGTCCTAAAAATTCCGGAACATGGTATAATACAACCGAAGTAAATGTTTGGCAATTACGCATTCGCTCAACGGGAGCCTATTCATTAAATCTGATCTTTGACCAGTACAAATTACCTGAAAATGCCCGGTTGTTCCTGATCAGCGAAAAAACCGGTGAAATAAAAGGAGCCTACACGTCCGAAAACAATTCTGATAAAAATATATTCGCCATCGAACCAATTGAAGGTGATGAACTGCTATTGCAATATGAAGAGCCTGTTAAATCCTCATTCCCAGGCGAATTGAACATTTCGAAAGTCGCCCACGATTTTGTAGGAATTGTTGCCAAGGACCATAGGCCACTTGGTATTTCTGGCGCATGCAATGTGAATATAAATTGTGATGTTGCTAATGGATTTGAAAATTTGCGTGATGGCGTTTGCCGAATAATCATCGAGGGCATCGAAATTTGTACTGGTACCATGCTAAATAATACAGCTTTAGATGGAGCGCCATATATATTAACTGCAAATCATTGCATTAAAAGCGAGACTCAGGCCCAGGCATCTGTATTTCTGTTTAATTACGAATCGCCTTATTGCGGCTCGATCGATGGCGATGTAAGTCAATCTATGTCTGGAAGTTCACTTAAATCTTCGTTTGATAGTCTTGATTTTGCTTTAGTTCGCTTAAACACTAAACCCCCGTCGAATTACCGTACATTTCTCGTAGGTTGGAATCACAAAAATATTGCGCCAGTTTCATCTACTTGCATCCATCACCCGTTAGGCGATATTAAAAAGATTTCAATTGATCTTGATCCCGCTATTAGTGCGAAATTCAACAATAACTATCTCTCTAAAGGATTCTGGAATGTACAGAGGTGGGAATACGGTGTCACAGAACAGGGCTCTTCTGGTGGCCCTCTTTTAGACCAAAATAAACTATTGGTTGGAACGCTAACAGGTGGTTCGGCAAGCTGTCCGCCGGGATTACCAACAAATGATTATTTTGAAAAATTTACATTAGCCTGGGATTACAGGAAAGAGAGTAATAAGCAATTAAAAATTTGGCTTGATCCATTGTATTCTAATGTTGAAAAGTTAAATGGAATGGAATTAAACTCAGGTAAAACCCTATGTAAACCTTTTACTAATTTTAAAAATACTGATACACATACAATCATTCAAATTCCAAACGGAGTTACGAAAAAAGGATATTGGAGTGGATCAAATTTATTAGGATTCACCGAATTTGCCGAGCAATTTACATTCTCCAAAAACTGTGAGATATCCGGAATATCATTGGGCGTTGCAAAAGCTAAGTTAAGTACTTCATCCACTAATTCTTATATTGATGTTCAGGTTTACCAAGGAACAAATAAACCTGAAAAGTTAGTTTACACTGAAAAATTCAATATTAACAAGCTTTACAGCGATGCAATGAATTACCTTTCTTTCGCCAATCCGGTAAAGACCACCGGGAATTTTTTCGTTTCCTATAATATTTCAAATCTGAATGCGGGCGATACTTTAGTTGTTTATATGGCGAACCGGAAATCGGATGTAACCAACAGCTTCTACCTTAAAAATAAAGACGGTTGGTCAACATATAACTCTCAGAATCTGAATGGAAATGGATCTGCTTTACTTTTCGAATTAATTGCTTGTAATGTTGATGATACCGCTACTATTGATACTACAAAGTCGAATTTGCTCAAAACTCGCTTCTATCCAAATCCGGTTTCCGGAAATTCAACTTTATATGTCGAAACTGTTGATTCGATTGATTGCCCTGAAGATGTTGCGGTTTATGATTTGATTGGTAAGAAACAGAATATTTCGTGTACTCAGATTGGCCCAACAAAGTTGGGTCTCACTTTAACAGGCTTAAAAACAGGAATATATTTTGTTCATCTGGAATCCGGTGGCAAATCCCTTGTTGGAAAAGTGACTTACCTTCCCTAAATACTGAATTGAAAATGGTAAAATGCTGATTATTTACCTGGTTCAAAAAATCCTGACAGTCGGGTAGCTTCCGATGTGGTCATAAAGTCTGCTTTTGAAGTTTGAATCAGTTCGGCTACCGTTTTATATGAGGGGCAATTGGCAAAAGTAATCTTCTTGTTTTGTGCATGTACCTTAATAACAAGGGCTTTAATTTTTGTAAAATCTTCAAAAGGTATATTTCCGGTTCCTTTCCATGACGTTAATTCACTAAAATCAACCTCAATTAAAGGCATCTTATTCGAATCAACATTTTTATCTACATCGCTTAAATTGCCTACCAAGCCCAGAAAACTTGGTTTAATATTATTTATCTTTTCAAGCTGGGCTTTGTCTTTAATCAAAATGCGCAATTTTCCCTGATGTTCAGAACCATCAACTTTATAAGTCAGCATATCTGAGAAAGGACGCATTTCCGTCGCCAGTTGCTTGTAGATTTGTGTTGGCTGAGCTGTAAAATTCATAATCAGGAATATATCTCCGGAATAGCCCGGAATGATTTCACCGTTGTTCTTTTTAAATTGATTGTAAAGAGGGTAGAGGTAAGCTTCAGTAAGGGTTGGTAATTTATGTTTTGCACTATCGGGCATTAACGGAGTAACATACAATTTTCCGTAGATATACATCACATCGGCCTGATAATTAAGGATTCCGTTACCAATCGATTCCCATAATTCGGATTGATTGCTAAAATTGCGTGAAGAAATGATCGGTTTGGTATTCTTTTGCGAAAATGACAATTGCACCATTAATACAATCAAAATGCCAATAAGTAAAGTCTTCTTCATAATTTCCGGGTCTTAGAGATAAGTAAAATTACTTTTTTTCAATTTTAAATCGGAAATGTGCATTATTATTTTTTACAATAATATTACAATTGCAATTTCTTGAGTATTTTCGGGTTCCAAAAAAAAAAAAACCAAAATGATTTCTGAAAAGGCAAAAAATATAACCCCTTTTATTGTTATGGAAGTGCTTGAAAGAGCTTCTGTGCTTGAAAAGGAAGGTAAAAATATCATTCATTTAGAAGTTGGTGAACCTGATTTTGACGTCCCTGCCTGCGTGTTGAAAGCCAGCGAGGCGGCCATGAAACAAGGCCGTACGCACTATACACACAGTTTGGGCGATCCTGAATTGCGTCTGGAAATCTGCAACAGTTACCTAAAGAACTATGGGGTTAGTATTTCTCCTGAACAGGTTATTGTTACTTCCGGAACTTCACCGGCCATTTTAATGGTACTTTCTTCGCTTTGTAATCCCGACGACGAAATTATTCTTTCAGATCCGGGATACGCTTGTTATCCGAATTTCATCAGCCTTTCGGGAGCAAAAATGGTAAAAGTTCCTGTTTACGAAGAAGACGGATTTCAATATCGACCCGAGAACATTTGTTCTGCGATTACCGAACGCACCAAAGCGATCATGATTAATAGTCCAATGAATCCAACGGGAAACCTGCTTTCTCCGGAAACATTAAAGTCAATCGCTGCATTTTCGCCTTATATTATTTCAGACGAGATTTATCATGGACTGGTTTATGAAGATCAGGCTCATTCTATTTTAGAATATACCAAACATGCCTTTGTACTGAACGGCTTTTCTAAATTATATGCCATGACCGGGCTTCGCTTGGGCTATGTCATTGTTCCTGAGGAATTTGTTCGCCCTATCCAGAAGCTTCAGCAAAACCTGTTCATTTGTGCCAGTTCGGTGGCTCAACGTGCGGGTATTGCTGCTCTCCGCGAGGCTGATGACGATGTGGAGCACATGAAGAATATTTACAATGAGCGGCGAAAATTCATGATCAGCCGACTCCGCGAGTTAGGCTTCCGAATTACAGTTGAGCCAACCGGAGCATTCTACATATTTGTAGATGCCCGTCATCTTTCTTCAGATTCGTATAAACTGGCTTTTGATATTTTGGAGAAAGCACATGTTGGAGTTACTCCAGGAATCGATTTTGGTGAAAACGGCGAAGGTTATCTGCGCTTTTCATACGCCAATTCACTCGAAAATATTATCGAAGGCCTGAACCGATTGGAAAAATATATTCAGGAATTTAGCGGCTCGTAAATTTCTCCCAATGTACGATTTCTGATAGCGGTTTTCTGGATTTTGCCGGAGCTTCAGAAGTGGTATAACCCAATGGAATAAGGGCTATAGGTTCAATATAATCAGGCAATTGAAGCTTTTTTCGGGTCATAATGGTATCGAAATTACAAACCCAACAAGTACCCAGACCGAGTTCTGTAGCTTTTAAAACCAAATGGTCGATGGCAATGGCCGCATCAACATCGGCAAAATCCTTTCCATCCGATCTCCGCTTCCACGATTGGCTGTGATCGGCGCATATCAAGATACAAACAGGAGCTTCCCTGAACCAGTTTCGCGGATAAACCTCCTGAATATTGGCCAGATTTTCAGGTTCAGTAATAACAATAAAATGCCATGGCTGGTAATTTACGGCCGATGGTGCCATTCGTGCAGCTTCAAGAATCTCAAGAATAAAGTTCCGGTCCACCTTTTCGCCGGTAAACGATCGGACAGAATAACGGTGCCTTATTACATCATCAAGTTCCATAGCAAAAGTTTTTGTGTGTGGTAAATTTGCTATATACATCTGTCGACAAACTCTTTGGTATTACGTATTTCAACCCAAAATTACGGGAATAAATCCGGATTCAGATCTCCATTTCGATCTATAATGTCATCTTCGAAAAGTGAATTATTGCTTTTTTACTGATTTATTGGCAGTTATTTTTGATGAAATGGCAATTCTGACCGATCTTTCAACGTTTTTCCCCATGGCACGATAATCGTAAAAACCAATTCAAGTTTTAAACATTATAACTACATTTGTGACTTTCAATTTTTGATCAATTAAAACCCAGATAATGGCATTCATAAACAAAATTCTAGGCAAATTTCTCGGCTCAAAAGCTGATAAAGACATGGCTGAGATTACTCCTCTGCTTGAACTCATTAAAAAAGAATACGAACGCATCAGTTTATTGTCGAACAACGAATTGAGAGCTGAATCGGCACGGTTAAAAGACTTGATTCAGGAACGGATTAAGCCGGAAGAAGACCGGATTAAAGAGTTAAAAGAACTTGCTGAAACTATTGACATTCAGGAAAGCGAAAAAGTTTATCAGGAAATAGATAAGCTTGAAGAGAAAATTGATGATAAATTGGAAGAAGTTCTGAATGAAATTCTTCCGGTTGCATTCTCGATTGTTAAAGCAACAGCGAAGTTATTTACTGAAAATGAACGTGTTGTTGTAAAAGCGAGCGATTTTGATCGTGAATTGGCTACAACCCGTGGCAGCATAATAATAGAAGGCGAAGATGCCATCTGGTTAAACAAATGGATGGCAGGTGGAAGCCAGATTACCTGGGCAATGGTTCATTACGATGTTCAGCTCATTGGAGGTATTGTTTTGCACCAGGGAAAAGTTGCAGAAATGGGAACTGGTGAAGGAAAAACATTGGTTGCTACATTGGCCGTTTTCCTAAATGCCTTAACCGGACGAGGTGTTCATTTGGTTACTGTAAACGACTATCTGTCGAAACGTGACTCGGAATGGATGGGACCAATCTTCGAATTCCACGGATTGAGTGTTGATTGTATCGATAAACATCAGCCAAACTCCGAAGGTCGCCGCAAAGCATACCTTTCTGATATTACATACGGAACGAACAACGAATTTGGCTTCGACTATTTGCGCGATAATATGGCCATTAGCCAGCGTGATCTGGTTCAGCGGAAACATCATTATTCGATTGTGGATGAGGTTGACTCGGTATTGATTGACGATGCCCGTACTCCGTTGATTATTTCGGGACCGGTGCCAAAAGGTGAAAACCAGAAATTTGAAGAACTTAAACCTAAAGTTGAAAAGCTATACGCTGCTCAGCGAAATCTGGCCAATCAGTGTCTTTCTGATGCCAAACGCATTCTAAATAATCCAAATTCAACAAAAGACGAGAGAGAGGAAGGTTCAGTTTTACTTCTTCGTGCACATAAAGGTCTGCCCAAAAGCAAAGCACTCATCAAATTCCTGAGCGAAGAAGGAATTAAGGCCATGATGACCAAAACAGAGAACAATTATATGCAGGACAACAACAAGTTGATGCATATTATTACCGATCCTCTGTATTTTGTGATTGAAGAAAAACAAAATTCGGTTGAATTGACCGACAAGGGAGTTGACCTGATTTCGGATGATGTTGATGATCCAACATTCTTTATTTTGCCTGATGTAGGTTCTGAAATTGCTGAAATTGAAAGCAATAAAGCGCTGACTAAAGAACAGGTTCTGGAGAAAAAAGATGATCTGCTGACCAATTATGCGATCAAATCGGAACGCGTTCATACCATCAACCAATTGCTGAAAGCCTATGCCATGTTTGAAAAAGACGTGGAATATGTGGTTATCGAAAACAAGGTGAAGATTGTTGACGAGCAGACCGGCCGTATCATGGAAGGCCGTCGTTATTCCGACGGATTACACCAGGCGATTGAAGCCAAAGAACACGTTAAAGTTGAAGCAGCGACTCAGACTTTTGCAACCATCACCCTTCAGAATTACTTCAGAATGTATCACAAACTGGCCGGTATGACCGGTACTGCCGAAACCGAAGCAGGTGAGTTGTGGGACATCTATAAACTCGACGTGGTGGTTATTCCAACCAACCGAAAAGTAATTCGCGACGACCGTGAGGATTTGGTGTACAAAACCAAACGCGAAAAATACAATGCTGTTGTTGAAGAAATTGTTGAACTGAATAAAATAGGAAGGCCGGCACTGGTAGGTACAACTTCGGTTGAAATCTCCGAATTGTTAAGCCGTTACCTCAAAATGCGCGGTATCAAGCACAACGTACTGAATGCTAAATTACATGCCCGAGAAGCTGAAATTGTAGCTGACGCTGGTATGAAAGGCATGGTGACCATTGCGACCAACATGGCAGGTCGTGGTACCGATATCAAATTAACAGAAGAAGTAAAAGCATTAGGCGGGTTGGCTATTATTGGTACCGAACGCCATGAGTCACGCCGTGTCGACCGCCAGTTGCGCGGACGTTCAGGTCGTCAGGGAGATCCGGGTTCTTCTCAGTTCTTCGTTTCTCTGGAAGACGATTTGATGCGTTTGTTTGGTTCCGACCGTATTACCGGGATCATGGATAAAATTGGTCTGAAAGAAGGCGAAATGATTCAGCATTCGATGATTACCAAATCAATCGAGCGCGCCCAGAAGAAAGTGGAAGAAAACAACTTCGGAATTCGTAAACGTTTGCTCGAGTACGACGACGTAATGAACTCCCAACGTGAAGTAATCTACAAAAAACGCCGTCATGCTTTGTTTGGCGAACGGGTTGAAGTTGATATCCTGAATACCATGTATGATGCCATCGAAAATCTGGTGAGCGAATATCAGGCTAATGGTATGTTCGAAGAATTTAACCTTGAACTGATCCGTTTGATGTCAATCGAATCACCGGTTAACGAGCAGGAATTCAGCCGGATGAATTCTGATGAACTGGTTGATAAAGTTTATCAGGAAATGGTTGCAACCTATACCCGAAAGATGGAAACCATTTGCAAACA
This sequence comes from Prolixibacteraceae bacterium, assembly GCA_963676375.2. Classification (GTDB taxonomy): domain Bacteria; phylum Bacteroidota; class Bacteroidia; order Bacteroidales; family Prolixibacteraceae; genus Aquipluma. The sequence continues at coordinate 288,571 of CAXXPT010000012.1, forward strand.
GGCTTATCCGGTTATTCGTGAGGTATATGAGCAAAAAGCACATTTGTACCAGAATATCGTTGTGCCTATTTCTGATGGAATGCACATTTTCCAGATTATAACTAACCTCGAAAAAGCATACAAAAATCAAGGGAAAGAGTTGGTGAAATCGTACCAGAAACAAACCGTACTGGCAACCATCGACGAAGCCTGGAAAGAACAACTCCGCGAAATGGACGACTTGAAACAGTCGGTTCAAAATGCAACATACGAACAAAAAGACCCGTTGCTCATCTACAAATTCGAGTCATTCAATTTGTTTAAGATCATGATCAGCAAGGTGAATAAACAGATTGTTTCCACTTTGGCAAAAGGTCATATACCAATCAGCGAACCGGAACAGATTCGTGAAGGCCATGAGCGCAGAGGCTTGGATATGAGCAAACTATCCACTTCAAAATCGGATGCATCTGAAAGCTCATCTAACCGGCCGGAAGCGCCACGCGAACCCCAGCATGTACAACCAATCCGGGTTGAAAAACAGGTAGGAAGAAACGATCCCTGTCCGTGCGGAAGTGGTAAAAAATTCAAGTCTTGCCACGGTAAAGATTTGGTAGGCTAAAAAATAGAACTGAGGAAAAAGAAATAAGGAAAATCAAGGTCCGCTATGTTTTCCTCTTTTCTTTTTTCTCATCTTATAAAAATCATTGCCCAAAAATTAACCGAATTCAAAATATGGACATTCTTGCATTTATTCATTGGAACGTTAGTCCGGAGATTTTTTCGATTGGACCTGTGCATGTTCGTTGGTACGGACTTCTGTTCGCAGTGGGTTTCCTTTTCGGGTACAGTCACGGCGAAAAGATGTTCAAGCATGAAAACATTGACCTGAAATGGCTCGAAAGCTTGTTCATCTATTTGATTGTTGCCACTGTTATTGGTGCCCGTTTGGGACATGTTCTTTTTTACGGCTGGGATTATTACTCACAGCATCCAATTGAAATCCTATACGTTTGGCAAGGTGGACTGGCCAGTCACGGCGGTGTTCTTGGTATCATTATCGCCATGTTTATATGGAGTAAATATGTTTCGAAACGTTCAATTTTATGGGTTTTAGATCGGGTAGTGGTCCCAAGCATTTTCGTTGGAGCTTTAATCCGCTTGGGAAACCTGATGAACTCCGAAATTTACGGTATGCCAACGACACTTCCCTGGGGATTTATTTTTGAGCGTAACCACGAAACAGTAGCCAAACATCCGACGCAAATCTATGAGGCACTCAGCTATCTGGTCACTTTTGGTGTGATGCTATACATGTATTGGAAAACCAAAGCCAAAGATTACCAGGGTTTGATTGTGGGTGTATTCTTTGTGATGGTTTTTTCGGCCCGGTTCTTCATTGAGTTCATCAAAGAAGTTCAGGAGTCGTTCGAAAATGGAATGAGTCTGGATATGGGACAATGGTTGAGTATTCCATTTGTTTTAACCGGAATATTCCTGATTGTGAGAGCACTGAAAAAAGGACCGGTGATTTATCAAAATCAAGCAATTCCGAACAAAAAATAAAAATCAATAATAATATTGAAAGCCTTGAAATCATTAGCAATCTGGCTAATGATTTCAAGGCTTTTTTGTTAATGATTTTAAATCCAATCTACGAGCTTTTTGATTTTGATATATTTGGTAGTTGAAAAAAAGATACATGAAAACTACGCGACTAATTTTGGTAGGAGGATTCCTTGGAGCCGGAAAAACGACCTTATTGTGGGAAGCTGCTCAAAATGTAATGCAAAACGGACAAAGGGTTGGTTTGATCACCAATGATCAGGCACCTGAATTGGTCGACACAGCTATCTTGTCACACGACGATGTAAAAGTTGCCGAAGTGAACGGCAGTTGCTTTTGTTGTAATTTCCATGGTCTGATTGAAGCTACCAAAAAGCTAAAGAAAGAAGCCGAAGCCGATGTCATTATTGCCGAACCGGTTGGTAGTTGTACCGACCTTTCTGCAACGATTGTACAGCCTCTTAAAGAACATCTTCATGGCGAATTGGTGGTGAGTCCGCTTACTGTTTTAGCCGATCCTATTCGCCTTGGCGATATCCTGAACGGAGGAAATGCCGGGCTGCATCCAAGTGCGGCTTATATCTTCAGGAAACAACTTGAAGAAAGTGATATTATCCTGGTTAGTAAAACCGATCGAATTTCGGTAGAAGAACTTATCCTTCTGAAGGAGAAAGCTAAACTGCATTTCCCTGATTCGGAAGTAATGGCTCTTAGTTCAGTTTCAGGAGAAGGAATGGGAGAGTGGCTAAATAAAGTGCTAAACAACAATGAAGCCGGTAAACGACTGGTTGAAGTGGATTATGATGTATATGCCGAAGGCGAAGCTGTTCTGGGCTGGCTGAACAGCACCATTGAACTAAGCGGTATTTCAGTTGATTGGGATTTTTTTGCCCGTGAATTGATGCAGAAATTGAGTCGCCGGTTCGACGAAATAGAGGCCTCTGTCGGCCACGTGAAAATATTGATTGAGTCGGAAAATCGATACCTTGTTTCGAACCTGACTGGGAAAAGTAACACACTAACATTTCGCCATTCGGCTGGAACTGGTAATACTGCTCGTTTAACCGTAAATGCCCGTGTAGAAATGACCCCGGAAACTTTAGAAAATATCGTTTGCACAACACTCGATGCCACTGCCGGAACCTCCATTAGGAAAAAGATTGTAGCACTTAGGTGTTTGAGTCCAGGTCGTCCGAATCCAACTTTCAGGTTTGATAAAGTTGTTCCGGTTTTTAATTATTCCTAACCTGTTTTTCCAACTTCTCAATCTCCTTTTTCCGTTGCGCCAAAACGGCAACATAGCGTTGGCAATTCGCTTTGTGCCCTTCACCATTCGGAATTATGCACTCATGCGAGCGAACTAACCAATCTATTGCGACATCAGGCTTCCCTTCCATTTCGCAGGCCAGCGCCATATTGTAACAAGCCTTTGCCGCAATTCGGGCATTTTTATTTTTTGTTTGTACATTCCAAATCTCGGCAGCCTTTAGCCAATCATTCATTAATGCATATTTCTCTGCCAAAAGCATTTTCTGATTGTTTGATTTGTAGTAAAGACGCTCAACCGGTAGCCAGGTTGGTACGATTTTAGAACCAAAAAACCGTCCGAGATAATTTGAAGAATTGTTGACAATTCTATTAAGCTTCTTCTGGCCTCCAATATTCATTGGAAAATCAAATGCATCATAAATCAAGGTGTCCATTTGGTTATACAAATAGGATAATGAATCTGTTTTAATCGCAATTTTCCATGAAAGGGCAACTTCGTTTGTAACAACATCGCCTAGACCATATGGTGCAGCAACGTCAAACTTGAAAAGATCAAGGAAGATACAAACGTCGGTTTTAGTTTTTTGAAACATTTCTTCCGGATTCATTATGGTTCCAGTAAATAAATCAGCCAGACTATCATGATAATTAACGACTTCTTTGAAATATCCGTCTTTTTTTAAGAACCCTTCCAATGCATCAACACAAGTATCCGACAAAGCCGTGTATTTTATGGTTGAGTCTATCTTAGGATTAAATCCATCGAAATACTGAAAAGCCAAAGGGATTCGATTGTGCGAGTTAAGGTTTACGATTGCAACTGAATTTGTATTTTGCGGAATATTAATTACCGCCGGTTTCATTATTTCAACCTGTAAATTTCGTGTATAATCCGATACCACGCATGAGGTCAGGTTAAATGCAAGCAGTATTACCAATACGCTATTTCTAACGGAGTTCATATTGTTGATTTAGCTTGTTGATTTCGTTTTTTCGCTGGTATAACACAGCTGAATATTTCCTGACAGCTTCATTCTCCGATGACATAAATAGTCCAGAGCTGGCTTTTGCAGCCTGGGCTGTCAGTTCAACGGCACGATCAACATCCCCATTCATTTCGCTTGCTAGTGCCAAATTGTATAATGCTATTACCTTATTCCGCTTACTTTTCCTTTCAGAATAAACCTTCCAAATGGCAACCGCTTCGTCCCACTGACCGTTATTTGCCAGTTTCACAGCTTTTTGTAATTCGGTATCATTACTTTGCATAAAATTTCTGTCAACTTTGGTCCAGACAGGTAAAATATGTTTCGCGTAGTTTTCGCCGATCACCCCTGCAGAAAGTAAAACAGCATTCTTTTTGTCCGGAATACGTAGTTTTTTATATTGGCCATTTTCATCCATTCCGTCCCAGTAAAGGGTATCAACCTGAGTAAATCGATTGATAATTTTTTGATCACTGGCACTGTAAACCGACCAAATATTGGAAGTTACAACATTTACAACAGGTGTTGCATTTACATCATCCTGACCGTAAAAACACGAAAACATATCCAACAGAATCAATACATCGGCTCCTGTTTTTTCAGAAATAACTTTATACCACTCATTTTTTGCTGGCCTGATCTCTTTTACACGAGTTACAGGGAAAGTATTAGTTGGTAAAATCTCTACTTTTTCAAACTGGCTTTGCTCCAACAATTTGCCTGATAAACTGTCCAGACAGGTTTTAATCGCTAAACTATCGGTATTAAACCTGATTTTGTCTTTGATCAGCCGGTGATTTCTGACCTGATAGTTTTGCAGTGTATCGTGTTCATACTTTAGGTTTCGTGAAATAATCACGACCTTCTTGACATCGGGAGTCAGTCTTACTTCTGAGGGTTTATATACTTCAATCGAAAATTTTTCGTAACTCACACAAGAGCTTAAAATCAACAAAAAAACAAACCAAAGTAATCCTGACTTACGTTTCATACGATTATTTTTATCGATGTTGGATTCTGCAATTTCTGTGTACGCATTTGTTTTCAATCAAAGTCCGACTGCCTGCAATAACCAATTCTTCATTTCCAGCTGATAAATCAACCCACCAGAATTTATCTTATTCTGCTTTTTGCAAAGCTTTTTTCCGGGCATCAAGCTTTTTTAAATAAGTTTCAGTCTGAAATCGATAATGAGAATAAAAGGATTTCAAACCATATTCAATGGCCTGATCAATATTGCCATTTAACTCGCTGATTAGAGCTAAATTGAATTCAGCTTTACTTCTAGTCTTTTTATTAGTAGACTTAGCCATTTCATCCCAATATTTAGCAGCGTCGTCGTACTTATTTTCACTCATGAATAGCTGCCCCTGATCATCCTTACTCTTGAATAAAAAATATCCTCTTTTTTCAGGAGCCCAGGTAGGAGAGAGTTTGCTATCGACATCAAGAGCAACCTTTATGCCCGCATTAATGAGCGCCTGTTTAATTGATGGCAATTTACTGAAAAGCCGTTCCTGTGTATAATCAGAACTTTCCCAATAAATGGTATCGTTCAATTCGATTTCTTTGATCAAAGTTTTGGCGCCTGGCTTATAAATTCTGAAAAAAGCATTGTATTTCAGATCAATAGTAGCATTGAAAGAATACACAGGACCACTAGCATCCGCATACTTTTCTTCGGAATAATCGGCCATTGTTTTTGTTACAAACCGCTCCATCACCATTAAGGCATCGGTTTTAAAATTGGTGCAGATTTCGCGAACCTGATCAGGTTGAAGTGTATCCGGGATAATCTCATAAGACTGGCTTCGTTTAATATTTCGCTCGAGCGGGACTACCACGTCGTAACGGCCTGATTCGAACATTAATTCAGCCAAAGCCCTGATTGTGGTATCAGCAGCTGTACTGTCGAGTACAATGTTCGACAATTGAAATCCCTTACGGTAAAAATACATTTGCAGAGAGTCTTCCCGATGGTTTAGAAACTGACTATTCATGCTTCGATTCATCAATGTTATACTCTGGATATCAGGAGATAATTCTTCTTTTGCATGTTGGATATTCTCAATTGTTAAAATCGCATAATTACTCTTACACGAAACCAAAGCGATTCCGGTCAGGAAAAAAAGTATTGTATTATAGGTTTTAATCTTTCTGAAAAACAGTATCATCAAATTATCAATTACTTAGTTAGTATATTCCCCAGTATTTCCGGCAAAACCATTCGGTAGTTAACAACAGAATCAGCAGAAAAAATAACAATTTCAGGTTAATCCATTCAGTCTGGCTTGTTTGTTTATGTTCCTGAATGGTAATCTGTTTGTTACTTATAATGCTATCAAGTAATGTGCCATAATTTTCGAACGGGTAAAACTGGCCACCTGTTTGTTGCGATAACTGATATAAAACACCAAAATCAGCCTGGCTGTTTTGTATCTCAATTTCATTTTTCACGATACTGAAATTTCCTTTTTCAGTAAAATGCTGATTACCAAGTTGCGTTTCAGCTTCAAAAGTATAATCGCCAGGTTCCAGATTTCCGGCATTCAAACTGTAATAATCATCCTTTCGGTCGAACAAGTAGCTAAACTCCTTTAAACTGTCATTCTTTATCCGGATAGAAACATCAGGTGTGTTTACCAATTGATAGCTGTCGTTGTATAACTCGGCCGATAATACGATATTGTCTGTTTCCTGAAAAAGTGCAGGATGGTAAACATTAAAGTTATCTTCATTTTCCTTAAGCGCCAGATATTGAATAGTTTTCTGTATAAATTCGTCAAACGCCTCATGATTGCCATTTACCTGAAAATCGTATAATCGCCAGCGCCAGAGTCCTTCACCCACTATAAACCCTATTTTTCGCCCCTTGTCAGCACCAAATGCCATCAATGTTTTATTGGTCTGAATATTTCTGATGTTCTGAAATGCCAGATTCTGAATTACCGGAGCCAGTTGTGTATTTCCGAAAGGAGCTAATAAAGGCGGTGTGGTTTTCAGCATTTCTTTGGTTTCGTCTGCTAACACAAATAAAGAAAAGTTATTGTCGAAAGCAGGCTGTACCTCTTCGGTATTTTTACCTGACATTATTTTTAAACCCATGTCGAGCGAATTCAATTGATCGAGCATTGAGTTTGGTCCAATCAGAAATAAAACAGGAATCCGGCTGGCCTTAATTTGGGATAAAAGCGTGCTTGCAGCATTTTTTAGCGACGGAAGTTGGTTTAAAATAATAAGGCTATATGATGAAAGACTATCAGGAACAACATTGCCCGTAAACATCTTAACCTCATAGTTTTGTAACGACACAAGACTGGTGCGAATAGCGCCTAAGTCCGGATGAGGACTATCGCTGAGCATCAATATTTTCTGTTTGTTCTCCAAAATCTGAATGACAAACTCATACTCATTGTTTTTAAGATTTGCTTCGCCATCAAACTGACGAATCTTGATTTTATAGTGCTGCATTCCAACTTCAGAAGCCTCCAAATTGGCAAATTCAAGCTTAAAATCATCATCAGAAGTAATAGAAACAGTTGTGGAATAGACAGTCTTGCTGTTGTTTTCAATGTCGATATAAGCAATCTTATTTTTTAATTTCGAAAACTTTAGTTCTATTTCAACCGGAAATTTATTTTTCAGGAAAGCAACTTTGTTTGTTTTAACATTCCGAATAATTGCATCAGTTTTACGCATAGTATCGCCAACGCCAATCGAGTACACCGGAAATTTTAGTCCGTTTTGCCAGATTTGCAGGATTTTGCCCCTGATTATAAATACCATCACCAAACAAAATTAGGGCACCTATATTTTTGTTTATATAATTGTTTTTCAACGATTTTAACATCTGTCCATAATCCGACCGGCGATCGGTTCCTGTAAAGGATTCCGTATTTTCAACCTTTCCTCCAAATGACCAGAATTGTAACTGGTAATCATCAGAAAAGCGATTTTTTTAAAGTCTGAGCTAATTGATTGAATGAATCAGCATAAGGATGAACCGATTGGGAGTTATCAAAGGCTACCGCAATTATGGGTAACTGCTTTATTTTTCTGGTACTTTCAACCAAAGGCGATAACAAAAAAAGAAAAATAAGAAAGAGGGAGAAACAACGCAATACAGCTAAAAAAACCTTTTGTGCTGTTGTAAGACTCAGATTATCAGAATTCCTGAAATATAAAAAATAACTGATACCTGTGGCCAAAAATATAAATAAGACTACTAATAGTCCGGAATAACTATGCTCGAAATTAATTTCCAAGGTGCTTCTGTTTTTAGAACGATTCAAAATTAACAAACTTGACTTAACAAGGCATTTTTCCTGACTATTTTCTGTTTAATAAATCAAATAATCAGATAGAATCGGAGTAATTAATTTCTATGGAATATTCCAAGTTCTATAATACTTGTCGGTTTATACACTTATTAGATTTGCAACGTTTATTAAATAATTTGATTAGTTTTAAATTTACACTTTTCCCTAAACTCGCAAAAAATATAGGCTAGTTTTTAACATGACATGAGACTGGAAAGATGATTATCAAATTATTGATCAATTAAAATACATGAAGAAAATTATAATTCTCATTATATCTGCTTTTTTAGTTTTCTCGACTGCGAAGGCACAGTATTTTCAAACCGGACAAGACCCTTCGGCGATCAGATGGAAACAGATTAATACGACTAATTTTCAGGTTATTTATCCGCAAGAATTTGAAAAACAAGCACAAAGAGTCACCTTTATATTAGAAAAAGTTTACCAATATGGCTCGAGCACATTAAAGTTTCATCCTAATAAAATCTCTATCATTTTACACACCAGAACGGTAAATTCAAACGGGTTAGCAGCCTGGGCACCCAAACGGATTGAACTTTTCACCACTCCAAACCAGCAAATTTATGCACAAGACTGGCTTGAACAGTTGGCTTTGCATGAGTTCAGACATCTGGTTCAAATGGATAAAATTGAAAGTGAAATGCCCAAATTGGTGAAAGCTATTTTGGGAGAACAGGCTACGGCAATTGTTACCGGAGCATACTTACCGCTTTGGTTTTTGGAAGGCGATGCCGTTGTGACCGAAACTGCGCTGTCGAATAACGGACGCGGTCGAATGGCTTCTTTCAGCATGGAGTACCGGGCACAACTAATCGAAAAGGGAAAATATTCGTTCGACAAAGCGTATCTGGGCTCATACAAAGATTTTGTGACCGATCATTATAAGCTGGGTTATTGGATGGTTGGCAAAAGTCGTGAAAATTTCGGACCGGAAACCTGGTCGAATGCTTTGCAACAAATTGCTCATCAACCTTTTTCACTAACACCATTAAACTCTTCCCTTAAAAAATCGACACAGCAGGCTACAAAACAACTTTACTCCAGTATTTTCGACAAGCTTACACAGGAATGGAAGCAGGAATTAAAATCACGTGTAATTGATTCTTTTACTGTGGTTTCGCCAATAAAAAAATCATATATTGAATATTTGTATCCAGCGGTTTATCACGACTCAATACTGTTCGCCTATCGCTCATCAATCAACGATATTGGCCGGTTTGTGTTGATCAATCCTGATAAAACTGAGCAAGTAATTTATACTCCGGGTTCTATTTTCGAAGAATCGGTTTCCATGACTGATAATCTGATTATTTGGGCCGAAAGGCGTGCTGATTTGCGTTGGACCCATTCCGATAAATCAGTCATTCAGGTGTATAACATTGTAAGTAAGACCAAGCATGAAATCAAAAATGAGAACAAATTATTTAGCCCGGTTATTTCACCTGACCTAAAATCGTTTGCAGCTGTTGAAGTCGATCCTGAAAATAATTTTTTCCTTTCAACGTTCAATCTGGAAACCGGACATTTGATTAGCCGATACAAAACCATTGATAACCAATATTTTTTCACTCCAACATGGGACGAAAAAGGGGAGAAGTTATTCTTCGTTTGTTTGTCTTCGAAAGGAAAATATCTGGCTTCGCTTGATCTAAAAACAAAACAACTTCAGGAGCTGACAGACAAAACTTATGCAAACCTTAAAAATCCAGCATATTCAAAGGGGAAGATCATTTTTTCTGCCGATTTCTCCGGAATCGACAATTTATATTCACTAGATATTGATAGCAAAACAATTGCACAAATCGTATCCGTTCCATTCGGGGCTGATTATCCTTCTGCATCAAAGTCGGGAAATCAGCTATTTTTCAGTAATTACAATTCAACTGGTTATCAGTTAGCTACAATTGATCTTCAGGATAAAACAGACAAAAAATATGTCAGGAACATCCAATTAGGAACCAATCATCTTGCTGATAATCTGGCGATTCAGGAAAAAGGCATACCCGACTTTTCGAATACAGATTCGGTCAATTACGAATCAAAAGAATATTCAAAACTGCGGCATTTATTTAATTTTCACAGTTGGGCTCCAGCATATGTTGATGTGAACAGTTACGAGATCAGGCCCGGTGCTTCGTTGTTTTCGCAAAACAAACTTGGTACTGCCGAAACCAGAATTGGATACGATTACGATGTAGCCAACCATACCGGAAAATATAAATTAGGTTTTAATTATTTAGGCTGGTTTCCTGAAATAACAACAGAGTTATCGGTTGGTAAAGAAGCTTCCAGCTACACTCTGGTTACAAATACTGTTAATCAGAGCGGTCAGGTTGTTCGCCGCGATACCACAACAGAACGGATTAGTTGGAGAGAAATTACTGCCGATTTAAACATTCGGTTGCCGCTTAATCTTTCGAAAGGCAAATATTCAAGGATATTATATCCTGAAGTGAAATATTCGATGGTCAATAATTCAAAACCAGACTCGACCCTAAATAATTTATATCCAGATAATTATCATGCGTTAACTTATAGAATCTATTTTTACAATTTACTTCATCAATCCAACCAAAGCCTTATGCCAAAATGGGGACAGCAGCTGGATATTATTTACAGGCATACGCCATTTATTGGTTCCGATTTGGGAACTCATTGGGGAATACAATCGGTTTTGTATTTCCCCGGGTTCTCAAAAAATGATGGGTTTAAAATATATCAAGGCTTTCAGAATATGAGCTTTACAAGTAGTAGCTATAATTTTTCAAATTATGTGCGCATTCCGCGAGGCTTCTACGGATATCAAAATAATAAAATGTACTCACTGGCTGCCGACTATAGATTCCCTGTTTTTTATCCTGATTTCAGTATTGGAAAATTGGCATACATTAAACGCGTAAAATCTTCATTTTTTTACGATTATGCCTGGCTTTCGATGCCCACAAGAAATAAGAATGGAAACATATATCCAAATAGCCTTGAAATGAAAATGAAATCTATAGGCGTGGAATTAACTTCAGATTTACATATTTTACGATTTTTTGCACCTCTCGAAATTGGAGTTAGGTCAGTTTACCGGCCTGAATATCAGGATTTCCAATATAATCTTTTGTTGTCAATTGATTTTAATGGTTTTTAGTTCGGTACAAAGTCAGTAAAGTAATTTCAGGATTCATTTCTATTCGACCTGAAAATCCAATTGTACCCAATCCCCGGTTCACATAAAGATATTGATTATCAGATTTATAAAGCCCTCCCCATTTCTTCTGAATGAAATACATCGGACTAAATTGAATTCCGGCAATTTTAACTCCAAATTGTCCCCCATGTGTATGACCCGAGAGTGTCAAAGGAATGTCGGTTTGTGGAACAACGATTGCATCCCAATGAGCCGGATCGTGTGTCATTAGTATTTTAAATGCACTCTCCGGAATATCTTTCATTGCAATGTCTAAATTAGCATACTGAGGAAATGGCCGGTGACCCCAATTTTCGACTCCGATTAATGCAAACGAAGTGTCTTTCACGATAATCTTATCCCATTGATTCAGAAGTAGTTTAAATCCAGCATCAGTTAATCCCCTCTCTATTTGATTTAGGTTGATTGTTTTACTTACCGAATCAGGCCATTCATAATAGTCACCATAATCATGATTACCCTGAATGGCATACTTACCATATTGGGCCGTGAGTTGGGCCAAATATGGTTCAAATCCTTTCATTTCTTCGCCGAAATTATTGACAATGTCGCCAGTGAACAGCAATAAATCAGGATGAAGGTCTTCTATTATTTGGTGTGTTTTCTTCAAAACACTTGGATCATTTCTAAAACTACCTAAATGAATATCAGATATTTGAACAATTTTAAACCCATCAAGTTGAAGTGGTAAATCGTCAAAATATAAGTTCTGTTTTTCAACAATTACCTGGTAACGACCAATAAAAATACCATAAGCAACCACGATAAAAATGCCAAAACTTATCAGAAACGAACCAGCCAGCGTGATGATCTGCCAACGACGACCAATGAACCAGCGAAAAAAGTAGGAGAGGATTGTAAATATCGCAAAAAATGATTTCGGAACCAGGTTTAGAATACTGACAACTACTACTGTATAAAAAAGAGTGTAATTTTTGCTCTGCCTAATGGTTTCAGGATTTGAAAAAGAATAAAAAAGCAAGCCAGTTGCAGCAACACTAATCAAGAAAAAAAGAATACCCAAATACCATTTTGTTTTTGCTGATACTTTTTGTGTAATCTGCCTGAATCCCAAATAGGAGATAAGTTCAACAAGTATTACAAAAGCAAAAAAGAAGATTAAAATCGAAGAAGGAATGCCTCTCATAAATTCAAATTTTATTAAGAATAGAAAATTACCATTTTACGGCCAATTACTAAGATAGAAACATCATTTTAAAACGTTTTTTATTTAAATGAGCAATTTTTATACAGATTGAAATTTAATCGACTCTTCATATTCAGGACATAAAGTATTGATAATAAAATTGATAAAATACTTTTAATGCATTTTTAACTGCGTTAGAATTCTTTAATTAAAATGGAATTAGCAAAGGGTGGGGGAAAATATGCTAATTTTCACTTAAACCCATGCTAGACTATTTTAATTACAAACTGAATCATCGAACTTCATTTGTTGGCGTTATATCTTTTTTTTGAAAACATATTAGAGAATTCAGAAAAAAAAAAGAGTAAGCCAAATCTTTGATGAAAAGACTACCATCAAATCCATCTTTTTTTGAAGCCTCAATCAATCCGTATTATCAGTTATAGTACCTAATTAAGTGTTATTCACAAATGGCAACTAGAGTATTGATGCATTTTCAATTTACATTTATCGCCATTTAATCATTTAATCCAAATGTAAATTAATAAAATTTACCAAAAGGTATAAAAATGCATGTAAATAATTAACATTATTAATCGAATAATATATTCAAAAAATCAATGACAATACAGTACATTAAAGCACATAATATCAAGCATTTAACAACTACTATTAAATGTTTAATTTAAATATTAGTTTACTCCTGTTAATTATACTAATATATAATTAAAATTAATACAACTATATATCAATATATCAGTATTTTATAAAAATCAAATAAAGTTTTTTATCAATTAATTACGATTATATTTATCGATTTAAATTACATCAGAACACATATGTAACTCAATGCAATTGACAATACTAAATCAATATTTGAAATTAATGTATTACATTTGTATATCGTATAATTTACATTTAAATGGAAGAGCGAATCCGAAAATTCATGGAGTACAAAGGCATTACTGCTTCTGAACTTGCCGATACAATAGGTGTTCAACGGTCGAATGTTACACATGTTCTGAAAAGGAGAAATAAACCAAGCTTTCAGTTTATTGAGAAGATGCTTCAGGTATATCCCGACCTTAATGCCAAATGGCTCCTACTCGGAACTGGACCAATGGTTGAGACTACCAATAAAAGCAGAACTCTTTTTGATCAGCTTACTGAAACGGCAAGCACACAAAGTCCTATACCAGAGAAAACTGAAATAAAACCACAGATTGAAGAACCTGCTCCTGCTGAAACTAAAGAAATAATTGCACCGCCACCGCCGGTTGAAAAAAAGACAGAGAAGAATGTTATTCAGGATCAATTTTTTAGTCCTGAAAAGCCAGTTGAACGCCTGATTGTTTTCTTTAAAGACCAAACTTTTAAAGTTTATTATCCTTCCCTGTAAGATTTTTAGACTATCTTTGCCGGCAAATTCAAATGCATGAAAAAGACGGTTATTGATTTTCTATTGCTTGAAAACAAGCAACTTAATAAAGATAATTTTCTCCTAGTACTTCAATCGCATATTCCTGTTTCTGATATTTTCCCAGGTCAGTTTATCAATGTTGAAATTAAAGAAGCGACAGAAATTTTTCTGCGCCGGCCTTTTTCTGTTTTAGATGTTGATTACGAGAAACAAACGATTTCATTGCTGGTTAAAATATTGGGAAGGGGATCGCGAAAACTCACTGAAGCTCATGTAGGACAAAAAATAAGTGCAATATTTCCTCTTGGAAAATCATTCACGTTACCTGATAAAAACGATCAGATTTTATTGATTGGTGGAGGTAGCGGGGTTGCCCCCATGCTGTTCCTATCTAAAATATGTGGCTTAAATCCGACGAATGTAACCGTACTTATCGGTGCCAGATCATCATCTGACCACATTGACGTTTCTGCTTACCAATCATATGGAAATTTCTTCTTCACAACAGAAGATGGGTCACTGGGCGAAAAAGGTTATGTAACTAACCATCCGGTTTTTACGGATAAATTAACTCAGTTCAATAAGATATATACCTGCGGACCAGACTTAATGATGAAATCGATTGGCCGAACAGCGATCGAAAAAAATATATTTTGTGAAGTTTCGCTCGAAAATATGATGGCCTGCGGTTTTGGGGTATGTTTGTGTTGTGTTGAAGACACCAAAGCTGGCCATAAATGTGTTTGTACTGACGGACCTGTATTTAATGTAAATGATCTGAAATGGTAGATTTAGGAATAAAAATTCATAACCTGGATTTTAAAAATCCGGTTTTAACAGCCTCCGGAACTTGTGGATTTGGTGAAGAAATAGCCGACTTTTTCGATTTATCGCTTCTTGGCGGAATTGTGGTAAAAGGAACGACTTTAAAGCATCGGGAGGGCAATGCATACCCCAGAATGGCTGAAACTCCTTCAGGGATGTTGAATGCAGTCGGTCTTCAAAATAAGGGGGTTGATAATTTCATTAACAATATTTATCCAGGGATAAAAGATTTGAATACTCACCTGATCGTAAATGTTAATGGTTCTACTATAGAAGATTACGTTGCATTGACTGAAAGATTAAATGAATTGGATAAAATTCCTTCAATCGAATTAAATATCAGCTGTCCAAATGTAAAAGAAGGCGGAATGGCATTTGGTATTAGTTGCCCATCGGCTGAAGCTGTTGTAAAAGCTGTTAGAAAGGTTTATAGTAAAACTTTAATAGTGAAACTATCGCCAAACGTTACCAGTATTGCAGAAATTGCCAAAGCAGTAGAAGGACAAGGGGCGGATAGTGTTTCTTTAATAAATACCATGCTAGGTATGGCAGTAAATGCCGAAACCAGAAAGCCTGTACTTTCAACTATTACCGGAGGACTTTCGGGTCCGGCCATTAAACCGATTGCATTAAGAATGGTTTGGCAGGTTTATAATGCCGTCAAAATTCCGGTAATCGGGATGGGAGGCATTATGAATGCTACCGATGCCATTGAGTTTATGATTGCAGGGGCTTCAGCTATCCAGGTAGGTACTGCGCTTTTTATTGATCCAACAATTCCTGTTCAAATTATAGATGGCCTTTCTCAATATATGGAGCGCCATAAAATTCAGTCTGTTAACGAATTAATTGGTAGTTTACAATGCTGAATTACAGAAAAACACATATGTGCACTATAAAAACCATTAGTTTTGGCTTGATTTTCTCGCTGGTTTTTAGTCAATGTACAAACAATCCCAAACCAGTTGAAGTCCCTAAAAAGGTTCAGGAGGTAGATCCCAACAGCTTAAATTATAAAATATCAAACGAATTATCCGAATTCTCGGGTAGTAATTTTATTGCTAAAAAAGCAGGTGATTTTATACAGCAATGGAATTTAGCCGGGATGACCATGGCCATTGTAAAGGATGGCAAGCTGGTCTTTGCCCACGGTTACGGATATTCCGATGTTGAAACCAAAACTGCTGTAAATCCAGGAAATCTTTTTCGAATTGCCAGTGTAAGTAAGCTTATTACAGCTGTGGCAATCATGAAATTAGTTGAGAAAAAAGTCATATCGCTTGATTCTAAAGTGTTCGGGCCAAAAGCTATATTAAAAGATTCGATCTTTAATAATGTCGCTGATAAACGGCTCTATAAAGTTACCGTAAGGCATTTGCTTGCTCATGCCGGCGGTTGGACTCTGACATATGGTGATCCTGCTTTTAATTCGTTGGTAGTACTGGAAAAAACAGGAGAAACAGGAGCAGCAACCATGGATTCATATTGCCGATTCGTAGCCACCCGCAAATTGCATTTTGAACCGGGAACACGTTCGTCGTATTCCAATATGGGTTATATGTTTCTGGGTAAAGTAATCGAAGCGGCTTCAGGAAAAAAATACGATGAATTTGTAATTAACGAGGTATTAAAACCTCAGGGAATTCTGGATATGCACATTGGGCGAAGCTATTTGGCCGACAAGAGAATTAATGAAGTGAAATATTACGAGGCTGAAGAAAATCAAATGATTCCGGCTTTTGACGGATCGGGCAGAATGGTACCCAAACCATACGGAGGTAACCCTATTGAATTGTTAAGTTCTGCCGGTGGATGGATTTCTTCGTCGGTTGAATTAGCAAAATTAATGGTATTAATCGACGGATTTAGGAATGTACCGGATATGTTGCCTCATAATCTGATCGATCAAATGGTTGTGAATAAAGATTTCAAAGGACCTTTAGGTTGGAAAGTTGTAAAGAAAAATGGCGACTGGATCCGCACAGGAAGTATGGCCGGAACTTCGGCAATCATAAAACGCCAAAGCAATGGATTTGGATGGGTAATTATTATTAATTCAAGTAGTTGGAAAGGTCCAAGGTTACCAGCATACGTTGACTACATGATGAAGCAAATCGAGAAGAAAATCACATTGTGGCCGAAAAACGACCTCTTCAAATATGAACCTAAGAAATTAAAATAGTAAGAACTTCGATGTATCGAAAAAGGATGAACTGATTGCGGTTCATCCTTTTTTGCTTTCAACAAAACGCCAAAAATAATTAAAGTTTTATTTCTGATTTTATTACAAGTGAAATAAAGATCAACGTATCTTTTATTTATCATTTAAACCTAACTAAGTAACAATCAAAGAGCAAAATACATTTTTGAATTAAAAGATTAGCCTTTTTATGCTGAACTTTTCAATCTGTATCTTGTTAGTTTGTGTGAAAACCTGAATTCATAAATGTTAAATAATAATACAAAGTATGTCAGAATTTAAAATCCAGATGCCTAAATTGGGTGAAAGTGTCCAGGAAGCTACCATTACAAAATGGTTTGTAAAAGAAGGCGATCGAATTGAAGAAGACGAACCGCTTTTTGAGGTTGCCACGGATAAAGTTGACTCTGAAATACCATCGCCAGTTGATGGCATTGTTAAAAAAATAAACTATCAGGTTAATGATCTGGTTCCGGTTGGAGAAATCGTTGCCATTATTACCACCGATGACGACGATTCGACAGAGCAAAGCGTAGAAAATGTAAAAGTTGTTCCGGAGCCTGAAAAACCTAAGGTTCAGGAGCAGAAAGCTCAAGCCGAACCTGTAATTGTTTCTGCAGTTCAAACTACCGAAGTAATACCTGATGAAACAAGCCATGAAACCAAATCTTCACGGTTTTATTCTCCGCTTGTACTTTCAATTGCCAATTCAGAAAAAGTAAGTTTATCTGAACTCGAATCAATTCAAGGATCGGGTCTGAATAACCGACTCCAGAAAAAGGATATACTGGACTATATTGAGGCACGAAAAACTGGAAAAGTAACACAAACACCTACTACTCCAACTGTTCAAGCTAAGGAAGCACAGGCTCCGGCAAAAGCTTCAGTGTCAATCGGAACAAGTGACCAGATCATCGAAATGGACCGGGTTCGTAAGATTATTGCCGACCATATGGTGATGTCTAAACAAGTCTCTCCACACGTTACTGCAGTGGTTGAAGCTGATGTTACCAACCTTGTTTTGTGGAGAACCAGAGTAAAAGATGAGTTTGGTGTAAAATACGGCGAGAAAATTACCTATATGCCAGTATTTGTTGAGGCTGTAGCACGTGCCATTACTGAATTTCCATTACTGAATTCTTCAGTTGATGGTTACAAAATCATCATGCATAAAGATATAAACATTGCTGTTGCTGTTGCCAAACCTGATGGAAACCTTGTTGTTCCGGTCATAAAGAATGCTGAACAGAAAAATTTGGTTGGATTGACTAAAAACATGAACCAATTGGCTGAAGCTGCACGCAAAAATAAACTGGCTGTCGAAGATTATCAGGGAGGAACATTTACAATAACCAACTTTGGCTCATTCCGAAATTTAATTGGTACACCAATTATTAATCAGCCTCAAGTTGCCATTCTTGCAACCGGAAGTATTGAGAAAAAACCTGCCGTAATGGAAACTCCAACAGGTGATGCCATTGTTGTCCGCCACAAAATGTTTCTATCATTATCATATGATCATAGAATTATAGACGGTGCATTAGGCGGGGCTTTCTTGCGGCGAATAGCAGATATTCTTGAAGAATTCAATGTTAATCGCGAAGTGTAAATTCAAAAAAATAAAATAAGATATATGACAACAGTTCCTAAAGTATTTTCGGTAAAAACAACTCCAAAAGAAATACTTGAAAAATGGTACCGGTTAATGACTCTCGGCCGGGCTATTGATGAAAAAGCTCCAAACTATCTAAAACAAGCCATTGGCTGGTCGTATCATGCCCCTTATGCTGGTCACGACGGAATCCAGTTGGCAATCGGTCAAACCTTTGTAAAAGAGGTAGATCATATTTTTTTGTATTACCGTGATTTGCTGACTGCTTTGTCATGCGGATTGACTGCAGAAGAAATTATCTTGAATGGAATTTCAAAAGCTACGGATCCATCCAGTGGTGGTCGCCACATGTCGAATCACTTTGCCAAACCGGCATGGAATATCCACAATGTATCTTCTTTGACTGGAAATCATACCTTACATGCGGTTGGTGTTGCACGAGCTATTAAGTATTATGGAGAAAAAGCTGTTGCAATTAGTGTTCAGGGTGAATCTTCATTATCAGAAGGATTTGTTTATGAGGCTATTAATGGCGCTTCCAAAGAAAAATTACCCGTTATTTTTGCAATTCAGGATAATGGCTTCGGAATTTCTGTTCCAAAGAAAGATCAGACAGCGAACCGAAAAGTTGCTAATAATTTCACTGGATTTAAAAATCTTCGAATTATTCATTGTAACGGAAAAGATGTCTTCGATTCGATGAACGCCATGCATGAAGCTAAAAAACATGCACTTGAAACAGGTATGCCGGTGATGGTTCAGGCGAACTGTATCCGAATTCATTCACATTCCAATTCAGACCGTCACGAACTATATCGGTCAGAAGAAGAACGGAACTATGTTCAGGATTATGACCCGTTATTCAAGTATAAAAGGATGTTGCTCCGCTATGAAAGGTTTACTCCTGAAGAACTCGAAAGTATCGAAAATGAGGCTAAAATCGAGCTAAAAGAGGCTCACAAACTGGCGTTAAAAGCTCCGGATCCGGATCCAAATACCTATCTGGACTTTGTTCTTCCAGAACCTTATATTTCACAAAAATATCCTGAAGGAATACACCAGGATACAGGTGAAAAGAAAAAGCTGATTACTGCGCTTAATGAAACGATTAAAGCTGAATTCAGGCAGAATCCGGATACCTTCATTTGGGGGCAGGATATGGCCAATAAAGACAAGGGTGGTATCTTTAACGTTTCGAAGGGATTGCAGCAGGAATTTGGTCCCAAAAGGGTATTTAATGCCCCAATCGCTGAAGACTTCATCGTAGGAACTGCAAATGGAATGTCGAGATATAACGAAAAGATCAGGATTGTTATTGAAGGCGCAGAGTTTGCCGACTATTTCTGGCCCGCCATGGAGCAATATATCGATTCTAGTCATGACTACTGGAGATCTAATGGTAAGTTTACTCCAAATGTCACTATCCGGCTTGCGTCGGGCGGTTACATTGGTGGAGGACTATACCATTCGCAGAATATCGAAGGCGCTCTGACCTCAATTCCGGGAGTTCGGATTGTATATCCATCGTTTGCCGATGATGCAGCCGGTCTTTTAAGAACTGCCATCCGATCAAAAGGGCTGACCATGTTTATGGAACCCAAAGCGCTTTACAATGATCCAAAGGCAGCTACCGTAATTCCGGATGATTTCGAGGTGCCGTTTGGCAAAGCAAGAATTCGCCGTAATGGTGATGATTTAGTGATGATTACATATGGAAACACTACACATATGTGTATTGAGGCTGCAGAACGATTATCAAAAGAAGGGGCTTCAGTAGAAGTAATTGACCTTCGTTCGTTGATCCCGCTCGATAAAGAAACAATTCTGAATTCAGTAAAAAGAATTGGAAAAGTAATGGTTGTTCATGAGGATAAAGTGCATTCCGGATTTGGAGCCGAAGTTACATCCATGATCATGGAAGAGGCTTTTGAGTACCTCGATGGTCCTGTCAAAAGAGTCGGATCGTCATTTACACCAGTAGGTTTTCACCGTTCATTTGAACGGATGATATTACCAAATACAGAAAAAATTTACACAACAGCTAAAGAGATTTTGGCTTATTAAAGACATACAAATCATGAATAAAACGGGATTAATTTATAGTTTTAATTCAACAAAAACGGCCAAGGCTGCTGAAAAGATTAAAGAGGCTTTTGGTCCAGATTTTAACATTGTACCTGTAAATGCAGAAGAATTAACTGAGGAGTTATTTCTTTCATTTACAAACCTGATTCTTGGGGTTCCGACCTGGTTTGACGGTGAATTACCCAATTACTGGGACGAGTTTGTACCTGCTCTGGAAGACCTAAATCTCAAAGGTAAAACAATTGCGATCTATGGTCTTGGAAATCAGGTGGAATATCCGGAAAACTTTGGCGATGCAGTTGGAATCATGGGAGAATTGGTTCAGGAAAGAGGAGCTAAGCTTGTTGGTTTTACTTCTGCGCAAGGTTACAAATATGAATCGTCAAAAGCATTAGTTGGTGATCAGTTTATGGGATTGCTTCTTGATCAGGAAACTCAACCCCGGCTATCGAAAGAAAGAATTGAAAAGTGGGTGACTGATTTGAAGTCTCAGTTTAGTTGATAAACATTATTTAATTTTACTATAAGGGCATGATTATTAATATCATGCCCTTATTTTTTATCATATAATTGATATCTGTTATTTGAAAGGGAGGCTTGCTGGTTAGGGTAAGCTCAAATAAGTTTATATTTGTATAAGCCGAATTTAGTATGCTAGTATTAAAAGCAAAATCATATTCATGAAAAAGAAGAAAGTAATCGCAATTGTAGCCCACGATAATCGTAAGAAAGACATGATAGAATGGGTTTCCTGGAATTGGAAAGAATTTGTACACCATAGCCTCATATGTACCGGAACAACCGGAAGTCTGGTCGAGGCTAAACTCGTCGAAAAATGTCAGGAAAATGATGTTGTTCCACCTGATGTAGTACGCTTAAAATCAGGACCACTTGGGGGGGATCAACAGTTAGGCGCTTTGATCTGTGAAGGAAAGGTTGATATGCTCATTTTCTTCTGGGATCCGATGCAACCACAACCACATGATGTTGATGTTAAGGCTTTGCTGCGCATTTCAACATTGTATAATATTCCAACCGCAACAAACCGTTCTACCGCAGATTTTATCATTTCATCAAAGCTTTTCCATCAGGAATATGAGCCTATTCTAAAGGATTATAGTACTTACATTAAAAGAGACGTTGATTTTAACCAATAAGTTTACCTTTTTTTAACTGAATCGTAAGTTTCAATTATTGTATTTGGTGAATAGTCTTAATAGCTTTGGTTAAACAAACAATGTAGCCATGAAGGAAGACAGATTGAAAAAGATGATTAAGACAATGTATCTTCTTCGTGAGGTCTTAAGACAGAAACAAGAAGATGATCAGGCATTTAGATTTAAGCCAAAAACTAAAGTTCTGACAGAAGTAGATGAAATTATTGACCGAAGTCTTGAAGAGTTTTATTCTCTGAGAGTTAGTTAGAATTTTTGTATTCTGAGAATCAAGATTGCAAATTACTTAACTTTTAACGCTGATATATCCAAATAATAAAGGATTGATCAGCGTTTTTTTTGCATTATAACAGAGGTTGAAATTTAGAAAATAGGAATAGCTTTCAGGCCAGTAAAAAAAATCAAATTAAAAAAACACCTCATATAACTCAAATTCTCATTTGTAAATAAATTAATAATCTAACAATCAGCAAATTATAAACCATCGTATGCATCTATGTTACATATGTAATTTATATTATTATACACATTTCAATACTTTTAAGTTCTCCAAGAGTAAACCTTCAGTAACGGATAATCAATCTTATATACTTGAGGATGGTAATCCTGCGCATAGTTGAGTCCTTCTTCGTGCTATACAAATCGTGTCTTGTGTCGGTCTGAAATGGAATGTGAATGAATCCGCTTACAGTAGTTTCAGTAAAATAATCAAATCGTAGAAATTCAAAAATGTTCAGATAAGCAAAAAGTCATTCTCTTTAGAAAGCAATCATTTAATTTACTGAATACAGAAGTATAATTTGCTTTTTTTAGGCAGATGTTGTTATTCGGTATTGAATACCAGAATTTGATATTCATTGACCATACTCAATTTTGAAATAAATATGCTAAGGATTTCGACTTAATTATGATAATATTTACGTACTATCAAATTTATTCATTTGTCTTAGAATTAATATTATGTTATTTTTATACAACTAAAAAGAAGGAGCAAAAACTCCTTCTTTAAAATATTGGTTATTGGATGCTTTTCATCTTTTCGACAATCTCTGCATGTTTATCCAACATCTTCAAACGATAGTATAACGTTTTTAACGATTCTAAAGTGAATTTATCCGTTGGATTGATTTCATGAGCTTTTTCCATATAAGGAATTGCTTTTTTGAATTCTATATCAGCCTTGTCTTTTTCAATTTCATATTTTTCAGGCTGATTACTTGGAATAGCATTCGCTACATCAACTTGTTTCACACCTTTATTATAATACAAAGCTCCAAGATTGTAATATGCATCGAAATAATCTTCTTTATACTCAATTGCTTTCAAATAACTTGTGGCAGCTTCTTCAGGTTTCTGAAGTTTGTCGTACAATGTACCTTGAGCAAAGAAATATGATGCATTTTTGGGATCCTGAGAAATAGCAATATCCAAATATTTCATAGCATCATTTACTTTATTAGCATTCAGATATACATTGATTACTTCAACTAGAAGAATTCCGTTATCTGAATATTCTTTCAAACCATCCTGCAATACATTTAATGCACCTACAGTATCTTTTTTCTGGAAATAACTGTTAGCTATTAGAGAATATGTTTTAGCACCATTGTATTTATACTTAGCTGCTTGTTTGTAATATTCAATAGCTTTGTCATATTGCTTGGCATTGTATGCGGCCAATCCAGCGTTAAAAATAATTACAGTATCAACTGCATTTGGATCTTCTGCCTTATAAACAGGAGTCTGCTCGATAGCCATAATCTGTTCAAAAGACTTCATTGCTTTTTCATAAGTTTCCTCATTAAAAGCTGCAACTGCCTGATTTGTAAGATCACCAATCAAAAGAGTAAGTTTAATTTTAACACTCTTTGAAAAACGGTCTTTGTCGTCAAGTTGTAAGGCTTTCATGTAAGAATCATATGCTACAGTTAATGGATCATTACTAAGCTTTTTGTAATTCTCATCTTTCGATTGAAACACTGCCTGGTAAATTTCTCCACGTACTTCCCAAGTTCTGGGCCAAGTAACAGAACCCTCAGTTTTTGGGTTACTTGCATCAATAGTTTCTTCTATTGCTTCAACTGCTTTGTCGAGCTTACCAGCTTCTTTATAACTTAAAGCACTGGTTACTTTGCCTTTCTGAGCGAATGCGCATGTTACGGCAAAAAGTAAAACAAATAAAATTGTCGTTCTCTTCATTGTGATAAAAAGTTTGTTGTTACGCTATAATATTTAATTAATAGTTTAAATTATTTACTATTCTTCAGTCGGTGAATTATCATCTTCTGACAATTCAATATTTTCATCCAATATTACCGGTGTTTCATCTGCATCCTCCGATGTCGGAACAATTGTAATAGAAGCAATCTGATCTCCTTCTTTAAGATTTATTAAACGAACTCCCTGTGCAGTACGTCCAAGTATTCGAAGTGCAGAAATCGACATTCGGATCGTTAGCCCTGATTGTGTAATAATCATCAAGTCGGTCGTATCATTGACACTCTTTATTGAGATAACCTGTCCTGTTTTTTCCGTAACATTAATGGTTTTTACACCTTTTCCACCTCTGTTAGTTAACCGGTAATCACCAATTTTCGAGCGTTTTCCGTAGCCATTTTCAGAAACAACTAAAATGTCTTCATTTTCGTTTTCAACACAAACCATGCCAACTACCTCGTCCAGATCGTGACCAAGAGTTATTCCACGCACTCCAGAAGCTGTTCTTCCAATTGGACGAACGCTACTATCCTCAAAACGGACCGCTTTTCCTGAACGAACAGCCATCATAATATGATGACTACCATTGGTCATTCTAGCTTCAAAAAGTTGATCATCTTCTCTGATCGTAATGGCATTAACTCCATTTTGTCTTGGACGTGAATAAGCTTCTAACGACGTTTTCTTAATTATACCTTTTTTAGTACAAAGAATAATGAAGTTATTATTAATATACTCAGGATCAGTTAGATTATTAACATTAATATAGGCCAAAATCTTATCGTCCTGTTCAATATTAATTACATTCTGAATCGCCCGTCCTTTAGAAGTTTTTGTTCCTTCTGGAATTTCGTATACTTTCAACCAGAAACACTTGCCCTTTTCTGAAAATAAAAGTAGCGTATTGTGCATCGACGCATTGAACATATGTTCAAGAAAGTCTGAATCTCTGGTTGTACTTCCCTTGGAGCCAACACCTCCCCTACCCTGAGTTTTAAAATCAGACAGCGGAGTCCGTTTAAGATATCCCAAATGAGAAATAGTAATAACCATTTCTTCATCAGCATAAAAATCTTCAGGATTGAACTCCTCAGCATTAGGAACTATCTCTGTTTTACGACCGTCACCATATTTAGCTTTAATCTCAACAAGCTCATTTTTAATTATTTCCATGCGCAAATTGATATCAGCTAATACACTTCTCAGGTATTCAATCTGTTTCAGAATTTCCTCATATTCTGCATGTAATTTATCCTGTTCCAGACCAGTCAACTGACGTAAACGCATTTCAACAATTGCCCTTGACTGGATATCTGATAAACTAAACCGTTCCATCAGGTTCAGTCTGGCTTCATCCGGATTTTTTGCAGCACGAATAATGGCGATTACTTCCTCAATATTATCGCTGGCAATAATTAATCCTTCCAAAATGTGAGCACGCTTTTCTGCCTGATCCAATTCAAATTGAGTTCTGCGAATCACAACATCGTGACGATGCTCAACAAAATAGTGAATTAAATCTTTCAGGTTAAGCATTTTAGGCCTGCCATTAACCAGGGCAATATTATTTACACTAAAACTATTTTGTAGTTGGGTGTATTTAAAAAGCTTATTCAGAACGACATTCGAAATTTCATCTCGCTTTATATCAAAAACGATACGCATTCCTTCGCGATCCGACTCATCATTAACATTCGAAATTCCTTCAATCTTCTTTTCATTGATCAACTCTGCAGTCTTCATAATGAGTTCCGCCTTGTTTACCATGTAAGGAATTTCAGTAACGACAATCTTTTCGCGTCCGTTCGGCGTTACTTCAATGTGAGCTTTTCCGCGGATAACAATCCTGCCTCTTCCTGTTTCAAAAGCCTCCTGAACACCTCTGTATCCATAAATTATACCTCCGGTTGGGAAGTCGGGTGCCTTTATGATTGGGATAAGATCCTGAATATCAATTTCGGGATTATCAATGTAAGCAATAATGGCATCAATGGTATCCGATAAGTTATGAGGAGGCATATTGGTAGCCATACCAACAGCAATACCAGATGCTCCGTTAACTAACAATTGTGGAATTCGGGTTGGAAGAACCGTTGGTTCTCTCAACGACTCATCAAAGTTTGGCTGAAAGTCTACCGTATTTTTCTCCAGGTCGGCAAGTGTTTCTTCAGCAATTTTTGACAAACGGGCTTCGGTGTAACGCATTGCTGCCGGGCTATCACCATCAACCGATCCAAAGTTACCCTGTCCGTCAACCAGCGGATAACGCAACGACCAGTCTTGAGCCATACGAACCATGGTAAAATAAACAGATGAATCACCATGAGGGTGAAACTTACCTAATACTTCCCCCACAATCCTCGCTGATTTTTTATATGCTTTATTTGAAAAAGTTCCCAATTCGCTCATTCCAAATAAAACGCGACGATGTACAGGCTTTAAACCATCTCTTACATCCGGAAGTGCCCTTGAAACAATAACTGACATCGAATAATCGATGTAAGCAGATTTCATTTGCTCTTCAATATTAATCTTGATAATTTTTTCGCCTTCAGACATTTACTCCTCCTCTAAATGATTTTTGCTTAAAAAATTTTGATTGACAAAAATACAAAAATACTTTATGAATCAAGCGATTATTGTGCTTTTCGTAGGTAAATTAAGAATAAGATTTTAACATTGTAATGTTCGTAAAATCAACAAATTATAGGTGATGCTTTACTTTTATTGCGTATTTTTGAATAAAGAAAATGATATTGAGTAAGCCAATACCAACTTTTAGGAATACTTTTTGTTATTTTGGATACGTAACTTTAATAATGTGACAAAGCATATGGATTCACAATTTTCACCACGAATTAAAGATGTTCTTTCGTACAGCCGGGAGGAAGCTATCCGGCTTGGAAATGAGAGCATTGGATTAGAACATATATTCCTTGGAATCCTTAGAGATGGAGAAGGCGTAGCCATTGAAATTCTTACAAATCTTAGTGTCAATTTGTCTGAAATAAAACAATCAATCGAAGAAAAGCTAAGAACTGGGAAGGATATCGATTCACAAGCATCGGTACAATTGCTTAAATCGGCAGAGAAAGCGCTGAAGCTTGTTTACCTGGAAGCACGGGCTTTCAACAGCCCAACTATAAATACTGGTCATCTTCTTTTGGCATTGATAAAGGATAAGGACAGTCTGATTAGTAACATTCTTAGCGAATACCACATTAATTATTATATCCTGAAATCAAGGTTGGAGGATTATAAAAATCCGGAAGCTAAATCAGATTTTGATGATGAAGATTCGGATGATGACAGCTTCTCTAAATCTGCTGGAGGCGCCTCTTCGTCATCTGCCAAAAAGCCAGCTAATCCAAAATCTGACACGCCGGTACTTGATAATTTTGGAGTTGACATTACCAAGGCCGCTGAAGAAAATAATCTGGACCCTATTGTGGGTCGCGAACGTGAGATTGAACGATTGGCTCAAATATTATCCAGACGAAAGAAAAATAATCCTATTCTAATTGGCGAACCTGGAGTTGGCAAATCGGCTATAGCAGAAGGACTTGCATTACGAATTGTTCAGAAAAAGGTATCAAGAATACTATTTGACAAACGTGTTGTTAGCTTAGATATCGCTTCAATCGTTGCTGGAACTAAGTATCGCGGGCAATTTGAGGAGCGAATGAAAGCTATTTTGAATGAGCTATCAAAAGTTAGCAATGTAATCCTGTTCATCGACGAAATCCATACCATTGTTGGTGCAGGAGGTGCAACCGGCTCTCTTGATGCTGCCAATATGCTAAAACCAGCATTAGCTCGTGGTGAAATTCAATGCATTGGAGCCACAACCCTAGACGAATACCGTCAACAGATTGAAAAAGACGGTGCTTTGGAAAGAAGGTTTCAGAAAATAATGGTTGAACCGACTTCTGTTGATGAGACCATTGAAATTCTGAATAATATTAAATCCAGATATGAGGATCATCACAATGTAATTTATACTCCTGAAGCGATTGATGCTTGCGTTAAATTAACTGCCAGATATATTCCGGACCGCTTTTTACCTGATAAAGCAATTGATGCGCTTGACGAATCAGGCTCACGCGTACATATTTCAAACATCAATGTTCCGGATCGAATTGTAAAACTGGAAGAGAAGATTGAGAAAACAAAAGAGGAAAAGATAAAAGCTGTAAAAAGTCAAAATTTTGAACTTGCTGCCAATCATCGTGATAAGGAAAAAAGCCTTTTACAATTGCTTGAGCAAGAAAAAGAAGAATGGGAAAAGGAACTTGTTAGCCATCGAGAAACAGTAACTGAAGAAAAAGTCGCCGAAGTAGTTGCCATGATGTCAGGAGTGCCAGTTCAGCGAATTGCTCAGGCTGAGGGTAAAAGATTGATGGACATGGGCAAGATGATTAAAGGAAGCGTTGTTGGACAAGACGAAGCAATTGTTAAGATTGTAAAAGCTATTCAGCGAAACCGTGCCGGGCTTAAAGATCCAAATAAACCGATTGGTTCTTTTGTTTTCCTTGGGCCTACTGGTGTTGGTAAAACTCAATTAGCCAAAGTTTTAGCTAAATATTTATTCGACAGTATCGATTCTTTAATCAGGGTTGACATGAGCGAATACATGGAGAAATTTTCGGTTTCGAGATTAGTTGGTGCGCCTCCGGGATATGTGGGTTATGAAGAAGGTGGACAACTGACTGAAAAAGTCCGGAGAAAACCTTATTGTGTGGTTCTTTTGGACGAGATTGAAAAAGCTCACCCTGATGTATTTCATTTATTACTTCAGGTTTTGGATGAAGGACGTTTAACTGATAGCTTAGGCCGCAGCATTGATTTTAAGAACACAATCATTATTATGACCTCGAATATTGGCTCACGTCAATTGTCAGAATTTGGCCGTGGCGTAGGTTTTAATACACAAAGTACAACTGGTGCCGATGAAGGCAAATATATTATTGAGAAGGCTTTAAAGAAAGCTTTTGCACCTGAATTCCTAAATCGTATTGATGATGTGATCATGTTCAATTCATTAACAAAAGAACATATACACGAAATCATCGATATTGAATTAAAAGGTTTGTATGACCGAGTTAACTCACTTAATTACAAACTTAAGATATCTGCTGCAGCAAAAGACTTCATTGCCGATAAAGGATATGATGCCCAATTTGGTGCAAGACCATTAAAGCGTGCCATTCAAAAATATCTGGAAGACGAAATGGCGGAAGTTATTATCAGAGCTTCTGTTGTCGAGGGTGATACGATTTCTGTAGGCTTTGACAAAAAGACTGAAAAGATTAAGATCAAGATTTTATCGACCATGCAAAAGAAGTAGAATAAAACAGAAAACCAGGTTTAAGCCTGGTTTTCTGTTTTATTAAGGTACCTCAAAGCTAAAAGCGAAATATCATCGGCTTGATGGCTATCTCCTTCATAAATTACAATGCTTTTTAATAATTTTTGTACAACTTCTTCTGATGATAGATCTTTTAGGTTCTGAATATTCTTTTCCAACCTATCCGTTCCGTAATGTTGTTTGGTACTATCACTTGAATTGATCACGCCATCAGTATATAAAATCATCGTATCGTTAAAATGAAGCTCGACTGTAC
Organism: Prolixibacteraceae bacterium; assembly: GCA_963676375.2. Classification (GTDB taxonomy): domain Bacteria; phylum Bacteroidota; class Bacteroidia; order Bacteroidales; family Prolixibacteraceae; genus Aquipluma. The sequence continues at coordinate 318,215 of CAXXPT010000012.1, forward strand.
TGCTTTTATATGACTTGTCTTTGTATATCCCCAAAGGTAATCCATGACTTTTCGATAAGGTTTGTAAGGAACCATCAGCACGAAGAATATAGGGATAATTATGAGCAGCATTGCAATAATCCATTATTCCTGACCGGATATCAAGTACACCAACGAAAAGTGTAACAAAGTATTGGTTCGAATTTCGCTCACTTAGCTCCCTATTCACCCGACTAACGATATCTTTGGAAGACAATATCTTAGCATGTGTTTTTATTAATGTACTTGTAATTGCCATAAATAGAGACGCTGGAATTCCTTTTCCGGAAACATCGCCAATTGCAACTAATAAATGATTATTGTCGATAAAAAAGTAATCGTATAAATCTCCCCCTACCAGTTCTGCAGGTTTGAGTATGGCAAAAAGATCTATTTCCGGATATTTTCCAAGGTTTGGTTTCCCTAAAGGCACAATATTTAGCTGAATTTCCTGTGCCGATTTTAAATCTTTTTCAATTTTGATTTTATCACTCGCTGTCTTAGATTGATTTTGGATTAATAATCCATATTTGGTCTGCCAATCCTCCAAACTTTCAGCAAGCATTTTAATTTCATTCTTCGATTTTTTTTCGTTGCCTGGAGATGAGCTAAATCGTTGAATTGCATGAGTGATTCGCACCAACGGACCAAGTACCTTCCTGAAAACAAAAATATTAACCAGAAATAAGATAAGAATTCCAAATACTGAAACAAAAATTATTTTTTGAAATATTCCGTCAATCTCGCTGAAAAGATCTTTTTCAGGAATCACGATAACCACACTCCAACCGGAATTGGCAATAGGTGCATAATAGTACCATGCCTCCTCGTTATTCAGATATTCAGATTTGCCCAACCCAGCGCCACTTTTACCCCGTTTTATCCGGGATACTACATCCTCACTGTTCTCTTTAAAAATAGTTGGAGATTGTACATAAAGGTTGCGTTTAAGAATCCATTCCTTTTGAGGATGAGAAATGAGATCTCCGGCACGATCCACAATAAAGGCATAGCCACTCTCCCCCAACCGAATTTTAGATAGCATTTGCTGTATCATTTTCAACGAGACCTCGCACGAAACTATACCAGCAACATTCCTTGAATCAGGATAATATATCGGAATCTTATACGAAACAAGCAAATGGGTCGTATCGTATTTGCAATAAAACGGGGAAGACCAAATACCCTGGGTTAACTTGGTGCGACCGGACTGAAGGTCAAAAATGAATTTCTCAGCAGCCAAACTATCAGGATTACATATAGATCGTTCAGGTTTATTCGATGAAAACTTAAAAAGGCGTTGCGACTTTGCATCAATTAATTCAATATGAATACTTTCAATAATCTCATTTGATTTCAATACCTGTTGAAGGAAGATGTCCAGATCATTATTTTTATAATAATATAGTGCCTGGGCAGATACGTTTTTTGCTATTTCCTCTGCTCCAACCGTAATTCTGGCAATTTTCGAAATCACCATATTACTCTGATTAACAGCACCATCTTCAATCTTATTTACCAACACATCCCTGGTGAAATAATAATTGATATATACTATTGCTGCAATGATGACAATAGCAATGGTAGTTATGTGTGAATTTAAAAGAAAGGAAATCCCTCTTTGTTTCATTTTGTCCGGATTAATTAGCTTATCTAATATAGTAAAAAGTTAGTTGAATGGGATCGATCAAAAATCTAAAAAAAGTTAAAGATGAGATTTCTTATTCCTGAAAGACAATAAAAAAGGCCGATACAAATGTAATCGGCCTGAGATATCTTGAATATCAGTTTTTCTATGTATTCATTGCACCACAAACGTTAATAACTTGTCCGCTAACATATGAAGAAAGATCGGATGCAAGGAATAATGCTACTTTGGCTACTTCTTCAGGAGAACCGCCACGTTTCATCGGGATATTTGCTTCCCATTGTTTACGTGCATCTTCCGGAATTTTTGCTGTCATTTCAGTAATGATGAAACCCGGAGCAATGGCATTCGAACGAATTCCACGCGAGCCAAGCTCTTTAGCAATAGATTTGGTGAATCCAATGATTCCGGCTTTTGAGGCCGAATAGTTTGATTGACCGGCGTTTCCGCTCACACCAACAACCGAGCTCAAATTAACGATTGAGCCTGATTTTTGTTTTAGCATAATTTTCTGGGCAGCTTTGGTAAAATTGAAAACTGATTTCAGATTCACATTAATTACTGCATCCCACTGATCTTCAGTCATACGCATCAACAAAGTATCTTTGGTAATACCAGCATTGTTCACCAATGCATCAACTGCGCCAAAATCGGCCACAATTTCATTCACTACCCGATCAGTATCTTCAAAATTAGCTGCATTCGATGCGTATCCTTTGGCTTTTACACCAAGAGCATTTAATTCAGCTTCTGTGTTTTTCATGTTTTCGTCTTCAAAAAGATCGGTAAAGGCAATGTTGCAGCCTTCTTCAGCAAATTTAATGGCAATTGCTTTTCCAATGCCTCTGGATGCGCCAGTAATTATGGCAGTTTTTCCTTCAAGAAGTTTCATATTAAAGTATTTGATTTATGAATTTTCGAATTACGGGCAAAAGTAATAAAATATGCGAAACTGATCGTTTGATGCTCCTTTTATCAACTTTTTCAAGCCTGATTTGACAAAATGAAATGGAACTTTTAACTGGTATTTTCGAAATCTCAACCGCCAATTATTTATAAAAATTAAAGTGCTATTTTTGGCTGAATATATAATTACCTCCGCACAACTATTTAAATTGTACAATGTCAGGTCATTCAAGCATCAAGGTTTATGTTTTTTATTACAAGAATGGTTCTATCCTGCAAACCGATCCAATCTATCAGCCGGTTATGGCCGGAAAAGCAAGTCACGAAGAAAAATCGGTTATTATTGGCGACGACTCGGGTGAAAATATATCAATAAAAAACCCTTATTACAGCGAACTGACCGGTATTTATTGGGCTTGGAAAAACACAAAACAAGACGTAACCGGAAGCTGCCATTACCGCCGTTTCTTTACAGCACAGCCTGAGCCATTTTTGTACAAATTTAAACGTCTGCTTTATTATCCGGCCGGACTATACAAAAAACGGTATGGATTGATTTATACTGAAAATACTGGCCTTTTTGTTCCTCGGATTCTCAATCGGCAGCAGTTAAATGACTTACTGAATCGATACGATGCCATTTTACCACAAGCCCGAAAACTGAAATATACGGTTGAAACGCACTACCGCCGCTATCATGACATAAACGATCTGAAACTTCTTGAAACAATACTGATAGAAAAACATCCGGAATATCTGGATGACTTTCAAGATGTGCTTCAGGGAAAAAGGTTATATGCCAACAACATGTTTATCATGAAAGATGAACATTTTCAGGAATTTATGGCATGGTGGTTCGATATGCTGTTCGAGTTTGAACGAAGAATCGACCTGAATAATTATACCGATTATCAGAAACGAATTCTGGGCTTTATGGCCGAACGTTTGCTTACGGTTTGGTTTAAGAAAAAGCAATTGAATTGTATTGAGTTGCCTGTTATCTATTTCAAGAAGTTCAAGTTTGAATAACAAACGATAGCTAATCCCTTCAAATAGTGTATTTTTGTGGCATTAAATTTTTGATTCATGCTCGATCAGTTAACCATTTGCGCCATAGCTACTTCTCCCGGAATGGGAGCCATTGCAACCATACGTCTTTCCGGAGAAAAAGCTCTTGAAATTGCCGATTTGGTTTTTCAGTCACCCAAATCAGGAAAGAAACTGGCTGAACAACAACCAAACACCTTACATTTTGGAAGCATTGCCGACGGAAATGAACTGATCGATGAAGTTGTCGTTTCAATCTTTCGGGCACCACATTCGTTTACCGGCGAAGATGTGGTTGAAATTACCTGTCATGGTTCGGTCTATATTCAACAGCGAATATTGCAATTGCTGATTACCAAAGGCGCGCGTATGGCGCTTCCAGGCGAATTTACCCAGCGGGCATTCCTGAACGGTAAAATGGATTTATCTCAGGCAGAAGCCGTTGCCGATCTGATCGCATCAACGAATCGGGCGGCTCAAAAAGTGGCCATCAATCAAATGCGGGGCGGATTTTCTTCTGAATTGACCAATTTAAGAGGAGAATTGCTTCATTTTATTGCGATGATCGAACTGGAACTAGATTTCAGCGAGGAAGATGTTGAATTTGCTGATCGTGGACAATTGAAGAAACTGGTTTCCAGAATTGAAGCGATTCTTCGGAAGTTGAAAAATTCGTTTCAGCTCGGTAATGTCATTAAAAATGGTATTCCGGTAGCAATTGTTGGAGATACCAATGTAGGCAAGTCTACCCTACTCAATGCTTTGCTGAATGAAGAAAAAGCCATTGTTTCGGATATTCACGGAACCACAAGAGATGTGATTGAAGACGTTGTCAATATACACGGAACTGCTTTCCGCTTTTTCGATACTGCCGGAATTCGTGAAACAACTGATGAAATTGAAACCCTTGGAATTGAGCGCAGCTATAGTAAGCTTGATCAGGCAACTGTTGTAATTCTGGTAGTTGATACCCAAAATGATTTTGAAGTTATTGCCAGTCGAATTGCAAAAATCAGGGAGCGATTAAACGATCAACACCTGATTATTGCAGCTAACAAAGTTGACCGGGGGTTGGCTGAAACGATTTCAGGATTGAAAGAAATGCCCTTGTTAACTAACGAAAAAATGGTATTTATCGCCGCCAAACAAAAAACCAATCTTGACGAACTGATTTCGGGAATGCAACAGGCCGTTTCGCTCGAATCCATCAACGAAGATGCTGTAATAGTAACCAATGTGCGACACTTCGAAGCGCTATCGAAAGCACTTGAATCCATTGAACGCGTGCAACTTGGACTTGATAATTTAATCTCAGGCGACTTCCTGGCACAGGATATCCGCGAGTGCCTCCTTTACCTTGGAGAGATTACTGGAGAGATATCAAACGACGAAATTCTGGGACATATTTTTAAGAACTTCTGCATCGGTAAATAATTATGATTATTATTAATTAGCAAATCACAACATTAATCATTAAATTATTAATATTCAATTACTTTTGAAATATTAGATTATCACTAGTAATTGAAAATACTGCTTGTTTTGATCAAATTTGTACCGCATTTGTACCGTAAAATAAAAATTTGTATATTAGCTTAATATTTCACTCAAAGGTTGTACACAATTTGGACTATAGTGGACTATGATATAATATAGTGGACTATAAATTGGCGAAATAAATGAGCAGTAGATTAGAAATAGAGAAAATTTGTGAGTGGTGCAACAATCGTTTTATTGCTAAACAAACCACAACAAAATATTGCTCTCACGATTGTAATTCAAAAGCTTACAAAGCAATTAAACGAGGAGAGAAAATTAAGAAAGTCACTGCGCAAATTTTTATTCAGGAATACCAGAAACCACTCAAACAATTAAAGGATAGAGAATATTTTAAAATTGCAGAAGTTGCTCTATTGCTAGGTTTAAGCAAGCAGTCTGTTTATAATATGATTTACAGCGGCAAGTTGAAAGCATCTCAGTTTTCGAGTCGATTGACCTTAGTAAGTCTTAAAAATATAGAAGATATGCTTGAAAGTTCTTCTTCATATGAAACTCGTCAAGCTAAAGAACAAGAACCTATTACAGAATTCTATTCTATCGATGAAATAAAGACCAAATTCAATGTTAAAGTGAGTTGGATTTATAAAATCGCTAAAATCAATAACATTCCACGAATCTTAAATAAAGGCAAAAGTTATCTTAGTAAAAAACATGTAGATAATTTTTTCAAGCAGAAAGGATTCTTCGAAAATCAAAACATTAAAGAATGGTATTCCGTTTCTGAAGTTGGTGAAAGCTATAATATGACTTTGTCCGCTATTTATAGTTTTGTTTCTACCAATAAAATTCCAAAGAAGAAAGATGGCAGAACTGTTTATTATTCAAAAGAACATTTTGATCTGGCTAAGGGAAGGGAATTACCAAAAGTTCTGGAATTCTATACAATACAACAAACAATGTTAAAGTACAATCTTAGCAGAGATAGTCTTTATGCTCATATACGGAGTAAGAATATCCCCAAAATAAAAGAGGGGCGATTTATAAAAATTTCAAAACCTTTTGTCGATCGAATATTTGAAAAACCTATAATAATTTAATCGATGGGTAGCACAAAAGTAACAATACGGCAGCGAGGAATATCAAAAGGTCGGTATTCACTATATCTAGATTTCTATCCGGCAATACGCATTCCTGAGACAATGCAAATGAGCCGACGTGAGTATTTGGGGATTTATATTTATGAAAAACCACGAACTGAAATTGAAAAGGAATATAATCGGGAAATGCTAACAAAGGCTGAAGCAATAAGAGCTATCCGGGTTCAGGCGATTATTAATGAGAACTTTGGTTTTTTAGACAAAAATAAACGCAATGCAGATTTTCTGGATTATTTCTTTCAGGTTTCAACCAGAAAAGACCCAAAATGGAGTATGGTATATGCCCATTTTGAAAAATTTGTAAAAGGTAAATGTTCATTTGGAGATGTAACAGTTGACCTTTGTAGGAAATTTAGAGCATATCTGCTATTTACTGATCAACTCAAAAGCAAAAAATTAAAAGTTTCACAGAACTCTGCTGCTGGTTATTTTTCCACTTTTCGTTCATTGTTGAAAATTGCCTACAGAGATAAATTGATAAATGAAAACATAAATGATTTTTTGGAAAGTATTGATATAAAGGATACTAAAAAGGAATATCTAACTTTGGATGAGCTCAAAATTTTATCTGAAACGCCATGTGATATTCCAGTTTTAAAAACGGCTTCATTATTTTCGTGCTTGACGGGACTGCGTATAAGTGATATTTTAAAACTTGATTGGAGTGAGATAGTCTTCGCTTCTGATGGAGAATATTGCATGAGAATATGTACAGAGAAGACCGAAACAGAATCTACTTTGCCAATTAGTCTCGAAGCATTACAACTTTGTGGTGAACGAAGCACAGGAAAGGTATTTAAGGGTTTGGAACGAAACATGACCCAACAACCATTGAAAAGCTGGATTACATTAGCAGGAATTGACAAAAACATAACCTTTCATTGTTTTCGACACACTTTTGCAACACTGCAAATTGCCTTAGGAACAGACATTTATACTGTTTCGAAAATGTTGACTCATAAAAACGTTTCCACGACACAGATTTATGCTGAATTGGTAAATTCGAAAAAACGAGAATCGGCAAATAAGATTAGTCTGAAATAAAAAGATTCGTATTATCTTTATGATCAGATGGAAGACAAGAATTTAGAAAATATCATTCTCTACCTGCTTGTAGCTTGTGCCGCTGGGATTTTTGCAATCTTTGTGCGGCTATTCACAATCATGGTTGGCTTTGATGCTTTTACAGCAAATGTCTGTTTCTTCTTGGCTATTGTAGTTTCATTTTCCGTTTATTTGAGTATTCATGTGGTTTTACGGAGCTTATTGCTCCCCTGGATAGGCAAGATCATCGTCCTCATCCCATTTTTCAGACGTAGTATAAATGTTAAAAAACTAACTTTAGTCCAAAGCCTTGACATTAAAGCTGAGCCACAAGCGGAGTTACATTCAGCCAGCTTTGAAGAAATCAGAAAAGCGCATCAACTGACAGAAGAAAAGAAGCAAGATGAAACCCGGGCGACAGCCATCCTTTATACTCAAACCATATTTGCTCCATTTATTTTAGATCAGGATCTGAATCGATCTGTGCCAGTATATTGATCTTTACTCCGAGAGAAAAGAATTAGGCCAAATTACTCCTATTAAAGTTAGCATGACCAGATTAATTCAACGGATGTTTACCATTTTGGATGGAACATATGGAACCATTTTCGCATTTCGGATCAATACGGAATGGCTATTTTCTTGAAAAAAGTATTTGCTCCTACACTCAAAGAGGTGAGTGATATAGAAACCATCAAGAAAAAATTGAGAATTCAAGACCAAAACTGCACAATCAAACTGAATAGCAACCTTTTCAAGCAAGAATAATCACTGTCAATAAGTGTTTTTAAGGTGTTTTACTGGTGTCTATTAACACCAGTAAAACACCTTTTTTATTTGCACATAAACCATTAAAAAAATGAATATGTGTGCAGATAAAATTACATTCGACAAGTTACCCGAGGCGGTAGCTTTTCTCATTCAGGAAGTATCTCAAATCCGTGAGTTAGTTGAGAAAAACAAACCACAATCCGTTGAAAAACGAAGACCTATTGAAATTGATGAAGCTTGCAGCTTTGTAAAGAAAGCCAAACCAACCATTTACGCCTTAGTTCGCAAAGGATTGATTCCATGCTATAAGAATGGGAAAAAGCTTTATTTCTTTGAGGATGAACTTATGCAATGGATATCGAATGGGAGAAAGAAAACAATCGATGAGATAAAAGCTGAAATTGAATCGCAGTTACATCAAAGAAGACCATACAAATCGCTAGTCCATAATGTTTAGTATTGAAAATCAAAGTTATGGACACGAAAATTACAGCAAAAGATATTATCAGCGAAGCCTTGAATTATGCAGACCAACCAATTGGAGCAGAATTTCCGGTGCACGTCTTTCCTGAAAAGGTACGGGAGATTATTTCGGCAACTGGAGAGTGCCTTAATTTTCCAACCGATTACATTGCCTCCTCGCTATGTTTTGCTTTGTCGGTTGGAATTGGAAATACCCATGTTGCAAAAGTTAAGGAAGGCTGGACGGAGCGTGCCATTTTATATCTGGCACTTATCGGTCGTCCAGGAACGAATAAGAGTCATCCATTGAGCTTTGCCCTTCAACCGCTGTTTGAACACGATGCTGAGGAATCTGTAAAATTTAAGCAGAAGTATAAAGAGTATGAGGAATTGTTATCTCTGAGCAAGAAAGAGTTGGAAACGCAAGGAATCTCAACCTTTCCGGAGGAACCAGTTCTAAAAAAGTTTGTAGTTTCTGATGTGACACCTGAATCCCTAGCTTTTATCCATGAAAATAATAAAAGAGGCATCTGTCTTTATTCTGATGAGTTAGCTTCTTGGTTTAAAAATTTCAATCGCTATACTAAAGGCTCCGAAGAACAGTTTTGGCTGTCCTTGTATAACGGCAAACCCATTATTCTGGATAGACGCGGGGCAAAAAATTCCGTTTCTGTAAAGCGTTCATTTATTGGTGTAATCGGCACGATTCAACATGGGGTATTAAAAGAACTGGCCAAAGGTGAACGAAATCAGAATGGTTTTTTGGATCGCATTCTGTTTGTTTTGCCCAAAAGCACGGAAAAACAATACTGGAATCACCGGCAGCTTCCACTAAACATTTTCCCTCTGTGGCACAACCTGATGAAAGAATTAATCAATCTGGATTACCATGTGGATGAAAACGGAGATCCTGTTTCACTTGAACTTCCGTTTGAAAATGCGGCCAAAGAACAGCTTTATGCCTGGCAACGCAAAAATACGGATCTCTATAATGTGGAAAGCAAAGAAGATATGCTGGGTGTATATAGCAAACTGGAAATTTATGCTGTTCGATTTTGCCTGATATTGCAAATGGTCCGATGGCTGTGCCGGGAAGCTGAAAAAGAATATATCGACTCGGTTAGTGTGCAGGGAGCAATTGAATTAGTCGAATACTTTCGGAAAACCGCGCGCAGAGTACAAAACTTTATTGGCTTTACTACACATTTGGAACAGCTTCCATCTGACAAAGTAAAACTCTATCATGCCCTACCCTTCGACTTCTCAACTTCTGAAGGAATTAAGATTGCTTCCAACTTTTCTATGTCAGAAGATGGATTCAAACGCTTTTTAAGCGAAGCGAAAGAAAAACTGCTGGATAATTACAAACATGGATACTATCGGAAATTGATTTAGCGCATTTTCCGCACTATTCACACTTTGACATGTAAATCAAAGATATTCAAACAATTAAAAATTTATTAATCGCTGCATTTTCCCGCGTTTTCAATTTCTAAAATTCGCAAAATTGCACTTTGGTGATTCATTTGCGCATTTTGAAAACAACATATAAGCTCACAATATCAACACCTTGATTTTGAAAGTGTGGAAAGTGCGGATAATTTGAAGAATAATGAAAGCACACAGATTTATATTAGAACCATACAAAGGTAAAACCACCCGCCATAATTGCCCATCCTGCAAAGAGAAAGGATGTTTTTCACGCTACATTGATATCGATAGGATCATTGAATTTCCGGATCATGTCGGGCGTTGCAATCGTGAGAATAATTGCGGATACCATTTCACTCCAAAACAATACTTTGAACAGAATCCTGAAAAAACAGAGCGGATTAACGATTTTTCACCAAGGCCACAAGCAAGTTCAGCAACAAAAACCAGTTACCCGTCAGCTTTATCGATATGAATCTATAGTCAATCGTAGTTTAACCCATTACGATCAAAATAAACTATGTCAGTTTTTGACTTCTGTTTTGGGTAAAGAGCAGACTTTAAAACTGATGAAACAATACCGGGTGGGAACAGCAAACTATTGGCCCGGAGCAACCATTTTCTGGCAAACGGACTCATCAGGGTAAAGTCCATACCGGCAAAATTATGCTTTACGATCCATCAAACGGCAGACGGATCAAACAACCGCACAACCATATTTCATGGGTGCATTCCATGGTTGGCGGTAATGAATTTAATCTGAAACAATGCTTTTTTGGCGAGCATATGTTGAATCAGAATAAGGCTCTTCCGATCGCTATTGTTGAAAGCGAAAAGAGTGCGCTTAATCGCATCGTACTACCTGCCCGAATTTTGCTGGATCGCTTCAGGGGGAAAGCATGGCTGTTTCAAGGATGAAAATTTAAATATTCTTGAAGGTCGTAAGATTGTTCTATTTCCCGATTTAGGTGCGTTTGATCAATGGCAGTCTCAAAGCAAATCACATGAAGGCAGCTTGGATACGAGGTTGAATTATTCGATTACCTCGAGCGGAACGCCTCAGCCCAACAACGCAGGGACGGTTATGACATTGCTGATTTTATGCTTCAGATTCAACCGAAAGAATCCGATCTTCAAATGATGATAAACAAAAATCCGCTACTCAAAAAACTAATTGATCACTTTGATCTGGAATTGGAGCAGAACTCTCCAAAAATTTCAGCAAATCAATCTTACATACAAAAACAAAAAGGTATCAGACTCTGATCGGGTTATGCGTTGATCTCGCTTTTTGTAGGGAGCAAGATACTATTATAAAGAGCAAATTTTTTGAGAATATTTTTGATGGAGAGAAAGAGTAAGTCATATGGGATCGTCTATTGGAGCGGCAATGCCAGAATAGCGTTAATCTGGGGTCAAACTTTTCGCTCCCAATGCGATACAGTCCTCCATGGATAACATTACTGAAATGTAACCCTATTGCAGAATGACGAATTAAGAATAATTCTGAATAGGAACAAATAAGTAGAAATAGAAATAAATATTTTTAGATACAATCAGATATTCTATTCATTATTAGTTACATACTTGCAATATTATGCTGTCAGTGTGGGGAGCAAGTTTGTGTTTCGGTCAGACCGAAACCTTGCTCTGCGAGGCAAAAAAACATCCCGTCGGTCTCATTTAAAAATTTAATGTAATAACCATGAAAACTATAAAAAACAGAAACACGAATGGCAGGCCAACCAAAGAAGCTGCTGTAAAGAAAGGGTATAAAATTACAATCAAAATGGCTACAGAAGAGTATTATTCCCTCAAAGCAAAAGCACGTTCCGCAGATATTAATCGTAGCGAATTTATTCGCCGGTGTATCCGGTCGAGTGTGGTAAAGCAACATCTCACACCAGAACAGACGAGATATATCAAGCAACTTAAGTGGCATGGCCAATAACGTAAACCAGATCGCCCATAGAGCCAATGCCGCCGGATATTCTGAAGTACACATACAATGCCTTTCTCTAAGTGATCGCTTGGACAACGTAATTAAGATAATTGAAGATGATTGCTAAGATTGTACAGGGTCGAGGATTCCAGGGTGCAGTGAACTATATCCTTGATAAAGAAAATGCTAGCTTGCTTTACGCTGAAGGAGTAAGACTGAAAGATAAGGAATCCATTATCCATAGTTTCATTGTCCAGCATAAGCTGAATCCCAACATCTCAAAACCAGTTGCCCACATCTCATTGGATTTTTCGGTTCAGGATAGAAGCAGGTTGACTGATAGGTTTATGGTTGATGTCGCTCACGAATACATGAAAAAGATGGGATACCGGGATACACAATACATCATTGCCCGGCATCACGACACTGCCCATCCTCATATTCACTTGGTGATAAACCGAATTGATAACAACGGAAAACGAATTTCAGACCAAAACGAAAAGTTGCGGAACGTGAAGATTTGTATGGAACTTACAAAAAAGCATGGTCTTTATATTGCTTCAGGGAAAGAGAACGTAAAGGAACATCGGTTAAAAGAACCCGATAAAACCAAATACGAAATTTATCATGCACTGCAATCGGCAATACCTAAATGCCGGAACTGGCAGGAATTGAAAGCAGAGTTTCTCAAATCAGGGATTACAATCGAATTCCGAAATAACGGAGCTACAGACAAAATACAAGGAGTACGGTTTGGAAAGAATGGGTATAGAGTTTCAACGGTTCCAAAATTGACAGGACCTGTAGTTATTCCAAAATCAACTACCGATTGCAGCAGAATGAGAGGTTGCAACAGGCGCAAAAACACCAACCGAAACAAGATGAATGGCATGATAGCATGGAATTATCTTCTGTCATTGAAAAAGCACTGCTTCAACGCATTTGGTGGAATATTCGATATACTAAAACCTTCATCTGGCTATGATGAAAATCAGGCAGATGTTTTTAGACAGGAAGCAAAAAAGCGAAGGAAGAAGAAAGCAAACCAATACAGACAACGATTGTAATTCATTTAAAAATCAATACTTATGGGTACAAGTAAAATGGATTCTTCGGCAGTTTATACACTGTTCGAAGAATTAAAACAAAGGATTGATGAATTGAGCAAAAAGTCAATTCAAGATAACCAGGCTAATTCAACTTCTGATTCAGAGGATACTAATACTCACTTATCGAAGATTTACAAAATCAGGATTAACCAACAGCAGTTTACGCCGGAACAAATAAAGAAGTCTGGGACAGATTTCGGCCTATTCGGTTAACAAGGTAAATGAGAATCTCAATAAAGTTTTTACTGAAATAAAAGCGGTAATTACCCCGATTGATGAAAAGATCACCCTGCTAAAGTTCCCTCAAGATATGGTCATTCGCAATGATCATAATTTCAGAGTGGATTTTCAAAACAGTAAAGCAGCTATTACAATGATCTCAATGGCTTTAATCATTTTGCTTTCTTTTGGCGGCAATATCTGGCAATTAAACAGGAACAGCCAACTAAAAGATAATGACTTGAAATACCGCTATATTAAATCGACCAATGGGATTAATCCCGAGAACTTGTACAAACTTGAAGACATTTTTCAATATAATCGGGATAAGAAACTGATCAAAGAGATTCGCGGAAACGTGGAGGAATATGAAAGGAAATTAATAGAAATTGCCAAGGAAATTGAACGTAACCGAATTAAAAATGAGCAAAATAAAAGGTAAAATCAACAGAATTTGTAACAATTTACTTAGTTCTATGGTGGGCTTTTGAATTGCAATGCGCGTTGTATTCTCTTCAAGTAGTATAAATCCTGTCAAGTTATTTTAGGGAAAGTCAGGTGCAAACTTACAATGATAGTTACAACTTTACCAAAGGTTATTTCATGAAACAAGTAGCTGACTTTATAAAACAACTTAGAGTTGTTTGGATAAAAAGAAAAACCGTCTTCCTTTGAAAACGGTTTCCCTTTGTTAAAATCGGAAAACTGGTCTATTTCTTTTCTTTTTCTTCTTTTAGCGATTCTTTCCCAAGTAATTTTCCACTTGCATCAAACGAAATTTCCAATTTATCCTTGCCTTTGGCTGCTTCCATTTCGAAAGTGGTAACGCCTTTGACATCAGTGGCCTTTTCGATTTCATCGAGTTTGTAACCGGTAAAATATTTGGCAATGGTGGCTTTTACGGCCTGCGGCAATTCACTTTCTTTGATTTCAGCTTCTGTTTCAAGCAGGGTTCCTTTTGCATCAACCAAAGCAGAAGTTTCAACGCCATTTAGTGTGAATTCGGCTTCGAATTCTCCGGGCTTTTCCACGCTCCATTTTACTTTTTGGGCGGTTGGAAATTTTGCTTGCAAAGCCACTTTTGGCGGCCGCTGGTATTTTTTCCTCTTTTTGATTTGTGGCCGAAACGCCAACGACAAGAGCCATAAAAACGAATAACCACCAATAACTTTTTCATGTTTTTAATTATTTAAATTATTTTATCAATCAAAGTTACAGTGCAAGTCGGTAGATATTTAGGATTTTTGTTTGATCGTCATATTATGCATTCCATTTAAATAATGGTAATTCAATTCGAGCTTATAGTTGTTGCAGATTTCATAGGCAATTGCCAATCCTAGTCCATTCGATTCGCTTGTAGTTGTTTGTTTGGCAAACCGGCGGAATAACCGGGAAACATCCATTTCCGCCTCTCTGCCTGTATTTGAAATAGTTATTTTCTGATTTTCAGACAGTACTGTTATTTTTCCTTTTTCGATGTTGTGGCGCAATGCGTTGCTCAATAAATTATTAATAAGAATATCGGCCAGCAATGAATTCATGTTAAACGTAACTTGCGTCTCAAGGCGAACAGTCACCTCTATTTGTTTCAAAGCGAAAAGTTCTTCCAAATATTCCAGGCGTGACTGAATCAACTTACAGACATCAATTTCAGATGAGTCAAACGAATTGACGGTTTTCAATTTTCGAAAGCAAGAGTAAAGCTTCGTTAAGTTTCGAAAGGCGATTGGCCGATTCGAAAGCGGCATGAATTCGTTGATGTTGTTGGTCATTCAGCGTTTTGTCCTGTAAAACCATTTCCAGTTTCGATTTGATAATAGCGAGCGGAGTTTGGATTTCATGCGAGGCATTTCCAGTAAATTCTTTCAGGTTAACAAAGTCTGCCTGAATTTTCTGCATCATATTTTCAAGCGTGCTGTTTAACTGATCGAATTCGGAAATGCCCGTCCGGTCAAAACTGACAGACTGATTTTCACCGATCTTCCAGTGGTTCAACACAGAAAGACTTTTGAAAAAGGGATTCCAAGCCTTGTTTGAAAGCCAGCGGTTCAGAAAAAAAAGCGCCAGTAGTACAAGGCCAAATAATGCGATCATAAAAGAGACAATCACCATTTGCAGATCTTCCGATTCAAGCAATGATTGCAATAGAACGACTTCGTAATGCTTATCACCTGAATGCGCTGAAAAGGTCATTTTTCGAAACGGAATCAACTCTTTTTCTTCCTGATCGTAGGCCAAAGTATCCGAAAAGCGTTTGTATTCCCCAGTTTTTTCAACACGTTTGATGAAGATAGAATGATCTGGTGATTCTAATAAATCTGTGATTGGCTGATTTTGCTGAAGATTCAGGATGATATACGCTTTGCGCGATTCAAGCATTTCGCGGATATTTTGATTGACGACCTTGTCTAATGCAAAGAAGAACAGCACTCCGGCAACCGTAAATACCAGAAACGTGACTGTCAAAAACCGAATGTTTATTTTAGTTTGAAGCTTCATACGATAAAGGTATATCCTGTTCCGTAAACGTTCTGAAAATAGTCGGTTCCAGTCCGTTCAAGCAGTTTGCGCCGCAAGTTTTTGACGTGCGAATAAACAAAATCGAACGAATCGGCCGAGTCGGCAAAGTCGCCCCAAAGGTGCTCGGCAATCGATTCTTTAGAAAGAACCCGTCCGCGATTGGAGACAAAGAACATCATCAAATCAAATTCTTTACGGGTGAGTTGAAGCAGTTCCGCATTGATCAAGACCTGTCTGTTTTCAGGCCAGATAGTGATTTTGTCAATGACCAGTTCCTGCTTGCCTTCAAATTTCCGGCGACGAAGCAGCGATTTAATGCGCGAATTGAGCTCCGGCAGATGAAACGGTTTGGTTAGGTAATCGTCGGCACCCAAATCCAATCCTAAAATTTTATCATCCATCGAGTTCTTGGCCGAGATGATGATAATTCCAGTTTCAGGATGGCATTTTTTTAGTTCCTTGATCAGCGATAAGCCGCTTCCGTCAGGCAACCCAATATCAACGAGCATACAATCGTATTCATAAAGATTGACTTTTTCCGATCCCAATTCGACCGTTCCTGCCTGTTCGCAACGGTAACCTTCTTCCTCCAAATAAGAAACAATGGTTTCGCAAAGTGCCTGTTCATCTTCAATCACTAAAATCTTCATCCTAAAAAGTTTTGTACAAATATATCAGCAAATATTGGAGGAATTTGGAGAGCGAAAACAGTAATACAGAATCTCTACAAAATTGGAGCCTACCTTCGATAAATTTTTGAACGACCTCAATTCGGGTGTTGTAATGCAGAGCGTGGTTTCGGCCAAATTTTTCACTCAATAAACTATTTTACGATGAAACGAATACTTCCACTTTTATTGTTACTGCTATCAGTTACCGCTTATTCGCAAAATCTGGATATCCGTATTTTGCGGCAAATCAATGAACACCGAAATACACATCTCGACGGTACTTTCGCCACAATCACCAACAGCGTTTCGCCAATTAGCATTGCCGCTCCAATCCTGATTTTTGGAACCGGAATGATCGAAAAAGATCAGGAACTAAAACAAAAGGGACTGATGATCGGCGCTTCATTCATTGTGACAACTGTAATTGCAACCACTCTGAAACATACAATTAACAGGGCACGGCCGTTTGAAACCTATCCTGATATTCAAAAATTGGCTGCTAGTGGAAGCTCTTCATTTCCTTCAGGCCATACTTCCGATGCGTTTTCAACTGCCACATCACTGAGCCTTGCTTTTCCCAAATGGTATGTCATTGCTCCGTCATATACTTATGCCACATTGGTAGGATATTCCAGGATGCATCTTGGCGTTCATTATCCGAGCGATGTTCTGGCAGGCGCAATTATTGGCGCCGGTTCAGCCTTTCTCTGTTATAAAGCACAAAAATGGATTAATCATCGAAATCGGAAAAGTTATAAGTAAACCAAATGATAATTTAATAGTCAATAAGCAATTAAATCTTTTGAAAATGAAAAACTTACTTTCGATTATCTGCATTACCGTACTCTTTGGCAGTAGTAACCTTGCCAGTGCCCAATCAGGTTACAAAGTAGTTAACCAGATACATCTCGAAGGCGATGGAGGCTGGGATTATCTTGCGGTTGACGAAGCTGCTGGTCGCTTGTATGTTTCTCATGCGTCAATGGCGCTTGTTGCTGACTTGAAAACAGGTAAGCAAATTGGCAAAATCGCCGATACCAATGGAATTCATGGAATAGCCATCGCGCCGAGCTTAAATAAAGGTTTCACCAGCAACGGCCGCGACAATTCAGTAACCGTTTTCGATTTGAAAACATTGGAAGTTATTGAAAAAATTCAGGTGTCAGGTAAAAATCCGGATGCCATTTTATTCGATCCATTTTCTCAAAAAGTCTATACCTTCAACGGTGGAAGTTCAAATGCTTCAGTAATTGATCCTAAACTGAGCAAGGAAATTGCAACCATTCAGCTTGATGGAAAACCCGAATTTCCGCAAACCGATGGCATAGGAATCATTTATGTAAACATTGAAGATAAAAGTGAAATCAGTGTAATCAATGCCAGCACCTATAAAGTTGAAAAAAGCTGGTCGATTGCTCCTGGAGAAGACCCCACCGGTTTGGCGCTGGATAACGAAACCCACCGTTTATTCAGTGTTTGTGGCAACAAATTAATGGTTATTTCCGATGCAGTTGCAGGAAAAGTAGTTACCACATTACCGATTGGTGAAGGTTGCGACGGTGTTGCATTCGATCCTGCCACAAAACGGGCATTTAGCTCAAATGGCGGCGATGGTACAATCACTGTTGTTCAGGAAGAAAACAAAGACAGTTTTAAAGTAATTGAAACCATTGTGACACAAAAAGGTTCCCGGACAATTACCATTGATAAATCAACCCATCATCTGTATTTATCTGCCGCAGAGTACGGAGTTGCAGCGGAAGGGAGTCGACGTCCTCCAATGAAACCAGGTTCATTTATGGTTTTAGATGTTGCTCAAGTGAAATAAAAGCCTCCATTTTTAGAGGTTTCACCAATTGGTGAAACCTCTAAAACAATTCTTATCTTCATCCTGAATTTCATTGAAGTTTTAACCATGCCGAGAAAAACCTTTCTAATTCTTATACTTTTTCTAGCCTCTGGAATTGGTGTCAGCGCGCAGTCGCTTGATTTTTACATTCAAAAAGGGCTTGAAAACAGTCCGCTCCTAAAGGATTTCAGGAACCAGCTTCTCTCCGGAAAATTAGACAGTTTGCTTACCCAGGCGAGCTACAAACTACAGATTAATCAGGTCTCTCAGGCCATGTATGCGCCGGTTGCCAAAAAATTCGGGTACGACGAGGCCATCACTGATGGAGGAAATTATTCAGCTGTGGTTAGTCTGGAAAAGTCGCTGTTCAACCAGAGAGTAAAAGATGGCCAGTTCAAAACAATTGCATTAATCCAGCAAGCGATTGAAGCCGATCGCAAAATCACTGTCATTGAACTAAAGCAGGGAATCACCGAGCAATACCTTTCAGCCTATGCCGATGGATTGCAGATTGAATTTAATCGAAATACTTTAAGCCTTTTAAAAGAACAACAGGCTATCGTAAAAGCTTTGGCAGATCGGGGTATTTACGCTCAAACTGATTTGATGAACCTGTCGCTTTCCATTACTTCTCAGGAAGTAGCCATCCAACAGGCCAATATCCAATACCGGAATAATCTGGCATTGCTAAAATACATCTGCGGAATTACTGATGCTTCAACGGTCTCACTCGAAAAACCTGAACTCACTATTCAGAACAGTTTCAACATCAACAGTTCTCCGGCGATGATGAATTTCAAAATTGACAGCCTGAAGAATCTAAATAGCAAGGAACTGATCGATTTAAATTACCGCCCGAAGGTCAGTGCTTTTGCTGATGCCGGTTTTATGGCTATCCGACCTGAAAATATTCCTCACAACTTCGGTACCAGTTTGGGTCTAAATTTCTCAATACCTATTTATGATGGGAAACAACGAAAACTTCAGGTTGAAAAAATTTTGCTGGCCGAAAATTCAAGGCTGGACTATCAAACCTATTACACTTCGCAATACAAACAGCAGATCAATCAATTGACTGAACAATTGAAATTGACTGACGAGCTGATTTCGAGTATCCGAACCCAATTGTCGGAACAGGAAAAGCTGATTGCGCTCTATAAAATCGAAATCGAAAAAGGGCTGGTGCGTTTCCTCGATTTTCTCACCACCGTAAACAACTATACCCAGACCAAAAATAGCCTAACCGTTTCGGAAATGAACCGCCTGCAAATCATTAACCAAATGAACCATCTCAAATGAAACGAATACTGACCCTCGCCAACCTAATAGTTTTGTTTGCACTGATCAGTTGTACCAACAACACTAAACCTGCGGAAGAAGAAGAGGCCCCCGAAGTGACAACTCCGGTTACAGTTACCTCTGTTTCGACTGGCTCAATCAGCAAAGTCATCAACCTCACAGCCACTTCTTCATACCTGAAGAAAAACACGGTAAAGTCAACGGCGACGGGATATATCACCAAAATATCGTGCAACATTGGGGAATACGTAAAAGCCGGAAGTCCGCTGTATTCGGTAAAAACCAAGGAAGCCGATGCTTTGAGCGACTTTAACAAAACCAATCCTGAATTTGCTTTTAGCGGCGAACTGACCATTAAAGCGCCCACTTCAGGAATTATTTCGGAAGTGAACAAACAGGCCAATGACTACGTGGCCGACGGCGACCAACTTTGTGTAATTGCCGAGCAAAGCAGCCTGGTTTTCTTACTGAATGTTCCTTTCGAACAAAATAAACATGCTGCCATCGGCACCAATTGCGAAATCGTTTTACCCGATTCCACACGTATTCAGGGAACAATCACCTCCAAATTATCAGCCATCGATGCCGTTTCGCAAACCCAGAGTTTTGTGGTTAAACCGCGCACCAATACCCAATTGCCCGAAAACCTGACTGCATTTGTTCAACTCAGCGAAAGCACCAAATCGAGTACCCAAATTACCGATAAGAACTGTGTGCTCGCAGACGAGACGATGGAAAATTATTGGGTGATGAAACTGATAAACGACTCGACAGCCATTAAAATACCAGTTAAAACAGGCATTGTGACCGATACGCAGGTTGAAATCCTATCACCACTCTTCGACAAACTCGACCGCCTGATCAATACCGGAAACTACGGTTTGCCCGATACCGCGCTGGTTAACATCATTCAACCTTAGCCATGAAGAATTTTTTTGTCTCCCATAAAAATCCGGTTGCGGTTGTCCTGTTCATCATTTTGGCTGCCGGAATATTTTCGTACAGCAAAATGCAGTCGTCGCTTTTTCCTGAAGTGACTTTCCCAAAGATCAAAGTTATTGCAGACAATGGTTTGCAGCCAGTCAGCAAGATGATGATTACCGTTACCAAACCGCTCGAAAATGCCATCAAGCGGGTTCCGGGGCTGGAAAATATCAGGAGTATTACTAGCCGAGGCAGTTGCGAGATTTCGGCCTTTATGAGTTGGGATGAAGACATCGATTTGAGTAAACAACAGGTCGAATCGTCCATCAATCAGATTAAAGACGAATTGCCGGCAGGTACAGTCATTACGGTCGAAAAGATGAACCCGTCTATCCTGCCCGTTATTGGATACGTGATCGATGGCAAAGGCCGAAGCAACATTGAAATCAACCAGATTGCCAATTATATTGTCAAACCCTTTTTGTCACAAGTGCCCGGTGTTTCCGAAATCCGCGTCATTGGCGGAAAAACAAAGGAATTTCAGGTGGAATTGCAGCCTCAAAAAATGAGTGCTTTAAGTGTCACTCCGGCGATGATTACCAAAGCACTCAGCGAATCGAACTTTATCAGCAGCAACGGTTACCTCAACGATTACAACCGGATGTACCTGACCGTTACCGATGCCAATATCGAAAATCTGGATGAACTGAAAAATCTGGTGATAAGTAACGATGGCAAACGAGTGTTGCATCTTCAGGATATTGCCAATGTAAAGATTGCCGAGCAAACCGAATATGTGCGGGTAAATGCCAACGGAAAAAGTGCTGTGCTTGTAGCCGTGATCAAGCAGCCCAATGCCAACCTGATTGATATTACCAATGCCGTTGAAAAGAAGATTTCGGAACTGAATAAAACCATTTTGCCGCGTGGCGTTACGCTTTCGCCGTACTATGTACAGGCCGACTTTGTGAACGATAGCATTCGCAGCGTGAGCGACAGCCTTTGGATTGGATTGATTCTGGCAATCATCGTTTGTGTTATTTTCCTGCGTTCGGTCAAATCGAGCGCAGTGATCCTGATTACCATTCCGTTGACCATATCCCTGACTTTAATTTCCCTATACGTTCTCGGGTATAACTTCAACATCATGACTTTGGGCGCCATCGCGGCTTCCATTGGGTTGATTATTGACGATGCGATTGTAGTAGTGGAGCAAATTCACCGCACCCACGAAGAGCATCCCGAAACACCTACGAAAGAGTTGTTGTCCAGATCGGTCAATTATTTACTGCCCGCCATGATCGGGTCGTCAATCAGTACCATCGTGATCTTTTTCCCGTTCATTTTGCTGAGCGGTGTGGCTGGTGCCTATTTTAAAATTCTGGCCAACACCATGATGATCACCCTGATTTGTTCATTTCTGGTGACCTGGATCGGGCTTCCGGTTATTTACCTTTTGCTCTCCGGAAAACGAAAATCGGTTAACCCTGAAATTGCCATTCACGAACGAAAAGGAGGCAAATGGATTTCCTTTTTTATACTTCGTCCGGTTATTAGTTTCGTGTTTGTTCTCGCGCTGATCGCCTCAGTCTACTATATTTCGAGCCGTTTAGAAACTGGGTTCCTTCCTGAAATGGACGAAGGCAGCATTGTGTTGGACTATGTTTCACCTCCGGGAACTTCACTTCAGGAAACCGACCGGATGCTCCGTGAAGTGGAAAAGCTGTTGCCCTCCGTTCCTGAAATCGAAACCTATTCGCGCAGAACAGGAACCGAAATGGGTTTTTTTATTACCGAACCCAACAGTGGCGATTACCTGATTCAACTCCGGAAAGACCGCAAACGCAGCACCAATGAGGTGATTGATGAAATCAGACAGAAAGTGGAATCAACTCAACCTGCTTTACAAATCGACTTTGGACAAGTAATTGGTGACATGTTGGGCGATTTGATGGCCTCGACCCAGCCCATCGAAATAAAAATATATGGCGATAACGTGAAGGTTTTACAGGATTTAGCCCGACATGTTGCCGAAATTACTGAAAATGTGAAGGGAACAGCTGACGTTTTCGACGGAATCACCATTGCCGGTCCATCGGTAAATATTGAACCCGACAACCAAAAACTGGCACAATTTGGGATTACGCCAGCCGATTTTCAGACGCAGCTGCAAACTCAACTGGAAGGTTCTGTTATTGGCAACATTTTCGAAAAAGAGCAGCAAACCGATATCCGCATGATTTATCCTGATGCCATAAAAACATCCATCGACAGGATGAAAAACGGAACTATTTTTCTGCCTAATGGAAAACTGCAACCACTTGCTCAACTGGCCAGAATCACTCCTGAAGCGGGCAGCGCCGAAATTGACCGGGAAAACCTGCAAAGTATGATTCCGGTTGAAGCACGTCTGGATAACCGTGATTTGGGCAGTGTAATGACAGAATTACAACAGGAAATTCAGTCGAAAGTGAACTTGCCACAGGGCTATCACATCAGTTACGGAGGCGCTTATCAGGAACAGCAAAAATCGTTCAGCGAACTTTTGATCATCCTGCTTTCCGCAGCATTGTTGGTTTTTACAGTCATGATTTTCATGTTTAAAGATATCAAAGTGGCCCTGCTCATCATCACCATTTCCATTTTGGGAATCTCAGGAAGTATGATCGCCCTTTTCATTACCGGTACTCCGTTGAATGTAGGAAGTTACACCGGAATTATCATGATTATCGGAATCATCGGCGAGAATGCCATCTTTACTTTCCTTCAATTTCACCAAACACTCGAAACCAGCAGTCCCGACGAAGCAGTGGTTTATGCCATTTCTACCCGCTTGCGACCCAAATTAATGACCGCCATCGGGGCAATTATTGCTTTGTCGCCCATCGCGTTGGGAATCGGTACCGGCGCACAACTCCACCAACCGCTGGCCATTGCCGTCATTGGTGGATTTGTAATTGCCTTGCCGTTGCTTTTAATTGTTTACCCATCGATGCTTAGGTTGTTGTATAAATCCTTAATCATTAATATAGCTGAGTAACTGATTGAAGTGATTTTGTTCTATAAAAGTATCCTTGCCTTTTTTATCCAGATACCAGGTGAGATCAATCTTTTCATCAGAAGAGTTGGTCAACCGATTCTCAAATAAATCAGGCAATCCCTTACTTTTTGCGATAATGTGCCAATTGGAATTTTTCTGATGTATCCGTTTGACCAGATCTGTTGGTAATCAGCATAGTCGCCTGAAAAACCACACCCCCCAACCCTCTAAGGTGCAGGCCATGAATTATTTTACGGCCAAAGTCTGCGGCCAGTGGCTTCCGCTTCTCTCCATTACACTCCATTCATTGTCAGCCTCCAGCCTCGACTACCCACGCAAGAGTATTTCCATTCATTTCATTGCGCTCATGCCTATCCTCCGTTTCATTCTGCTCCGCTTTGGCTTTCCGCCCCACAATCCAGAGCTCAAAGCCAAAACGGGAAGCTCCATTCCACCCAACCACATTCGCTCCGTTGCATTCAGTTACCACACTTGCTTTTCCCGACCCAATCAAAATGGTATGTCCTGCTATACGCTCACCCCTAAAGACCAAAAACAACATAAGTGCCACCGCCCTTTAATGGTACAGGTAAAAATAAAGAATCATTCGCGCATGGCCTTATGCTTGCAGCCAGTTCATCTCACTCAATCAACCGTTCCATTCGTACCTCATTTCACTATTTCATTCGTTCACCTCACCAGCTTCAGCATCGCACGGGTAAGTGTTTCGTGCCTCACACCCACCCTCTCCCAACCCACAGCGACAGTATTTCGAATTAATGTATCATCCAATAGTTTAAATCCTTATTTGAGCAAAATTAGAATTGGCCCAAGCTATAAAGTGCATGACAGAAACTGGTTTTGTTTTGAAAATGACATCAGCAGAAGTTAGTCAAATGCAAAATGGAACATTCGCTTTGTTGAAAAAAAACTATGGAAACACAATTAACAATAAAGATTTATTGAGACTGATGTCTTATCTTGCAGCTTAAAATCAAAAAGAAATTAATCCATACATGCAGGGAACACAATTACGCAAATTAGAAACTGAACTTTGGCGGGCAGCCGACCAATTAAGAGCAAATAGTAAACTAACGGCTTCGGAATATTCCATGCCCGTGTTAGGCTTAATTTTTTTACGTCACGCCTTTAACCGATTTCAGAAAGTAAAAATTGAAGTTGAAAAGGATATACCAACACATCCACAACGTGGCAAACGCCCATTAACTAAAAAGGATTTTGAAGAAAAGAACTCGATGTTCCTACCGGAGAAATCACAGTTTGAATATTTGGTTTCCCTACCAGAGAGCGAAGATATTGGCGAAGCCATTGACAACGCCATGAAATTGATTGAAGACGAATACGACAACCTCAAAGGTGTATTACCGAAGAACTTCTCGATTTTCAGTAAAGACCTGTTGCGTGAATTACTCCGCATCTTCAACAAAGAAGTATTACAAAAAGCTGAAGGTGACTTGTTTGGTAAGATTTACGAATACTTCTTGGGTAAATTTGCCATGACTGGAGCACAGGAGGGCGGTGAATTCTTTACGCCTATGAGTTTGGTAAACACCATTGTCAATATTATTGAACCTGACCACGGAATTGTATTTGATCCGGCCTGTGGTTCTGCGGGTATGTTTGTGCAAACCGGATATTTTATTGAAAGTGAAGGATTACAGCCAGCCGAAAAAGTGACTTTCTATGGACAGGAAAAAGCTGACCTCAATACTAAACTGGCTAAAATGAACTTGGCCGTTCATGGACTGGAAGGTAATATTCAGGAGGGAAACACTTTTTACGAAGACAAACACGATTTGGTGGGAAAAGCCGATTTTGTGATGGCTAATCCACCGTTTAATGTGGATGGTGTTGACAAGGCAAAAGAAAGTGTAAAAAAAGATCCACGCCTTTTATATACAAAAGATGAAAAAGGAAGCATTACCCGACTTTTACCCAAGAATGACAATGCGAATTACCTATGGATACAGTATTTCTATGGCTATCTGAAACCAACAGGACGGGCAGGTTTTGTAATGGCTTCCTCGGCCAGTGATGCCGGACACAGCGAAAAAGACATTCGTGAAAAGTTGGTAAGAACCGGGGCGGTTGATGTGATGGTAGCCATTGGGAATAACTTTTTCTATACCCGTTCGTTGCCTTGTACTTTGTGGTTTTTCGACCGTGCCAAAGAAAATGACGAGCAACAACGTGATAATGTGCTGATGTTGGATGCCCGTAAGATTTACCGAAAAGTAACTTCCAAGGTGAACGATTTCAGTCCGGAACAGTTACAAAACCTGATTTGTATTGTGAACCTGTACCGGGGAAATACAAAGAAACTGGAAGATACAGTAAGAACCTATATACAAGCTGCTGCCTTCTTTGCCAAAGCAACAGCCGTTTCAACAACAAGGCTTCAAAAGTTACTGAAGGAAATCATTGCCGACAAAAAGATCAAGGTGATCAGTGAAGATTTGTACCAAGCCATTCAAACGTTGGATGATAGTGCTGAAGTATTAGCCAAACAAAATGAGTTGATAGAAACGATTGGAAAATTGAATGACCATATTGAGCTGATTGAACAGATTGCCTCACAGGTAAAGGGTTTACGCAAACCACAGGACAAGCTGATTAAACAGCTTTTAGACACGATTGCATCAGCAGTAAAAGAACACCAACTCAATAAAAATAAGGATTGGAAAGAGCTGAACCTGAAAGGGCATCTTGACCTACTGAAAGACCTGCAATTGCAACTCAGCGGGAACCCCAGTGAAGATGAACCCGGATTGTTACACGAAACCGAATATTTTTGGAAACAAGCCCATTGGCTCCAAACTCGTTTCCCAGAAGGAAAATATACCGATGTGGAAGGATTGTGTAAAGTGGTTACCCAAGCCGAAATTGAAGCCAAAGATTGGAGTTTAAGCCCCGGACGTTATGTGGGTGTTGACACCGCTACTGATGATGATTTCGACTACGAAGAACGTCTCCACGAAATTCACATTGAGTTGGATGGGTTGAACGAAGACGCAATTACATTAGCAAATACTATTTCGGATAATTTTAAAGAGTTGGTGATATGAAATGGGAAAATGTTGAAATAGGAAAAATATCTAAAGTTATTTCAGGTTATCCCTTTAAATCACAAGATTTTCAGTCAGCCGGTACTCCTGTAATAAAAATTAAAAACATTAAAAATGAAAATATCGTTTTAGATGAAAGTGATTGCGTTGACTCAGCAATTGAAGTTCCGGAAAGATTTCATTTAAATAACGGAGATATTTTAATTTCTCTGACAGGTTCCCATATTACTTTGCCATCTTCTGTGGTTGGGAGAGTTGCAAAATATAGACACGAAACGAATTCCTATTTAAATCAAAGAGCTGGAAAGTTTATCAATATTGATAATGAAAGATGTATCAAGGATTATTTGTTTTATTTTCTCTTGCAAAAAGAGACATTAACGAAAATTGCGAATAAGGCACAAGGAGCTGCAAATCAGGCGAACATAAGTCCCAGCGATGTTGAAGGTGTTGAAATCAATCTTCCACCGATTCTTACTCAATGCCGCATTGCCTCCATTTTATCGGTTTATGATGATTTGATTGAAAACAATTCGAAGCGGATCAAATTGTTGGAAGAAGCTGCTGAAATAGTATTTAAAGGTGAGTTTGATTTTTTCAAACCATCGAACGAAATCAACCGATTACCTGACGGATGGAAGGTTCAGCGAGCTGATGAAATATTTAGAATAAATATTGGAAAAACACCACCAAGGGAACAAGCCGAATGGTTTAATGATACTGATTCTGGCGTTAAATGGGTTTCGATAAGAGACATTAATAATTCCACCATTTTCCTTTTAGATACTAGTGAAACCGTTACCGAAATGGCAGTTGACAAATTCAATATGAATGTAACAAAAGTCAATACGGTTATTTTAAGTTTCAAATTAACTGTTGGTAAAGTTGCAATCACAACTGAAGAAATGATAACGAATGAGGCGATTGCCCATTTTAATATTGACGATGAGTCAAAAATGAACCCGGAATTTATTTATTTCTATTTAAAGAACTTCCCTTATGATTCTTTGGGTAGCACATCTTCAATTGGAACAGCAATTAATTCAAAAATTGTGAAAGCGATGCCAGTCTTGCTTCCACCAAAATCTGTAATTCAGGAGTATGGTAAAAAGGTAAAATCCAACTTTCTGCAAATAAAAAATCTATTAAAACAAAACGCCAAACTCAGGGAAGCACGGGATATTTTATTGCCGAGGTTGATGAGTGGGGAAATAGAGGTGTAAAAATTATAAATAGAACTATGGACGCAAGATTTTTAAAGTTAATCACTGACCTTCAGTTGCATTTACAAGCTCAGAAAAATGTGCTGAGTTCCTATACTGTACAGGTTAAACCAGATAAAGAAAATAATCTTGTATGGATAAAAGATCATCTTGGTGAAATCGGTCAAACATCCGCTCATTATGAAGTTCGATTAGAAGATGACATAATATATGTTGAAATACACTTTGAAGATAAAAATATAAGCAACAGGCAATTTTTCAAACATTCAGGAGACCTTCCGCAAAATATAGAACCCTTTATTTGGTGGGATACTATATGTTATCGATATAAAAGAACTAAAGTATATAAAATGACTGACGCTGATATTCTTGACTATATAACGCAAGGTCTTTTAACTTTAGATCGATTTTTAGGGAATCATGTTAGGAAAGTGCTTAGTCGTCTAAAAAAAGCCAAAATATAAAAAATGGAAATCACACCGGAAGTTAAAAAAATAAGACAAGCACTTAAAGAAAGTCAGGATTTCGATGGCAATCCAATAGATTTAACCCTGCCGGTAGTCCCACCATTTCGGGGTAATGGTGAAATAAAGCTGATTATTTTGGGTCAAGACCCAACTATAAGAAATGTGGCTCCAAGGATAAAGATCACATGCACACTCAATTTGGATAAAACCAATTCTTTAAAAACATACGTCAACAGGATTTGTACTGAGCTGGGTATTACCATTGATAATGTTTATGCGACCAATCTGTTCAAATACTTTTACACCGTTCCGCCATCCGAAACAATGGAAGTTTTAATAAATCATCTACAACCTAATTTGGATTTGTTGCAGCGTGAATTAGACAAATTTAAAAATATTCCGGTCATCACACTTGGCGAGCCTGTACTTCAGTTAATCACCAATGAATTCGAAAAAGTTCGGGAATTTTGGGATTACAACGTGAAAACCAAGACAACTGATGGCCGTTTCACATACTCTCATGCAAAAGACAATCAGATAAAAAGGGATTTCTTTCCCTTTCCGCACCAACCAAGCATTAGGAAAGAGTTTTATAAGAATACATTGACTGACTATTTGCAATTTATGAAAAGCGAAACAAACCAACATTCACATAAATCTTAGCTTAATTTTCTGATGAAGAGCTTGGATATAATAGTTAAAACCCAAAGGCCATGGCAAAAACATTACTGACACGCATAAAAAACATAGAGCAATATGATATTGCTAACAAAACTGTGTTGTGGGAAGACTTAACAGAAAGTCGCTGGACGCATGATTATGGAAAATTGGAGCCCGGCGACAACATTATTTTTATAGGGGCTGAGAAGTTAAAAGGGAAACTGTTAATAGGTGACGTTAGTCAAATAAATTTTGGGTTGAGTATTTTGTGCACTAAAGTTCAGGAAGTTTTTTGCACCAACGACCAACTTTTACAATTACATGAAATTTATCCCGAACTCATCTCAAGAGTAAAAGCCAATTTTCAACCATTTATTCATTCACAAATCATAAATATTACAAAACTTATTGATGATGCAAACCAAAAGAGGTTTGTGAGTTTTTACATTTTATCCGGAATAGACAAATACAATAAAATCTCATCGTCACTGAACATAAACGATAGAGTAGTACTTATCAATGATAACCATCAATTTGAAAATATAAAAATTCATTCAATTACCGGTTTAATCAATTTTCCTTCAGTTTTAAATATTAGAATTAGCACTGAAGGCCAAACACTTAAAGAAGTGCTTGAAAAGAATAAAAGTATCAAACGTAAAAGTGCTAAATCAAATAACGTAACAAGAGTTAATGATATTATTAAGGCCATTACAGAAAGGGACGTTTTTAAATTCACTTCATTCTTCACATACTACGATACTCTATACAACAAACTTGTATATCATAGTGGTGTTACCCCTGTTCTTCATCTATCTTCGATTAATTTGGAATCAAATGAAACTGTATTTAAAGTTTCAATGAGTGGTAAAGCTGGTGAAATTAATGAAGATGCCTATAACTATTTTATTAAAGAGAATTTGATAGTTGTACATGGGAAAACAAAAGCAAAAGGCACATCCACAATAACTCAAGGCAATACCTTTTACGAGCTAATGAAAATTGGTGACTATTTTTATTTATGCAGAGGTAACGACTTTTTGGAGATTATCGGCAAGATCACAGGAGATGCTGTAAGATGTGAATATGATAATTTTGGAGATGAAGGATGGTTGCAAAGGTCTTATGAAGTTGTTCGTGAAGCAGTAAATGATAATTCGTATGAAGATGAACAGAAATGGTGGACACCAAACGACAATTCAACCTGTATAGCAATTCCGCAAAACGAGATAAACGTTGCGAATGAAAAACTATTTGTTCCATTTTTCAATGCAAAATTTGAATATAAACAGAACCAGCCAACAACAAATAAAACTTCAGGTTCCATGAAAATTGCGTTAAACCAGATTTTATATGGCCCTCCGGGGACAGGCAAAACATACAATACTATCAACAAAGCGATTGCAATTGCTAATCCAAATTTTGATTTGACCAAGCCTCGAAAAGAAATCAAGCAAGAGTTTGAAAGGTTGATGAAAGAAGGTCAAGTTGTGTTTACAACATTTCATCAAAGTATGAGCTACGAAGATTTTATTGAAGGGATAAAACCACTTAAGCCCAATCAAGGAGATACACATTTAAAATATGATGTACTTCCCGGTATTTTTAAGAAAGTATGCCAAGACGCTAAAACCCCAAACTTAGTTGGGTTTGATGCCGCATACGAAAATCTTAAAACGGAACTTACCGCCACTGAACTTTTATCACTAAAAACGCCAACCGGTAAAGAATTCTCAGTTTCACTTAATTCGAACGATAATCTTACGCTGCATACCGGTCAGGACAAGGAGAAACAAGGTACTCTGACCAAGGAAAACATTCAAAAACAGATAAACGGAGAAGAAAAATTTAAAGGTTGGGAGGGATATTTTAAGGGTGTTATCAATTACCTGAAAATAAAATACAAGTATTCAGAAAATGAAAGTGTTGTCGGAAAAAACTATGTATTAATCATTGATGAAATTAATCGGGGTAATGTTTCACAGATATTTGGCGAGCTTATTACGCTTATTGAAGAAGATAAACGCTTAGGTAAAGATGAAGTGTTAGAAGTTACTTTACCATATAGCAAAGATAAATTTAGCGTTCCATCTAATTTATACATTATAGGCACCATGAATACTGCAGATCGCAGTGTGGAAGCCATTGATAC
This sequence comes from Prolixibacteraceae bacterium, assembly GCA_963676375.2. Lineage (GTDB taxonomy): Bacteria > Bacteroidota > Bacteroidia > Bacteroidales > Prolixibacteraceae > Aquipluma. The sequence goes on from CAXXPT010000012.1 coordinate 349,360, forward strand.
AGCATTACGCAGGCGATTTAGTTTTGAAGAGATGCCTCCAAAATATGATTTGAATGAATTACAATATGAATTTGCTGGTGTAAAAGGCTTTGAAATCCTTCAAACCCTAAATAAGCGCATCGAAAAATTACTGGACAAAGACCATCAATTAGGCCATTCCTATTTCATGATGAAAGACGGTGATAATGTGGAAGAAAAGCTCATCAATTCCCTTTACAAGAATATTGTTCCGTTGTTGCAAGAGTATTTCTTTGGTGATTTCGGTAAAATTGGTCTGGTGTTGGGCAAAGGATTTGTTAAAATGAAAACCTGGGATAAAAATGCTGATTCATTTGCTGATTTTGACTACCAAAGTTCCTCCGAATTTGATGGCCGTGAAGTTTTTGGAATCATGGATTACAGAAAGCCAAATACGGACTATACCATTAAAATTAAAGACAAAGAAGTACCGATGGATATTCAAAAAGCGATTAAACTGTTAATGAAAATGGACATTGAATAAGGCGAAAGAACATATCACCGTATTTGAGCATGAAACTCTTCGCCATGACAAAGGTGAAAAGAGAATCACCATTGACCAGTTGAAAGCTCTTCAAAACTACTATGGTGAAGGTATTCCATTTTATAATCTGTGTTACAATGGGGTGCAATTCAATGAGTTTGTTGGTGCAATTCAGGTAGGTAAAACCCTTATCGAAGTATTGCCCAAAGCGGATAAAAAACCGAACACTGAATCGGAACAGAATAAGTGGCGTGATATTTTAATTGATATGTTACGCGCTGTCGGAAGTTTCGACATTAAAACACCCAGCCATAGTAACCTGAAAATTAAACCAAACACTATTCTTGACCTTTATTTTGAGCTATTTATCAAGGAAGTGGAATATCTACTTCACAGTGGATTAGTCAAGCAATACCGAAAGAAAGAAGGTAATGTAACAGCCTTAAAAGGTACCATACAATTCGCTCAGCATTTGCAACAAAACCTGACCCATCAGGAACGGTTTTATGTCCGTCATACCACCTATGATGTTGAACACAAACTTCATTTTATACTTTTTAAAACGCTACGATTACTGAGGCAAATCAATACAAATGCTTCATTAAATAGCCGGATTGGTAATTTACTTTTAAACTTTCCGGAAATGCCGGATTTAAGAGTAACCGTAAACACATTTGACAACTTAGTTTTTAACCGTAAAACTCAGCCATATAGTAAAGCCGTTGAAATTTCCCGATTGATTTTACTTCAGTACCATCCGGATTTAAGTAGCGGTAGAAATCATGTGCTGGCGCTGATGTTTGACATGAATAAACTTTGGGAACAATTTGTATTTGTTAGCCTACGAAAAAATAAAAAGTCTGATATTACCATAACCGCGCAGACATCAAAGTACTTTTGGCAACCAAAAAACGGAAACCGATCATCCATTCGACCTGATATTGTTATAAATAAAGACGAAGAAAATTGTATGGTTCTGGATACCAAGTGGAAGAATCTAAATGGTTACAATCCTTCGCCGGACGATTTACGACAAATGTATGTCTATCATGAATATTATAAAGCAAGAAAGGTGGCATTGGTTTATCCTGGTTCTGAATTAAGAAAAACAATGGGTTCATATTTAGATCCATTTACAGGCAAAGAGATTGAAAAAGAATGTAGTATATTTTCTTTCCCGGTACAATCGGAAATAAAAATATGGCAAGAAAGCATACGCAAAGAAGTTGAAAAGTGGATGAATTCTGTCCCTTTGAAAAGGTAAAATAAGATGTTTCAAAAAGCAAAGACCAATTTAAAAGAAAAGCTGCTGTTTCTATACTTTTTAAATGAACAAAATATTTGCAATTCAAGCGAAAGTAGTACTTTTAGTGATCTGAATTCATTACAGTTAACTTTATCTGATATTGGAAAAGAATAAGATTGTGTATGATGGGTGCCATTTTTTTATCAGTGAATGTTAATAAATGTGATAATTCAGGAAATAATTAACTTTTAAGTGAATAATACTTGTAAATTAACTTTAGAGTGAATACATTTGCAGTAGAAATATGGTTTGATGAAACTGAACTTTGTACCTTTGACACAGTACACTGGGAAAATGTTGAAGACAGTGAAACAGACCGATTTTTCGAAAAATATGAAAATGACAACAATCCCTATTCCGTTTCAGCTTATGAGCTTTTTCGGCTCATTACCCACAGCATTGGGAATATATATGGAGCGACTAACGATTTTTTCGACCGAACTAAAAACCATGCACAAGCACTTCCTCCAAAACCCAAAAGATGGATTCCTGAAATTCAGGAGATCGGCATTCATTTTCCTCTCAGGCTTTATTGCTACCGCATTTCAGAATCAATCGTGGTTCTTTTTAATGGAGGAGTTAAAGACCAGCGCACCGATCAGGAAAGCGATGATATTAGATTGAAATTTTATGAGGCACAACAATTTGCCAAACGTATTGCCCAGGCTTTGCAAGATGGAACTATAATCGTTGCAAGCGATAACAGAACACTTACAGATTTTCAGGGAAACACAGATTTTATAATTTAAAAATGAAACAAGCCAAGAGAGAAAGTATCTTACCCAAGGATATGATTATATGGCGAGTTCCATCTGACAATTAAAAAAACAAATTACAAACAGATGAAAAGCAAAGTTGCAGAACGTATGATGGCTAAAATGCCGGAGGACGTCAAGATTTTTGTTGATAAGTATGCTGACATTGTCGTTCGCATCAATCAATTGCTTAAGGAAAAAGGATACTCACAAAAAGATCTGGCAGAAAAATTAGATAAAAGACCTTCCGAAATTAGCAAGTGGCTTAATGGTGATCACAATTTCACATTGCGTTCGATTGCAAAATTAGAGGCTGAATTGGGTGAAACTATTCTGTATGTTCCACGCCAGGTATCCTTCCAGTCGTTTGGTGAAAATAAATCAAAAATGACCGTATACAGAAACGACCATATTAATACCAAAGTTGAATTTACATCAATAAGTTCGACCACAATTAGAACTGAAAAGACTTTATCCAATGTCAGCTGAAAAAATACAAATACTACAACCTGAAAAAATACATATTGTTAAAACAGCAATTGTAAAATGCCATATCGATAGCCCTTTTGATTTTGTAGCAGAAAAAGCTAAGGGTCATGACTTTAGTACAATTTTCGAATTAGGTTTTAATCTGGAAGACAAGTTGGTTAAAGCCGATTTTAAAATTGAGATAACAACTAAGAGTGAAGGTGAAAATATCGAAGAATCAAAAGGTTCTTTCCATTTTGTATATGTTTTTAATGTTGAAAATCTGGAAGAATTGGCCATACCTGATAAGAACTATCGAATTGAATTAAATGGAGGTTTGGGCAATGCCCTGTCATCAATAACCTACTCAACAACCAGAGGAATTCTGTTGGCACGTTTAAAAGGAACATCACTCGAAAATTTCATACTACCCGTTATTGACCCGAACAAGCTCTTAAATTTATAGAGTAAAGATGGCTTGGGAATACTCAGAAGATAACCTCATAGAGCAAACCGCAATTGATTTATTTTTCAATCAATTGGGATGGGATACGGCTTTGGCCTATAACAAAGAAACCTATGGAGAAGGCAGTACTTTAGGGCGTTTGAGTAAAAAAGAAGTAATCCTAAAAAAGAATTTTCTCGAAAAAATAAGAGAATTCAATCCCCACCTACCCGATCAAGCTTATAAACATGCCTACGAAAAATTAATTGAAGAAAGTATAACAAAGTCGTTGCCGGAAATAAATTTCGAAAAACACCAATTACTAAAAGATGGCATTCCAGTCGATTATATCAATGAAAAAGGAGAACAGGTAAAAAACAAAACCCTTAAAGTTTTTGATTTTGAAACTCCTGAAAACAATGGCTTTTTAGCAGTTCGTCAATTATGGATTCAGGGTAAAAGCAACAGGGAACGCAGACCGGACATTATCGGTTTTGTGAATGGAATTCCTTTGTTATTTATCGAATTAAAAGCAGCACACCGTAAATTAGAAAATGCCTATAACGACAATTTCACCGATTATAAAGATGTTATCCCAAAATTATTTTACTACAATGCGTTTGTTGTATTAAGTAATGGTATTGAAAGCCGGATTGGGAGTTTGACCGGAAAATACCAGCATTTCCATGAATGGAAACGTATTACTGAAGATGAAGATGGAGTTGTAGGCTTGGATCGTATTTTGGTTGGTGTCTGCGAAAAAAATCGATTTTTAGATCTCTTTGAGAACTTCATATTGTTTGATAATTCATTGGGTAAGGTAATAAAACTCATTGCCCGAAACCATCAGTTTATTGGCGTAAACAAAGCCATCGAAAACATCAAACTGAAAGATCAGCTCTTAAAAATCGGTAAGATCAGTATAGAAGAAAAACAAAAATTAGGTGTGTTCTGGCACACTCAAGGTAGCGGAAAATCATACTCAATGGTTTTCTTTTGTCAAAAGATTCACCGCAAATTTACCGGCAGTTATACCTTTTTAGTGGTTACCGACCGTAATGAACTGGATACACAGATTTACGGCACATTTAGCGGTGTTGGTGCTGTTCCACAGGTAAAATCAGGGTCAAAAGACTCACTTAAAGCCGGAAGCGGGAAACATCTAAAAACATTGTTGGGGTCAGAACATCGTTATTTGTTCTCTCTTATTCATAAGTTCAACTTTGAAGAAGAAATAACCCTGCGTAATAATATCATTGTAATTTCAGACGAAGCCCACCGGACGCAGGGTGGACAATTGGCGATGAACCTTAGAAATGCTTTGCCTAACGCTTCATTTATAGGCTTTACAGGAACCCCACTATTTAAAGATGATGAATTAACCAAGCGAATTTTTGGGGACTATGTTTCACGCTACGATTTTAAACGTAGTGTTGATGATGGTGCGACAGTTCCGCTTTACTATGAAAATAGGGGCGAATATTTGGGTTTGAAAAATCCGGTTATTAACGAACAAATCAGGGCTGTAATTGATGCCGAAACTGAAGATTTGGACAGTGATCAACGAAGTAGACTTGAACAACTTTTTGCACGGGAATATCCAATACTTACGGCCAGAAAAAGATTGGATGCCATTGCTAAAGACGTGGTTTGGCACTTTTGTAACCGGGGATACAAAGGAAAGGGAATGTTTATCGCCTTGGATAAACTTACCGCTGTAAGAATGTATGACTTTATTACAACTCATTGGAAACAATACATACTTCAGATCGAAAAAGAAATTACCAAAGGGAAATATGGTGATCAGGAGTTGCTTGAAAAAAGCCGTGAATTACGATGGATTAAAGAGACCGAAATTTGTGTGGTGGTTAGTCCGGAACAAAATGAAATCCAAAAATTTCAGAAATGGGACCTTGATATTGAACCACATCGGGAAAAGATGAACGATCAAGACCTTGAAATACGGTTCAAGGAAGAAAATGATCCTTTCCGTTTTGTGATAGTTTGTGCTATGTGGATCACCGGATTTGATGTTCCTTCATTATCGACCATGTATATTGACAAGCCATTGAAGTCACATACTTTGATGCAAGCCATTGCAAGAGCAAATCGAATCAACGAGGGGAAGAACAACGGTTTAATAGTTGATTACATTGAAACTTATACTGCGTTATTGGATGCCCTGGCAATATACGGAACCGGAGGTGAGAATGGTGGAACTGGTGGAGGTGAGAAACCTGAACCACCGGTAAAACCAAAAGATGATTTGATACGACTTTTAGATGGAGCCCTTGTAAGTACTGAGACATTTTTACAGGATGAAGTCAATTTTAATTTGTCAGAATTGATTAATTCTGCGGGATTAGAAAAATTGGCAGCCATGGAAAAAGGAGTGAATGCTGTTTACACTAATGACGAAACAAAACGTAAATTTCAGATATTAGCACGTGAGGTTTTCAAGAAATACAAGGCTTTGCAACCCGATAAAGTATTAAATCAATACGCTCCACGCAAAAATGCAATTGATGTAATTTACACTGCTATTGAAGACAATAAAGAAAGTGCGGATGTTTCTGAAATAATGAAAAAGATTCAGGACGTTGTTGATGAATCCATAGAAAATTTAGTTTCAGAACCTACACCTGATACTGGGAAAATCATCGATTTAAGTAATTTGAATTTTGAATTGCTGGAAAAGTATTTTCTGAAGACCGAAAATAAAAATACGGTCGTTCAATCACTTAAAGACAAAATTGAAAGGCAACTGAAACAAATGGTGGAGAAAAATCCTTTACGGGTTGATTATTACCAGCGATTCCAAGAAATAATAAATGAATATAACCGGGGAAAAGATGCGGTTACCATAGAACAAACGTTTAAACGACTGATTGAGTTTGTCAACTCATTATCAGCCGAAGAGGCCGATTCTAAACGCGAAGGACTGACTGAAGAACAAAAGGCGATGTTTGATTTATTGCGGCAGGGAATCAAACTATCAGAGGTCGATAAAAAACAGGTTAAAAAAATTGCGATTGAACTTCTCGAAGATTTGAAGAAGGAAAAATTGAAAGTAGAACAATGGGCGGATAAATCCACAACCGCAGCTGCCGTTTTTAATACAGTCAGCAAAACTTTATTTGAATTGTTACCATATCCTACTTACCAAACCGATGATGTTGATTTAAAAACTAATTTGATTTTTGAACATCTGAAACATCAGTATTTTGGAGGAGGAGTGAGTATATATGGGATGTATTGATTTCTCACTTGAATTAGGAAAGATTTGCCATATAATGATAATGTTTGATGAATAAAACGAATTATCTTGCTTAGCTTATGTCATTTGGGAACAATAGTGTTGAACAAATTTTCAACAGGAATACAGGAAAAGACGAAAATGCAAAATCAATTCTTACTAATATTTCTGATACTGATGACTATGTAAGATTACGACGTCATTTGTATAAAAAAAATATTGAAAATGATCCTTTGTACCAATGTAGTGAATGTGGCACTTCATTAGAATTAAGTTGTATGCCAGATGGTAATGGGGATCATACTTATTATTTTAAGCATAAAAGAGACCCTTTATTTGTTGAATGTTCTATAAAAACAAACTCGAAATCAAGCATAGATCAAATTTTAAGAAGACAATACGCTTTCAAATCTGAGAGTAATGCTCATCTTCAATTAAAAGAAAGGGTGGGTGAAATAATAAAAAGATTCATTTATCCTGAAGTAATTATTGATAAAAAATTTATTCATGACAAGTTTGGTGATAATGAAAAACGAAAACCTGATATTTTCTTTAAATTAGGAAACCGGGAAATAACTATTGAATTCCAAATCAATAATACATTTCATTCAGTTATTAATGATCGCGAATCTTTCTATGAACGGAATCTGATTTCTTTGATATGGGTATTCGGTGAGTTTGATCCCGAATCGTTTCAAAGTATCTCAATTAAAGATATTTATATACCTAACGGTAATAATGCTTTTGTTTTCGATCAGGAAGCAGAACAAGCAAGTTACAATCTTAAAACGTTATGCTTTCATGTGTATTATAAAAAGTACTCATTACGAGGTGATTCAATTGCTTTTGATTGGCAACAGGAAATAATTGCAGTTAATCAGTTGAAATTTAATTCGATTACATTACGGCCCTTTTATTTTGATTGTGATGCAGAGCGCAGTGCTATTGAAAGAGAACTTGAAATTATTCTAAAAGAACGACAAATAGAAATTTCAAAATCCCCAATACAAGCAAAGGCAAAACAGCTAAAAGCTTTTCTTTCAGATTTCAAAAAGAATGATGCGACATTTGATGCATTTAAACTCATGGAAGTTAACATGTTATCTGAAGATGAGACAGAGATTTACAACGATGAACTTTCTTTAAATACGATCTTAAAAAATGGCAATAACATTATACAAGCATTAGCTAAAGAAGAAAAATATCATGGCAATTTGATAACTTTCCTCTTGAAGGCGCAGAAACTTAGAATTTCAGAACTATCAATTAACGACAGGAATGAAACAACTCTAATCTCTATTCTTGATGCGTTTAAATATCCTCATGATCAGGTACAGCAATTATTTATGAGAGGATATAAACTAAATAATCATGATTTAGTTTATATTGAATCAAAATATCCTACCATAGAACGGAAAGAATTACTCTATCTATTTAGAGGTTACGAAAAATTGTCAAGACAATCTTTAGCCAATCTCTTTTATATCAGCCTAAAAGAATTTTTAGTAATTGAATCTGCTAAAAATGGTCATTTGACTATTCTGGGAAACGAAAAACAAACTTTGGTTTGGATGGCAAATCTTGCGGCAGATAGTTATTCTAAATATTGGTATTATTACGATCGTGCATTTTCATTTTATGATCTATATGAAAAAATCTTCAAAATGGATAAGAACGGAACTTTTAGAAAAAAATATCAAATTCTTTCCTCAAAAGATCACGCAAAACATCATGGTTTTGAAAAGATTTTATCGAAGCTTTATCCTGAACTGCTACTATAAAAACTCACATTTGAATCAGTCTCGTGAGCTTTATACCCTACTTATATTCTTCAGAAGAATTACTTTATGTTTGTAATCTCAGAAAATTCTAATTGACGATAAAAATGAACTTAGAATTAAATTAAAATTGTTCGTTACTCATGATCTGATTATGGAATTACTTTCATTTGGAGATAACATGAAAGTATTGAAGCCAGATTCTTTAATATCACATATTAGAACTGCTCATAAGACGGCCTACCAACAATACTGAAAGACACAAATAAGGTACACCCCTCTCCCATTACTGTTCACATCTTAAATGCTTGCATAATATTTTTGCCAGTTTTTTACTAAAAGAAAGCGATGCATCTCTTCGAAATATGGCCTTCAAATTGTATCGAAGCCAATGTCTGCGGCCGGTGGCATCCAACTCTCTCCATTATACTTCAGGGCTACACTTCGTTCCGCCACCTTTCGTTCCATTCCGTTCATTGTCAGCCTCCAGCCTCAGCAACGCGCGTAAGAGTGGTTCCTACTTACATTTCGATCATGATAACTACTATCGAAATATTTCATTCGAAATTCACTTCGATTTTGTTGTCACCACACTTACCTCTCCTGCCCCACCCATCAAATGTTTTATTAGCTTAAACTAAAACTATTTGTCAAAGAGTATTAAATTAGTGAACTCGGAATCAAATATGAAACCTAACATTTTATAATAGCTAAATAATTTATTATGAGCGCTATAGATGGCTTTTCAAAATATTTTTTAGAATCTCCCAAAAGCACATATTCGTACGGGACAAATAAAGAGGAAAAAATTAGTTTTTGGAGTCCAAATCTATGTATTACATTAAATGAAAGAGCAGAATCTATTCCATATATTGGTATAAGCTATAACAAATATCAGGATGAAAAATTTGAAATTCCAAGATCATCAAAATATGAAAAAGTACGTCCTATTCTTCCCGAATTATTTGATGATTATTACAAATTTTCACTTCAGTCATTGGCTAGAATGAATTTTAATTATGACGATGAATTCTACAAAGAAATGATTTCACATGATTATCTTTCACTACAGAGTCTTTCTAATGATAAAAAGAATCCTTACAATAGACTATCAATAACTATTGACAACTCGATCAAATATTTTTCGGTTGATATATATAGAACCACAAGGAATTCAAATCGGCGGAGTTTACAGAAAAATGCAACAGTAATTTCGAAGGATGATTTTTTCCTGTTTGTCAATCTCACTTTGCAATACTTATCGGACCGAAATAGTCTGACAATTTTTATGAAAGATTATTCAACGAAGTTCTTTCAATTATTTGAGAAGCCAGAACCTTTTTCCGGATATCTCGTTAATCCAACAGATACAATTGAGCAGATTTACAAACAAATTGAATCCAGAAAAATTTTCATTGAAAAGCAGTTGATTGAAAATGATGATGCAGTACCTATCCAACGTGCTCAACTAAGAGGTCAACTTGAAGGATTAGACTACTCTCTTAAAGCAATAAAAGCCAATAATCCTCAATAGTATTTATGATAGGAGGAATCAATTTTAAATTATTTTGACCAAATAAAAAAAATAAAATTTTTGTACCTTATTTGTACCTCTACAACATTATATTGTTGATTTAAAACTATTTATACTTTCTGCATCGGCAAATAATTATGATTATTATTAATTAGTAAATCACATCATTGATCATTAGATTATTAATAATCAATTACTTTCTAAATATTAGATTATCATCAGGGTTCTTGTCGTACCGAACATTCCGTTTTATAGCTACTATGCAAATTTTTATTTAGCGTACAAATTTGATAAAAACAAGCAGTATTTTCAATTCCTGTTCAAAGTGAAAATGCCCGGCTAAAAGATTCAAACACACCACTCCTTGACAAAAACTTTAGTCTTTTAGAAGCCCGCCGGTTTGACGAATGTGTGAAAGTTGCAACTCTTTCACAAAGTTTTGCAACTTTTCCCTGAATTAAAGGACTCACCTTTGATTCGTGACAATGAAGTCACAATTAAATATGAATTCAATGAAACTAGTAAAGATAATTCCGGTCATGGCAGTGCTATTGGCAGTATTTGTTTCCGGATGTAAAAAGGATGAGGAAACTTTTACCTATCCAACAGGAACTTCCTCGAACCCTACAAACAATGCCACAGGTGTTTCGCGTAATAATGGAGTTTCATTTACCTTCAATGAAGCAATGGATCCATTAACCGTAAACACTTTGACATTTACTTTAATGAATGGACCAACAGCAGTTTCAGGTACGGTAACATATGCCAATAAAACGGCAACATTTACGCCTTTAGGTAGCTTAAATGCAGGCACTGTTTATATGGCAACAGTAACTACAGGTGCAAAGACGCTAACTGGCAGTTCGCTTGCCTCTAATGCTGTATGGAGTTTCACAACCGGAGGTACTGCATCAACCCTGGCAGCGGTAAAACTTGGAACAGCCGCAAATTATGTGATTCTGGCTAAAACAGCAATCAACAATACGGCAACGTCTGTCGTTACCGGCGATTTGGGTCTAAGTCCTGCCGCAACATCTTACATCACAGGATTTTCCTTGACCAATGCAACCGGATATGCAATCGCCGCACAAGTTACAGGGAAAATTTTTGCTGCTGACATGGTGGCTCCAACTCCAGTAAACCTGACGACTGCAGTAAATAATATGAATACAGGTTACGACGATGCTGCCGGTCGTACTTCACCAGACTACACTGAACTAGGCACCGGAAATATTGGAGGAAAAACGCTTGCCTCCGGACTTTATAAATGGACGAATAATGTTACCATGCCATCAGATCTTGTTTTGTCAGGAGGAGCTAGCGATGTTTGGATTTTTCAGATCGCTGGAAACCTAACGGTAAGTCCTGCTGCAAAAGTTACTCTAATCGGGGGGGCACAGGCCAAGAATATTTTCTGGCAGGTTGCCGGTAATGTGAGTCTAGGTACAACTTCTCATTTCGAAGGAGTTATTCTGTCGAAAACCAGCATTACTCTTAACACTGGTGCTTCGCTGAATGGACGGGCCTTGGCTCAGACAGCCGTAATTCTGCAAATGAATACGGTTACACAACCATAAACACTCCAGGTAATTTACAACCAAATAAGAGGCAACCGTGAGGTTAGACTTTTTTTTATTTACTACGGGATCATATGCTTATTTACTAAAAGAGATTGTTTCGGGTAATATTCGACCTCGGTGAGTTCGCAAGTTACACGTAGCATGGGCTTTTCTGTACACATGCAAACCTGCGGGGTTTAGCGAATGTGTGAATCATGTAAATATTCTCCGGAATTGTATAAAGTGTTCAGCAAAAAATTAACTCACCTTTGAAGTGTGAATATTCAATGCAATTATTTTCAGGAACATATATGATAAAACATGTGGACAAATAGTTTTTTGGTTTAGTTCTTTCCCAGCCCTGCTTAATTCAAAAAAGCAGGGCTTCTTTGTGCTTCCCGATATGTGAATCATGTAACTTATTTCCTAAATTCTGTAACGCTTTTGAGTGACATGATAGCGATCTTTAAATAGTGAAAATGGTTTCACCAATCAAAAATCTTATCATGAAAAAATTAACTCCTATTATTTTAGCAACATACTTTATGTTGTCGGTTATTCCAACCCAAATTAAAGCAGCTACCGGTACCGAGGTATCCAAAACTACAACTATATCCAGTGAAAAAGTTAGCGGCACTGACCAGATAAACGAAATTAAACCGATTGAATTAAACGCACTGAATACTTCTGAAAACAAAGAAGTTTTGAAGGATGAGAGCCCATTATTAAACGACCAAGGTCGTCACAATGGCAGATACCAGAACCGACGCAACAGAGACGTTGATGTTACCATTCAGGGAGACAGGGGATACAGACATAATCATAGCGGAGCTTATATAGGCGGTGGTGGTGTTTTGGTTCTCATCCTGATACTCATTCTTGTTCTTTAAACTGAGCAAAACGAATAGGTTTTCCAAATGAACAAAACATCAGCAAAAATAACCCGTTTTTGGAAAATTCTTGGGCCCGGATTAGTAACTGGTGCCAGCGACGATGATCCTTCAGGAATTGCAACCTACTCGCAGGCAGGTGCAGCCTATGGATTATCGACCTTATGGACAGCCTTGATTACTTTTCCTCTCATGTCGTCCATTCAGGAAATGTGCGCCCGGATTGGACTGGTTACCTCAAAGGGGTTAGCCGGAACACTTCGGGCAAATTATTCCAGGACGGTTTTGTACATCATGTTGCTGTTTAGTTTTCCGGCTATTGTGATGAATATTGGCGCCGACATCGCCGGAATGGGTGCTGTTGGCTGTCTGTTGTTTCCTTCCATACCTGCAGCATACTTCAGCCTGTTTTTTACCATTTTACTTTTAGTGCTGATAGTTTATTTGCCGTATCAAAAAATTGCGGCAGTACTTAAATATCTCTGTATAGTTCTCTTAGTTTACCTGGTTATTCCCTTTTTGTATAAGCAGGATCTGTTAGCCATTGTAAAAGCAACTTTTATCCCAACTATCAGGTTTGATAAAAATTTCATCAGTATTTTGGTTGCCATTCTCGGAACCACAATTTCTCCTTACCTTTTCTTCTGGCAGGCAACTATGGAAGTAGAACAGCAGAAGGAAAAGCGATTGATCGTGAATAAACGAATCATTTCTGAAATGAAACAGGATGTCGATTTTGGAATGTTGTTTTCAAATGTGGTCATGTTCTTCCTCATTCTTGCCACCGGAACAGTCTTGTTTAAAGGAGGAATTCATCAAATTGACACTGTAGAGCAAGCAGCTCAGGCATTGAAGCCATTGGCTGGAAATTCAGCTTACCTGCTCTTTGCGGTGGGCGTAATTGGCACCGGACTTTTGGCTATACCTGTTTTAAGCGGTTCACTGTCGTATATAGTCACTGAAACATTTGGCTGGAAAAATGGATTGGATAAAAAATTCCATGAGGCTAAAGTGTTTTATGTCATCATTGGTATTTCTCTTGTTCTTGGTTTACTTATGAATCACGTTGGCATTTCGCCGGTAAAGGCATTGATTTATTCTGCCATTTTATACGGATTAACCGCACCTGTATTAATTGCAATTATCCTACACATTTCGAACAACCAAAAGATAATGGGCAAATTTACCAACGGGAAAAAGGCAAACATCCTTGGATTTGCTGCGCTCGTATTGATGACTGTTGCGGCTGTGACACTTGTTTATATGCAAGTTACTGAAAAGTAAGATTGCTTTTTATAGTGTGTGAATGATGTAACTTATAAACAAAATTGTATAACACTTACCGCAATTTCACATGGTATCTTTGAAACCATAAGCTTTAAATACATAAAAATGCCACTATTAACTATTTTACTTGTGATAATTGTTGTTGGAGTTCTGCTCTGGCTTGTCAATTCATTTATTCCAATGGATCACAACATCAAAAGAATCTTGAATGTTGTAGTTATGATTATACTTATCGTATGGCTTCTCAAAGTATTCGGAATTTTTAGCACCCTAATGGATATCCATATTTAATAACCGCAATTATGAATCTGAAAAGAATCTTTGGAGCATTACTTACTTTGCTTGGAACTGGTGGTCTAATTTGCGGCGATATTATTTGTAAATAAATCGACGACCCAAGGTATTACCAAAGCATTTATAATTTATGGCATACTCGGATTTATTTTCTTTTTTGCAGGAATTAACCTGGTAAATACAACAATAGATATAGTATAAATGCATATTCATAATTAAATCTTGTTCGTATCAGATTAAAATTGGAAATGCAACTCTGTTTAAATGCAAAAGTCCACTCCTGTTTTGGAGTAGACTTTTGTGCATTAAAGGTCGTTGTGAGTTTTTCAATAATGATTTTGAATAACTTGCTAAAAGACCTGATTGCAATTTAGGAAAGACTACCTTCGGAAAAATCGTATTTGAGAATTATTAAATTAAAACTGAAAACCATGCAAGTAACTGTTACGAGAAAAAAGTATCTATTTTCTCCGGATCCATCCCGGATAATTGCCCGGTTTCTGTATTTAGACGATGAAAGGTCGGCAAATATCATCAGGAAGGTGCTGGCTATGCCCGAAAAAGAAGTGAATATTGCAATGAGCCAGTTGCTGAGAGGGTACTCGAGGCGACATCGTAATATCTCCAGAATATTTGAGAAGCATTTTGCCCGTCTGGCTCCTATCTTCAACCAAATTGAAGTGAATGAAGAGGATTTGGCCATCACCCAAAAAGCACTGATTGGATCTTATTTCACCATGGAATATTCCATTGAGTCGGCAGCGTTTTTTAATCCATCTGTTGTTGAAGACCCTGACCAGTCAGAAATCAGACCAGATGAGAAAAGGGTTATCTTTAGCTTTCGGGCTACCGGCGAAGGTCATATTTCGTCCATTGTATTTCGTACCGGCATTCTCGATCGGAATAATAACCTGAGCATTGAACCTGTTGGTAAAATGCTGGCAGAAGCAGATGTGATTAAACGGAATTCGTACGACAAAAAGTCCTTCCAGAAAAAAATAGAAGAGATGAATGAAGCGGTAAATGCCGCGGTTCCTGCTATTCTCGACACGCACGATGAAATGAAAGATCAGCGAAACATTATGCCTCCGGTTATTATTACTAAAACCGACGAAATTCAGAATCATAAAAATGCGGTCTCTCCTGCCTTTATTCTGGATAAACTCGGTGAAAAATTTACGTACGGCGAATTAATGCGGAATATCGAAATGGTGAAAAAGGATAACAAACTCACCCTCACAGCAGATCATATCGCCATTATTAACCAGATGTTGTGGCTGGCTTCTTCTCATTACGAGATCAATTTTTCGATCGATTCGGCCATTTCCGAACGAGTCATTTTCCCGGTATCGGCAACGGAACAAAAAGGAATTGAAGATGCCCGCTTCGTGAAATTCACCGATGATAATGGCGAAATAACTTATTATGCCACCTATACGGCTTATGATGGCGTATCTATTCTACCCAAGTTGATAAAAACAACCGACTTTTATAATTTCAAAATTCTGCCAATTAACGGCGAAATAGCTCAGAACAAAGGAATGGCTCTTTTCCCCCGAAAGATTAAAGGCAAGTATGCCATGTTGTGCCGTATTGACGGCGTAAACAACTACATCGCCTATTCCGACAGTATCAACATCTGGCACGAAGCAATAATGATACAACAACCTACTTATCCGTGGGAGTTGGTGCAAGTTGGCAATGCCGGCTCACCCATTGAGACCGATGATGGCTGGCTGGTTATTACACACGCTGTTGGGTCAATGCGCGAATACACGCTGGGCGCATCGCTTTACGAACTGGATAGTCCGGAGAAACTAATCGGGCGCTTGAGCAGTCCGCTAATGATGCCAAATGAGACCGAACGCGAAGGTTATGTACCGAATGTTATTTATTCCTGTGGCTCAATTGTTCACAATGACGACCTGATTATTCCTTATGCCATGTCCGATCATTCATCAACATATGCAACATGCAATCTTCGCGAACTGCTGGATGTATTAAAAGACTCGGGAACCACCGATAAAAAATAATTATAATCACTTTAATTTTTTCGGAAAAGCATCAAGATGGATTTATCCATTTTGGTGCTTTTCATCATTTGGCCTGACTGGCTCTTACCCTTCTAAGCCATATCTATCTTGCATTTGGACTCGAAGTGAAGTCCTCAAAATGTGTGAATGATGTAATTCTTATCCGAAATTGTGTAATGCTTTCCGGTTAAAGATGGAGCACCTTTGAATAGTGAAAATGAATTCACTAAACGATTAAACAGATAGAAAATGAACACAACAGAAGTTTCCGGAAACTGGAATAAAACCAAAGGCCGGCTTAAACAAAAGTTTGCAGAATTGACCGACAATGACCTGATGTTTGCAGACGGAAAGAAAGATGAAATGATCGGACGACTCCAGATCAAACTTGGAAAAACGAAAGAAGAAATGCAAAAAATAATTGCAGAGCTATAATCTTTAAAACCACATATAAAATGGGAACAATAAAACTGAACACCCTGACAAATAAAATCTTTCTGGGAGTCTTTATCCTTTCAATTCTTTCATCGATTGACACATCGGCTAAAAAGATAAAATTTCTGAACTCAACGGTTGTTCCGGCAGCGCGTGGTTATGTGAAGATTAACCGCGATAAAAACCTCAACTATTATATCCGGATAGATGTGTCTGATCTGGCCGAAGTTTACCGGCTTGAACCATCAAAACTGACTTATGTAGTTTGGATGGTAACCAATGAAGAAATAACAATGAACATGGGGAAAATTAATAGCTCTACCGGATTTTTAACAAAAAAACTAAAGGCAACATTCGAAACGGTGACTTCACTTAAGCCCATGCAAATTTTTATTACAGCCGAGGACGACCCAAGTCGTCAAATTCCAGGTTTGCAGGTTGTATTATCAACCAGCAAATTTTAAGACTTTAACTAGGCAAGTCGACAAATTGAGTTTGTAACGTCTTGCTAATTATACATTAAAATTTTAATCAAACACTTTAATAATTAACAACATGAGCAATCTACTTTATTTTATCGCAGTCATTTTAGTTATCGCATGGGCAATCGGATTTGTTGGGTACAACGTAGGTGGAATTATACATATCCTCCTTGTTATTGCAATTATAGCAGTAATATTCAGAGTAATTCAAGGAAGAAATGTTCTTTAAAACAATTTATTGATAACTATTATTAAAACAGAAATTATGAGTACAGGAAAAGTATTGTTAGGCATCGTGGCTGGAGCAGCCACAGGTGCATTAGTGGGAGTTTTATTTGCACCTCACAAAGGTTCGGTTACCCGCAAAAAAATATCCAGAACAACTGGAAGCTATACTGATGTTTTAAAAGAAAAATTCGGGGAAATGGTCGATAGTGTCACCGAAAAATTTGATAAGGCAAAAGATGATGTATCTGAATTTGCTGAACAAAACATGCACAAAAATGGTGAACCGAAAAAAGAAGTAAAAGCGACTTAGGTTTGTGGTTTTACGAAATATTACAGCACTTGAGTCCACTCCGGAATTATTGAAAGATATTATCCGGAGTGGCTCAATATTTTAAAGCATATAAAAAACAGCCTTCGAAATGATGGAAGAAAAAACAAATTTGATTGACGAGCTAATTGAAAAGACTGTTGAATACGGAAAAACGAGCCTCGAATTAGCAAAACTCAAGGCAATTGACAAAACATCGGATTCGATTTCCTCAGTTCTCGCCCATTCCTTTGTCGTTGTCATTTTAGTTGCTTTTATGCTTTTTCTCAGTCTGGGAGTAGCTTTTTGGTTAGGTAAAATCATGGGAGAGATTCATTTGGGATTCTTCGCAGTAGCCATATTCTATTGTATTACAGCAATTTCAATTTATTTATTCATGCTTAAATGGATAAAAAAACATATTGGCAATACAATCATTAAACAGATACTAAAATAAACTCCATGCAATCGATAACGACCAGCGACGAACTTAAAAATGCCATTCAGATTTTAGAATTTGATCAGCAGGTAAGAGAACAGCAGTTAAAAGAACATGTTTACTTAGCCATCGAAAGCTTAAAGCCTGTAAACCTAATCAAAAGCACCATACACGAAGTGGTCTCGTCGCCCCATCTGATTGATAATGTTTTAGGTGTGGCAATGGGATTAACCTCCGGCTATATCTCAAAAAAGATAGTTTTAGGCAAATCGGTTAATGTTATAAGAAAACTAATCGGTACGCTGTTGCAGTTTGGAATCACCAATGTTGTTGCACAGAATTCCGAATCAATTAAAACATTTGGCCAATCTATCTATCAGTATTTTCAGCAAAGAAGAAAAGTAAAATAGGCCAACTCCGTGACAACAAAAGAAATACAATTGCCATTTTTTGCAAAAGCATCATTCTTCTTCATAGGTTTGTTTGCTTTAATAGCCATGCTGTATATTGCTCAAAACATTATTGTTCCGTTCATCTTTTCCATCATCATGGCTATATTGCTTCATCCGGTGGTCAATTTTTTTGTCCGGAGAAAGATCAACAGGGTCATTGCAATTATATTTACGCTCGTTCTAACCATTATTATCCTCGGCATATTTGGGGGGTTTATATTCTCGCAGGCCATGCGATTTGGCGAAACATGGCCGCTCATGGTCGCAAAGTTTAACGAATTATTCAACGAAGCCACGAGCTGGGCTTCAGGTTATTTTGACATCAGCCCGGAAAAAATTAGCGCCTGGATAACAAAATCAAAAGGTGAACTGATAAACACCAGCGGCACGGCAATCGGACAAACACTCGTCAATGTTGGAAGCATATTGGTCATCATATTTATCATTCCGGTTTATATTTTTATGCTGCTGTTTTATCATCCTCTTTTGCTCGAATTTTTTCGCAGAGTATTTGGAACGACTAATCGCAGCATGGTAAGTCAGATTATAACTGAAGTTAAAACAGTTATTCAGCGATATCTTACCGGATTATTTATGGAGGTTGTTATCGTGTCGGTTCTTCATTCCATTGGCCTTTTAATGCTTGGAATCCCGTATGCGATACTGCTTGGTATTATTGGCGCTTTACTAAATCTGATTCCATATCTGGGTGGAATTGTTTCGGTAGCCTTACCCATGATGATAGCACTGGCCACTAAAACATCGCCATGGGTTGCCTTTTATGTTCTTTTAATCTATTACGTTATCCAGTTAATTGACAATAATTACATCATTCCCAAAATAGTTGCTTCAAAAGTCAGGATCAATGCGCTTGTTTCTATTATGGTCGTTCTTGCATTTGGAGCTTTGTGGGGTATTCCCGGGATGTTTATATCCATCCCGCTTACTGCGATCATTAAAGTAATTTTCGACCACATTGAACCTTTGAAACCTTGGGGATTCTTACTGGGAGACACTATGCCCCCCATATTACAAATAAAGCCGTTGATCGACAAAATTCTAAAATAAATACGATGACAAAACAAATATTTAATCCGGAACACCTTAATGATCTCCCTGAAATTTTGGTAATTACCTCTTACCCACCAAGGGAATGCGGTATTGCAACCTATTCGCAGGATTTGATTAAGTCGCTGAATAATAAATTCAGCAATTCCATATCCATCAAAGTTTGTGCATTGGAATCGGGTGATACCAATTATTCTTATCCCGAAGAAGTTAGATATATCCTGAAAACAGCGAATGCCAGCGAATATGAAAAACTGGCAACAAATATCAATAACGATCCGCTCATTAAAATTGTGTTGATACAGCACGAATTTGGCTTTTATCACAATCAGGAACAGTCCTTTCAGCATTTTCTATCTAAGCTTCTAAAGCCAATAATTGTAGTATTTCACACGGTACTGCCACATCCCAATGAAGCATTAAAACTTAAGATACAGCGTATTGCTGCTTTTTGTAATTCAATTGTAGTAATGACTCATACTTCTTCTGATATTTTAACCAGTAACTATAATATTCCCGAGCAAATGATAACCGTAATAGCCCACGGCACCCATTTGGTCCCGCATTTAAGTGAAACGTTTCTGAAGGAAAAGTATGGACTCGAAGACCGTAAAGTGCTCACTACTTTTGGATTACTCAGTTCAGGGAAGAGCATTGAAACCACCATTGAAGCTTTGCCAGCCATTGTTAAGCAATGTCCCGAAGTTGTATTTCTGGTTATGGGAAAAACCCATCCAGAAGTTGTGAAACACGAAGGCGAAAAATACAGGAAAATGCTCGAACAAAAAGTGGAAGACCTTGACCTACAAGATCATGTCAGATTTATTAATAAATATCTGCCATTACCCGAACTGCTCGAATACCTACAACTAACCGATATTTACCTGTTTACGACTAACGACCCTAACCAGGCAGTATCTGGCACTTTTGCTTATGCCATGAGCTGCTCCTGCCCCATTATCTCCACTCCAATTCCTCACGCAAAAGAAGTATTGACCGAAGATACCGGGATCATTTTTGATTTCCGCAATTCGCAACAATTGGCCGATGCAGTTATCCGTCTGTTCAGCAACGATGAGCTACGACGGAATATGAGCACGAATACGCTCCAGAAAATAGTTGCAACAGCCTGGGAAAATTCAGCAGTTGCTCATGCAAACCTGTTTGGGAAAATTGCCGGTGAAAATATTCATATCCAATATAACCTTCCGGAAATCAATCTCGACCACCTGAAGCAAATGACTACCAGAACCGGAATGATTCAGTTTTCGAAAATTAACCAACCCGATATTGATTCGGGCTATACGCTTGACGATAATGCCAGAGCATTAATTGCAACTTGCATGTACTTTAAATTGACAAGCGATAACAATATCCTGCCTTACATAAAAAAATACCTTCATTTTATTAAACGTTGCCAGCAACCCGAAGGTAATTTCATTAACTATGTTGACAAAAACCACCAGTTTACCAATCAAAACCAGGATGTTAACCTTGAAGATTCAAATGGACGGGCACTCTGGGCATTGGGTTATCTCATCTCATTAATTGGGGTGTTACCAGCCGAAATGATTGCAATTGCCGATAAAATACTGGAAAAATCTCTCCTGAAGTTAGGAACCATGAACTCAACACGGGCTATGGCTTTTGCAATAAAAGGAATCTACTATTATCACAGTACAATAAATTCGCCTGAAAACATAATTCTGATCAAATCCCTTGCCAACCGTATGGTTCAGATGTATAAGCACGAATCGGAGAAAAAATGGGAATGGTTTGAAGATTACCTCACCTATGCCAACAGCATATTGCCTGAGGCTATGTTGTATGCATGGCTTGTTACCAGGGAACCTATTTACAGAAGAATCGCAATCTCGTCGTTTGATTTCCTGTTAACGCATACATATAACGAAAATGGCATTGAAGTCATATCGAACAAGGGCTGGTTTCAGAAGGGACAGAAGCGTGATCGTTTTGGCGAGCAACCCATTGATGTTGCCTACACCATAATGACTTTAAGTAAATTCTACGACGCTTTTAAAGACGAAGAATATCGCCTGAAAATGACTATCGCATTTAACTGGTTTTTAGGGAACAACCGTTTACACCAGATTATTTATAACCCTTGTACCGGGGGGTGTTACGACGGACTTGAAGAATTAAATGTAAACCTGAACCAGGGAGCCGAATCAACAGTAAGCTACCTGATGGCAAGGCTAACCATTGAAAAGTATGCCGCTTTGAATATTCCGGTTAAAAACCAATTCCGAAATCAAAACAGTTTGCATTCCAATCAAAAACGGAATACTCATTCAGACATTTTTGAAAATCAATATGACAATTACAACTATATATCATTTCCAGAGGATTTAGAATAGCGCATTCCATTTAAGAGCAACATGAATGTGTGAATGATGTAACTTTTTCACGAAATTGTGTAATGCTTCCCTGTCGGTCTCTTTTTACCTTTTCAACATGATTTCCATGGTGTAAAGCATTCAGAAAAATCATAAGTAATCGATAAAAATCAGGACATGAATGTGTTATTAATTTATCCGCAATACCCCGATTCGTTCTGGAGCTTCAAACATGTGATGAGATTTATCTCGAAAAAGGCAACAGTGCCGCCTCTTGGATTAATTACAGTTTCGGCCATGCTCCCCAAAAACTGGAAGAAAAAGCTGGTTGACATTAACGTTTCAATTCTTCAGAAAGAAGATATCATCTGGGCCGATTATGTATTTATCAGCGCAATGTACATTCAAAAAGAATCGGTCGATAAGGTTATTGAGGAATGTCGGAAATATGAAACCTGTATTATTGCTGGAGGACCTCTCTTCACGCAGGAATATGAGAACTATCCCCAAATTGACCATTTTATACTGAACGAGGCCGAAATTACCATGCCTTTGTTCCTGAACGATCTGAATTCAGGGCGACTCCCTGATCGGATTTACAGAACGGATGAATTTGCTCAGATTACCGCGACTCCCCCACCCGATTTCGACCTGTTATCGATGAAGGACTATGTTACAATGAACATACAGGTTTCCCGCGGATGCCCGTTTTCGTGCGATTTCTGCGAAATAACTTCTCTTCTCGGACACAAGGTTCGAATGAAAAATACAGGTCAGATCTTAAAGGAACTGGATATCCTTTATAATCTGAATTGGCGTGGTCCCATACTTATTGTTGACGACAATTTTATTGGGAACAAAAGCGAAGTCAAAAAACACTTGCTCCCGGCAATGAAAGCATGGATGCAAAGTCATAAATTCCCGTTTACGTTTAATATTCAATCCTCTATCAATCTGGCTGACGACGAAGAGTTAATGTTGTTAATGGCAAAAACGGGATTTACATCAACATTTGTCGGAATCGAAACTCCCGACGAAAAATCACTTCAGGAATGTAACAAAGGGCAAAATAAAAACAGGAATCTGCTCCACAGTGTTAAAAAGATCCAGAATGCGGGATTGCAGGTTTCAGGCGGGTTTATTGTGGGTTTCGACACCGATACCCCATCTGTTTTTCAAAAGCAAATCGATTTTATACAGCAGAGTGGTATTGTTTCGGCAATGGTAGGATTATTAAATGCCCCTAAAAACACAACACTCTACAATCGACTAAAAGCAGAGAATAGGTTAACCGCAGAATCATCAGGGAACAACACCGATTCGTCAATGAATTTTATCCCCATAATGAACCATCAGGAATTACTGGATGGATACAAAAAAATAATCCGGAATATCTACGCAACAAAACCTTACTATAAGCGAATCCGCCAATTCCTGTTAAACTACCGCCAAATTCAAACGGTACAGAAGAAAATGGAATTTTCATACCTGGTTAGTTTCTTCAAATCGGTTTTTGTTATCGGCATTGTAAACAGAGGTCGTGGCGAATATTGGAAACTATTGGTTTGGACGCTTTTCAGACGACCTTCCTTATTAAAAGATGCATTGACCTTTGCAGTATATGGTTATCATTTCAGAACTGTATATGGAATTAGTAACACAAATGGTAATTAAAAATAAACAGAGATACAAAATGAAAACAAATAAATTATTAGGTATTTGGATGGATCATTCAATCGCCCACCTGACTGAATTGCGAAATGGTAACTTTATGACAGAAACAATTGAAGCGAAGCCTAAACCTCAGGTTAATCCTGCCGATTTGTATTTTAAGGATGAAAGTCATATGCTTAACAAAGAGCAAAGTCAACTCGCCGCCTATTATAAAAAACTGAGTGATATTATCGTAGACTATGAAGAAGTTATCCTTTTTGGCCCTACTGACGCTAAAAACGAGTTAGCAAACATCCTGAAGGACAATCACCTTTTTGAGAAAACCAAGATCGCAATTCGGCCTGCCGACAAAATGACTGAAACCGAGCAACAAGAATTTCTAAAAGAATTCATGAATCAATCGGTCAATCACCTCAGAGTAGTTAAATAAAATGGACGAAAAAACAAAAACGGTTGCCATTATCGTAGCCCACCCTGATGATGAAACCTTATGGGTTGGGGGCACGATAATGAGCAATCCTTCATGGAAGTGTTTTGTAGTAAGTCTTTGCCGTGGAAACGATACTGATCGGGCCCCGAAGTTTTATGTAGCATTAAAAACACTGAATGCTGAAGGAATCATGGGTGACCTTGATGACGGCCCTGATCAACACCCCTTAAACACAAATGACATTGAACTTGAAATACTTAAGTTATTACCTTCCAGACAGTTTGATCTGATAATAACTCATAGCCAAAGCGGAGAATATACCAAACACCTTCGCCACGAAGAAACCAGCCGGGCGGTATTATCGCTGTGGCAGAATGGTCGTTTAGCGGCCAGCGAACTTTGGACTTTTGCTTACGAAGATGGAAATAAAAAGTACTATCCGTTAGCTGTTGAAAGTGCGTCTGTTTATACAACACTTACCCAGCCAATCTGGCAAATGAAATATAGATTGATAACAGAAACCTATGGCTTTGAAAAAGATAGTTGGGAAGCCAAAACCACACCAGTTGCTGAAGCATTCTGGAAATTCACCGACCCTTTTGATGTAAAAAGAAGGATAAATAATAAAGGAGCTATATTATGAAAGTATTGGTAATGTATGATTATCCGCCGGCCCCCGGAGGACTAGCAACTCAGGGAGATCTTCTTTACAGAGGGCTACTTGGAATGGGAGTTGATGCCCACGCCGTTCATTTCGAATCTGCGCAGGAAAAAGAATGGTATTACCGCTGGTTCAAACCAGATGTGGTGGTTGGAGTAGGTTATTGGGGACACACACCACAACTAGTACTTCATCCGCAAAGACATGGTATTCAGCCTGTACCATGGTTAGTTGCCGATGGGTACATTGCCAATTATCAGGAAGTTTTAAACGACTTACCGTTGATATTGGTCACCTCAAATTGGGTGAAGGAAATGTATGTACGAGATGGCATTAATGGCGATAAAATTGAAGTATTGCCCGTTGGATGCGACACCGATTCATTTATCCCATTTGATAAAAATGACCCAAAAATACTGGCAGTGCGCGAAGCGCTTGGTATTTCTCCTGATCAATTGATGATCCTCACTGTTGGCGGCGATGCTGCATCGAAAGGTTCGCAGGAGGTAATGCAGGCGCTTGCTATTATCGATGCCAAAGCCCCCGATTGGAAATATGTATGCAAAGTGTGGCCGCAACCAAGGACGAAAAAACAAAACCTGGCCGATCTGCAAATGGCATCAGATCTTGGAATCGATAAGAATGTGATGTACGAAACCAATACCATTTCCAGAACATTCATGCCTTATCTGGTTGGTGCCTGCGATATTTATGCAGCTCCTTCGCGACTCGAAGGATTCGGAATGCCGCAGGTGGAAGCCGGCGCGTGTGGAAAACCGGTTGTCAGTATAAAAGCGATGGGAATGCTCGATACACTTATTCATGGTGAAACTGCACTTTTGGCCGAAGTTGCCAAAAAGATTGTAGTTAACGAAGTAATGCTTGGAGGCGAATCGGGCTTTGAAGACCAGCATAAAGTGATTTTTAATGTACCCCGCACAGTGGACTACCGGGCAAGCGTACACGACATTGCCAAATACCTGATGACCCTGATGACTGACGCTGATCTGCGAAAAAAAATGGGAATGGCAGGCCGGGAGCGGGTTGTGGCCAATTTTGATTACCGAATTGTTGCCGAAAAGTTCGTCCGGATTATCAACGATAAACTGGGAATAAAATAATTCGACAATGTGCCAATTTGCCAATTCAATAATGAAAAAAAATCATTGGCAAATCGGCAAATTAACCAATTGATAAATTAATAACATGCAAACAGTAAACTCACAGGAAATTGAATTGGCAAAGAAGGCCGCGCTTGAAGTGCTGCTTCACAATGCCCACGGGCCGTTTCATGGGCTGCCGCGTACTGCCGGATGGGGATATCCCGAGCCATATACCCGCGACCTGATGTTCTCTATTCTTGGAATCGCTGTTTCAGGGAATCAAAAACTGCTGGTTAGTATTCGCAAAGTGCTGGAAACACTGGCAATAAATCAAACAGGACATGGCCATATTCCTTCACTTGTGCACAATAGCGATGATCGTGGTGCAAGTGACACCACTCCCCTATTTTTGCTGGGTGTTGGCATTTTCAGGAAAGTTACTGATGAACCTGATTTTCTTCAGGAAGCTGTTGAAAAAGCTCTTCTCTGGATGGAATACCAAAGCCCATCAGACCGATACCTGGTTGCGCAGCAACCTACAAGCGACTGGCGCGACGAACAATGGATGACAGGATATGGATTATTTGTAAATACTTTGGTTTATAGTTATCTGCGCATTTTGGGAAAACACGACCGGGCCAATAAAGTCAAGCACGAAATGGGCCGGTTTACCATTGCCAGCGATGCCAATCACCATCATGTACAGGAAGGTCTGGTAGTTAAATACAAACCATATTATGCTTTCTGGTCGTATAAAATTTACAGCAGCGAGCGGTTCGATCTTTTGGGAAATAGTTTGGCCATTCTCTCCGGATTGGCATCGCAGTCACGTGCCGAAGATATGATTCTATGGATTGAAACTGAGTGTACCGCGATGCTAGACAGAGGAGAATTAGCCGTTGATTTGCCACCCAATTTTTTCCCATACACTAAGATTAACGATCCCGACTGGCTTCCTCGTTATTCGATATTCAATAATCCCGGTGAATACCACAATGGTGGAATCTGGCCTTTTATATGCGGGTTTTATGTGGCAGCACTTGTTGCTGCAAAAAGGTATAAACTCGCTGAAGAAAAGCTGGTAGCGCTTACGAAATTGGTAAAAATTTCAAGCTCCGGAACCATCGATTTTGGATTTAACGAATGGATAAAAGCGCAGGACGGAAAGCCTAAAGGGCAAGATTGGCAAACATGGAGCGCCGCACTCTACCTTTATGCTGCAAAATGTGTAGAGCTGAAAAACACACCCTACTTTGATGAAATGCGAGGATCTGCTACTGAAGCAGATGATTAAATTCGAAATATGTGAATGATGTAACTTATTCATAAAATCATGTAATACTTATCGTTAGAAATTGGTTCAACTTTATCTGGGTTTCCAAACATAACTTTAAAAGGAACGAAAGATGAATACGAATCAAATACACCAATTCAGTCAGCTATCTGAGAATAAGGCTAATCAGCCTTTCCAAGGAAAAAAGAGTGAAGATCCACAAAAAGAACCGGGCACCCCAATTCCTGACGAACCATCCATTCCGAAACCACCAGATGAAAATCCGAACCCAACAAGTCCCGAGCCCGGCATAAACGAACCCGAAAAGGATGATCCGACCCACATTGATGAAGAACCCCCAATATTTAATAACTACTAATTATGGCAAAATATTCAAAAAAAGCACAGGAGAAGATTGAAGAGGTCATGCATGAATTTAAGCATGGGAAATTAAAATCGGGGAAAGATGGGAAAGGTGGAATTGTAAAAAGCCGGGAACAGGCGATAGCCATTGGTATAAGTGAAGCGAGGGAAGCCGGATTAAAAGTCCCAAAAGAAGAGGCCTGATCAATTCAAAATACGTGAATTATGTAAATTTACACAAGAATTATATAATCTTTTGAAAGTCAATACTTTTAAATTGCAAAATCCAAAATGATTGTCGAAACTTTAAAATATTGCTATGGAAACAATGGTTGTGGGATACTGGGACAGTAAAAAGGAAAAAATAAAACAAAGATTTCCGGGTATTACCGATCAGGATTTAATTTTCTGTGACGGCAAAGAAAAAGAAATGATGGAAATGCTGGAGTATAAGCTTGGCATAACAAAATTGGAACTGGCTAAAATAATACAAGCGCTATAAAGGCATTTACACATTCATCAATATGGACAACTCACCTTTAAAAACAGGTAAAAATTCTCCGGAAGATAAACGGATTCAAGAATCATTGCTTGAAAACGAAGATACACAACCTGAAGAAAAAGTAAAAGAATCGGAAATACGATACCGCCGGTTATTCGAAACGGCCAAAGACGGTATCCTGATACTCAATTTCGAAACCGGAAGCATTTTAGAAGCAAACCCGTTTATTGTAAAAATTATAGATCGCCCATTGTCTGAAATCAGGGGAAAGAAGCTTTGGGAAATCGGATTATTTAGTAATAAAGATGAATCGGAACACGCTTTTATTGAGTTAAAAACAAACGGATACATACGCTTTGAGGACATGCCAATAAAGCGACGAGATGGCAACTCAACAGAAGTTGAATTTATAAGCAATGTGTACCTTGAAAACAAGTCTAAAGTAATACAATGCAACATCAGGGACATTACTGAACGAAAACGGATTGAGAATTTATTGATTTTAAGTGAGAAAAATCTAAAAGAACAAAATAGTAATTACTCTAATTTGAATAAGAATTATGCAGTTGTTAATGCTGAGTTAACTGAAAGCATTAATCGAATTCAGCATATAAATAATGATTTAATTATATCGAAGGCTAAGGCGGAAGAGTCAGACAATCTAAAATCGGCTTTTCTGGCAAATATGAGCCATGAAATACGTACACCAATGAATGCAATTGTTGGATTCTCTGAATTCCTTTTGCAACCCGGGGCTTCAAAAACAGAGCTTGACAGATATGTTCACATTATTCAGGCAAGTAGCCAACAACTTTTATCAATCATAAGCGACATCATTGACATCTCGAAAATTGAAGCAGGTCAAATTTCTGTCCAATCAGGAATTGTTGATGTCAACAAATTAATGAATGAATTATTATTCTCTTACAAAAAAGCGATTGGCACTAAAAACCTGAAATTGAAATTATTAACCGACCGCCCTGATAGTTCTATCCAAATGCATACAGATGGGAACCGGATTAAGCAAATATTCGCTAATCTGCTAAACAATGCCATAAAATTCACAAAAGAAGGACAAATTGAATTTGGCTATAAAACGAAAGCGAACTTCCTGGAGTTTTTCGTTAAAGATTCGGGCATTGGCATTGCAAAAAAAGATCAATCTACTGTTTTTAAGCGCTTTACCCAAGTAAAGGCTGCCCATGGAGAATTAATCGGTGGAAATGGATTGGGATTGTCTATTTCGAAAGCCCTAGTTGAGAAACTTGGCGGCAATATTCAGGTTCACTCAGAACCAGGTATTGGGTCGAGCTTTGTTTTCACAATTCCTTATGATTTAAAAATTTAATTGCACAATCTGAATCAAATTGATTCCTCCAGTTTTCAATCCCCTGGTTATATGTGAATGATGTAATTCTTAACTGAAATTGTGTAACGCAACCCAGTTATAAAGTGATCAACTTTGAATCTTGTGATAACTCACTCACAACAAAAAAAAAAAACAATGAAAAATCTAAAAGTATTAAAAAGACTAATTTATTTAATCAGTCTTGCAGGAATTGGGCTATTCTTAAATAGTTGCGCTTCGGGTTATGTGGCCACAGAACCATCATACGTAGAATATTCAAGACCTCAACGTCCAAGCGAACTCCATGTTTGGATCGATGGTGATTGGGCTTTTAACCGTCAAACTCACTCCTATGTGCAACAAAATGGGTATTGGGCTGCACCTAACCAAGGACGTACTTATGTATCAGGGCAATGGCAAACATCACCAAGAGGAAAATATTGGTCGAAAGGTCACTGGCAGAAAAGAGGACGTGAAGAAAACCGCCGGAACCGATATTAATACTCAATGTAATCGACCTAAATAATGATTATCAGGAATAAAAGTTAAGCTACACCAATATGAAACGAATAAAACGAAGAATAGAATATTTACTTGAAAATAATTGGTCGACAAATAACCAGAATATTCAGGTCAATGTTCTCGGACACAATGTGAATCTCCAGGGTACTGTTGATTCGTCGTATCAAAAAGAAGAAGCTACACGATTAGTGTGGAATGAGCCTGATGTTTGGTCGGTAAATAATGAATTAGTTGTTGAGCTCCCTAATAAACGATCATCAAACGTATTAAGCCAGACTTTTGATCATTTCAATCAATCTTCATTTTTATTAAGGTTGCCGCTGGTTAAAACTTAAGCGTCAGAGAAAAAAGAAGGTTCAAAATCAAAATCATTAGAGGCAGTTTACTTAAGTCTCTGACGATGAAAATAACGAAATACAACATTCAGAAAATATTAATTACAATACCATGAAATAGTCATAAGAGCTAAAGCTCATACAACCCGAAAATGAATTGACCAACGGGAAATCCGCGAAGCGAATAAGTGGCTATTCCATTTGTTGAGGATTTAGTTGAAAAACTGATGTTGATACGAAGATTATAGAACCCTAAATTGAAAATTTATACAGATGAAAACAAATATCAAAACGTTAGGATTCCTGTTTGCATTGGTTACAGCAACTGTAATCTCTCCCAAACATGCATCAGCACAGCAAGACTATGTGAGCTTGCAGGTTTTCTACGACGAATTAAGTCCTTACGGCGAGTGGGTCGACTATCCCCAATATGGTTATGTTTGGATTCCAGACGCCGGGTCAGATTTTATGCCTTATTCCTCCAGAGGACAATGGGTTTTTACTGACTACGGATGGACATGGGTATCAGACTACGAATGGGGCTGGGCTCCTTTCCATTACGGACGATGGGATTACGACAATTATTACGGCTGGATATGGGTACCCGATTACGAATGGGGTCCTTCGTGGGTAACCTGGAGAAGTGCCCGTGGTTATTATGGATGGCAACCTATGCGCCCCGGAATTAGTGTCAGTTTAAGCTTTGGCAACGACTACTACAATGATTATAACGATTACTGGATGTTTGTAAGCGACAGGGATTTTCAAAGGTCAAACGTTAGCCTTTACTATGTCAATCAAACAAATCGCGACAGGATCATCAGAAATTCCACTGTGATTAACAATACTTATATTGATAATAGCCGAAACATCACTTACGTTTCGGGACCAGCCAGGGAAGACGTGCAGCGCACCACCGGCAGATCTGTTAGTTCTGTTGCTATTCGGGAAAATAGTACACCTGGACAAGTTTTGAAAAATGGCCAGTTACAGCTATACCGACCACAGGTAAGAAATAATAGCGAAACGGGAAGAAAGCCTGCCCCAACCCGGATTACCAGCAGAGAAGACGCAAAACGTCCTTCAGACAGAAATGCGGTAAATCAGCGGCAGAAGGATAACCCAACCAATGGTAACCAACAAGAACGGCAATTAAATAATGTGAGACAACAGAGAAATAAACAGATTGAACAGCCATCGCAACAACGAAATGTAAATTCTCCTGCAGATAGACGATTGGAGCGGCAACAACAACAGCAACAGCAGCGCCAAAATAATATCAATCAGCAAAACATTGATAAAGGTAATGCTCAACGTGAGCAACAGCAAAGAGTAAATCAATCTGAAAATAACAGACAGCAAAAGCAACAACAACAGCGTCAAAACGAAATCAATCAGCAAAATATCGATAAAGGTAATGCGCAACGTGAGCAGCAACAAAAAGTAAATCAATCGGAAAATAACAGACAGCAAAAGCAACAACAACAACAACAACAGCGTCAAAACGAAATCAATCAGCAAAATATCGATAAAGGTAATGCTCAACGTGAGCAGCAGCAAAGAGTAAATCAGTCTGAAAATAACAGACGACAACAACAGCAGCAACAACAACAGAATATCGATAAAAATAATGCTCAGCCGGTTCAGCAACAAAAAGTTAATGCACCTCAAAATAACGTAAGAGAACAGAGACAAATTAACAGGCAAGAAAAAAGTAACAGAAATAAGCAAGCAAAAGAAAATAAAAAGCAAAACGAGTAACATCTGTTTTTTGAAGTCTCGAAATATCAGCCATCTTAAAATCTAAATATGAAGCTCTATATTAAAAACATGGTTTGCAACCGTTGCAAAACAACTGTAAAATCTGAACTCGACAAAATTGGTATTCAATACGATACGGTAAAAATTGGTGAAGTAATTACTGAAAGTAAAATTACATCAGAACAGCGGTTACAACTATCTGCAGCATTGCAGCAAAACGGGTTCGAGTTGATCGATGATCAGAAAAATGAACTGATTGGAAAGTTGAAAAAATCGATTCTTGACCTGGAGCGCTATTCGGATGAAGATTTGAAAACAAGCTTTTCAGATTATATAAGTTTGATTGTTGATGACAACTTCATCTCGTTAAATAAACTGTTTGAAGAAATTGAAGGCATTACGATTGAAAAATACATCATCAAACGAAAAATTGAACAGATAAAAGAAATGCTGGTTTATGAAGATCTCAACCTGGATGAAATTGCCATTAAAATGCGATACAGTAATACTGCGTCTTTGTCAAACCAGTTTAAACGAGAAACTGGTTTGACTCCGACGCATTTCAGACAACTCAGGAACAACCGAATTTGTATTCCGTTGATTAACTGAACTATTAAATAATTTACTCCATTATCATGAATACAAAACAACGTAATAGCACAGGTTCAGTTAGAAAAGTATCTCACCTAAACAATGGGGACGCTAACCACATCAAACATTCGGAAGAGTTTGCCGACAATAAAAGAGCCGAAGAATCAGAGTTGCGTTTGCGTTTGCAAAAAATGGAAGAACTCAATGTTCAGCTTAATGATCTGGTAGAAGACGATAAAATAAAATTAGCAGGTGTTGTGTCAACAAATGCCAAATTTCTTTCGCTTATAGCGCACGATTTAAGAAACCCTTTAAGCACTACGATCGGTGTTCTTGATTTATTAAACGAACATTTTGATGATTATGAAAAACCAGAAACAGAAAAGCTAATCCATATTGCAACAAATTCAGCAATCAAAACGCTCAGACTACTCGACAACCTTTTGGCATGGTCTATTTCGCAAAATAAAGCGAAAAGCTTCAATCCGGTCAAAATTAATCTGTGCGAATTAATCAGTAACGAATTTGAAAGTTTTAATACCTCAGCCGCCCAAAAACAAATATACATGGGGCATTCAGTAATGAACAATTTATATGTAACTGCAGATCAGCAGATGGTTAAGACCATATTCAGAAATCTGATCAGCAATGCCATAAAATTCTCAAAAACAGGCGATACTATTTTTATCAGTGCAAAAGAAGGCAAACCGTTTGTTGAAATTGAGGTAGCCGACAATGGGATTGGAATTTCCAAATCAATTCAAAAAAAGCTCTTTGGAAACAACGAATTTCATTCAACATCAGGCACAAATAATGAGCAGGGTACAGGGCTCGGCCTTTTATTTTGCAAAGAATTTGTCAGCATTCATGGTGGAAAAATCTGGGTTGAGAGCGAACCAGATAAAGGAAGCAAATTCAAATTTACACTACCACGTTATATTTAATCGTGAAAACCACCAGGCAAGAAATACCAGACAAGAATATCGAGGAAATTGTAATCGCGCTCAATTTACTGTTGGCTGACGAATATCTGCTTTCTACCAAAATCAGGAATGCATATTGGAATGTCAGTTGTCCAAGCCCTTACGAACTGCGCAATTTTTTCAAGATTCAATATGAAATACTTGACGAGATGGTCGATCATATCGCTAAACGGGTTCATTCACTCGGGCATTTTTCATTATATTCAATGCAGAATTTCCTGAATTTAACCAGACTTATCGAAGGAATCGACAATTTTGATCATTCAACATTTATAATACAAACTTTGGTTACCGATCACAAAACGGTTATTGGAATCATACGGGAAAACATCATACCACTCACGAATAAGTTCAACGATTCGATCACATCCGATTTGGCAACCAGCATCATAGAGCAACACGAAAAAATAGTATGGATGTTAAGGGCATTCTTGTCAAAGTCTGATACAACAACGGTACATAAACGCACCAAATCAGCACAATTTACTGACATTCAGGATCAGTAACAAAAAACAGGGAAGTATTAACCAATAAAAAAAAAATAAATTATGAGAAGCATTTCAAGGCAAACCCTCCTCATTTTAGCATCGGTTTTGTTTTTTGTGTTAGTTTTTTTGAATTTAGATCAAAGTCAGGCAGATTTATCGATAAGCATGAATAATCTTAAATGGCTGCAAATTCCAATTAGTTTAGCCATAGGCTTTTTAGTTGGAATGGCTTTCTCGAAAGAAAGAAGAAACAAAATTTGGTACTAAATCTCTGTTTTCAAAAAATTGAAATATTTAGTATGGAGATAGACAAACATAAACCGAAAGATTTAGAAAATTCTTTTGGAGTTTAATTGTACTTGTACATTGGGTGCAAAATCATGAAGTCTTCGCCTTATTGAATTGAGGAAAATATTTAATATCCATTTCTTAGGTCTGATGAAATTCTATTAATAATGAAATGAGCATGATCCATGGAACCATCAGCAGGAATGAATATTTTCTTTCACGCGAATTCCATTCGACAATTAAAAAACAAATTATATACGAACGAAACAGGAATTATAATGTTAGAAAAATCAAAATATCAATGGTTTGCAGTATATGTAAGAGCTAATTCAGAAAAGAAGCTTTTCGATAATTTGCAAGAGAAAAATATCGAGTGTTATTTACCTATGAGGAAGGTCCTTAAATATTGGAGCGACCGTAAGAAATGGGTTGAAGAGCCATTATTTAAATGCTATATATTCGTAAAGGTTAGCTATAAGGAATTTTTCAATGTACTAAATACAACTGGGGCAGTAAGCTATGTGAGTTTTGGAGGAAGGGCACAATCGATCCCTGAAGATCAGATTAATAGCATTAAGATGTTTCTTGCCCAAAGTGAGCATGAGATCACGGTTTCCCATGAACGAATTCAACG
Source organism: Prolixibacteraceae bacterium (assembly GCA_963676375.2). Lineage (GTDB taxonomy): Bacteria > Bacteroidota > Bacteroidia > Bacteroidales > Prolixibacteraceae > Aquipluma. Next base: position 384,191 of record CAXXPT010000012.1, read on the forward strand.
GGGAGTTTCGGTTGAAGTTTTGCATGGTTCGTTTAAAGGGATTAAAGGAGAGGTTATTAATGTTTTAGGCCAGACACGATTGTTGATACGTATTGATTCAATGAATTGTAACCTCTATACAAATATTGAGAAAGACGAAGTAATGCTTCTGGAGGAAAAGGAATTAAGCAAGGTTATGGAATTCGCATAGAAACGCGACGTACATTACCTATATGTCGCATCGCATTGGTAAAAAGTACTGAAATTGTTGCGATTTAACCCCTTTGGTGGATAACAAGCATGCCCGTCTCATTTTAAATGCCGATATTCACAGATAATGAACTAAATGCATATGAAATCCGAAAAAATAAAATCGAAAGTTCCGTCAAAAGAAAAAAATTCTGCTTCGGATTCCAGAATGTTTCCCATAGTTGGTATCGGCGCATCGGCTGGCGGGTTAGACGCGTTTGAACAATTTCTTATGAATATACCGGAAAACACTGGTATGGCTTATGTCATTATTCAGCATCTGGATCCTACGCAAAAAGGTATGTTACCCGAATTGCTTCAGCGGATTACCAAAATGAAAGTCTTCCAGGTAAAAGACCACATGGTAGTAAAACCCGACTGCGTATATGTGATTCCGCCCAATGCAAGCATGTCGATACTAAAAGGTGTTCTCTACTTGTTTCAGCCCGTTGAATCGAGAGGACTGCGTTTGCCCATTGATTTTTTCTTTCGTTCGTTGGCCATCGACCACAAGGAGCTTGCCATTGGTGTTATTCTTTCGGGCATGGGTTCCGACGGTAGTTTGGGTATCCGGGCCATCAAAGAAAATAACGGAATTGTAATGGTTCAGGATCCGGCCACGGCCACTTACAATAGCATGCCGCTAAGTGGTATTGATTCCGTACTGGTAGATGTTGTAGCCTCTCCGGGTGAGATGCCGTCAAGGCTTTTTGATTTCATGAAACAAATTCCGTTCATCAAGCCAGATATTGAAATTGCAGTCAAGGATCAGAGTTCACTCGATAAAATCATTATTCTGCTTCGCGATCACACCGGAAACGATTTTACATTCTATAAGAAAAATACCTTGTATCGGCGAATTGAGCGACGAATGGGCATCCACAAAATCGACAGAATAGATTCGTACGTTCACTTTCTACTAAAAAATCCAAAAGAATTAGACATACTCTTCAAGGAATTGCTCATAGGAGTAACTAACTTTTTTCGCGACTGCAACGTTTGGGATAAGCTCAATGAAAGTATTTTTCCTGAAATTTTTGCTCGTCAAAAAACAAGTACCACATTACGGGCATGGATACCAGGTTGTTCTACCGGAGAAGAAGCCTACTCCCTGGCTATTATTTTTAAAGAAGCAATCGAGAAATTCAACCCCAACGGGGGCATTTCGTTACAGATATTTGCAACCGATCTGGATAACGAAGCTATTGAAACCGCCCGGAAGGGTCTGTTTCCTAAAAGTATTTCAGACCATGTTTCACCCAACCGGCTGAATCGTTTTTTCGTTTCAACCGGTGAAGGTTTCCGGATTAATCCTGAAATAAGAGAGATGGTTGTCTTTGCGCAACAAAACATTGTGATGCATCCGCCATTTACTAAAATTGACATACTCACGTGCCGCAATCTGTTGATATATATGGAGACAGAATTGCAGAAAAAAATACTTGGACTTTTTTACTATTGTATTAATCCTGAAGGAATAATGATTTTGGGTAGTTCGGAGTCGCTTGGCAAACAGAGTTATCTGTTTACTCCTGTTGATGCTAAACTTAGAATCTTCAAACGCGCTGATAATGCACTGAGTCCAGAATTATTCGATTTTCCATCATCTTTTTCCCGAACAAAAATGACCAATATTGAAAAACTTACTCCCAGCTCTTTAGCGCCAAATATTCAATCACTTGCCGATGAATTATTATTGCATCATTTTTCTCCTCCGGGAGTTTTGGTGACCCCCGATGGCGACATTGTTTATATTAGCGGACGTACCGGAAAATACCTTGAACCGGCAGTTGGTAAAGCAAACCTGAATATTTTTGCCATGTTGCGCGAAGGCTTGCAAAGCGAATTTCCAATCGCCTTCCGCAAGGCCATTTTAACGAAGGAAACAGTGATTTTGCATAACATTAGAATTGGTTCAAACGATTCTTCGCTGACGGCAAATGTTAAAATTCAATGGATCGAAAAACCAGAGCCTTTAAAAAACATGGTTATGATTATTTTTACTGATGTGCCCACAATTGCCGATGCAAAAAAAAGCACAAAAAAAGGGAAAATGGTCGTCGGTAGCTTGAGACAATCGAAATTGGAGGAAGAGTTGCAGCACGCCCGTGAAGAGATGCAGAGTACTCTTGAAGAAATGAATACTTCCCAGGAAGAACTGAAGTCAACCAACGAAGAATTGCAATCGACCAATGAAGAACTTCAATCGACCAATGAAGAGCTTACCACTTCAAAAGAAGAAATGCAAAGCCTGAATGAAGAACTTCAAACGGTAAACGCTGAATTGCAGTCGAAAGTTGACGAATACTCGAGGGTGAACAACGACATGAAGAACCTGCTTAACAGTACCGATATTGCGACCCTATTCCTTGATAAAGAATTAAATATACGCCGCTATACCAACCAGACTACAAAGATTTTCAAACTAATAAAAAGCGACATTGGCCGTCCTTTCACCGATCAGGCATCAGACCTCGATTACCCCGAATTGGTTGACGATGCCCTCGAAGTTTTAAGAACGCTCATCCATATTGAAAAACAAATAGCAACCAAAGACGGGCGTTGGTTTTCGATTCGCATTATGCCTTACCGCACATACGATGACCGGATCGACGGCCTGGTTATTACCTTTTTTAATATGTCGGGCCAGAAACAGATTGAAGTGCAATTAAATGAATCGGAACAGATGAATCGGCTGCTCTTTGATCTGTCGTCGGATAAAATCATTAAACTTTCGCCTGAGCTAAAGATCGAGGAGTTTAATACTGAAGCCGGGAAATTTTTCAGTAAAAAACGCGAAGACATGCTGGATCAGAACTTCATTCAATCTTTTGTGCCGGAGCCGGAACGAAAAAGGACTGAAAAAGAGTTGAAAAAGTTGTTTGCCGAAGCCCAGGATAGCAAATTCAGGTTGAAAGTCATAGCGGATGGAGATCAAATCCTTGATGTTGAATGGTCGGCAAATCTCATTTTAAACGATCAGAAAATACCCATTGGATTGATTCTGATTTCAAAAAACCAATAAGAGATATTGAATCTGTAAACTTCTCTGTAAGAACTGTTTAAATTTCATGATTTTGATTTTTTGCTTCCAACATTAAGTAATGGGAACAATAATTAATTAAACAATTAAATGTAAAAGTGATGCATAACGAAGAAATGAACTACACAGACGCTAAACAGTTGCGGTTAAAAGCTGAAGAAAAATTAAAGCAGAAGGGAAAAAGAACAGATAATCAGGTAGTAGAGAATGATTCGAAAAAACTTCTTCACGAACTTCAGGTGCATCAGATTGAACTGGAGATGCAGAACGAAGAGTTAAGGGAAGCCTATGAAACTGCAGAAGCAGCCCTGAAAAAATACACCATGGTGTACGACCTTGCTCCTATGGGCTATTTTACACTCGATAGCAATGCCAATATATCTGAATTGAACTTCACTGGGGCCGACATACTTGGAGACAAACGTTTTAGTTTGATAAACAGCAATTTAAAGCTATTTATTACCAAAGATTCGCTGCCTGTTTTCAACGATTTTTTCAGGAAGGTTTATTCCAGACATGGGAAAGAATCGTGTAAAGTGACCATTGGTTCCGACAATGGTTCAACATGCAAGGTATACATGGAAGGCATTGTTAGCGGTGATGACCAGAAATGTCTGTTATCGGTAATTGATATTTCAGACTTTAAAAGCTGAACAATAGACAAACCCTCCACGTAGAATTCGGTATTAATATTAACCAACACATAAAGATTTAGAAGCGATTTATTGGCATACAATAATCATTCGCGCTTCAAATAAATAATGAAACTTTACATCAAAAATATGGTTAGCACTCGTTGCAAGATAATCGTAAAGTCAGAACTTGAGACTTTAGGGTTGCATTGTGTTGCCATTGAATTGTGCGAAGTTGAAATCATGGAAGACATTTCAGAAGCGAAGCAGAGTGCTCTTAATAAAATTCTGGAAGAATCGGGGTTCTCGATAATTACAGAGCGGAATATGATATTGGTTGAAAAAATAAAAACTATTATCATCGAATTAATTCATTACAACGAGAAACAGCTGGTCATAAATTTATCGGACTATTTAAGTATAAAACTAAAATACAGTTACACCTATTTAGCCAACCTTTTTTCAAAAAATCAGGGGGAAACGATTGAACATTTTTTTATCGGCCACAAAATTGAGAAGGCAAAAGAACTCCTGGTTTACAGCGATATGAATATTACTGAAATCGCTGACGAATTAAATTACAGCAGTGTAGCCCACCTGTCAAATCAGTTTAAAAAGATCACCGGATTAAATCCTTCTCAATACAAGCAACTCATGCCTATACGGCGCAAATCCTTCGAAAATATCAATAACAATTTGGTTCAGAGCTGAAAATCGAATTAACTCACTTATTAGCAATCTATTTCACTTATTCTAAAAATGTCTTTTACCCATACGGGACAATCCAATACCCGTAAATCGACATTTCTACCGACCGATTTTCACTACAGATATACTATAGTGTTTTCAAAATTTCCTTCTCAGAATTCGCAGACACGCAAATGGTTTTCGAAATTGCATGAACGATTTCGGTTTCACGGGTCTGGAAATAAGGTCGAATTCAGGTTTTGAATATTCGGTCAATTTTCGTGGCCAAATCAAAATCAAGCTGAGTTACCGGTTTCGCCTGAAGAAATGATCGGTCCAAAGAAACAGATCGATTAATCCCGGAATGTGAGAATGATGTAACTCATTTTCAGAATTGTGTAACACTTTTCAGACTTAAAAGAATCACATTCGTTGATTGAAATTACATAGTATTACATCAGGTTTTAAGAATGAAAAAGTTGTTTATTTTCCTCATATTATTTATCTCGGTTTGGGCTAATGCAAAAACAAAGTATCCTTCATTTCTGAATGGTGCCAGCAGGGTTTCTATTGATACCATCAAAGAAGTTACAGCATCGCTTACAAAAAAAGAAAGCTACGAGATTTATCTGAATGATTGCAACACAATTGTAAAGGATACCATTCGGGAATCCGGTTATATTAATTTTGATACGATCAGAGTATCCTCAATACCAGAAGATATGATGTATTTTAACAAACCCGTTATTAAATCGGTTCAGCTATCGAACGGGATTGCTAATATAATTGTAGCTGACACTACCTGGAATGTAATTAGGGCTCCGGAATATCGCTCAACCTGGGAATATTATATCCTTGCAAAAAATCAAATGCCAAAATCAAATAAAATCAATCCTGACTATTCCAATAAAATCATGGTATTCAGAATGAAAGTGTACACATGGAAAAAACGAAAACCATTGACTTTTGAAGATTGGGATGCAAATATATCAACAACAAGCAATTATCCGGAAATTCACTAAACGAGCAGTATTTATAAAAATAATCTTTTAGACTTTTATAGATTCCCTTCATTATACAGATTGTTTATTTAATCGGAATGTTGGGATTATCCGCTATTTCATAATCAAATATACTGTTCTAAGCTGAATCTGTCTTTATATATTATGCTTTGAAACTCTCACCTTATAACCATCAGTTTCGATAAAAATTTTCATTCTTCTTGCATTATTCAACTGAAAAGCACCACACCCAAAAATGTGAGAATGATGTAACATTTCCTAAAAATTCTGTAACCCATTTACTTGTAAAGGCCTCAACTTAGTTCTCTCAAAAATTCATTCATTAAAAACTCATACCGATGAAAGGGAACAAAGAATTACTTACAGTATTGAATTCGCTATTGGCAGACGAATTAACAGCCATAAACCAATATATGGTGCATTCCGAAATGTGCGAAAACTGGGGTTACGGAAAACTACATATGGCTATCCGAAAACAAGCGATGGACGAAATGCACCATGCTGAATGGCTAATCGAACGGATCATCTTTTTCGAGGGAGCGCCAACAGTATCAAAGCTAAATCCGATGAAGATTGGAAAAACTGTTCTGGAAATGATAAGCAACGACAATGGCGATGAACTGGATGCAGTCCTGGCTTACAACAGTGCAATCAAGCTTGCCCGCGAAGTTGGCGACCAAGGCACAGCCGATCTGTTGACCAAAATCCTGAAAATGGAAGAAGGCCATGTTGATTGGGCTGAAATTCAACGAGCACAAATCGATCAGATGGGTCTTGAAAATTATCTGGTTAGTCAAATTGAAAGTCCGGCAAGCTAATCAGGCAACAAGCTCATTTTCGATACACAAGTAGCATTTATCCCTCCTATTAAGTTGAACAGCAAATGCAGAGAGAAGGTGCATTTTTTTTTGCATCTTCTTCTCTGCGTGTTTACAAAGAGATAAATGAAAATAAACTCAGAAAAAAATCAAACAAAATCAACATTATGCGATACATGGGAACCAATATGGAGATGACAATAAATAACCACACGATTAGTTACACCGATGAAGGACCAAGCAATGCGCCTGTAATTATCCTCATTCATGGCTTTCCTTTTAATAAGTCGATGTGGAACAAGCAGGTCGATTTGCTATTAGAGAATTGTCGTGTGATTGCGTACGATATCCGTGGGTTTGGAAATTCAAACGCCGGCACGGTAGATTTCTCGATCGAGCTTTTCGTTGACGATTTGATTGACTTGCTGGATACCTTGAAAATAGAAACGGCCATGTTATGTGGCTTATCTATGGGCGGATACATTGCCTTAAATGCAATTGAAAAATTCCCAAAACGATTTTACGCCCTAATATTATGCGACACCAACTGCGTGGCCGACACGCCTGAAGTTGCAGATAAACGAATGAAAACCATTGAAAGTATTCAGGAAAAAGGACTGGAACAATATGCAATTGCCAGCGTGAAAACTCTTTTTGCACCTGAATCTTTTGTAACCAACAAAGAAAAAATTGAAATGATAAAGGAGATAATCATGGAAGCTTCGCTCCCATCGCTCTCCAAAACTTTGTTTGCTTTAGCCAGACGTAAAGAAACATGCACTAACCTGCACAAAATAAGCATCCCTGTACTCATTCTGGTTGGAAAAGAAGATCAGGTCACACCTCCGGATGCTGCGCGTATGATGCAAAAAAGCATAAAAGGTTCAATACTGAAAATCATTGAACATGCCGGTCATTTAAGCAACATTGAAAATTCATACGAATTCAATATCCAGCTTGAAAAATTTGTCGACTCGGTTAATAATCATTCAATAAAACGAAGACAATGAATACATAAATCATAAAAACATGAAACACCGTTCAACAATTAAAACGACAAAAAATCAAAAGTCCGATCATTTATCGGATGCAATCCAACCTGAGCTTCCTGGGCTAAACTTAAATAAAAATGAGGCTTACCAAAACATTGAAAAGGAGTTGAATTCAAAAATTCTGGAGATTACCATGACGATAAAAGATCATTATCCGGAGCTATCAAAATATTTAGATGAAATGCCGGCAACCATTCCTACTGAAAAAGATCCGAAAATGACATTGAACCATTTACAAACCTATTACGAATCACTGAATTCGCTCTTGAATAAATATAAAGTGGATTATCCCAAAATCGAAGAATAAAATTGTCACTTAAATAAAAAAACATGAAACGAACAGTAAAAACTATTTTTTTAATCGCATTTGCGATACTTAGCTTTACATCCTGTAGCGATAAGGGTGAACCGGGACCTGCGGGCCTCGATGGACTGAATGCTGAAGTATATTATTCTCAATGGATGACGCCAACAGCTTGGTTGGGAACTTCGGGCGATTGGTATTTCGATGTTAATGCCCCCGATTTAACCGCCGATATTGTTGAAAATGGGGTAGTTCTGGCCTATGTTTGGCTTGCCGGCGATTTGTACGATGCAACTTCGGTAAGACCCCTGCCAGCTTATGCTGTTGATACCAACTGGAGTTTTTTAATCCACCAATATGGAAGTATTGAATTTACTTCTGATATGATTTCAAAACCACTAACTACAGGCAATAAATTTAGATTTATAGCTATTCCGGGTAACATTCCAACCCTGAAGGCCGCATCATCAAGGAGCACAAACGAAGCTAAGCTGCGCAGTATGTCATACCAAGACGTTTGCAAATTATATAACATTCCTGAATAACAACAAATATTTTAACCCATGGAAAACATTAAAGAAAAAGTACACGCTGGCAAGGCCAGGGCCGAATACATTAAAGTAGAAACCAATGTTCACCTGCACATTACAGATGCAGGAGAAGGCAAAGCAATTGTATTAATTCACGGATGGCCGTTAAGCGACGAAATGTACGAGTACCAGTACAACGAATTGGTCAATAAAAACTTTCGGGTTATTGGAATCTCCCTGAGAGGTTTTGGCAAATCGGATAAACCATACGGATCCTATCATTACGATGTACATGCCCTCGACATTAAGCGGGTTTTGGATAAACTGGACATCAAAGATGCTATGTTGGTTGGCTTTTCGATGGGTGGCTCAATTGCAGTGAGATTTGTGTCTGCCTATAATGAAGATCAGGTAACTAAATTAGTTTTGGCCGGAGCCGCAGTCCCGAGTTGGACACAGCGCGAAGATTTCCCATATAATCTTCCTCAAAAGGCCGTTGACGACCTGATTAAATTGAATTATAAAGATCGGCCAAAGCTTCTGGCTGATTTTGCAAAGATATTTTCAGCCAACGAAACCTCATTGAATGAAGGCATTGGCACCTGGCTGAATGGGATTGGATTAAGCGCATCATCACATGCAACTGCCGAATGTTTGGTCGCATTGCGGGACACTGACCTTCGACCCGATTTGGCAAAAATTACCATTCCAACCTTGATTTTACATGGCAAAAACGATAAGATCTGCTCTTTTGATCTGGCTGAACAAATGAAAGCCGGTATTAAAGGCTCACACCTCGTTACTTTTGAGAAAAGCGGGCACAGCCTGTTCCTGGAAGAAACCAAAAAGTTTAATTCAGAGCTCATCAAATTTGCCGAAAAATAAATCATTTATACTGAAGCCAATTTGAATGATATTTCTTATTTACAGGATAATATAATAGATTAAAGGCTATACGCTTACCTTTAAATTTAAAATTGATTTTATCCCTCAACTGATCTCTTTCGCAGCTTTCGCTGTATGATTAAAGCTTGGGATAAATGTTCGGCATTAGTACTTAATCAAAATATGCAATGCCATTGGTGTTGCATATTTATTTATATAAAGGTCGGGTTCCTTTAGCTAAAAACGAAAGGCTACTCTTCTGTTGCAAACTGGCCTTGTCTGGTTCATTCAGAGCCAATTCCTTACCCTCGGTTTATCCGGAGAATGTGTGAATGATGTAACTCTTTACGAAAGTTGTATAACACTTTCCTCAGGGATTGTACTCTTCTTTACTTATCGTATTCAGTCATTTAAAAGACATTCAGGCCATGAGAATCCAAATGTGTTTTCTCTTTACACTTTTGTTTAATGCGCTATCTGTTGATTCGCAGGAAATATTTACTCCACCGGTCAAAACCAATCAGGCATTTGTTGGGAACGAGAAACTCACCTATCAAATTAAGTATGGTTTTGTAGTGGGCGGAACCACCACGCTATCGTTAACCGACACTGTTTACGATGGCAAAAAAGTCTTTCACGCTCTGGCTATTGGACAAACCACCGGATTGGCAAATACCATTTATGGCGTAGAGGATATTTACGAAAGCTGGTTTGACAAAAAAACCAATTTACCATTAAAATCGGTTCGCGATATCAGGGAAGGGCGCTACAAGCATTACAACGAGGTTACCTACAACCGAGACAACAACACGATAACTTCAAGCATATCAGGAGTCCATAAAGTTCCTGAAAAAATTCTCGACCTTTCTTCAACTTTTTATTACCTGAGAAGAGTCGATTTTTCGAAAGTAAATAAAGGCGACACCGTCTTTGTAAACATGTATTTTTCCGATGAAATATTTCCGTTTCATCTGGTATTTAATGGGAAAGATACCATCCGAACTAAATTCGGAAAAATTAGCTGTTTTAAACTCAGCCCAATTGTTGAGGTCGGGCGTATGTTTAAATCGACCAACGACCTAACCATTTGGCTTACCAACGACGACAATTGCATACCTATTTTGGTTCGAATGGATATCCGCATTGTTGGAGCCGTGTATTTAAAACTCATTAATTATGAGAATACTGCAAATCCATTAATGTTACTTACATCAAAAAAACAGTCCTTATGAAAGCAAATCAAACTCCGAAAGATTTTCCGATTGTATGCGTTGGGGGTTCGGCTGGTGGCCTGGATGCCTATACCAGGTTATTAAAGAATCTGCCAGTCGATATGGGTATTGCTATTGTTATAGTTAATCATTTAAGGCAAGTTGCTACCCTGCTTCACGAGATTCTCCCCCACTATACCCAAATGCCTGTTGAACTGATTACTGAAAAATTAGATATCAAGCCCAATCATATTTTCATTATTCCTGAAAAACGTGATTTACACGTACTTGACGGTGAATTCCGTTTAAAGCAAATATCGAAACCGCATGGCTGGCCCAATGTGATTACTGTCTTCATGAAATCGCTGACTCAAAACTGGGATGGCAAACTAATCGCCATTATTGTTTCGGGTTATGATGGAGATGGAGCCGATGCCCTTTGCGGAATTAAAGAAGTAGGTGGAATCACAATCGCCCAGAAGCCTGGAACAGCGGCGCAACCTGATATGCCAGCGAGCGCCATCGCCAGTGGATGCATCGATTTTGTTCTTTCGCCCGAAGAAATTGCCAAAGAAATTATACGAATTTCTAGCATAGAATAAGCCCAATAATCGCGCACGAGCTAAAAAAGGTATGAATGATGTAACTCTTTGCAAAAGTTGTGTAAGACTTCTTGCTTACAGCCTTATTACCTTTATTCAAGTGTTGAAATTCACATATAAACATTCCGCCAAGGGTGGTCAATTAAAAATAGAAAAATGAAAAAAGAAAAATTAGAAAAGCTTGCTTCTGAGAGAAGTAATCCATGCGTTACCATATCCATGAACACTCACCGAAAATACCCCGACAATCAAAAAGATGCGATTGAACTCCAAAAACTTTTGAAAGAGGCGCACGACCATGTGGTTAATGAGTTCGGCCAATATGAGGTGAATAATCTGCTTGAAAAAATCGACCATCTGGAAGAGGAAATAGATGCCGACTATAATCTGGACAGCATCCACATTTTCCTTTCTGACTCAACCACAGAAATTATAAAATCGTCGTGGCCAATTTTGAAGAATACCGTTTCGGTGGCCGAAAACTTTGTGATTAAACCTCTGATCAAAGATTTTAACCGGATGGAAGAATACCTCGTCCTGGTGCTTTCGCAGACAGATGTTCGCTTATTGCATGCCATAAACGACGGCATTTCAGGAGAAATAAAGAATGACGATTTCACCTTTGCAAAAAACCCCTATTTTTTAGCTGATCTGGATAAATCGAGCGATGGGAAGCAAATTGACAATCTGGTTCGTGAATTTTTCAATCAAATTGATAAAGCCCTGGTGAAAATTCACTATAAAACCGACATGAATGTTGTCGTGATCTGCACTGAAAACAATTGGAGCCGCCTGAAACAGGTTGCCGATAAACCTTCCATTTATCTCGGAAATGCCAGTATAAACTACAACGATACCCCTAATCATTCTATAGCTGCCGAAGCATGGGAAATAGTTGTTGCTATTCAGGAAGAAGGAAGAGCCAAACTTATTCAGGAAATGCTCGAGGCCGAAGGGCATGGCAGAGTGATTACCGATTTACTTGATATTTTTATTGCTGTTAAAGGAGGCCGTGGTGACTTATTGATTATTCGCGATGGTTATCACCAGGCTGTGAAAATGAATGGACGGTATTCATTCGATTTAGCAACCGATGTCACCTTGCCTGGTGTGATCGACGACATTACCAGCGAAATGGCCTGGGAAGTCATTTCAAAAAAAGGACGTGCCATATTTACCAACCAGAAAGAATTCAAATCTCTGGGAAACATTGCGCTGAAAGTAAGATATTAGCGAACCGGAGTCAAAAGTCAGAAGACAGAACACCTCGGTCTCCTGACTTCTGACTGCTTTAATCTAATGCGAATTCTCAATCCATGTGGTTTACCAAATCAAATGAAGAAGTAATTAAAGAATTGGGTGTTGATCCTATTCAAGGGCTTTCTGATGAAGAAGTAAAAATCCGTCTGGAGAAATACGGCCCAAATAAGCTTCTTGCAAAAAAGAAGAAGAGCATTTTCAGGATTTTTATTGCACAACTGATGGACTGGCTCATCTACATTTTGCTTGTGGCGGTAATTATCACACTTTTTTTGGGCGAGTATGTTGATTCGGTCATCATTGTAATCGTGATAATTACTAATGCTATTCTGGGTGTAATTCAGGAAATAAAAGCCGGACGGGCGATTGAAGCACTTCAGAAAATGTCACATCCCAAGGCATTGGTCCGCAGAAACGGAGATGTCCGGGAGATTCATTCCGATCAGGTGGTGCCTGGCGATATCCTGATACTCGATGCAGGAAGGTATATATCTGCGGATATTCGCCTGATTGAGTCGGCCAATCTTCAAATCGAGGAATCGGCACTAACAGGCGAATCAGTCCCTTCAGAAAAAGATGCCTCGATTATTCTAACCGATCCGAAAACGCCTCTGGGAGATCGTACAAACATTGCTTTCATGACGACTCTTGTTACCAACGGAAGAGGCGTTGGGGTTGCGATTGAAACCGGGATGAACACCGAAGTTGGTCAGATTGCAAACATCATTAATACCGAAGAAAAATCGAAGACGCCGCTGGAAATACGCCTTAACCATTTGGGGAAAAACCTGGGCAAGATGGCTCTCGGGATATGTATTTTCATCTTTATCGTTGCTGTGCTTCAAGGACGCGATGTGGCTGAAATGTTCCTGATGTCGGTTTCACTGGCCGTAGCAGCTATTCCTGAAGGACTGGCAGCCATCGTTGCGGTAGTGCTTTCAATCGGCGTGATCAGCATGTCGAAGAAAAATGCCATCATCAAAAAATTACCGGCTGTTGAAACGCTTGGCTCGGTCAACATCATTTGCTCCGACAAAACGGGAACCCTAACCCAGAACAAAATGACTGTAACAGTTTATTTTAATCTGGAAGGCGAAATAGCGGTGGAACATGGAACAGGAAATAGTGCAACAGAAGATGTAAAGCTACTTGCCAAAGCGATGATTCTTTGCTCCGATGCAACATACAAAAATGGGCACAGAACAGGCGATCCGACAGAAATTGCGTTGCTGATTTTGGGCGATGACCTGGGAATTGACCGAAAAACAATTCATGCCGAAAACAAACGCGTGAGTGAATATTCATTCGATTCCGACCGTAAATTAATGTCAACTTTAAACGAAGAAGAAGGTAAGTTAACCGTTTATACCAAGGGAGCTATCGGCAACCTCATTCAAAAGTGTACTCATGTTTTGGAAAACGGGAAAGTTATCCCGATTACCGATTCACATAAATCGCATTATCTCAATGCAGCCGAAGTTATGTCGAGCCGGGCACTCCGCACATTGGGCGTAGCCTTCAAACAGGTCAATTCAGTTGTTGAACCATCTGAAATGGAAAAAAATCTTGTACTTTCCGGCCTTGTTGGAATGATCGATCCTCCCCGGCTGGAAGTGAAAGAATCAATTCAGAAAGCAAAACTGGCCGGAATTACCACCATCATGATTACCGGTGACCACAAGAATACTGCATTTGCCATTGCCAATGAACTTGAAATTGCTGAAAACATTCACCAAGCCATTACCGGTCAGGAAATTGATGAACTTTCGGAAGAAGAATTTTCAGAAAAGGTTGAGGGATATCGTGTTTTTGCAAGGGTTTCGCCAGAGCATAAAGTAAAGATCGTGCATGCCTTAAAAGCTCATGGGAACGTAGTATCTATGACCGGTGACGGTGTAAACGATGCACCTTCGTTAAATGCTGCCGATATTGGAGTAGCCATGGGAATTACGGGTACCGATGTTGCCAAAGGCGCGTCGGATATGATTCTAACCGACGATAACTTTGCAACCATTGTATCAGCAATTGAACAAGGACGGAATATTTATAACAATATCAAGAAATCTGTCATCTTCCTGATTACCTGCAATCTGGGAGAAGTAATAACCATGTTTGTTTCGCTTCTGATTGGCTGGGAAGCCCCACTCATTGCGACCCAGCTTCTGTGGATTAACCTGCTTACCGATTCGTTCCCCGCAGTTGCGTTGGGTATGGATCTCGGAACCCCGGATGTGATGAATGAAAAACCACGGGATTCGAAAGAAAGTTTCTTTGCCGGCGGCGCGGGTATGCATGTTATTCTTGGTGGCTTACTGATTGGTGCTCTTACCATTATCGCTTTCTGGTTCGGATATTACGAACATGGATTTAGTCCGTTTGATCATTCAGTACCGGTAAATATAGTTGAATATGCACGGACCATGGCTTTTATGGTTCTGGTAATGTGCCAGTTGTTCTACTCGTTAGCATTACGAAATAGTAAAAAGTCAATTTTTACTATTGGTATATTTTCGAATAAATACCTGATAGGAGCAATTGTTTTGGGTGTATTTCTTCAGTTAATCGTAATTGGTATCCCGGCAATGCAACGTGCTTTTCACTTGCAAATGCTCGATTTTCGAGGTTGGGTTATTGCCATTTCTTTAGGTCTGGTTCCTCTCCTGTTCAACGAGATACTCAAAATATTTATTCGTTTACGAAAGAATACGAATGTGTGAATGTTGTAATTCTTTTTAAAAGTTATGTAACACTTTTCTGAAGATCGATTTACAACTTAGACTATTAAAAATTAATCGTCTTGACTACAAAACAACAAATCATTAATAAAATCTTAAAAAGCAAGTTATGAAAATATTAATAGTACTTACCTCCCATTCTGATTTGGGAACAACCGGTGAGAAAACCGGTTTCTGGGTTGAAGAATTTGCAGCACCCTATTATATTTTATCCGATGCAGGAGCCGAATTAACCATTGCTTCTCCCAAAGGAGGTCAACCACCTGTTGACCCCAAAAGTGAATCTCCTGATGCACAAACCCCGGCCACTGAAAGGTTCTACAGCGATATTGAAGCGATCGATCAGGTTGCTCACTCTTTCAAGTTAAGCGAAGTTAATCAGACAGATTATGACGCGGTTTTTTATCCCGGAGGCCACGGTCCATTGTGGGATCTGGCAAACGACGAACACTCCATTCATTTAATCGAGGATTTCTACCGTCATCAAAAACCAATCGCATTTGTATGCCACGCGCCTGCCGCTTTAATTAAGGTGAAAGGTGAAAATGGCGAACCTTTAGTGAAGGGCAAGGAGGTAACAGGTTTTTCTGATACTGAAGAAGAGGCTGTTAACTTAACCCAGATAGTTCCATTTTTATTGGAAGATGAACTAAGGAGTCTGGGTGCCAAATACAGCAAAGGCGATAACTGGAGTTCATTTGTAAAAAAAGATGGCTTATTAATTACAGGGCAAAATCCGGCTTCATCAGCAGAAGCAGCCAAACTACTTTTAAGCACAATCAACGAAAAAACTAATTGAAAATAGGAGAAATAATCATGAAAGGATTTAAAAGCAACATCGAAAAAGACACCTTGGAGAATGAAAATTTCAGAAAGGTTTTATACACAGGTAAACATCTTCAACTGGTACTCATGACCCTAAAAGAAGGTGAAGATATTGGATCAGAAGTTCATCCCGATAATGACCAATTTTTCAGGTTTGAAAGTGGATCAGGTAAATGTATTATTGATGGAAATGAATACAAGGTGAAAGAGGGTGACGCAATTGTCGTTCCGGCAGGTGCCCGCCATAATATTATCAATAAAGGTGCCGACGAATTGAAAATGTACACTATTTATGGCCCACCGAATCATCAGGATGGCACCATCAGGAATACTAAAGAAGATGCCGAAAAAATGGATGAAAAATTTGATGGTAAAACAAGCGAGTAACAGCAATTCAATATTAAACCATGCAGGAAGTAAAATCGTAATTTCAGAATAAAAACAGCACAATAAAATATCATGAGCAAGAACTTTGACCGGATTAGCTTACAGAATATTGCAAGAAAGGCAATGATTTCAAGAGGATTAGCACCAGATTTTCCTGCCGAGGTAATCGCCGAATTAAGGGAAATAAGCTCCCCAGCAACATGCAAAACGGCACAAGCCAAAGATATGCGCAAGTTGTTGTGGTGTTCGGTAGATAATGAAGATTCGCTTGATCTCGACCAGCTATCGTATGCCGAACAATTGCCCGGAAATAAGGTCAGGCTGCTGGTTGCCATTGCCGATGTGGATGCATTGGTTACCCTGCAATCCAGCATTGATGATCACGCCAGGCAAAATACAGCATCGATATACACAGTCGCACAGCTATTCCCAATGCTTCCGGAGAAATTATCAACCGATTTTACATCCATGCGAATGGGCGAAGACCGCTGCGCCGTTGTGGTTGAAATGGTGGTAGGCGAAGATGGAGCCATTCAGCAATCGGATGTTTATTGTGCCAACGTATTCAATCATGCAAGACTCCAGTATGAAAGTTTGGGCGAATGGCTCGAAGGAAGTGGTTCTATTCCTACAGAAGTCAGGAAAGTTGAAGGACTGGCTGAAAACATTCAGTTACAGGATCGAATAGCACAAAAGATGAAGGAGTTGCGCTACGAACATGGCGCTTTGGAATTTGAAACCATTGAAGCCAGGCCAGTCTTTGATGGCGATGCGTTAAGCGAAATGAAGGCAGAGCAAAAAAACAGAGCAAAAAGTTTAATTGAAGATTTTATGATTGCCGCCAATGGAGTCACAGCCCGCTACCTGAAAGCCAAGAAATTTCCTTCGTTGCGAAGAGTAGTCCGCACTCCCAAACGATGGGACCGGATTGTTGAACTTGCTTCTGAAAATGGATTTTTACTTCCCGAGATTGCTAATTCCAAATCCCTTTCGGCATATCTGAAATACATAAAACTAAACGATCCGGAGCATTTTGTCGATATGTCGATTAGTGTTCTTAAACTATTAGGTTCGGGTGAATATGTGGTTGAAACGCCCGATTCAACTTCCGAAGGTCATTTTGGACTCGCGGTAAAAGATTACACCCATTCTACAGCACCCAACCGCCGTTATCCCGATTTGGTTACACAACGCTTGCTCAAATCGGCCTTGACCAATCAACCCGTTCCGTATACGATTGAAGAACTGGAACAGATTGCGCACCATTGCACAGTGAAGGAAGATGATGTAAGAAAAGTAGAACGACTGGTTGAAAAGTCAGCCATGGCAATGCTCATGAAATCGCATATCGGCGAAGTATTTGAAGCCATCGTTACCGGAGCCTCGCCAAAAGGCACTTGGGTGCGGCTTTATCATCCGCATGCTGAAGGTAAACTGGTTGATGGATACAAGGGTTTGGAAGTGGGACAAAAGCTCAAAGTACGTTTAATATTTATTGACATTGAAGAAGGATTCATCGATTTTGAGCGGATTTGATGATGCTCAATAATCGGTTTGATAGTTTAGATTTCTGTCCGTTGGCTGAAGCCAACGGCAAAGGATATCGGTAGGAATATGTAGTTTGGTCAATCAGAAAGCTATCCTTTGCCGTCTGCTTTAGCTGACGGACAAATTGTCCGTTCTCCCAAAGCTCTGCTTCTATCTCCTTTCTTCTGTCTCCGTTTTCCGCTCTCCCATCTTCCTCAGAATGTGTGAATCATGTAACTATTCCCAATAGTTATGTAACACATTAACACCGATCGATTAAGAACTTAGACTACTCAAAATAGCAGATATTTCATGAGCAGTCAACAAAAACATACTTCATATCAACTCGTTCTTCTTCGTCACGGAGAAAGTGAATGGAACCGGGAAAACCTCTTTAGTGGCTGGACAGATGTTGATCTATCTGATCATGGCAAAAAAGAAATCAGTATTACCGGACGATTACTAAAAGAACACGGATTTACATTCGATGTGGCATTCACTTCTGTGCTGAAACGAGCCATCCGGACCTTATGGATTGTACTCGACGAAATGAACCTGATGTGGATTCCGGTTGTTCGGGACTGGCATTTGAACGAACGGCACTACGGAGCACTGCAAGGTCTGAACAAATCGGAAACAACCCAAAAATATGGCGAAGCACAAGTTAAACTGTGGCGGCGAAATTATGATGTCCGGCCACCCTCGCTGACTATTGAAGATCCAAGACATCCGCGCCACGATCCAAAATACGGACTTCTGCTTCCGAACCAACTTCCCGACACGGAATGCCTGAAGGATACCGTAGAGCGGGTAATACCTTATTGGCTCGAAAAGATTGCACCCACGATAAAAAGTGGCCAACTAGTTCTGATAGCAGCGCACGGGAACAGTCTTCGTGCATTGGTCAAACATCTCGACGGCATTTCAGATGAAGAAATTGCCGATGTAAACATCCCAACCGGAATTCCACTGATTTACGAACTCGACGATGAACTTCGTCCCATCAAACATTATTACCTCGGAGATCCTGATCAGGTGAAAGAAGCCATGCAGGCCGTTGCTAATCAGGCATCAATAAAGAAATAGACGAATCAATGAATAATAAAACCAAAAGAAACAAAATCATGAATTTACAAGAACTAATTAACACAGCAAAGGCACTGGTTGCCAACCATAAAGGCATACTGGCCATGGACGAAAGTCTTCCAACCTGCAACAAACGATTTGCTAAATTAGGAATTCCGGAGACCGAAGAGTACCGACGTGCTTACCGCGAACTAATTGTTACAACACCCCGTCTAGGTGAGTCGATCAGCGGTGCAATCCTGTTTGACGAAACCATCCGTCAGAAAACAAAAGATGGCATCCTCATGATTAAGGTAATCACTGATGCCGGAATCATTCCCGGCATCAAGGTTGACACCGGAGCTAAAGAATTGGCTGGTCATCCCGGTGAGAAAATATCTGAGGGACTCGATGGGTTACGCGATCGCCTGATTGAATATTATCAAATGGGCGCCCGATTTGCTAAATGGCGTGCTGTTATTACCATCGGAGAAGGCATTCCCAGCCGCGCCTGTATTGAGGCCAATGCGCTAACATTAGCACGATATGCTACATTGTGTCAGGAGGCCGGATTAGTTCCGATTGTGGAGCCTGAGGTGCTTATGGATGGCAATCACACGATGGAACGATGCTTCGAAGTAACAGAAGAAGTTCTTCACACCGTTTTCTCTCATCTATACACGCAGGGAGTCGCGTTGGAAGGAATGATTCTAAAACCCAACATGGTACTTCCTGGGCTAGACTGTCCAAAACAAGAGTCGGATGATGCGATTGCTGATGCAACAGTGAAATGTTTTTTGCGAGCTGTTCCGGCAGCAGTTCCAGGCATTACATTTTTATCGGGCGGACAAACTGCAGAACTGGCTTCGGCGCGGTTAAATGCCATGAATGTCAGGTTTAAGTCGAAACTACCCTGGGAATTGTCATTTTCGTATGGACGTGCCCTTCAGCAACCGGCACTGGAAATCTGGAAAGGCAAAGAAGAAAACGTATTGAAAGCACAAAAAGCCCTCTATCACAGGGTTAAATGCAACTTAGCCGCACGTCGTGGTGAATACACTGATGCAATGGAAATTCAAAATTGAATCAGTCATTTATAACTTCCAAAATGAAAACAAATCACACATCAACCAAAACAAAATGGGCTATTGATCAGTCGCATAGTGAAATTAGCTTCAAAGTCAGGCACCTCATGATTGCACATGTTAAAGGAATGTTTAAAACATTTGATGCAAGTATTTATACCTACGGTAAAGACTTTAGGACTGCTGAAATCGATCTTTGGATAGATGCCTCATCCATAAAAACAGGTGATGAAAAAAGGGATAAACACCTGAGAAGCCGTGATTTTCTGGATGTAAAAAACCACAAGCAAATCACATTTGTTTCAAGTACAATGGGATCGGCCAATGCTGATGGCAATCAGGAAGTCTGGGGAAAATTAACCATGGTTGGAATTACCCAGAACGTTAAACTAGACGTACAATTTGGCGGAATGCTGAATGATCCGTGGGGAAATGAAAGAGCCGGATTTACCGTTTCAACAACCATTAACCGAAGCGACTGGGGATTAACCTGGAACACAACCACCGAAGCAGGCGGTTTGATGGTTAGTGATGAGATTCAGATTTCATGCGAAGTTGAGTTGACCAAAATGGGCCAGAAATGCTTGGATATGCAATTGGAACCTTCTTCTGAAGAAAAAGTAAACGAATAAATAATCCAGTCAGGATGAAAACAGTAATTAGCAACAAACCAAACCTGGCGGGGCGAGAGCCAAACAAAGAGGATGACATTCTGCCCGGATATCCTGTTTATCCTGAAGAGGAAGACATCTACAATAGCTACGAGGAAGAGATCGATATCGATCCGGAAGACATTCACAGAACCAAAAAATTAAACAAAGCAGATTTGGATGATGAACATTCGAATCATGACTTGGATATTCCGGGATCTGAATTGGATGATGAAATGGAAATCATCGGCAGCGAAGACGAAGAGAACAACTATTATAGTTTAGGTGGAGATGATCACGACGATCTGGATGAAAATCAGGGGGAATAGAAAAGATCCTGATGAATTCCTGTCCGCCAGCTAAAGCACCCGCCTGCCGCGGGCAGGGACGGCAAAGAATATCGCCCTTATCAGCGAAATTACTTATTCAGGGAATTATCCTTTGCCGTTGACTTCAGCCAACGGGATGAAGAGTAATAACAAAGACCGTCTTAACGAAAAAGCTTTTTAAGACATAAACCTTCTTTCAGACGCCTGCCAGCCGCAGGCAGGGAATGGAAAGCATATACAGAACTCAACAAACAATTTAAAAACACATCAAATGAAAAAAATATTGATTGCACTAGATTACAATCCAACTGCACAGAAAGTAGCCGAACAAGGGTATTCATTGGCTAAAACAATGGGTGCTGAAGTTATACTAGTACATGTAATAACCGATCCAACGTACTATTCAACAAACGATTATTCTCCGATAATGGGCTTTGGCGGATACATGGATGTATCTCAGTTTCCGTTAGACTCAGTTGATCGGTTGAAACAGGCTTCTCAACATTTTCTCGATAAAACGAAACACCATCTTGACGATGAAGTCATACAGACTGAAGTTAAGGAGGGTGATATTGCCGATTCAATACTAAAAACGGCAAAAGAAGTACATGCTGACATTATTGTATTAGGCTCCCATAGCCGCAAATGGCTGGATAATATTGTTTTGGGAAGTGTTGCTGAGGATGTTTTGAATCATTCAACAGTACCGCTTTACATCATTCCGACGAAAAAGCACAATTGATTTATTTAAGAAAAACGTGTTTATAGGTTAAACCTTAACAAATGATATTAAAATGAAAACAGAAAATAACATTGTTGTCCATGCAACTTCGAAGGAAACAAAGGATAAACATCTGTCAAAGAAGCTTCTGCGCAATATGAATGCCTATTGGCGGGCAGCCAACTACCTTTCTGTCGGTCAGCTTTACCTTCGCGACAATCCTTTGCTGCATGAGCCGTTAGAGCAATCCCATGTGAAATCAATGTTGCTTGGTCATTGGGGAACTACTCCCGGGCAGAATTTCATCTATGTGCATCTGAACCGGGTCATCAAAAAGTACGATCTGGATATGATTTACATTTCCGGTCCCGGCCATGGAGGCCCCGCATTAGTAGGAAACACCTATCTCGAAGGCACATACAGTGAAGTGTACCCCGACATTACTCAGGACGAAGCTGGTTTGAAGAAACTATTTACCCAGTTCTCTTTCCCAGGTGGTATTCCAAGCCATGTTTCTCCGGAATGTCCCGGCTCGATTCACGAAGGTGGAGAGTTGGGTTATTCGCTAAGTCATGCTTTTGGCGCGGCATTCGACAATCCCGAACTGATTGTTGCCTGCATTATTGGCGATGGCGAAGCTGAAACCGGTCCACTGGCTACTGCCTGGCATTCGAATAAATTTTTGAATCCGATTACCGATGGAGCCGTGCTACCCATTTTGCATCTCAACGGATATAAAATTGCGAACCCTACGGTGCTGGCACGAATTCCACACAAGGAATTGGATCAGTTGTTACATGGCTATGGTTGGAAAGCCTATTATGTGGAAGGTGATGAGCCCAAAAAGATGCACCGGCTCATGGCCGAAGCAATGGGAAAAGCCATTCGGAAAATCAAAAAAATACAAAGTCACGCGCGTAAAAACGATGATACTTCCCGTCCAATTTGGCCGATGATAGTCCTCAATTCGCCCAAAGGCTGGACTGGCCCCAAAGAAGTTGACGGGGTAAAAAACGAGGGTACTTTTCGCGCTCACCAAATACCCATTCTGGTCGATTCTGCACATCCCGAACATTTGGCACTTCTCGAAAACTGGCTGAAAAGCTATCAGCCTGAAGAGCTTTTCGACGAAAATGGCCGTCTTTTGCCCGAGTTGGACAAACTGGCTCCTGAAGGCAACCGACGCATGGGAGCTAATCCTCATGCCAATGGCGGGCTTTTGTTGAAGGATTTAATCATGCCCGATTTCAGAAAATATGAAGTGAAAGTACCTTCGCCCGGTTCGGTTCAGGCGGCAGATGCGCATGAACTGGGCGTGTTTTTGCGCGATTTGATTCAACTCAATCAGGAACAACGGAATTTCAGGATTTTTGGGCCTGACGAAACACTTTCGAACCGGTTGACGGCTGTTTTTGAGGCTACCAACCGGCAATGGGAAGCCAAGACCCAAAAGAACGATGAGTTTTTAGCATCTGATGGACGGGTAATGGAAATGCTGAGCGAACATCAATGCGAAGGCTGGCTGGAGGGATACCTGTTGACCGGGCGGCATGGACTGTTTAATTGCTACGAGGCTTTTATCCATATTATCGATTCGATGTTTAACCAACACGCCAAGTGGCTGAAGGTAAGCGCCGAATTGCCCTGGAGAAAAAAAATTGCATCGCTCAATTATTTACTTGCTTCGCATGTGTGGCAACAAGCTCATAACGGATTTACCCATCAGGATCCGGGCTTTATCGATCATGTTATGAATAAAAAGGCATCCATCGTGCGCGTATATTTGCCACCCGATGCCAACTGTTTGCTTTCAGTATGGGACCACTGTTTGAAGAGTCGTCATTACGTCAATGTTGTAATTGCCGGAAAATATCAGGCACCACAATGGTTAACCATGGAAGAAGCGGTAACACATTGCACCGCAGGGATCGGAATCTGGGAATGGGCAAGCAACGGTCAGGAAGCCGAACCCGATGTGGTCATGGCCTGTTGCGGCGATGTTCCGACACTCGAAACGCTGGCCGCAGTCTCCATCCTCAGGGAACATTTACCCAAGCTGAAAATCAGGGTAATCAATGTGGTCGACCTGATGAAACTTCAGCCAGAAACTGAACATCCACATGGATTAAACGATTCGGATTTCGATGCACTTTTCACCCAAGATAAACCGGTTGTATTCGCTTTCCATGGTTATCCGTGGCTCATTCATCGTTTGACTTACCGCCGTGCCAATCACGATAATATTCATGTTCGTGGTTACAAGGAAGAAGGAACCATCACCACCTATTTCGACATGACGGTTTTAAATGATCTTGACCGGTTTCACCTCGTTCAGGATGTGATTTACCGACTGCCTCAATTGGGTGCCGCAGGCGAAAAGCTGAAACTACTAATGGAAAATAAGCTCACCGAGCATAAAAAATACATCAATTTACATGGCCAGGATATGCCTGAAATACTGAACTGGAAATGGAATCAGAAGAAAACAAAGAAATAAAAAACGTAGCAGATCGAAGAGATGAAATGCTTATCGGTATTGCTGCCGACCACGGCGGTTTTGAGTTAAAAGCAAAACTAACCGCAGTTCTTACTTTTGCCGGTTACCGGATAAAAGATTTTGGGGCCAATGAATTGGTTGAAGATGATGATTTTCCTGATTTTGTGGTACCGCTGGCCAGAGCCGTCTCACGTGACGAAATTACCCGGGGTGTGGCCGTTTGCGGAAGCGGCGTAGGTGCCTGCATTGCAGCCAATAAGGTACCAGGAGTCCGTGCTGCATTGATCACTGAATCGTTCTCCGCCCATCAGGGCGTTGAAGATGACGATATGAACGTGATGTGCCTTGGGGGCAGGGTTACAGGTTCTGCCCTGGCCTGGGAATTGGTTGAAATATTCCTCAACGCCAGTTTCAAGCCTGAAGAACGCTTCAAACGACGGCTTGAAAAAGTAGTAGCATTGGAAAGAAAGGAAACAGGATGACTTTCGTTGACTATTATAAAATTCTGGGGCTCGACAAATCGGCCACTGTCAAAGACTTAAAAAATGCATACCGAAAATTAGCCCGTATGCAACATCCCGATCCATATGCAATTAGCTGTTGCTAATTGCATATTTGGTTGATAATGTTATACATAAAATCAAATACATTTGTTATATTTACTACAATCAAGGTTTATTAATACTGAACCTTTGCAATTCGATTGAGTATATAATAATGACTTTGTCATGCTTTAAGTTGAAACTCTTCATCAAATATATGGTCTCAATGCGCTGCAAAATGGCAGTGAAGTCTGAGTTGGATAGGCTGGGTCTCCACTATACCAAGGTCGAATTGGGTGAAGTTGAGATCATGGAAGATATTACTGAAATACAGCGACTCCATCTGAAAACCGAATTGTTAAAATCGGGTCTTGAACTGATGGACGACCAAAGATCCATCCTGATTGAAAAGATCAAAAATACCATTGTTGAAATGGTACATTATAAAGAAGAACTACCCAAAATTAACTTTTCAGACTACCTCAGTGAAAAGCTTAAGCACGACTATACTTACCTCGCCAATCTTTTCTCGGAAGTTACCGGATTCACCATAGAACATTACATTATTGCCCATAAGATCGAAAGGGTTAAAGAGTTGTTGCTCTATGATGAACTGAATCTGACCGAAATATCGTATAAATTAAATTACAGTAGTGTCGCTCATTTATCCAACCAGTTTAAAAAAGTGACAGGTTTGACTCCAACCTTCTTCAAACATCTCAAAAGCAAACGACACACTGGCCTTAATGATGTGTGAATAATGTAACTAATTTCGGAAATTGTGTAACAGCAAAATCCGAAATGAGATGACCTTTGATTTATACAAATACAAAAAACAAACATCATGCGATTAAAGCCATTAGGAATTGTTCTGAGTATAATCGGAATAGTAATGATCATCTACACCGGGTTCAATTATGTGACTACTGAAAAAGTAGTTGATTTAGGCCCTATTAAAATTAATGCAGAGAAGAATCACCCGGTACAATGGTCGCCAATTGTTGGTATTGTCTTACTTGTTGGAGGAATGGTAATTGTGTTAAGCGACAAAAAAGTTAAAGCCTGAAAAAAGAACTTCCACAAAATGTGTGAATTGTGTAACTTATTTACAGAGTTGTGTAACATTCCGGTTAGAAATAAGTGCACCTTTGATCCTACTTGTTTAAAATAATTAAAATAATTGAAACTATACATTAAATACATGGTAAGCAACCGCTGCAAAATAGCGGTGAAAGATGAGTTGAAAAAACTTGGCTTACATTTTATCGTGGTTGATTTAGGTGAAGTTGAAATCATGGAGAACCTTTCGGCCGACAAGCGTGAACTGGTTAAAACAGCCTTGCTAAATGCAGGGTTTGAATTAATGGACGACAAGCGTGCTGTTTTGATCGAACGAATAAAAAATATAATTATTGAAATGGTGCATCATACCGATGGGCTAATCAAGACAAACTTCTCGGTATTTCTTAGTGAGAAACTGAACCACGATTACACCTACCTAGCCAACTTATTTTCTGAAGTACAGGGAACGACCATCGAACAGTTTATTATCTCCCATAAAATTGAGCGGATAAAAGAGCTGATCATTTATGGAGAAGAAAATATTACAGAAATTGCATGGCGGATGAATTATAGCAGTGTAGCCCATTTATCCAATCAGTTTAAAAAAGCAACAGGGCTTTCGCCGTCACATTTTAAACAGTTAAAAGATAAAAGACGCAGTCCGATCGAAAATATTGGAAATTCATTGGATGACAATGGCATCAAAAAATAGAAAGAAATGGAGAGAACGAAGTCGCACGAATCACAATACGCCAGCAGTTTGATAGAAGCCAGCCTGGATCCTTTGATTGCCATCAGCATTGATGGCAAAATTACGGATATGAACCAGGCAAAAATAAATATTACGGGCATAGAACGCGATCAACTAATCGGCACTAATTTCTACGACTATTTTACTGAACCAGAAAAAGCACAGGAAGTATATCTTGAAGTATTTGCAAACGGATCGATTACGAACTATCCTCTTACTTTTCATCATATAGGCGGCAAACTAACCGATGTACTTTTCAGTGGATCAGTTTATAAAGATGAACATGGAAAAGTGCTAGGTGCAGTAGTGGTAGCCCGTGATATTACTGAACAAAAATGGGCCAAAGAGCTTCAAATTGCCAATAAAGAACTTCTCTTTCAAAATGATGAAAAGGAGAAACGGGCAGCAGAGCTAATCCTTGCCAATAAAGAACTGGCATTTCAAAGCGATGAAAAGGGAAAACGTGCCGACGAATTGCAGATTGCCAACAAAGAACTGGCTTTTCAAAACAATGAAAAGGAAAAGAGGGCCGCTGAACTAGTTGTTGCCAATAAGGAACTGGCATTCCAGAACGAAGAAAAAGAAAAACGTGCCGCTGAATTAATCCTTGCCAATAAAGAACTGGCATTCCAAAGAGATGAAAAGGGAAAACGTGCAGACGAATTGCAAATTGCCAATAAAGAACTAGCCTTTCAAAACAGAGAAAAGAAAAAAAGGGCTGAAGAGTTAATCATAGCCGACAAGGAACTTGCTTTTCAGAACGATGAAAAAGGAAAACGTGCCGAAGAGTTAATCCTGTCTGACAATGAACTTGTTTATCAAACCAGGGAAAAAGAAAAAGGCGAAATCGCCAATATTGAACTTGAAGCAATCAGCGAGTCATTAAAATTAGCCTCTCAATATTCGCTCAGTTTAATTGAAGCAAGTCGCGATCCATTGATTGTAATAAGCCCCCAAGGCAAAATTACCGACATGAATGAAGCTTTGGTAAACATTACCGGAATTAACCGTAATGAGCTGAAAGGAACCAACTTTCTCGACTATTTTACCGAACCGCAAAAAGCACGCGAAGTTTATTTGGAAGTATTTGCCAATGGATCGGTTGCCGATTCACCGCTGACCCTTCGTCGTACCGATGGAAAGCTGACCGATGTATTGTTTAACGGATCGGTCTATAAAGACAACCGGGAGAAGGTGTTGGGAGTGGTGATTGTGGCACGCGATGTAACTGAACAAAAACGGATTGCAACCGAATTAACCGAAGCCATTGTGTTTGCCGAACTGGCTGTTGACATTGCCGAAGAGGCCAAAGTTAAAGCAGAAAATGCTACACGGATAGCTGAAAATGCAGTGAAAGCCAAACAGCAGTTTTTGTCGAACATGAGTCACGAAATTCGTACTCCAATGAATGCGATTATCGGATTCACCAAGGTTTTGTTGAAAACTGAATTAACGGCCAAACAAAAAGAATATTTACAAGCTATTAAGATGAGTGGCGATGCATTAATTGTGCTCATCAACGACATACTCGATTTGGCCAAAGTTGATGCCGGAAAAATGATTTTCGAACAAACGCCATTCAAACTATCGGCCTCTATTGCAGCCATGATTCACCTGTTCGAGACAAAAATTCAGGAAAAAAATTTAAAGCTTGTGAAGGAATATGACAACGATATTCCTGAAGTTTTGGTTGGCGACCCGGTGCGGTTGCACCAGATTATTTTAAACCTGATGAGTAACGCAGTAAAATTTACGAGTAAAGGGAAGATTATAGTCAACGTAAGTTTGTTGAGCGAAGATGAGAAGAAAGCAACCATTCAATTTTCTGTTACAGATACCGGAATCGGAATACCAGAAACTAAAATCAGCAAGATATTCGAGAACTTTCAGCAGGCGTCGAGCGGAACTTCGCGTTTATATGGAGGTACCGGATTAGGATTGGCCATTGTGAAACAATTGGTCGAATCGCAGGGAGGAAGCATTCATGTAAAGAGTGTAATTGACGAAGGTTCAACCTTCAGCTTTGAGCTAAGTTTCCTGAAAACCAGCGCTGATGCCGAATTAGAATCTGAAATGATAGATTTGGATCCTGAAATTAAAAACATAAGCATACTGGTTGTTGAAGATATCGTCCTGAATCAGCTACTGATGAAAACTCTGCTCGATGATTTTGGGTTTGAACGCGATATTGCCGATAATGGAAAAATTGCCATCGAAAAGCTTAGGCTTAAAAAGTATGATGTTATTTTAATGGATTTGCAAATGCCCGAAATGAATGGATTTGAAGCCACCGATTACATCCGGAACATCATGAATCTGGATGTTCCGATCATCGCTTTAACTGCCGATGTAACAACAGTTGATTTAGCCAAATGTAAAGCTGTTGGAATGAACGATTACATCGCCAAACCAGTTGATGAACGTATATTGTACAGTAAAATAGTTGGATTTGTAAAAAAACCAGAACTCAAGAAATTGAGTGTTACGGAAATCGAAGTCGTTGATGAAGTTATTGTAAATAGTTGTATTGATTTGGATTATTTAAATCAGCGTACCAAATCGCATCCAAAACTAATGATGGAAATGATTTCGGCTTACCTGGAGCAGACCCCATCCTTAATTTCAACCATGAAACAAAGCCTGATCGACCAGGATTGGAATCAATTGTATGCTTCCGTGCATAAAATGATTCCATCGTTCTCAATCATGGGAATGAACATCGATTTTGAAAACATGGCGAAAAAAGTACAGGAATACGCTAGTATGCAAAAACAGGCTGATGGAATATCGGAGTTGGTATTGCAACTCGAAAACATTTGCACACAGGCTTGCGACGAATTAAGAGTAGAATTAAACCGGATAAAAAAAACGATCTCATGAACAACGAAAAAATAAAACTCTTCCTGGTAGATGATGATGCTGTATTTCTGAAACTATTGGAAATCGAATTCATGGAACATGCCGATTTTGATATTGAGACCTTTGCAACAGGAGAACTGTGCATCGAAAATTTATCCCATAATCCGGATGTAGTCGTATTAGATTATTACCTCGATGGTGTTGAGCGCGACGCAATTAATGGAATTGACACACTGGATCAGATCAAAGCTTTCAATCCCGAAATTCCGGTAGTCATGTTATCGTCGCAGGATAAAATCAATGTGGCCATCAACTGTATGCACCACAAAGCATTCGATTATGTGGTAAAAAGCGAAACCGCGTTTATGCGCTTAAAAAAAATCATTACCACCATTTTGGAAACCCAAAAGCTCGAAAAGCAATTAAACTGGTATATGGATCGGATGTGATAAAGTTATCAGGTTAAAATTATATGCTAAAGCCACTGTAATCCAGTGGCTTTTCTATTTACACTCAATTACTCTGGAATGTGTGAATGATGTAACTCTTATCCGGAATTGTGTAATGCTTTTGGGGTATGGGTTGGCGATCTTTAAGTAGTGAAAACGGTTTCACCATACAAAAATCACATCATGAAAAAATTAATGTTTCTTACCCTGTCAGCATCCCTGATGTTGTCGGTTATTCCAAGCCAAACTAAAGCTGAAACAGATACTGAAACAGCTAAAACGGCCATGATATCGAACGAAACTGCCAGCGGCACCAACCAGTTAAGTGAAATTAAATCGATCGATTTTACTCTATTAAGCACCTCTGAGAATAAAGAAGCACTAAAAGAAGCAAGTCCGTTAGTAAACGAGCAGGGTCGGCACAACGGCCGATTTAACAACCGACACAACAGAGACGTTGATGTTACAATCCAGGGAGACAGGGGATACAGACATAATCATAGCGGAGCTTACATTGGTGGTGGCGGTGTTTTAGTTCTTATTCTGATCCTGATTCTTGTACTTTAATTATTCTAAAACCTACATACTGCCATAATTAGCAAAATTAGAATCTCATTTAAAACTTATAAAATGCCACTGTTAACTATATTACTTGTAATCATTGTTGTGGGAGTCCTCCTTTGGTTGATCAATTCATTTATACCGATGGATCACAACATCAAATCAATTTTGAATGTAGTCGTTGTGATTATACTTATTGTTTGGCTCCTCAAGGTATTCGGAATTTTCAGCAGCCTAATGGACATCCACATCTAACACACACAATATGAATCTGAAAAGAATTTTTGGCAGCTTACTTACTCTGCTTGGAACAGGCGGACTTATTTATGCTGCCGTATTATTTGTAAATAAATCGACAACCGAAAGTAATACAAAAGCACTTATTATTTACGGTATACTTGGGTTTGTATTCTTTATCGCAGGAATCAACCTGATACGTACGACAAAAGATGCTGCCTAAAACAGAATGTAGTTCATAGAAAAATCTGATTATTTGAGATTTAAAAACACAACTCTATTCAAGTGCAAAAAGTCTGTTCCGGTTTTGGAATGGGCTTTTATGCTTTAAAGACTTCGGAACCAGCAATACCAAATAGAAAGAATATCCCGATAAATGGACAAATCTATTTTGCAGCTTTTCGTTCTTAGGCAAACTGCGCCTAACCTTTCCAAACCATACACTACCGGCACTGGGGCACGAAATGATATCGCATAAAGTGTGAATGATGTAACTCTTGTCTGGAATTGTGTAATGGTTTCTGGTAAAAACCAGACCACCTTTGAGAAGTGAAAAGACATTCACTAAATGAATAAAACAAACATAATGAACACGAATAAGGTTACGGAAAACTGGAACAAAACCAAAGGCAAGCTCAAACAAAAATTTGTCGAACTAACAGACAATGACTTGTTTTTTGCTGAAGGTATGAGAGACGAAATGATTGGACGACTCCAGATTAAGCTTGGCAAAACCAAAGCAGAAATGCGAAAAATAATTGAATCGCTTTAATCTATAAACTCAGGCATTAAATGAAAACGATTAAGCTGAATACCCTGACTAATAAGATTTTTCTGGGATTTTTTGCACTTCTGATTCTTTTTTCGGTTGATGACTCGGCTAAAATGGTAAGATTTTAAACTCACCGGTAGTGCCGGTAGCACGAGGTTATGTGAAGATAAACCGCGATAAATACCTCAATTATGGGCCAGTGGATTTATTGGCTATAACATTGGAGGCGTAATACATATTCTTATTGTTATTGCAATTGTAGCAGTAATTAGAGTAATACAAGCAAGAAGAATTCTTTAAACAATTAAATGAATAACAATTAGTAAAACAGAAATTATGAGTACAGGAAAAGTATTATTAGGTGTATTGGCTGGCGCAGCTACCGGTGCATTGTTAGGCGTATTATTCGCACCACATAAAGGTTCGGTTACCCGCAAGAAAATATCAAGAACAACAGGTAATTACGCTGATGGGTTAAAAGACAAAATCAATGAATTATTGGAAGACATCACCGAAAAATTTGAAAAGGTAAAGGAAGATGTAACCGAATTTGCCGAACAGAAAATGCACAAAAATGATGAAGCTAAAAAAGAAGTAAAAACGACGTAGTATTAAAATATAAAAAACACTTGAGTCACTTCGGAATTATCGAAAGATATTATTCGGAGTGGCTCAATAGTTTTATTCGCTTTAAACAGCCTAAAAATTATGGAAGACCATGCGAATTTTATTGAAGAGCTAATTGAAAAGACTGTTGATTATGGAAAATCGAGCCTTGAATTAGCAAAACTTAAAGCTCTTGACAAAACAGCGGATCTTGTGTCGTCATTACTTGCCAATTCAGTTGTCATTGTCGTCCTTTTTACGTTTATGCTTTTCCTCAATTTAGGATTGGCGCTTTGGATTGGTCAGATCCTGGGAGAAATTTATTTCGGATTTTTTGCGGTGGCTGGGTTTTATGGCATTACTGCATTTCTTATCTATCTTTTTCTGCATAAATGGATAAAGAAACAGGTTTGCAATGCAATCATTAAAAAGGTGCTAAAATAAACTCCATGGAAGCTATAACTACCAGTGCTGAACTTAAAAATGCCATTCAGATGTTAGAATTTGACCAACAGATAAGAGAGCAGCAACTAAAAGAACAAGTCTTTCTTACCATCGAAAGCTTAAAACCAGCCAATCTGATCAGGAGTACGATAAACGAAATAACGTCGTCTCCACATTTGATCGAAAATACTTTAGGTACCGTAACCGGTTTAATTACCGGGTACTTCTCAGAAAAAATAACTACAGGCAAATCCGGAAATTTAGTCCGAAACCTGTTGGGCACCATTCTACAGTTCGGAGTTACAAACGTTGTTGCCCGTCACTTCATCAAAAATTAAATATTCCAGCCTAAAAGAAGGTCGGTTATCTTATCTCCAATAAGATTTGTGAACCGTTGCTATGTGTGAATGATGTAACTTATTTCCAGAATAGTATAACAAATTAAAAGGCTGTAACGGTACCTTTAACTATATCTAATAATTTAAAAAATCACAAAATGAAAAAGACAATTTTTATCGCACTCATGATGATTTTCACTTTGGGCGCAACAACAACATTTGCAGCAAAGAATGATTCGAAATCAACAACTCCGGTCGCTACTGAGAATAAATTATCGACAGAAGAGTTAAGCCAGATGAAAAACCGTGTAGAAGAAATTCGTAACATGGATAAGTCAGAAATGACATCTTCTGAAAAACGTGAACTCCGGAAAGAAAGCAAAGGAATTAAAGAAAACGTACGCAAAAGTGGCGAAGTCATTTATATCAGTGGTGGTACGATTTTACTGATTATTTTGATCATCGTTTTGATTTAATTAATATGAATTGATTTTATCCTACAAATGATTGCCCTTGCAGCTTTCCCTGCAAGATTGTACTCCCGGGATAAATGTTCGGTATTAGTACTCTTTTTATAATATGCAATACCATAGGTGTTGCATATTTATTTATATACAATCCGGAATTCGATATTTCGACTGTTCAACTTTTCCACGATCAAAAATGAAGAATAAATTCTCTTGCACATCCAACCGGAAGCCACTTCCCTACCCTTTGTTTATCCGGAAGTTATTATTCGCATGCCTGATCATTTTCACGACTTTTCAGGAGACGTCGGCTCAGGAATATTTTCAGCAAGAAGTTAATTACCAAATCAATGTTACCCTCAACGACAAGCTTCATGAATTAAATGCATTCGAATCCATTGAATACATCAACAACTCACCCAACACGCTTCAAGTTCTCTATTTTCATCTTTGGCCCAATGGCTACACCAATAACAGCACCGAATTAGCCAAACAGTTATTCAGCATTAATGGAAAGCAAAAGCTGTTTGACGATCCGGAACTGAGAGGTTTTATGGATTCGTTGAATTTTAAGGTCGACGGACTGTCGGTTGAGTGGAATTTATTGCCCGGGCAACCCGATATCTGCCAGATTATCCTGAATAAACCAATCAAATCAAGAGATACCATTACAATCACAACACCTTTTCATGTAAAAATTCCGAAAGGAGTAACTTCCCGTTTGGGTCACATCGGCGAATCGTACCAGATTTCGCAGTGGTATCCCAAACCTGCGGTTTACGACCAATCAGGCTGGCACCCGATGTCGAACCAGGATCAGGGCGAATTCTATTCCGAATTTGGAAGTTTCGATGTAAGCATTACGCTGCCATCAAATTACATCGTAGGTGCTACCGGAAACCTCCAAAATGCAGAAGATGCCCAAATGCTCGACCGGCTTGCTGCCGACACCACCTGGACAGCCAACATCGGTGCTAAAAACGACAGCTTTCCGCCTTCATCCGCACAGATGAAAACGCTGCGATATACCGAAAAGCAAATCCACGATTTTGCATGGTTTGCCGACAAACGGTTTCATGTGCTGAAAGGAAATGTGAAACTTCCGGAATCGGGCCGTGAAGTAACTACCTGGGTGATGTTCACCAATCAGCAGGCCGAACTTTGGAAAGCTGCCATACCCAACGTAAATCATGCGATTCGGTATTTTTCGAAATGGAATGGCGATTATCCTTACCTAAGTTTTACTGCCGTTCAAAGCGCTTTAAGTGCCGGCGACGGAATGGAATACCCCGGCATTACGGTTATCGGATTAGCAAAGGATGCTTATGGATTGGATGAAGTAATTGCACACGAGATTGCCCACAGCTGGTATTACAGCGCATTGGGGTCGAATGAGCGTCGTTATCCGTTCATGGACGAAGGCATTACCAGCGCCAACGAGGTTCGGTATATGCACGAAAGATATCCGGATAAAAAGCTTTGGGAAACCAATGTCCGGAACCTGAAACTGGCCAAATTCTTCCACATCGGCCAAATGCCGGTTAAACTCATGCGCGAATTGGAATGGCTTTCGCAGGCACGCGACAACCTGGAACAACCCATTAATCTTCACGCTGACGACTACAATACGTTGAATTATAGCCTGATGATTTACAACAAAGCCGGAACAGGGTTCAATTACCTGCGGGCTTATCTGGGCGATTCGGTTTATGATTCGGCCATGCACGACTACTACCGGTTGTGGAAATTCAAACATCCGCAACCCGATGACCTTCAACGGATATTCGAATCTACCACAAGTAAAGATTTAAGCTGGTTCTTTACTGATTTTATTGCGACGACCAAACGAATGGATTATAAGGTGTTGGCCTTCGCAAATCAAAAGCTTCTTCTCGAAAATAAAGGAGAACTGAATTCGCCAACAGTTATCGCAGGAATGACTGGCGATTCCATTTGCTTCGAAAAATGGGTCGATGGTTTTGAAGGGCAGAAAGAAATCGATATTCCGGCCGGAAATTATACCGAACTGAAAATCGATCCCCGGCATGTTACTCCTGAAATATTCAGGTTGAATAACAACATCCGGACAACAGGCAATTTCCCCAAAGCCGACCCCCTCAGTTCCCAGCTTTATTTTTCGCTGGAAGATCCGGAGAAAAGGCATCTGATGTATATTCCCGCACTGAACTGGACCCGTGAAAACGGGCTGATGATTGGAGCGGCCATTCACAACGGATTCCTCACACCCAAACCGTTCGAATATTTCGTTATGCCCTTCTGGTCATTTCACAAATCAGACCTGGCCGGATTCGGAAGAATCGCATACAACATTACGCCTTACGACAAACTGATCCGAAAGGCTAAAATTTCGCTGGAAGGAACCCAATTCGGCGCTCCGGGCAACCAGAACTACCACAAAATAAAAGCCGGTTTGGAGCTTTTTTTCAGGTCGAACCAAAAGAATAATTCCTTAACGCAGAAGGCATACGGAAACGTTATTACTGCATCCAACCTTTTCCGGATTATCCATCAGGAGAAAGCAACGATGAGCAATTACCTGCAGTTTGGATACCAACTGGAAAAAACCGGGAATATCAATCCGTTCAACCTGTTGGTTTCGTCCGAATCAGGTCAGTCATTTCTGAAAACATCGGTTGAATTCAACTACCGGCTAAGTTACTACGGAAAGAAAAAAGGCCTGGATATCCGGTTGTTTGCCGGAACTATGCTCAAGAACGATGCGGCCATTCCGTTTTATTCACTTTCAGCCAGTGGGCGAAACGGATTGGAACAATACCTTTACGAAGGAACCTTCCCCGATCGTTTTAGCGCCTTCCCAACATCATTCTGGTCACGGCAAATGAGTTTTTCTGAAGGCGGTTTGGTGTCGCCTGTTAATGGTCGGCTTGGATACAGCAATTGGCTTGTTTCGCTGTCGGTCACCAGTAATTTGCCCGGGAAAACGCAGCGGATACCCATCAAACCCTTTGTCAATGTTCTGTTGAACGATCATGGTAGCGGAAATGGGCGCAACTCACCATTCTTTTACGAAGCTGGCCTGAAAGCCGGATTATGGAACTTCTTCGAAATTTACATTCCACTCGTGGTCTCCGGAAATATTCAGTCCATCAACGGATCATTCAGAGATCGGATCCGTTTGGTTTTTAACCTCGATACATTCAGTCAGGTCAAATTGAATTCAGGAATAGGTTTCGAAATTAAGTAAGCCGCTCGGCGATTAAGGATCGGATTTCAGGTAGAATCTAAATGTGTGAATGTTGTAAGTCTTTTCGAAAGTTGTATAACACTTTACATTCATGTTCTACTCTCCTTCGCTTACGGTTAATCATCCGTTAAACGGGAATAATAACCAGGCGAAGTGGAATGCCAATTCGCAGAAGGTTAACCCCGGATGTGTGAAACATGTAATATTTTTCGGAAATCTTGTAATATAAAAAACAACAGTACCTTATAATTTAGTCTAGTCATTAAAATGGTTATTTATTCAATCAATAACACATGAAAAACATTCCATTTCTTTTGCTTATCGCCGGTCTTTTAGGCGGATGCGCGACAAATCTGGTAACAG
Source organism: Prolixibacteraceae bacterium (assembly GCA_963676375.2). GTDB lineage: Bacteria > Bacteroidota > Bacteroidia > Bacteroidales > Prolixibacteraceae > Aquipluma. Next base: position 420,963 of record CAXXPT010000012.1, read on the forward strand.
GTCGTAACCAACTGAGTCTGGTTCAGGAATCTGAATTACAGGTTATGGCCTTAGCCCGGTACAATACATTTTTGACGGAAAATAAAACATTAAGCAACTCCAACAGCAGTGCGGCAATGGTCGATCGTGTTGGCGCTCGTATTTCAAATGCAATTACAAAATATTATACCGACAAGGGACAGGGAGCGGTGCTGGAAGGATATAAATGGGAATTCAACACGGTTGACAGTAAAGACGTTAATGCCTGGTGTATGCCCGGCGGAAAAGTAGTCGTTTACACCGGCCTGTTGCCTGTAACCCAAAACGAAAATGCGCTTGCCATTGTAATGGGGCATGAAATTGCTCACGCCATTGCCAAACATGGCAGCGAAAGAATGAGCCGTGCGATGGTTCAGCAATTGGGAGGAACCGCTTTGGAAGTCGCATTATCGCAAAAACCACAGCAGACCAAAGACTTGTTTATGACCTCGTATGGCATTGGAAGCCAGGTTGGAGCCATGTTGCCATGGTCGAGGCAACAGGAAACGGAAGCCGATCAGTTTGGATTGATATTCGCGGCGATTGCAGGGTATGATCCCCGTGAAGCAATTCCGTTCTGGCAACGAATGTCGGCAGCAGGCGGAGCAAAACAACCCGAATTTTTAAGTACTCACCCGTCTGATGATACAAGAATGAGAAAGCTAAATCAATTTATGCCTGAAGCTTTGAAATATTACACCGAACACAAATAAACAAAAATCAATATGGAAATGATTAAAAAAGATTATTCACACCGAAACAGAATGAACAATACTTCCAGACTTATTGCTCCATTACTATTGACAATTTTATCATTGATGGTAAGTTCGTGTAGTGCAATTGCCGAAATTTTTAAAGCCGGAATGGGCTTCGGCATTTTTGCGGTTCTTGCAGTACTCGTTGTTATCGTATTTATTTTCATGCGTTTACGAAAGAAATAATAAATAACCAACATGAACAACCTATTCAGAGGATTAATATCAGGTTACGGAGCTACGAAATTGGGAGGTGGCTGTTTAAGCACGATTGTCGTTTTCGTAGTTATCTGGCTTATACTTGGGCAATGCAGCTAGCATCAGCCCAATATTAATTAGTTAGAGAACAAACTATTTAAGATCGTCATTAACAGATAGAAATGTACGAATCATGTAACTCTCACCAATAATTTTATAACACTTCCCGGCGTAAATACGTTTAAATTAGTGTACTCCAAATTCAATCGTTATGAAAACAGCAAAAAGCGACAAACCAAACCTATTGGGTCGGGAGTCAAAAGGCAAGGACGACAATCTGCCTGGATACCCTGTTTATCCAGAGAGTGAAGACATTTACAATATTTACGAGGAAGAGATAGATATCGATCCGGAAGACATATTCAAAAAGAAAGAGCCAGTCGAAAAGTATAAGGTTAACAGAAATCCTGAAAAGGATTTGGAGTATGAATTTCCGGGCGATGATTTGGATGTTCCGGGATCAGAACTGGATGATGACATGGAAATTACAGGCAACGAAGACGAAGAGAACAACTATTACAGCTTGGGAGGTGATGACCATGACGATCTGGAAGAAGATCAGGGTAAATAAAAAATCCTGTCCATCAGACTTCGGCGCTCAGTCGTCAGCTAAAGCACCCGCCTGCCGCGGGCAGGGACGGCAAAGAATATCGCTTTGATCAGCAAAATTACTTATTCAGGGTACTTAGCTGTTGGCTTCAGCGTTCGACTGAGCTCACGCCGAAGTCCAACGGGATGAAGAGTAATAGCAAGGACCGTTTGAGCGAAAAAGCTTTTAAGGCATGAACCTTCTTTCAGACGCCTGTCAGCCGCAGGCAGGGAATGGAAAGCATTCAAATAGAACTCAACTAATAATTTAAAGCACATCAAATGAAAAAAATATTGATTGCACTGGATTACGATCCAACAGCTCAGAAAGTAGCAGAACAAGGTTATTCTTTTGCAAAAGCAATGGGAGCCGAAGTTATCCTGATGCATGTCGTAACCGATCCGACGTATTATACCTCGACCGAATATTCTCCGATCATGGGTTTTGGTGGATATATGGATGTCGCTCAACTTTACCCGGTTCCTACAGATGGTTTAAAATTAGCATCCCAACATTATCTCGAAAAAACAAAACACCATCTGAAAGATGACACCATCCGAACAATTGTAAAAGAAGGCGATATTGCTGATTCCATCTTAGAAGCGGCCAAAGAGGTACATGCCGACATTATTGTAATGGGCTCACACAGCAGGAAATGGCTCGAAGATATTGTTATAGGAAGTGTTGCCAAAGATGTTTTGAATCACACCAAAATACCACTTTACATCATTCCAACTAAAAAATAAAGCTAAGGGCGTTTATTTTTTGCCCATCGGGCATTCATGTAATGGGAAGTATTTATTATCGAATTTTAAATTTACTCACCCCTGGTCACCTGCGGTGACTTTTCCCCTCTCTCGCGAGAGAGGGGCGAAGTGAGCAAAGCGAACTTGGGGTGAGTCATAAAAAAACTGATAACATACTTAAAACATTGATCTTTTCAATTTTAAACCGACACAACCAAAATGACTTTTGTTGACTACTATAAAATTCTGGGGATAGATAAAACGGCAACTCCCAAAGACATTAAAAATGCCTACCGGAAACTGGCCCGAAAGCACCATCCCGATTTGAATCCCAATGATAAAGATGCGAAGAAGAATTTTCAGTTGGTTAATGAAGCCAACGAGGTATTGAGCGATCCTGAGAAACGTAAAAAATACGACGAATACGGAAACGACTGGCAACATGCCGAAGAGTTTGAAAAGCAGAAACAGAATCAGGGTCAATCGCGTGGAGCAAGAAATTCAGGAGCCCAATATGGAGGCGATTTTTCAGACTTCTTTGAATCGATGTTTGGCGGAGCAACTGGTGGTGGCAGAGGCCGGCAGATAAAATACAGGGGCGAAGATTATACTTCGGAATTACACCTCGAACTGGTTGATGCTTATACCACACACAAGCAAACCATTTCTGTAAACGGTCAGAAAATCAGGATCACCGTTCCGGCCGGAATCGAAAATGGACAGATCATTAAAATTTCAGGACATGGAGGTCCCGGAGTGAATGGAGGACCAAATGGCGATTTGTACATCACCTTCTCCATCGCCAATCATTCCATCTTTAAACGGTTGGGCGACAACCTGTACGCCACCATCGATCTGGATTTGTACACTGCTGTTCTGGGAGGCGAAATCATTCTGGACACCTTAAACGGCAAGGTAAAATTAAAGGTAAAGCCTGAAACACAGAACGGCAGCAAAGTAAAGCTGAAAGGCAAAGGATTTCCGGTGTATAAAAAAGAAGGACAGTTTGGCGACTTACTGATAACTTTTTCGATTAAAGTACCGACTAACCTGACCGACCGACAAAAAGAATTATTTATGCAATTGGCAAAATCATAAGCTATGGAAACAGAATATTTAATTGCTGTTGACGAGTTTTGTACATGTAACGGAATCGAAATCTCATTTATCAGTTCGCTGCACGAAGCCGGACTTATTGAAATTACAAGCATTGAAGAGGTTGGATTTTTTAATTCGGAACAACTTCAGCAATTGGAAAAATATGTCCGTTTCTATTACGAATTAGACATTAACCTCGAAGGAATTGAAACCATCGTACACCTGTTACATCGTGTGAATACCATGCAACAGGAAATTACTGAACTCCGCAACAGGCTCCGACTGTATGAATAGTAGCGCTGATTTAAAACCGTCATTGCCAGACAAAGGAACGAAGCCGTAACAATCTAATTCCAATCCGTCATTGCGAGGCGAGGAACGAAGCCGTGGCAATCTAACTACAGATTGCTTCGCGTTGCTCGCAATGACGCCCCGATATAGCATTTTGCTCTGCAACAGCAAAGGCTACCGGTTGCTAACCAGATCTTTTAATGTTTGACGTAAAATACCAACCTCCATTTCCAGTTCTTTCACCCTGGCTTGCAGTTCTTCAACTTCCGACTGTTTCGATTCCGTTGCATAAACAGGTTCGGCGTAGGGCAGTTTAGCGGCCAGTTCGCGGAAGAAATTATAATTCAAATATTCGGATAAGTCGGCCAAACGCTGAACCTGAAAGGTTTGACTTTTTAACATCCCGCTAACCGACGATGAGTTTATTTTCAGTGCGCGCGACAGTTCGGCAACACTCACTTTTTTGCGCTGCAACTCGCGCCTGACCATTGAAAGAACTGGCAATGTTTCCATAAAAGATGTTTTTAGGGTTTGTACTCGTTTAATCCTGTAAATATATCGAATTAATGACGATTAAAGCTTTCGTGTTGATGTATAATACGATTATATGATAGTTATTTACAATTAGTATATGCATTTAAACGATGTAGTTATTGTTATTAATTATGCAAATACTGTTATTAACTATGTAATTATAGATATTAGCTATGCAATAATTGTTATTAACAATGCAATTATAGATGTTAGCTATGCAATAGTTGTTATTAACTATGTAAATAATGTTATTAACTATGATATAGATGTTAAAAACGAATAAATAGTAATTGCAAACACTTAGAAACTGTTTAAATTTTGTTCCATTGGTTCCGTTAGGAACAAAATATGGGTAGAAAGAGGATAATTAAAGATGATATTTTGTCCCGTACGGGACAAAACGAACAGGCTAATGTGTATTTTCTACCCATACATTTTCCCTACGGGAAATTTTTAAACAGTTACTTCAATAGTAGTTACAAACTACCTAATTGATGTTTACCGACATGCGATTACAATTCTTAAAAATCATCATTCATTTGGAATATTTAGAGATTTTTTAAATTTAATTCTAAATCACAATACTCACCCCGTCGCATCGTTCGATGCTCTGCCCCTCTCTACACGTAGAGAGGGGAAAAGTCCGATTTATCGGGCTTGGGGTGAGTCAAAAATGTAGAATTTTAGCAAAAACAATTGCAGTATAAATTTTAAACAGTCACTTAAAATGATTGTCGGGTTTTCTTCCAAACAGTATTCCGACCCAAATTAACCCTTTGCTGGCGCGGATTTTAAAAGATCTCACCCGACATACGGTTACCCAATCGTTTATTAGGAGAAAACCAAACCTATACTTCCTCCATCACCACTCCCCTTCCTGAAATCCTTTATTATCAATCGTATTCTTGTTGAAAAACATAAATAAAGTTTACGATACTGAATAATAAGTAAACAATAAGGTTTAATTTTGGCGGTGCTGAAAAAATCGAGAAAGGGAATGAAAAGTACTATAAACTTTCCGCAACATAGTAGTCAGCAACAAGATTAAAATCAGATAAATAAATGAGCAATAAAGCAATTGCAAATATTTTTATTTTCGTTTCACTTTTAATTACAGGTATTCTAATTATTAGAATTTCAGTTGCTGGCTATACTTTTTGGAGTCCAAACATCGAATTTGATAAAACTGGACAAATCGGTGATTTCATTGGAGGAGTTGTCGGAACAGTTATATCTGCAGCAGGTTTCTATTTTTTATATCTGACTTTTAACGAACAACGAAAATCATTTGAAAAAGAAAGACTTGAAAACAAGTTCTTTGACTTAATAAAATTGCATAGAGAGAATGTAAATGAATTTAGCTTTGATGCTACAAATTTCTGTGAAGATGATGATTCCTTATATATTGAAAAAAAGATATATATCGGAAAATCAGTATTCAACGTAATCTTCAATCAATTCATAATTTGCAGAAATGAATTAAGACCATTTCTCAAAAAGCAAAGTATGTTTAAACCAGAATATGAAGAATTACTTAATAAAAGCAAATACATTAAAGAAAACAATATAAATATTAAAACACTTGCAACAATTGACATTTGTTATAGTATCGTCTTTTATGGCTTAGGCTCAGAAGGATTACTGATTTTAAAAGATATGTTTAAAAGAAAATATAAAGAGAAATTCACCAATGACATACTGAGGTTCTTGAGTTTAAAACCTGCCAATGACAATGAAATTCTTAAAAAATGGATGAAATTGACAAATAAAGACACAAGAGGAAAAAGAAATGAGTTTGTTGAAGATATTTACACTTGGCGAGAAACAAAAAATGATTTAACAAACCACCCATTAAAAGAAACCATTGAAAATTATCACAATAAATACATTAAATATTACGGTGGTCATCAATTCAGGTTAGGTCATTATTACAGACATCTCTACCAAACAGTTAAATTTATAAATAATCAAACTAAGATTGATTATAGAGCGAAATATGATTATATAAAAATTCTAAGGGCTCAACTTTCCACATATGAGCAAGCTATTTTATTTTTTAATTCAATATCAAAAATGGGTGCTACATGGGAAATCAATCCAGAAATTGATTCTACTTTTATTAATTTCAAAAGACAGGATTTTGAGTTGATTACAAAATATAATCTGGTGAAAAATTTACCAGGAGAGGCAATCTATGGAATAAAATTTAAAGAGTTCTATCCAAAAATCGAATATGAAAGTGATGGCTATTTGAAACAAAGATTTAAATACAATTAAAGGTCTGCTGCTAACATCAGCTATCCGTCCTGCATGTAGCTTCATACGTTATGGGACATTATATCCGGCTAACTAGACAGAAACTTAATAAAGAATTATGAAATTATCACGAGATTCTATTGAATGGTCTATAATTCATTTAAACAAGGAAAACGATACAGACATCTTTCCTAAACCGTATGAGATAGATATCATAAATGAAAATAGAGAATATTGTATTGATGAATTAAGCAAACTTGACATCGGACAATATAAATGGCATTTATCACGTAGATTCTTAATTCCTAAGGATGAACTTTCTTATAGAGTAATTACTCAATTAGATCCAATCGACAGCGTTTTCCTTGCCGCAATAATCAAAGAATATGGTTCGGGTATTGAGTCAAAAAGAATCCCTGAGTCTGAGAAAATTGTTTTTGGCAACAGATTTAGTCCTTCTTCAGAAGGATTTTTATATAAAGCCGATGGTCAATGGAAACAATTTTGGGAGGCATCAAAAGAAAAAGCCGCAAAATATAAATATGCAATCAGATTTGACATTGCAGATTTTTACAATCAAATTTATCATCATACAATTGAAAACCAACTTGTTGAATGTGGATTTCCCAATGAAGTCAAGAAATCCATTTGTAATTTATTAAATACTGTAACTCTGAAAGTTTCAAGAGGTATTCCTGTAGGTCCACATTCAACCCATTTAATAGCAGAAGCTGCGTTAATTCCAATTGATAATAGTTTTAAGTACAATGGGATTGACTATTGTAGGTATATGGATGATTTTATGGCATTTTGTAATTCAGAACTTGAATGCAGAATTTTACTAAATAAAGTTGCTGACATTCTTGATAAACAAGAAAGACTTATCCTTCAACGTTACAAAACAAAAATATTTACATCCCAAGAATTTATAGCAGAGTGTAATAGCCAATTAAACTATGAACCATTAAATGACACTGAAGAAAAGATTGTCCGAATCATCAATAACCATTTAGCTGGAGGCACATATTCGAAGAAGATTAAATGGGAAGATCTAGGGGATGATGAGAAAGATTTCTTCTCCAAAATTTATTTTGACCAAATAATTGAGGAATATTTAAATGACTGCATTGAACCAAATTATCCGAAATTGAAGTGGTTCTATCGAAGATTAAGCCAATTAGGTGTACCATATGCGATTGATTATACTCTTGAACACATCTCTGTTCTAATGCCAATAATAAATGATATATGTGAATATTTTGTTGCTGCATCTCCCAACTATGTTGGTGGACTAAAAAATAAAGGTAAAGAATTACATAATCTGCTGGACTCAGAATTAATTAAATCAAGTGACTATTTTCAGATTGCATTAATAAGCTTGTTTTCAAGAACAACAGAATTAAATCATTTTGAGTTGTTTGCTCGAAAATTCCATTCATTCTCGGAACCTGCAAAAAGGAAAATCTTATTTGTGGCTAATGCTATAAATGCGTCTGATTGGATTCGTGAAAATAAGGAGAAATATAGTGAATTTAGCACTTGGAGTAAGAGAGCTTTTTTAATTTCATGCTCTTGTTTACCAAAAGATGAGAGAAAATTCTTTTTTGAAACTGCAAATATGTTTCTAAATGAGAGCGACTTAGTTGAAAAGATAATAATCAAATGGGCAAAAGAGAAATAACGCCTCATGACTTCAGCTACCCGGCCGGCAGCAGTGGTTTTCGGTGTGCATCTTTCCGCTCTTACCATCTTTCGGCTCGACAGGAATCGAAGATCGGCGCAAGCCAAATCACCCGCGACTCGGGATATGTAAAAACTTACTACCGCTAATGCTGATTTGCAATCAGCACTTTTTAACAATGAATTTGTAATCCAGTTTATTTCAGCAACGCAGTTTTAAATCGGGCCGTAAACCCGAAAAGTTTACCCCCGACAGGGTTTAAAACCCTGTCGGGGGTAAACGTAATACCAGTTGAAGAAACAGACTCCTCCAATCAACTTCCTTCCAAATCTTTCGGTTTCCCATCCGGTTATTTCGCATGGTTTCTTTAAATTTGAGAAAGTAACTGATTCAATCCAAAATGAAAAAAGCGACATTACTGATTTTAGCTCTTGCGACCGCATTTAGTTTCGGTTTCGCATTTAAGTCATACCTGGAGAAACCGTCTGACGATCAGGCAAAAATAAAAAGAGTAACCGGCATTGGCGGCATCTTTTTCAAGTGCAAAGACCCTAAGCAAATGAGGGAATGGTATAAAACACATCTTGGACTAAATACGAATGCATACGGAACGGTGTTTGAATGGCGGCAGGGAGCAGACTCTACCAAAAAAGGATTTACGCAATGGAGTCCATTTGCCGAAAAGACGAAATATTTTCAACCTTCCGAAAAGGATTTCATGATTAACTACCGTGTTGAAAACCTGGAAGCGCTGGTTGCAGAATTAAAAAAGGAAGGAGTTACCGTTACTGATTCCATCGAAACGGTTGATTACGGAAAGTTTGTTCATATTATGGACATTGAAGGGAACAAATTGGAACTCTGGGAACCGAACGACCTCGAATATGAAAAATTAGGCAAACAACTCGGGAGCAAAACAACCAAATAACAATTTTTCAGACCTGACAGGTTTTTGAAACCTGTTAGGTCCGAAAAGATTATATTTATAGATCCTCATGCAAATCATCGAACCTTTATGCCCTGGCAATTATTACCATATTTACAATCGTGGTATCGATAGTTGTAATTTGTTTAAGGAGGCCGATAACTACGAACATTTCCTTGGTCTGTACGATAAATATATTTCGCCGGTAGCCGAAACATACGCGTGGGTGTTGATGCCTAATCACTTCCATTTATTGGTGAGGGTGAAGGAAAATATTGGTTATAAATTTTCTAACGCTGACAGGTCTATCGACGCTGTCAGGTTTGAGGAACACAAATGGGAAACAATAGACCTGTCAGCGTGCGAAGCTCCTGACAGCGTCAAAAAACCTCAGCCGAATCTGCACTTTTCACATCTATTGAATGCCTATACAAAATATTTTAACAAACGCTACAACCGTCATGGTAATCTGTTTGAACGGCCATTTAAACGAAAGTTAATCGACAATGAATGGTATTTGAAACAGGTGATCTTGTATATTCATAATAACCCGGTACACCATCATTTTTGCGATCATCCGGTAGAGTATCCATGGAGCAGCTATTTAACCTGTATCTCGGTAAAACCAACCAAACTCCAACGTGATCGGGTAATGGGATGGTTTGACAGCCAAGCTAACTTTAAATACGTGCACGACCAAAAAGTTGAAATCGATCAGATCGAAAATTGGCTTAAAATAAATTGATTGAAAATTATTTTAGACCTGACAGGTTTTTGAAACCTGTCAGGTCTGATTCTACTCAAAAAGTGTGAATTATATAACTTATTACCAAAATTGTATAATACAATTTAAGTTCATTAATAGCACATTTACAAAACATTACAGCTTGCATTTCAGTTATAAAACAGAAAAACAATGTACGAACAAAAACAAACCGGTATAAGCACACAATCGTTGGTCAATCTTTTGGAAAGCGAAGATGAAAAGGTACGCATAAGAGCCCGAAAATCGTTGGTAACCATCGGAAAACAAGCGGTTCAGCCCTTGTCGGTGGTGTTGGAGAATTCGAAAATACACAAAGCACGTTTGGAAGCAGCCAAAGCGCTCAACGAAATTGGTGATCTGAAATCGATACCCACATTGGTTAAAGCGCTGGAAGATCCGGAAAGCGACGTGGCCTGGCTGGCTGCGAAAACCCTGGAGAAATTCAGGAAAGCAGCATGGCCTGTACTGTTGCGGGCGTTGGTTGACCATGGATCTAAATCGGTATCGTTGCAACATGGAGCCCATCATATCCTGCGGAAACAAAAAGTGGAAGGATACAACGATTTGCTGGATATACTCCGGACGTCGCTTGAGTCGGGTTCTGTTCCTGAAAGTATTTCGCCTGCTGCATACAATATCCTGGAGCGAATGAAGAAACAAGCAGGACTAATAGAAACGAGCCATCCAGAGGGAAACAAATAGGATGAAAACCACATAGACGCATCGATCACACAGTTTTTGTTTCTATTGTGTCCTATGTGCCTATCTGTGGTTAATTAACAACTCTTGAACGAATAAATAAAACGATGAAGGTGCCCGCTGTTTTTAAAAGGTTTTTAAAGACTTTCATCTGGATAGTCGGCATCGGTGTGCTTCTTTTTATACTGGTCTTTCTGGTCATTCAAGTTCCTGCCGTTCAAAACAAGATCGTTCGTTATCTCACGTCTCTGGTCAGTTCTAAAACCCACACCAAAGTCGAAATCAGACATGTCAGCATTTCATTTCCAAAATCCATTGTCGTCGAGGATCTTTATATGGAAGACCTCAACAACGACACCTTGCTCTTCGCCGGAAAAGCAAAAGTTAACATCGCGCTTTACGGTTTATTATCAAGCAAGATCGATATTAGTTCGCTTGCTCTGGATGACGCAACCGTTAAGCTGCACAGCACCAAAACCGATCCGCTGTTCAATTATAATTTTCTCCTGACTGCCTTCAGCGATACAACCAATCGGGTTGTTGCAGACTCTTCGGCACAATCAAAATGGACATTCACCCTGGATCAGGTATCGTTAGTGAAAGTCAGGTTTTCGTACAACGACGAATACGCCGGAATGAATGTTTCCGCGGCTCTCCATAATTCGGAATTCAGCATGGATGGTATTGATTTCCAAAAATCAGTCTATCGAATTGACGAATTATTGCTTGATGGATTGATGGTCCATGTTCTGGTAACCGAATCTGCAAACACATCGAAAAATCCATCCGGAAGCGCTTCGCCAAAGATCTCGGCAAAAAATCTGGAACTCCGTAATTCCACAATCAATTATACCGATTCTGTTGGTTATCGGTCAGTCTCTGCGGTTATCGATCGTAGCCGACTGAAAGATGCTTATCTCGATATGCAAATCCAACTGTTGTCGTCTAATAATTTTGACCTGTCAAAAAGCCAGATATCCTATCACACGTTTGTTCCTGAAATTCAATTTAACAGCTCAGCTTCTCCTTCAGGGAACAACTGGAAAGTTACCGTGAACCGTGTTGAAATGGCCGACAATGTCTTCATCTATAAAATCGGGAATCAGCCTGAGATGAAAGGCGTGTTTGATCCGGATAATCTAACGTACAGCCAGTTAAATCTTGAGGCAACCGACTTTCAGTATTCATCCGATTTGACCAAAGCTTCGGTTAAAAGCTTCAGTGCAACCGATCAAAACAACTTTAAAATCACCCACCTTGAGGGCGATTTAAAAATGGACGAACATTCCATTACCACCAATAAACTGAAAGCCAGCACCCCCTACTCTACTCTGGATGCCGATTTCAACATTCAATATACTTCACTGACCACATTGACGGATTCGATGCAATTCAATACCCTGAATTTAGACCTGCGAAATCTGAACTTCAGAAACTCCGATGTGCTTTATTTTAGGCCTGAACTAGCGGCACAACCGTTCTTCCGAAACAGCCAGAATATCACCACTGCTTCTGGGAAAGTGAATGGGTCATTGAATAATTTAACGGGTAAAAATCTGGACATTAAAACCGGAGGCCAAACGATCCTGAAATCCGACTTTATCATCAAAGGATTACCTGATTATGAAACCGCATTTTACGATTTCCCCAACCTGACTTTCATTTCAGGAAAAAAAGATTTGGTTATGATGGCCAGCTCCTATCTTCCGGACAGCATAGATCTTCCTGAAAATATCAGTGCGCAGATTGCTTTTAAAGGAAAGCTAAAGGCATTTGAATCGACCGCAAACATGACCAGTAGTTTTGGAGATGCTAATCTGGTTGCTTCGGTTGATCCGAATGAAAATTTCAGCAGTAAAATAAGCCTGAACAAATTGGATGTGGGCCGTTTTATGAAAGATACAACGATGTTTGGCCCGGTAACCCTAACCGCAGAAGCCAACGGAAAAGGATTAGACATGAAAACGATTCAGGCAAAGATAAAGGCAGACGCATCGGAACTTGAGTTGAATCAATACACGTATCACAACCTGAAACTGGACGGAACCGTTTCGGGCAAACAATTTGAGGGGAAAATAAGCGGGAACGACGAAAACGCGAAATTCGACTTGGATGGATTGGTCAGCTTAAACCCCAATCAGGAACGCTATAAATTCAAGTTGAATGTGTTGGGAGCCGACCTTCAAAAACTTCGTTTCACCAAAGAAGATGTGCGGATAGCGTTTGTTGTGGCCGCCGATTTAAAAGGCGGATCGGTTGACCAGATGAATGGAACCGCCGGAATCACCAATATTACGATTGTCCATCAGGGGAAAAGATATCAGCTCGATTCGTTTTTAACCGCTTCGGTGAATCTGCCCAACAAATCTGAGATTAACGTCAACAGCGCCATTGTCGATATCAAGTATGCCGGAACGGCTTCTCCTGCAGCCTTGCCTGCACTGCTAAATCAATTCGTCAATCACTATTTTCCGGTTTCCGGTTCAAATCAGGCAGTCAGGAAAAATACTGCCTCCAATTTTAATTTCGAGATCCAATTGCACAATCATCCCATTCTGTCTGAAGTGCTGTTTCCGCAACTTACCGAATTCGAGCCGGGAATCATTACCGGAAGTTTCGATAGCGAAAAAAGCGATTTGAAACTGAATGCCACCATCAACAAAATCGTTTACGGAAGTACCGAAATAAAAGACTTTGCGATCCATGTAAATTCGGATCAATCGGTGCTGAATTACCAGATTTCAAGCCGGGAAATTTCGAACTCGCAGGTTAATCTCGACAATTTCCTGCTGGAAGGAAAACTGGCCGACAACAAAATAGCAGCGAATATCTCTTCAACCGACGGCAAAAATAAGAAACTGCTCATCCGCTCGCAGATTACCAAAGAGAACGGAAACTACAAGCTGGCCTTCGACCCGAAAGAATTCTACCTGATGAATAACTCCTGGGACATTGCCGCCGATAACTTTATTGAATTTGGCAAGCCGGGACTGAAGATTCACCATCTGTTTATGAATCACGCCGGAAGTCAGATCAACATCGCATCCGTAAATGACAAGTTCAACGACGACCTGAACATTGCCATCAAAAACTTCAGGCTCGACGATATTTCACGGATTGTTGAAAAAGATACCAGCCTGGTAAAAGGTAATCTGGATGGAAACTTGTTGCTTAAGCGGGTAAACAATGCCTATGGCTTAATTGCTGATGCTAAAATAAGTAACCTGTTTGTGCACGAAGTTCCAGTCGGGAATGTAACGTTGAAAGCATCACATCCCAGCAATGAAAAATTTAACATTGACCTGAATTTATCAGGAACAGATAACAATCTGACGGCCAGTGGCTATTTTATTCCCAATAGCAACGAAAATTCGATCAGCATAAAAACAGTGATTCAGTCGCTTTCGATGAAAACCGTCGAAGCTTTTTCGATGGGTCAAATCAGCGAAGCAGCCGGAACGCTTACCGGAAACATTTTGGTTGAAGGAAATACGGGCGCACCTGACATTTCCGGAGAACTGGTTTTCAATAATGCGTTCCTGAAACCTGCTTTCTTGAATAACCGGTTGGAATTGAAACACGAAACCATACAATTTAAAAACGACGGAATCTATTTTAAAACGTTTACGGTTTTAGATTCAAAGCAGAACGCCGCCATTCTGGATGGTTCGGTTCAGATGAAACAATTCTCCGATTTCAGCTTCGACTTACAGGCGAATACGAAAGACTTTTTACTTTTTAACACGACTGCGAAAGACAACAAGGAATTCTTTGGGCGGATGGTCATCGACAGCAAGTTAAATGTAAGCGGTCCGTTAACACTTCCTGTGGTAAACGGAAAGGTGAAAATGAAAAAAGGTTCCAACTTTACTTTTTCGGTTCCTGAAGATCGTTTATCAACCGATAAAGGCGAAGATGTGGTTGAATTTGAAGATCGGGTTCCGCTCAATCCGATTTTAACGAATGCGATCAAAAAAGGAAATCAGAATTCAGGCATAATGGGCTTCGAACTGGCTTCGATTATTGAGATAGACAAGCAAGCCACACTCCGTTTATTAATCGATCCGGCTTCGACCGACTCGTTGGTTGTTCGCGGTGAAGCAGCCTTAAGCTTTACTATGGACCGAAGCGGAAAGATGAGCCTTACCGGCGCATATAACCTGAACGAAGGCAGCTACCTTGTTTCGCTGGAATCCATCATCAAGAAAAAATTCGACATCGATGAAGGAAGTACAATCATATGGAACGGCGATCCGCTGGATGCCGAAATATCCATCAATGCCAAATATTCCGTCCGTGCTTCACCTTACGATTTGGTGGCCGATCAGATGTCAGGGCTAAGCGATATCGACAAGGGCGGGTATAAACAGCGCTATCCGTTTCTGGTCATGCTGAAACTGCGAGGAAAACTTCTAAATCCTGAAATCAGTTTCGAAATACAATTGGCTCCTGAAGACAAAGGAATTTTGGGCGGAGCGGTGAATCAGAAACTGAGCATGTTAAACGAAGATCCGTCGGCCCTGAACAAGCAGGTTTTCGCCTTATTGGTTCTAAACCGGTTTATTCAGGAAAATCCTTTTGAAACCGAGACGGGGGGAACTTCGACCATTATCCGATCAACAGTGAGTAAGTTTTTATCCACTCAAATCAACAGGTTGAGCAATAAAGTATTGCCCGGAATTGACCTGAATTTCGATATTCAGTCGTACGACGATTACCAGACCGGACAGGCCAAAGGACGCACCCAGGTTGAGATTGGTGTAAAAAAGCAACTCTTTAACGAACGGTTGTCGGTTCAATTGGGTGGTTCGGTTGATGTTGAAGGAGACCGTGCCCGGCAAAACTCGGCAAGCGATATTACGGGCGATGTTACCGTAGAATATAAACTGACCCCAGATGGCCGATTCCGGATGAAAGGGTTCCGGCATAACCAATATGAAGGTGCAATTGAAGGGCAATTGGTTGAAACAGGCGCCGGTATTGTGTTTGTGCGTGATTTCAATCGATGGAAGAGATTGTTTCATCCATATAAAAGGAAAGAAAAGCCGGCGAAATTACCCATTGGGGAAATTAAGAAGTAGGCTTATTCTTTGCCGTCTGCTTTAGCTGACGGATAAATTGCAAAAGAAAAATGGCTTTAGCCACGGAATTTGGGCTAAAGCCCGGGATTGATCATCATATGATATCCGTTGGCTAAAGGCGAACGGCAAAGGATAGTTCAGAATGAAATTATTAAATGTTGAATGAATGCTATAAATCTGAGTTCGCTCAATTTGGTTTCTTGCTTATGAAACATGTAAATAAAATATTTATCCTGCTCGGTTGTCTGCTTTTTGCAGCATGTACCGGTACGAGGCATTTGCCGAATGGCGAAAAGCTTTATACCGGCGCTGAAATTAAACTGGAATCGGCAGAGAAAATAAATCAGCGATTTATAAAATCTACTATACAAGTAGCTGTGCGACCAAAGCCGAATAAAGGTTATTTAGGAATGCGCCCAAAATTGTGGAGGTATAATATGGCTGGGGAAAATCCTCAATCGAAATTCAAAAAATGGCTGCAACGAACAGGCGAACCACCGGTATTACTGAGCAGTGTGAAACCCGGTGCCACTTCGGCAATCATTGATGCCAAACTCTTTAATATTGGCATTTTCAAAAGTTTTACCGAATCAAAAATCGTTGAAAAAAAACGTACGGCCAAGGTCATTTATACCAGTCATATCCATAAACCATACTTGGTTAAAGATCTGGCTTATGCGATTTCAAATGATAGTATAAGTCGCATAATCATGGCTGAAAAAGACAAATCGCTGATTAAGTCAGGCGAAGAGTATAATTTGGATATGCTCAAGAATGAACGAATCAGGATTGACGGGGTGCTGAAAAACAACGGATACTTCTATTTCAATCCCGATTATTTGCTTTTTAAAGCCGACACGTCAAACATCAATCGCACAATTTCGTTCAAACTCACTTTAAAAGACAGTATTCCGAACAATGCCTTAACCGTTTTTCGAATCAACAAGGTGTATATCAATCAGAATTATTCACTAACCGAAAGGCGCATAGACACTACAAGAGACACGCTTATTTTTGAAAACATTGTGTTTCTGGGAAAAGAAGCACGGATGGCCATCCGGCCCAAAGTACTTTCAAAATCAATTTATCTGCGGAAAAGCGAAATCTTCTCGCGGCAAAATCACGTCATCACCTTAAACCGGTTGATGTCGATGGGTAATTTCAAACTGGGGCAAATCAACTTCTCTAACAGCAAAGAAGGCCCGGGATTATTGGATGTTACTATTCTGATGACACCCATGCCGAAACACACCTTCAGGGCCGAAATAGACATGGTTTCCAAATCGAACAATTACACCGGACCGCGAATGAATTTAAGTATTCTGAACAGGAATGCCCTTGGCGGAGCCGAATTGCTGAAGCTTAACCTGGCCGGATCGTTCGAAACACAGTTCAGTGGAAATACTAAAAATCAATTCTCCTATTCTTATAATCCACAGCTTGAACTGACATTTCCACGTTTTCTGGTTCCATTTAACATCCGGAAAACGAGCAGTATCTACATCCCCAAAACACGCCTTCTGCTTTCGTACAATTACATGAAGCGCGTTGATTATTTCGATATGCGCACCTTTCAGTTTATTTATGGCTATAAGTGGAAAGAGAATATCCGGAAAGAACACGAACTGAATCCAATCGACATTAGCTACACTTCTATCGGCAACAAATCCGCGACATTTGCCGATTTGCTCGAATCGAACCCTTACCTGGCGAAAAGCTACGAAGAGCGATTTATTGCCGGAGGAAGCTATTCGTTTAATTACAATGAGCAGGTCACGCCCGGGAAGAAGATGCAGTACTACGCCCATTTTACATCAGAACTTGCCGGAACCGTTTTTTCATTGGCCAAAGCCATTGCAGGCGAAAAAGTATCAGCCACCAATCCGTCGAAAGTAGCGGGTTCAATCTATTCGCAATATGCCAAAACAAGCATCGACGCTCGTGGTTTTTTCAATTTCAGGGATAAAAATAAACTGGCTTTACGATTTTTTGCCGGAGTAGCCAAACCCTACGGAAATTCGTCT
This sequence comes from Prolixibacteraceae bacterium, assembly GCA_963676375.2. Classification (GTDB taxonomy): domain Bacteria; phylum Bacteroidota; class Bacteroidia; order Bacteroidales; family Prolixibacteraceae; genus Aquipluma. The sequence goes on from CAXXPT010000012.1 coordinate 438,684, forward strand.
GTTATGCCTTATACCAAACAGTTTTTCAGTGGCGGACCAAACAGCATCCGCGCTTTTCAGATTAATTCGGTTGGGCCGGGTACGTATTACCAAAATACAAAGCTGGCAGGTTTCCTGCAATTGGGCGGCGACATAAAACTCGAAACAAATGCGGAGTATCGCTTTGGCATTTACCGCTATTTTAAAGGAGCTTTGTTTGTTGACGCCGGAAATGTGTGGTTGCTCAAGTCAAATCCGTCCGAAACCGGAACCCCGTTTGTTGCATCACAGTTTCTGAATGATTTGGCCGTTGGAGCAGGTGTGGGATTACGGATCGATGTTTCATTCTTCATTCTGCGATTCGATCTGGCCATGCCATTGCGGAAGATCCCAAAGACCGGCGAAAATTTCAGGTGGGTAACCAATGAGATCAACTTCGGAAGTTCGGCCTGGCGTAACGACAACCTGGTTTTGAATGTGGCCATCGGGTATCCTTTCTAAAATCAAACCTGTGAATCATGTAACTCTTTCCTGAAATTGTGTAAGACTTTCCGGGTATAAAAAGTCCATTTTTAGCTTCAATTCAAGAACTCAAAATCACTTCATGGAAAACATTTTAGCATATATATTGACAGTATTTACGGCATTTTTTGCCATCATGAACCCTATAACCAATGTCCCTATTTTTATCAAGTTAACTGAAGGACAGGAGCAAAAGAAAAAGAGGGAGATTGCAACAACTGCTTGTCTGGTTGCCTTTGCTATTATTGTTGCATTTATTTTAATCGGGAAATATATTTTCCAGATTTTCGGGTTAACCATTCCTGCTTTTAAAATATTTGGTGGCATTTTGGTTTTCAACATCGGTTTCAGAATGCTCCAGTCGAACAAAACCGAAGAGCACCTGGTGAAAGAAACAGTTTACGACGATGGTGTTACCATATCACCTTTAGCCATACCCATTATGGCTGGTCCCGGAACAATTGTAACAGCAATGAATTTTGTTGTAAATGCCAACTTTTTTCATCTGATGATAACCATTACTATACTTGCCTTGCTTGTATTTATAAGTTACCTGGCCTTTATCAACAGCAATCGCATTGTCCAGCTTTTAGGAGCAAAAAACGTTGTAATCATCGAAAAAATTATGGGGATCATTCTTGGCGTTTTTGGAGTAAATATGCTGATTGAAGGAATTAAACTGGCTTTTAATGTTTAAGCCAAACCGACATATAATGTAACTTTTTGCTGAAAAAAGTATAAAATTTCAGGGGATTAATAGCTCATCTTTGTTATAAATAATATACTCTAATATGCGTCAAATGAAGAATACCAGTAGAATTTTAATTCTGTTCATCGTCGGTTGTTTTGTGGCAAGCAGTTTTGCACAAAAGCCAGTCAAAAAAATAGTAACCGAGGTAAAATCCGATTCGCTGGTGCAGAAATTTTACGCCATTAATCAAGTACCCTTATATTGGTTTGCATCGCGCAAAGACACCAAAAGAGCTAACGAATGGCTTACTGCCATTGAGACAGCAAAAGAATCAGGCCTGGTTTCGAGAAAACTCATGACGGGTCAGATTCGAACGGCAATGCTTCCCAAAAACATCAGGAATAAAACTTCAAAAGCAAATACCGATAGACAGATTACCGGCGTGGTTCTAAATTTCATAAAAGAGCTGCAGGAAGTCAGTGTTCACTTTGATTATGATGAAGTTAGTGCTTCAAAGCCCGATTCAGTATATATTTATCAACTGATGAATTCAAAAGACAAAGGACCGGTAGCGCAAATCGTTTCGAAACTCGATTGTCAGGATCCGGATTACCAGGTTCTGAAGAAATTCCTGAAAGATTCGATCACTGACAAGAACTCATTGAAATATAAATCAGTAGTTCAATCCTTGAATTATCTAAAGTATCTCTCAATATATGGTCAATCGGAATACATTGTAGCAAATATTCCTGAAACTGAGGTTCGATATTACCAAAATGGCAAACTGAAATTACAAATGAAATCGGTGGTTGGCAAGAAGAAAAACCCCACTCCAACTATTGCCTCACACATCACCAATATTGTCACTTTCCCATTCTGGAATGTACCGTTTTCAATAGCGTCAAAAGAGTTATTGCCCAAAGTTCAAAAAGACGAGAGTTACCTGGAACGAAATAATTTTGAGGTAGTTGACGGAAAGGGGAACGTGATTGACGATTCGGATCTGAACTGGGACAGCTATACAGAGAAGAACTTTCCGTATTTCTTTCGCGAGTCAACCGGCCCAAATAATTCGCTGGGCGTATTAAAGTTTAACCTTGGAAATCCGTTCAGCATCTATTTGCACGATACCAATTCGAAAAGTGGCTTTGCTAAAGATTCCCGGTTTTTAAGTCATGGTTGCATTCGCTTGGAAAAACCAATTGAACTGGCTGATTTGCTGACCCGCGGAAAGGTTAATGTGTGGGAATTAAAAACCGGTCAGAAAGATACCGAATCAAAGATCCTCAAATTGGATCAGAAGATACCGGTGTTTATCATTTATATGCCCGTAGTTGTTAAGGACGAAAAAATTACTTTCCTGAAAGATGTTTACGGGTTAATTCAGTAACGATGAACTGCAAATGTATTTGTTGTCGGGATTATAAATAAACAGGCAGGTTCCTCCTTTAATCTTTTCAATAATCGGTTTATTCATATCGGGAGGAAGAGCCGGGCAACCTAAGCTACGACCAAGCCGGCCATATTTTTTAATGAAATTCTCAGAAGCATAATCAGCAGCATGAATGATAATTGCCCGTTTAATGGCATGATCGTTAAACCCTTTTTCAACGCCGTTAATCAGCAATGCAAATCCGGTGTGAGATCCAACAATGGGATTTTCAGTGATATAAAAACCCAGACTACTTTTCAATGAGCCTTCCTCGTTCGAAAACGACCGGGCATACTCTTCGCCTGTGTTCCGGCCATGTGCCACGTAGGTATTAAACAAGAGTTTCCTGTCCTTCAAATCAATAACATACAGGCGTTTCTTGTTGCTCGACTGCGAATAGTCGGCAATGGTAACAATATTGGCATTATTCAATTTACCTTCCGTATTGAGCTTATTTAAACCCTTAATTGCCAGGTCAAACACATCTCTGGCCAATCCTGTATCGGCTAAGTTAACTGATGCATAAATATCTTCATTCGCTTCTCCAACCGATTTAATCTCCGGAACCCGTGCATTATTCACCACGGGAATCAAAAGGAAAAGCAGATAGACTATTAGTTTTCTCATTCGGGTAAAGGTACTTTAATATTCATGAAGCGCAAACTTAACGAGTTAAGATCAATTTATTGAAACGAGCCGTGAGAAATAATTAATCGATGGTGAGTTCAATCCGGCAAATAAAAGACAAATTATAAGCAGCTAAAACTAATTTCATTAATTTATTGAAAATAAATGAATTATCCGATATATAAATGTATCTTGCACCAATATTTATTTTTATTAAAATTATCATGAGTAAAGGAACAGTAAAATTTTTCAATGAATCTAAAGGATTTGGATTTATTAAAGACAGTGGATCAGATAAAGAGTATTTTGTACACGTATCTGGTTTAAACGACCAAATCAGAGAAAATGACGAAGTAACTTTTGACCTTCAAGAAGGAAACAAAGGATTAAATGCCGTAAATGTTAAACTAGCTTAGTTTATCCTCATATAAGACATTTATTATCTAAAAAGCCGTTCCAATTCAATTTGGGACGGCTTTTTTTGTGCAATGCCTGATTCTAATCTTCTTATTTTTCTGGTTCTGTATTCTTGATTCCCTTCTGGATGTGAACCGAATATCGGTTGGGAATTATTTTTTGCCCATGAGTTAAAGCATAAACCTTGGTAAATTCGGCGCCGAAATAAAGTATGATGGCCGAATAATAAACCCAAATCAGGATGATAATGATTGAGCCTGCAGCGCCATAGATGGAAGCAACATTGTAACTCCCAAGGTAAAACCCAATAGCAAATTTGCCAATCATAAAAAGAAAAGCAGTAAACGACGCCCCGATTATGCTAT
>CAXXPT010000013.1:0-27194 GCA_963676375.2 Prolixibacteraceae bacterium
AGCTGCAGCTATCGCCTGCGCCAATCTGATTGTCTCGCTTGGGGCGAAGAAAGAAAACATGATCATGCTCGATTCGAAAGGGGCAATCCGAAAAGACCGAACCGATTTGAATAAATATAAAGCAGCATTTGTTACTACCCGGGACATAAATACGCTGGAAGATGCATTGAAGGAAGCTGATCTTTTCCTTGGTTTGTCGAAAGCCAATGTAGTTTCGAAAGAAATGGTGATGTCGATGGCCAAAAAACCCATCGTATTTGCGATGGCTAATCCCGATCCGGAAATACCTTATGACGAAGCCATGTCGGTTCGCGACGACTTGATTATGGCCACCGGACGTTCCGATTTTCCGAACCAGGTAAACAATGTGCTTGGCTTTCCCTATATATTCCGTGGAGCGCTCGATGTCCGGGCGACTTGCATAAACGAGGAAATGAAACTGGCTGCCGTTTATGCCCTTGCCAAACTTGCCAAAGCAGCAGTTCCCGAGAGTGTCAGCAAAGCATATAATGTTCCGAATTTAGTCTTCGGGAAGGAATATATCATCCCTAAACCTCTCGATCCGAGATTGATCATCACAGTTGCCCCGGCTGTTGCAAAAGCAGCGATGGAAAGTGGAGTTGCGCGCAAGCCAATCCTCGATTGGGAGCAATATAAACTTGAACTAAGTCAGCGACTTGGGTTAGATAACCAGTTACTACATGGTCTGGTCATCAAAGCAAAGCAGAATCCAAAAGCAATCGTATTTCCTGAAGGTAACAACCCTAAGATATTGAGGGCTGCAAACGAAGTATTACATGATGGCATCGCTCATCCTGTTTTATTGGGGAATGTCGATGAAATAAAGCAGCTAATCGCTGAGAATCACTTCGATCTAAATAGTGTTCCAATTATCGATCCACATTCAAAAGAAAGTAATGATATCCGGAATTCTTTTGCTGGTTTAATCTGGGAGAAACGTCAGCGTAAGGGTATTACGCTGGAAGAGGCCTATGAATTGACATTCAATCGCAACTATTTCGGCATTATGATGGTCGATACCGGAATGGTTGATGCAATGATTTCGGGCGTCACGAGCCATTATGGTGATGTGATGAGTCCGGCGTTACGATTAATCGGTCCAAAACCAAATCTGAATCACATTTCCAGTATGTATATTGTCATGACCAAGAGAGGACCTCTGTTCTTTGCCGATACCACTGTTAATTTGGATCCTGATGTTCAAACGCTGGTCGAAACGACACTATTGACTGCCGAAGAAGTGAAGAAGTTCAATATCGAACCTGTTATCGCTCTGGTTTCATACTCGAATTTCGGCTCGGTCAAGTCATCAGAACATACCCGAACTTTGGCTCGGGTAAGACAAACCATAGCCCACCTGCATCAAAATTATCCGGAACTGATTGTTGATGGCGAGATTCAAATGAACTTTGCGCTCAATAAAGAGCTCCGAAGTCAGAAATTTCCATTTACGCGCTTGGAAAACCGGGATGTAAACACGATTATTTTCCCCAACCTTACTTCAGGAAATATCGCCTACAAAATGATTCAGGAAATTGGCGGGGCTGAAGTCGTTGGGCCAATCCTGATGGGTATGAAAAAACCTATCCATGTGGTGCCTACTGAATGTTCCGTTCGGGAAATAGTTAACATGACCACCATTGCAGTGGTCGATGCTCAATAATCGCAACAGTTATATGATTTTTAAAGCAGATTGATCATTTCAATATTCAGGACTTATAAAAATAAGAAAGGAGGTCGGGAACGATTTCCTTTCTTCGTTTTTGCTCTGAAAATTTTTGCTACAACAGTTTTGTCTGGATTCAGATGAATTATCGATGAAAACTAAACCCAATTTCATTCGTGTATAATTTGCTTTTTAATTGTCGAATGGAATTCGCGTGATAGAAAATATTCATTCCTGTTCATGTTTCCATGAATCATGCTCATTTCATCTATACACATAACTGCATATGTTATTGTATAACATGTGCTTAGCTGATATTTTTCATGTTTCACTACCTGTATTTTCGACCATTTATTTGTAATTTTCAAAAAGCTGAATATTAACTTTAATATTTACTGTTATGGCCGCACAAAAAACCGAAATGACTAGCTGCAGCTGTAGTGAAGCTCATGAAGATGAACTTTACGATCGGCTCAAAATTATCGTTCAATCACAAAGAACCATCCCTGGTGCACTAATTCCAGTTCTGCAAACTACCCAGAATCTATTTGGTTACCTTCCCGAAAAAGCCCTTCGAATGATTAGTAAAGAACTCAAAAAGCCCTACAGCGAAGTTGCCGGGGTTGTTGGGTTCTACTCCTATTTTTCAACCATCCCCAAAGGCAAATACACCGTCAGGGTTTGCCTTGGAACTGCCTGTTACGTTAGGGGTGGACAAGATGTATTAAAAGCACTTCAAAAAGAATTGAACATCAGTATTGGAGGTACTACTCCCGACAAAAAGTTTTCGCTGGAAGTTGGGCGCTGCTTCGGTGCCTGCGGCCTTGCTCCGGTAGTTATGGTGGGCGATCAAACTTTCCAGCGGGTTAAACCTACCGGTATAAGTGAGATTTTGAACAGCTTTGAATAACCAAACCAAATATCCGGATTTATATAATTATTTAGGGAGTTGATGTGATTTCGCAACAACTTCCATCGATAAGAATGGATGTCCGGCATAAAAATCAACCCATTATGTATAAAATAGATTCTCCTGAAAAGTTCGACAACTATTTTCAGGACTTATCAGAAAAGCAGTCCGAACAATACAGTCAATATAAAGAGATCATTCATGTTTGTACGGGCGGTGGCTGCATTGCCTGTGGCTCAATAAATGTACGAAGTCAATTGGCAGAAAAGCTGGAAGAACGCGGACTTTCAAACAAATTTCTAGTCAAAGGAACCGGCTGTTTGGGCCCATGCTCGAAAGGCCCCGTTATCTTGATGAAAAAGTCAGGAATATTTTACGAAAATGTCCAGCTGGCCGATATTGATTCAATAATTGATGAACATCTGCTTGGAGGCAACCCGGTAGAAAAACTGCTGCACCACCGCGACGAAGATGGTCTGCCCATCCCGAAAGCTGCCGATATTAAGTTTTTCAGCCATCAGCGAAAAATCGTTTTAAGACGTTGCGGAACGATTGATCCGGTAAGCATCACTGATTATATTGCTGCGGGTGGTTATGTGTCAATGCGGAAGGCACTTACTCAACTCTCTCCTGATCAGGTAATCGATGAAATGAAGATATCCGGATTACGCGGACGTGGCGGCGCAGGGTTCCCAACTTTTATGAAATGGAATCTGGCAAAAAAGGAGATTGCCGATCAAAAATATATTCTGTGTAATGCCGACGAAGGCGATCCCGGAGCATTCATGGACCGAAGCATTCTGGAGGGAGATCCGCACAGTGTGGTCGAAGGGATGATCATTGGCGCCTATACCATCGGCGCTTCCAAAGGATTCGTTTACGTTCGTGCCGAATATCCTCTGGCAGTTGAACGATTGGCCAAAGCCATGGACGATGCCCGCGAAATGGGTCTGCTCGGGAAAAATATTTTGGGTACTGACTTTAGTTTCGATCTGGACATCCGAATGGGCTCCGGCGCTTTTGTTTGTGGCGAAGAAACTGCCCTGATGGCTTCCATCGAAGGGAAACGCGGCGAACCTCGCCCTCGTCCTCCTTTTCCTACCACTGCCGGGCTATGGGGAAAACCTTCAGTTCTGAACAATGTAGAAACGTTTGCCAACGTAACGACCATCATTGAAAAAGGCGGCGAATGGTTTGCCCAGTTCGGGACAGGCAAAAGCAAAGGCACAAAAATTTTCGCTTTGGCCGGAGCTATCAAAAATTCAGGACTATTTGAGGTTCCGGTTGGCACTAACCTTGGCGATTTAATTTACGATATTGGCGGCGGAACCAGCAGTGGCAAACCGTTTAAAGCCGCTCAAATTGGAGGTCCTTCCGGAGGTTGCATTCCTAAGCAGCATTTGGATGTTCCTCTCGACTATGAATCGCTCAATGAACTCGGCGCCATCATGGGTTCAGGCGGTTTGGTGGTTATGGACGAAGGATCATGCATGGTTGACGTTGCCAAATTCTTTATCGATTTTGTTACTGAAGAGTCTTGTGGAAAATGCACTCCTTGTCGTGTCGGTACCAAACGCATGTACGAAATACTGGATCGGATCACCACCGGACACGGCGTTCCGGAGGATATCGAAAAACTAGAACGACTTGGGCATTGGATCAAAAAGACTTCGTTGTGCGGGTTGGGGCAATCGGCTCCAAATCCAGTACTTTCAACACTGAGATATTTCAGGCACGAATACGAAATGCACATCATGGAACACAAGTGCGAAGCTGGTGTTTGCGCCAAACTGGTGAGGGCTCCTTGCCAAAGCGCTTGTCCTGCAGGTGTCGACGTTCCAGGCTTTATTTCGCTGACGGGCGAAAAACGATATGCCGAAGCCCTAAAACTGCATCGCGAGCGTAATCCGTTTGCGGCCGTTTGTGCCCGGGTTTGTTTCCATACTTGTGAAGACAAATGCCGCAGGGCAAGCCTCGATTCATCCGTTTCTATTCGTGGAGTAAAACGCTTTATGGTCGATCAGGAAATTACCATACAACTTCCTGAAATCAGGGAAAATGCGATCAATAGTCAAAAGAAAATTGCCATAATCGGGGCTGGTCCTGCGGGTCTTTCCTGTGCATACTTCCTCGCCCGGTTGGGTTATAAACCTAAAGTATTTGAAGCCGAACAGCGCCCGGGAGGAATGTTGGTACAAACGATTCCGGCCTACCGTCTTCCCCGCGAAATTCTTGCCCGCGAAATCCGCATGATTGAGCATATGGGAGTCGATATCCAGACCGGACAGCGACTTGGAACAGATTTCACACTCACCTCATTAAAAGAGGAAGGTTACGATGCAATCTTTGTTGGCGTTGGTAATCCTGAGGGAATGAAACCCAAAATTCCGGGCATTGACAGCGAAGGCGTAGTTGATGCACTGAAGTTTTTACAGACCTATAACCTTCGTGGTTCAGTTCCTGTTGGTAAGAAAATTATTGTAGTTGGTGGCGGAAATGCAGCCATTGATGCGGCGCGCACTGCCGTTCGTTTAGGCGCCGAAAAAGTAAGCATCGTATATCGCCGGACACAGGAAGAAATGCCAGCCTGGACTGAGGAGATTGACGCAGCACTGGATGAACAGATTGAACTTTTAACCCTCACCAATCCAAAAGAAATACTGACTGAAAACGGAAAAGTCTCCGGAGTGTTCTGTGTACGGATGAAACTGGGATCGTTTGACTCAAGCGGCCGCCGAAAACCTGTTGAAAGTGATGAGTCGTTCACGATGGAAGCCGATCAAATCATTATTGCAACCGGGCAAACCCTTGATGTGGAAAGCATAACCAATGGAGTACCTTTGGATTTAACCGGAAAATCGCAAATTAAATGTGACAAGCAAACCGGGCAAACCTCGCAATCGTGGATATTTACCGGGGGCGATGCCGCTACCGGACCATCATCGGTTATCGAGGCTGTGGCTGGTGGAGAAAGGGCTGCCGTTGGAATCGACCAGTTCCTGACCGGATCGAAGCACGATTTCTGGCGCAAGGAAAAGCACAACGACAGTTTCTTTGATCCTGAAGCCGATCCGGCTAAGTATCCGCGTACACACATGGTCATGCTGAGTGCCGGTCGACGTAGGTACAATTTCGATGAAGTCGAACTCGTTTGGCCGGAAGGAGAGGCTATCCGACAAGCAAGAAGATGTCTGAGGTGTGATTATGGCTCGAACTCAAACTAAACCAGAAGAAAATGACAAAAGTATATATCAATAAACAAGCCGTAGAAATTAGCGAAGGCAGCACTATATTTGAAGCTGCGGCAAAGGCCGGAATCAGAATTCCTACGTTGTGCCATGTTGAAAACCAGCTTCCCAAAGGGGCTTGCAGGGTTTGCATGGTTGATGTGGAAGGGGCCCGGAACATGGTTGCATCGTGCACAACTCCAATTGCCGAAGGCATGAAAATCACAACCAATTCTAAAAGTGTTCGTGAAGCACGGAAGTTTGTGGTCGAGCTGCTGATTTCGGAACATTGTGGCGAATGTAAAACCTGCGTACGCAACGAAGATTGTGAATTACAGCAATTGGCCACCGAAATGGGGATCATGGAAATCGCATTTCCGGGAGAAACTCTGAAAACATTTATCGATGACAGCACTCCGGCCTTGGTTCGCGATTCGGGGAAGTGCATCAAATGCCGTCGTTGCATGACTGTTTGCAACGAAATTCAGGGAGTAGGCTCGCTGTTTGCTCAGGGGCGTGGCTTTGAATCAAAAATTGGCCCCGCTTTCGATCAGCATCTGGATGGCGTTGTGTGTGTCCAATGCGGACAATGCGCTGCCATTTGTCCGGTTGGTTCAATAACTGAAAAAGAGCATATTGACTTTGTGTGGGAAGCTATTGAAGACCCCACAAAATTCGTAGTTGTGCAGACAGCTCCCGCCATTCGGGCAGCATTGGGCGAGTGTTTCGATTACGAACCCGGAACCCTGGTAACAGGTAAAATGGTATCAGCATTGCGACTCCTTGGTTTCGATCGCGTTTTCGATACCAACTTCACCGCCGACCTTACCATTATGGAGGAAGGAACAGAATTGCTGACCCGACTCAAGAGTGCCCTCGTTGACAAGAAGCAGGTAGCTTTACCCCAATTTACATCCTGCTCTCCCGGCTGGATCAAGTATGCCGAATATTTCTATCCTGAAATTCTCGACAACATTTCGACCTGCAAATCGCCGCAGCAAATGTTTGGTGCTGTGGCTAAAACCTACTACGCTAAAAAAGCGGGTGTCGATCCAAAAGATATCGTAGTCGTTTCGGTGATGCCCTGCACTGCTAAGAAGTTTGAATGCCAGCGCCCGGAAATGAACGACAGCGGATTTCAGGATGTTGATTACGTTTTGACAACCCGCGAACTGGCGCGCATGATCAAACAATCGGGCATCGAATTCAGGAATCTGGAAGAAGGAGTCATGGACTCGCCAATGGGTAGTGGCTCGGGCGCAGCCGATATTTTCGCCAATACCGGCGGTGTAATGGAAGCCGCTCTTCGTACGGCATACGAAATAGTAACTGGGCGCGAATTGCCAGTTGGAAACCTCCATCTGCAACCAGTAGCTGGTCTGGAAGGTGTTAAAAAAGCATCCCTAAAAATTGAAGGATGCCTACCTGCCTGGAGTTTTCTGGAAGGAGTGGAACTAAAGGTTGGCGTGGCTCATGGACTGGGAAATGCCAAGAAGATTATCGAGGCCATGCGGGCAGGAGAAGAGTTTCATTTTATCGAAGTGATGACTTGTCCGGGAGGATGTATTGGCGGCGGAGGACAACCGCGTTTTACCACTAACGAAATCAGGAAAAGACGAATCGGAGCCATTTACAAAGAAGATGAAGGAAAACAACTGCGCAAATCGCATCTCAATCCCGAAGTTCTTCAAATCTATGAAGAGTTCCTGAAGCAACCTCTCAGCCATTTGTCGCACGAGTTGCTTCATACCAAATATTTCGACCGGAATTAAGGATGCAAAATTGTTTCTTTGCAAAAGAATCATTTGATAAAAAGGAGATCATTTTGGTCTCCTTTTTAATTCTACCGGAAAATCAAGATTGCTTCTCCAGACTTTCACCACGACAGATTTTTGTAATTGACCATTACTTTTGATATAATTGTGTTAACTAACAAACCAACTAATATCCTAATTACCATGAAACAGCTATTTGTCAAATCAGGAAAATTGATTTTTATCCTCTTATTTATAATTCAGTTGTTTACTCCTGAAGTTGTCAGGGGAGACGACCCGAACCGATGGAAGCTGAACCCTTCAGGATCGATTTCATGGATGATTGATAACCGGTTGCCACACGCCGACCATATTGAAATGAGCGGCGACAGCATTTCGGCCATACTTCGCTACAAAGTGAATGCTGATAAATCGTTCCAGATTGAACGTCAGTTGGTTTGGCCCATGCTGCGAACTATTCCAAATAACACACATGCGAGTTTGATTCGTACCATTTCGGAAGATTTTATCGGTAAAGTAAATATCAATGGACGCCCGCTAAGAGGCGAAAAGGTTGATGAAATTATCCTGAACGGGTTGATGACTGTAAAAAGTTCGGCTGAAGGAATTGGAATTGAACGGGTAGTTTTCCCATCAACAGAGCACCCGGACTTTAACGAAGAATATAGGATTACCAATCGTCAGGAAAAACCAATTTCGGTTGAAGTGCCTAATTATCATGTGGTTTATACAACTGATCCACAGAAGGGTACAGCCGGAAGTTATCAGGTTACGTCGGAAGTAAAAGGAAGTGGATTCTATCAGCTAAAGAAGGGCGAAGCTGTAACTTTTGGCCTGGTTTTTTCAGCATGTCCAAAAACCGGAAATACCTCAGTTATCGATCTCGCCAGTGAAAAGGCCAAGCGTGAAAGTTTAATTGCTGAATGGCAAAACAAATTGGTTCTGGAAACACCTGATTCTGTTCTCAACCGGGCTTTTGCCTTTGCCAAGATCAGGGCGTCCGAAAGTATTTATAAAACCGCCGGAGGTTATATGCACGGACCAGGCGGCGGAGCATATTATGCTGCGATATGGGCCAACGATCAGGCCGAATATGTTGGTCCGTTTTTCCCGTTTCTGGGTTATCAGAAAGGGAATGAAGCATCGGCTAATGCGTATCTGCACTTTGCCCGTTTCATGAATCCGGAATATAAACCTATCCCCAGTTCGATTATTGCTGAAGGAAAAGACATCTGGAATGGAGCAGGCGACCGTGGCGATGCGGCAATGATTGCCTATGGTGCTGCCCGGTTTAGTTTAACATTGGGAGATAAACCGACCGCACAAAAACTCTGGCCTTTAATTGAATGGTGTCTTGAATACAACAAGCGGCACATGAATCCTGAAGGAGTTGTTTCATCCGATTCTGATGAACTGGAAGGGCGTTTCCCCGCAGGAAAAGCCAATCTTTGTACCTCCAGTTTATATTACGATGCATTAATATCGGCAGCAGTACTTGGGACCGAATTAGGCAAACCCGCATCGTTAACTTCAGGATATAAAAAACAAGCAGCTACTTTAAGGCAGTCGATTGAGTCGTATTTTGGACATCAAGTTGAAGGCTTTGAGACTTACCGTTATTACAAGGAAAATGAAGTGTTGCGCTCGTGGATTTGTGTTCCGCTGACAGTTGGAATTTACGATCGCAGTGAAGGAACAATAAATGCGCTGTTCTCGCCAAGACTGTGGACTGAAGATGGACTGGCTACGCAGGCTGGTGACTCAACGTTTTGGGATCGCTCAACCCTTTATGCTTTAAGGGGCGTTCTACAAGCCGGAAAAACTGAAAAGGCCATTAAATTTCTTCAGTACTATTCACAACGAAGGCTTTTGGGCGAACATGTTCCGTATCCGGTTGAAGCTTATCCTGAAGGTGGGCAGCGGCACCTTTCAGCCGAAAGTGGTTTGTATTGCCGCATTTATACGGAAGGTTTATTTGGCATCCGGCCGGTTGGGCTAAGTAGTTTTACAATTACCCCACAATTACCTGCCAACTGGAATTATATGGGCATAAGGAAGGTACACGGATTTCAGAAAGAATATGATATTGAAGTAAAACGCGAAGGTGAAAAAATAAGGTTAACGGTAGCCAGCGGAGGTGCCATGATCTGGAATAAATTAATTGCAAACGGCTCAAAGCAGACCATCAAACTATAACCATGGTTTGGGATAAATGGGGATATAACCAGAAAGAAGGTCCGTTTCGGCCTTCTTTTTTAGTACTGGTATTGTGTAAACTTTATATTGTCAAGGGTCAGTCACCCCGAACGTTCGACTGAGCTCACGTCGAAGGCTTATTTCAAGATCTCATATGATATAGAGATGCCGAAACAAATTACCAATGACAGATTTGTACAGAATACTCATAATGAACAGATTTCTCACTTCGTTCGAAATGACAGTTGCCATTGTTTCTTGGGGGTTGCTGCCCCAGCAACCCCCATTCCCCTTGCGCGAGCCTGTCATTCCGAATGAAACGAAGTGAAATGAGGAATCTCTTCTCCCTGTCATTTCCACATTGTGACCATCAAAAATGGATTCTCACTCGGATTGACGCCCTGTCAGAAGTTCCTTACACGACACTAGTCAATTTAAAATTGGAAGTTCTAAAAAGCCATACAAAAATTGGTACAATATTTTTAAGTTTGTCACCGAACCAGAACCAACCTATTTCTTTATGCAAGTTGGATACAATTTAAATACAGTACTCCAGAATTTAGCCAATGACGATAAAAAAGCGTTGGAGGAACTGTTCAATTATTATTATCCGCGCTTGTATCAGTTTTCCAAATCATTTTTAAAACTTGAAGACGGCATTGACGACATCCTGCAGGAGGTATTTGTAAAAATCTGGCAGAACCGCACAAACATCCGGTCGGCAGAGACATTTAGCCCATTTATTTTTACGATGACACGAAATCTGCTCCTTAACGAATTACGCAGCAGACTGAGCAAGCAGAAAATAAAGGACGAAATCATTAAGTTGTCAGTTTCGGAAGAGTATCATTCGTTTGAAAAACTGGAATATGGTGAACTGAAAGAAACTGTTGACCAGATTGTAAACAATTTGCCCGAAAAACAACGGGAAGTATTTCTTTTAAGTCGGTACGAAGGTTTGTCTCATAAAGAAATTGCAGAAAAACTCCAAATTTCGACAAAAACTGTCGAATACCACATCAGTCAGTCTATCAGTACAATAAAAAATAAATTAGACCAACTTGGACTGATCTCGCTCCTCTATTTTTATTTATTTCTGTAAAAATTACTATCCAATCCTAGGGATGGCCCTTTTTGCTGTGTATTAACTATACAAACACAAAAAGATGAATGACATTTTCAAAAGATATTTGTATTCTAAAATTACTCCGGAAGAGTTTGAAGAGTTTTCTGACTTTGTTATGAAGGACGAAAATGATCGGGCTATTTACGATATGATGACACCGGAGTGGAATTTATCACTACAAACTGAAGTTGAAGCGAATGCCGGAAAATCCACTGTTTTCCAACAAGTCATTAATCAGATATTGCAGGACGAAGCTAAAAACGCAATAAGAAAAGTAAAGATTTATTCGATTGGCTTACGGGTTGCTGCCATCCTGGTGCTTGGACTAATCTTTAGCAGTCTTTGGTTTTACATGCAATCAAACAAAGCAACAGAGTATCACCAAACACAAACAGTGAGTATTCCTTATGGTGCAAAAACGAAACTCGCTATGCCCGATGGCTCTACCGTTTGGCTAAATTCAGGTTCTACCCTGAGTTACACCAACGACTTTTCGAAAAAGCGTGAAGTTGTGCTTAAAGGCGAAGCATTCTTTGAAGTCCAAAAAGGCAAAATCCCATTTGAAGTAAATACCGCTTTTGGAAAGATTCGGGTACTGGGAACCGGATTCAATGTTTTGGCTTATCCCGAATCAGGATTTGTAACCACATTGGTGCACGGTTCGGTGCAGGTTGATATTGAAAAAAGCCAGCAGCAAAAGATGCTGGAGCCAGGCGAACAGGTAGAATTGGTAGGCGAAAACCTGGTCAAATCGAAAGTTGACACCGACCTTTTTACTTCGTGGAAAGACGGGAAAATGATTTTTAAACGTGAGCCGTTCAACAACCTCATGAAGCGTCTGGAGCGTTGGTTCAATGTGAAGATCGAATATTCACCTGACGATTTCAAAGGTCTCTGGTATTCGGGAACCATTGAAAATGAAACTATAACCGAAGTGATGGATATGGTAGGCACCGCTGCACCGGTTCAATTTACCTTCAACAGTAAAACAAGAATAATAAAAGTTGTGCCAAGAAAATAGCAGAAGAATTATTCAACGATAAATTACCTGAGAATGAATTAGAGAATTAAAATGAAAAAGAGAAGCAGGAACTAGCACTTCCAACTTCTCTAACATTCGGTTATTTTTTTACGAGTTAAACCAAACATTTCAAAATTATGGAAAAAAAGCGATGTTTTCATGGCTTCATGTCATGTTATTTAAAAACCTTTCGAAAGATGAAACTAACGGTATTAGCGTTACTGCTTTCCATACTGGGAGGCTGGGCCGCACAGGGATACTCCCAGACTACGCGTCTAACCTTGGATGCAAAGAATTTAAAGATTGAAGATGTTTTCAGAAAAATTGAGGATCAAAGTGAGTACCGTTTCTTTTACAGTGGTAAAATTGATGTTGATCGGACCGTTAACGGAACTTTCGAGAACAAGCTGGTTACTGAAGTACTTGATAATATTCTGAAAAGCACAGGTATTAAGTATGAAATGAAAGGACGACAAATCATACTTTCGCAAATGGAGGCTTTGTCACTTGATATGCAGCAGCAAAAATCAGTTTCAGGAAAAGTATCTGATTCGTCCGGTACTTCACTGCCTGGAGTGTCGGTAGTTGTTAAAGGGACTACCAACGGAACCATAACGGATATGGATGGGAAGTTTACCCTTCCAAAAGTTCCGGATAACGGGACTTTGCAATTCTCGTTTGTGGGTATGAAAATGCAGGAAGTTGCGGTAGCTGGCAAAACATCGGTTAATGTTACGCTTGTTGAAGAATCAATTGGTATTGAGGAAGTTGTTGCCGTGGGTTACGGTACGGTGAAAAAAAGCGATTTAACAGGTTCTGTTACTTCAGTAAAGGGTGATGAAATTAAAGCTTTTGCAACATCCAATGTTATGCAATCACTTTCGGGTCGTGCACCCGGAGTTCAGGTTTCGCAAAATACAGGAGCACCGGGCGGATCGGTAAGTGTTCGTATTCGCGGAACAAACTCTATTCAGGGTAGCAACGAACCATTGTATGTAATCGACGGGTTTCCTTTTTCCGGAAGCAATCCAACCGTTTTAAGCAACAGCGATATCGAGAGTATTGAAATTCTCAAGGATGCTTCAGCCACCGCCATCTACGGTTCAAGAGGAGCAAACGGGGTAATCCTGATTACGACAAAACGTGGAAAAGCCGGAAATACAACTGTTGATTTTGAATCGAGTTACGGCGTTCAGACTTTGCGCAAAAAGATGGATATGATGGATGCCACCGAATATGCCAATTTCTACAACGAACAGGCTACAAACGATAAACTGGCTCCGTACTTTACTCAGGAACAAATCAATAGCTTCGGGAAAGGTTATAACTGGCAGGACATGGTTTTTCAGGCAGCTCCAATTGTTAATAACAACCTGACTGTTAGCGGTGGAAATGATAAAACCAAGTTTTCAGTTTCTGGAACTGTTTTCGATCAACAGGGAATCATTTCCGGAAGTAATTATAAGAAGTACTCGCTTCGTGCCTATTTTACTACCGAAATCAATAAAGTGCTTTCGCTTGAATATGGAGCAACTTTAACAAAAAACACCACCTCACGTCAGAATTCATCGGGAGGTAACCGTGGACAATCGCTTATTGGAGGCGCTATTTCGGCCCCACCAACACTTACGCCATACAACGATAATGGAACTTATCGGGTTTTGGCTACAGCCTATCCTTTTATCTCCAACGTAATTGTCAATCCTTTGAATTTCCTTAACGAACAAATCGACAAAGGCGAAAGTAACATTACGCTGGCAAATGCATCGTTAATTTTCGAGCCAATTAAAGACCTTAAACTGAAGATTTATGGTGGTATTGAGAACACGGATAACAGAAGCGATTATTACCAGACAACCTCTTTCGTCAATTCGCAGGGAGTAGCTTCGGTATCAACGTCGAACAATGTGAGTCTTTTAAATGAAAACACGTTAAGTTACAACAAGACAATTGGAGGCCAGCATACCATTGGAGCAGTAATTGGTTTTACTTACCAGGACTTTTTATACCGCTATTTGGGCGGTTCGGGGAATGGTTATTTAAGTGATGTTACCGAAACCTACGATCTTGGATCGGCAAGTAATCCGGGAATTCCAGGTTCGAGCTATACCAAATCAACCCTGATGTCGTATTTGGGCAGGATCAACTATTCGTTCAAAAACAAGTATTTATTAACTGCAAGTTTACGTGCCGACGGTTCTTCCAAATACAGTGCAGGCAGCAAATGGGGATATTTTCCATCGGGTGCTTTTGCCTGGAAAGTAAAAGAAGAAGGCTTTTTAAAGGATGTTGAACTTATTTCAGATTTAAAGTTCCGCAGCAGTTATGGCTACACCGGAAGCCAGGCCATTAACGCCTACGCTACTCTAAACCAGCTTTCGTCGGGTAAAACCATTTTTGGCGATGCTTTATACAACGCAATTGCTCCGGGAACAACCTTACCGGGCGATTTGAAATGGGAAACGACAGAGCAGGCTGATTTGGGATTTGACATTGCCATTTTAAACAACCGGTTCAGGTTAAGTGCCGATGCTTACCTGAAAAACACACGCGATTTGTTGAATACCGTGAAACTGCCATCTTCACTCGGCTTTACTCAAACCATCCAGAATGTTGGTCAAATCCGGAATAAAGGTTTGGAATTCTCGGTTGATGCAAAAATCCTCACTGGCGAGTTTAAATGGGACATGAATGCTAACATTGCCCTGAACAAAAGTAAAGTCATAAAACTGTATGGAGGACAGGAAATCCTGACCGGAAGCATCAGCACTTCGTTTGTTGAAGACAATTCGAGCTTACTTCGTGAAGGTTTGCCAATGGGAGTTTTTTACGGTTACAAAAAAGACGGATACGACGCTAACGGGAAGGAAATTTACAAAGATTTGTCAGGTCCGGCAGGAACTCCGGATGGCATTATCAACCAATATGATAAAACCGTGATTGGCGATCCAAACCCCGATTTTATTTACGGTTTAAACTCAACCATGTCGTATAAAAACTTCGAGTTGACTTTATTCTTCCAGGGATCGCAGGGAAATGACATTGTCAATGTGAGTTCAATTGGAAATACCCTCGATTATGGTTTCGGACTGAATATGACCAAAGAAGTGTATAACGATCATTGGACTCCAACAAATACGGATGCAAAATACCCGGTTATTTCAAGAAATGCTTCGATGCGTTATTCCGATCGTTTGGTTGAAGACGGTTCGTTTCTCCGGTTGAGAAATATACAATTGATGTACAATGTGCCTACCCAGAAGTTTGGAATGAACTGGCTCCGCCACATGCAGATTTATGCCAGTGGACAAAATCTCCTGACATTCACAAAATACTCGTGGTGGGATCCCGAAGTAAACTCACAGGGAGGTTCCAACTCAACCGCTCAAGGTATTGACCATTATTCGTACCCAACTGCCAAAACGGTTACATTCGGAATTAAAGTAGGTTTCTAATCGGTTAAATAAAGAATCATGAAGAAAATAATATATATCATTTTCGCGTCTTTCATCCTGTTATCGTGTGAAGATGCTTTGGTCGAATCACCAAAATCGCTGGCAGTAGAAACCTTCTATAATACTCCGGCTGAGGTTGAAGCTGCAATAGCAGCTATTTATACTCCCTTGCGCGATGGTGGCTGTATGGGTGGCTTGTATCCAACACAATTGGAATGCTATGCTGATTACGGTTATGGCCGCGGAAGTCATGCCGTATTAAGTAATTTCCAGGGACTTGACGGATCAAACCAGTCACGGATTGGCGGTTTCTGGGACAAATTTTATTTAAGTATCCGAAATGCCAATATTGTCATAAAGAATGCTCCGAACGGATCGAAGCTGACCCCGGCTGATGTTGCGAAATACGTTGCTGAATCTAAATTTTTGCGTGCTTTTACTTATTTCACCATGGTTCGGAATTGGGGAGGAGTACCAATCCGGACTGAAGAAAACATGACTGTACAAAACATCAAGCGAAATACAGCTGATGAAGTTTATCAGTTAATTTATAGCGACTTGCAGTTTGCTGAGGCTAATTTGCCCGACAGTCCGTCTATTGCCGGAAAGCCATCAAAGTGGGCCGCAAAATCTTTGCTTGCCGATGTGTTCTTTTATCAGGGTAAAAACGCTGAAGCGCGCGACAAAGCCAAAGAAGTCATCCTGTCGAATAAATATTCACTGGTTCAGGTAACTACTGCTGATGATTTTTCAAAGATTTTTGGGCCTGATGTAATAACCACTCCGGAAGAAATCTTCTATCTGAAATTCTCACGGCTTGGAAGTTCTCAGGGTTTTGGTTATTTGATGTACCTGGCACACCCCGGAACCAAATATTACGGCGGCGGCGGCTACTATACTGTTTACAGCACTACCAGTAATCCGGTAATTGCCGGTTGGGATAAAAACGATCTTCGTTATTCGCTTTGGTATCCGTATAACATCGGACTTGGGTCGAATTCAATCCTGACGAAGAAATTTATCGATCCGCTAGCACCAAATGCAAATGGTGGTGGTAACGATTTCCCGCTATACCGTTACGCCGACATTTTGTTGTTGTATGCCGAAGCCGATTGTCGTGCCTCCGGTTCAATATCAGCCGATGCAATTGAAAAACTGAATATGGTACATCGCCGGGCTTATGGTAAGAATCCTGTTTTAGCTGATGCTACTGTCGATTTTAAAATCTCGGATTATAACAAAGATACTTTTATCGACCTGGCCATAAGGGAAAGAGGGTATGAAACTCAGTTTGAAGCCAAACGCTGGCTTGATCTAAAACGTACCGGGAAGGTAAAAGAGATTATTAAAGCAGCAACCGGCAAAGATGTGGCAGATAAACACCTGTTGTGGCCAATTCCTGTTTCCGAATTAAATTATAACTCGGCAATTGATCCGGCAAAAGATCAAAATCCTGGCTATTAATATCTGGTGCTTTTTAATAATGAAGTGATCAATTCATTAAAGATCACTTCATTATTCATAATTTCGGGGAACTAACCTAAATCCATTAAACATGAGCAAATTATTTTTTGTCGCATTCATGGCCGTTACTATCCTTTTGGGTGGTTGTGGAAATAAACCTAAAAATCCCAATGAATACGAAGCTGATATTATCATTTACGGCGGAACGTCGGCAGCTGTAGTTTCGGCAGTTGAGGCTGTAAAATCAGGGAAAACAGTATTGGTTATTTCTCCGGATACCCATCTGGGCGGTCTTTCTTCCGGAGGATTGGGCTTTACCGATACAGGGAACAAATCGACAATCGGTGGACTTTCACGTGACTTTTATCACCGCGTTTGGAAATACTACAACGATTCGACCACCTGGAAATGGCAAAAGCATTCCGAATATGGGAACAAAGGGCAGGGAACCGTGGCGATGGACGGTGAAAACCGCACCATGTGGATCTTCGAGCCTCGTATTGCCGAGAAGGTTTTCGAAGATTTAGTTAGTGAAAATAAAATCACCGTATTACGCGACGAATGGCTCGACCGGAAAAAAGGTGTCGTAAAAAAGGATGGAAAGATCGTTTCGTTTAAAACACTTTCCGGAAAAACCTTCTGGGGTAAAATGTTTATCGACGCCACATATGAAGGCGATTTGATGGCATCTGCGGGAGTATCCTATCATGTTGGCCGCGAAGCCTGTTCGGTGTACAACGAAACATGGAATGGTGTTCAGGCCGAAGTATTCCAACACGGACATCATTTTAAAACTAAAATTGATCCGTACAAGATTCCGGGTAAACCTGAAAGTGGATTATTGTATGGCATTTCTTCTGAAAAGATTGCTGCAAACTGTTCTGGCGATAATAAAATTCAGGCTTACTGCTTCCGTTTGTGCATGAGCAATCATCCTGAAAACAGGATTTCTTTTCCGAAACCGGAAAACTATGATCCGGCCAATTATGAGCTATTGGGGCGGGTGTTTGATGCCGGATGGCGCGAGTGGTTCGAAAAGTTCGATATTATTCCAAACCGGAAAACCGATACCAACAACCATGGTCCTTTCAGCAGCGATTTCATTGGCATGAATTACGATTATCCGGAAGCAACATACGAACGCAGAAAAGAGATCATTAAATCGCACGAGGACTACCAGAAGGGGCTACTGTACTTTGTGGCCAATGATCCGCGTGTTCCCAAAGAAATTCACGATGAAATGCAAAACTGGGGTCTGGCAAAAGACGAATTCACGGATAACGGAAACTGGTCGCGCCAATTGTATATCCGCGAAGCCCGGCGAATGATTGGCACTTATGTGACCACAGAGAATGATGTTTTGGCTAAGCGCGAAGTTCCAAACCCAGTGGGAATGGGATCGTATGCCATGGATTCGCACAACGTGCAGCGGTATGTTACCTCCGATGGATTTGTGCAGGACGAAGGCGATATTGGTGTTTCGCCTGATGCTCCTTATTCAATTTCTTACGGCTCAATTATTCCAAAGAAAGAAGAATGTACCAATTTGCTTGTTCCGGTTTGTGTTTCGTCGAGCCACATCGCGTACGGTTCGATTCGTATGGAACCTGTATTTATGATCCTGGGACAATCGGCAGCTGTTGCGGCCTGCGATGCGATTGACAACGACCGCGCCGTTCAGGAAGTTGAATACGAGGTGCTGAAAAAGAAACTATTGGAACGTGGGCAGGTACTTACACTACAAGGTATTCAGAAGTAAATTCTCTCGGGAAAAGGATTTAATTTTGTTTGTCTGTATTTCCGTTTTTCTGGTGATATCACAATCGAAGAATTCAATCCATAAATTTAAAAGGGAAAGAAGATCAGTTTCGATCTTCTTTCCCTTTTTGTAAATATAAAAGCTCTCTTTAACCACAAATAAAGCTTACTACTACTTATTTTCTGCTAGTTTTCCTTCTTCAATCAACCTCTGGATAGCTTTTGCCTCTGCCTTATCTGCAATCCATTTTGTTACCGATCTGGCTTCCTTCAGGTAATCAATTTGTGCATTTGCGTCTTCATTAAAAGCAAATTCTGCTGAACTCAGATTCTCAGTTTTTACTTCGTCAACGAAAGAAGTTGTTTCCTCGTTCGATACAGATACTCCTTTGTCAATCAACATTTGAATGGTTTTTGCTTCTTCTTTGTCAGCAATACCTTTGATGATTAGTTGAGCTTCCTTTAAATAATCAGTTTCAGCATTTTCATTCAATACAAATTCTGCTGAATTCAAATAATCAGGTTTTACAATTTTTTCTCCTTCCAGAGTTGCGGCAACACCTGAAGATTTATAACTTAATGTAGCATTGGCATTTACTACTCCAACTAATCCAAGAGTACAAATAATAATGAGTGTTCTAATTTTCGTTTTCATAATTTTCTCTTTTAATTGTTTTCTATTGTTTCTGTCTAAACTGTTTCAATTTTGAATCAAATATACTTTGACCTCAGTTACTTTTTAAAATGGAATAGACAGTTGGTCGGTTTTTATCGGCCAATGGCGAGAATTTAGGCTTTTCACCCACAAAATGTTGGTTCTGATTTGTTTGACTGCTAGGTTCCTCTTTCTTTTATAGTTAAGATATTGAAATCACGGAGTGTTTCAGATAGTCGGGGTGGAAAGATTAACGGATTCTGAATGCCGGTAGGGTTTGTAAAAGTGATACAAACGAAAAAAGGCCAGATTTTCATCTGACCTTTCTTGAAGCTCTCCAGGTAGGACTTGAACCTTTATTGTAAATAGCTTTAAATCAATTACATGTATCTGTGGTGCTTTTAAGAGTCTCGAATTTCACACCTCTTTATTGCATATCACTCAAAGAACTTCCAAAAGTAAAGTTAGGAATTCTAGTTCGGTTTATCAATTTTAAAGACCATAAAATATGGTTGGTATTCTTAAGATTTGTTATCCACAATTGAAAATTATATGTCTTTCAAAAATTGAATGAGGTGTGCAGATGTGATGGCACTATACCATTTTTGATACAATTTAAAAAGGGGAAACGCTCCCCGGGTCTTCGGCTTATAATTGAATTGTCCCTACTTAATTTAATTATTTGATATGCCGGAAGAAATTTTAAATAGAACCACACAAAGGTTTTCTTCTGTTAGTAAGTCCCATTTAACATCTATATTAAAGTGAATGGAGAGTAATAGGCTGAAATGTTGCTGAAGCAATGGGATGTGAGAAAACAAAATATAAATATATAACTCTATCTATAAGTAATTTGAACCTATACAACCAACATCTTTAGTTCTTTCGAATTCTATTTGTTTAATCATTTATTGTTTTTCGGCATAAGGGGCTCTCAAAAAAATTGTAGTTTTAGGCCAAATTCAGAACAACCTTGGCCAAAGAAATAAATAGCCACGAACTCTTCATTATAAAGAAGATGATTGAAGGAGATGTTGACTCCTTCAAATATTTTTTTGATAGGTATTATAACGATCTGTGTAACTTCGTAAATATTTACCTTCACAATCAAACATTGTCCGAAGAGATCGTTCAGGATATTTTTGTATTCTTTTGGGAAAACAAGGAAAAGCTTCAAATCGACACTTCTGTAAAATCCTTTTTGTTTTCTGCATCTAAATTTAAAAGTCTCAATCTTCTCCGGAACACCAAAAACCAAAAAAGGATTATTGAAAAAATCGGAAAGTCTGAACTTCTGATTAGTTCAGAACAGAGAGATTCATATTTTGATACGGATGAATTTCGTAAGATTCTGGATGCTGCAGTTGTTCAGCTTGCTCCTAAATGCAGGGAAATATTTCTACTAAGCAAACTTGAAGGACTTAGTAATCGGGAAATTGCTGAAAGGCTTAATATATCGGTAAAAACGGTAGAAAATCAAATGACGATTGCATTGAAAAAACTTCGCGAATACTTGTTGCCCTTCAGAGAGAAAATATTCATTCTTTTTCTTTTCTCATTTCTATCGTAGCCAAGAACCAGTTTATTAAGGATTATCTGTCATTTAGATTAATCTTTCTTTCGGAAATTTACAACGGTTCACCAACCATCCTGTTTTTTTTTAATTTCTTTTAGGGGTATTTCTATCTTTAAGGTACTTATAAACGAACAGAAAATATAACAATGAATCAAACACCTTGGGCAGATATCCAGAATAAGCTACGTAATCCAGATGAGCCTGAAAATGAATTGCTCAAAAACTGGTTGGAGGATCAAGAGAATCAAACAGTTTGGGATGATCTGAAAGTTATATATTCCATAACCGGCAATTCACCCGATTCGTTTGTGCCACAAAAAGAGTTGGCTTGGCAAAATATCATAAAACGAATATTCATTCCAAAATACAAACTTGGAATTATCCGAATAATGCTTCGGATTGCGGCCTCAATTTTACTGATTGCTTTGGGAGTGGGAGGTAGCTTTTACCTGCAAAATAAGCCTATCGAAAATACCTTTACTGAAGTATACTCGCCTTATGGCCATAAAACCAGCGTACTGCTTCCCGATGGTTCCCAGGTTTGGTTAAACGGGGATTCTAAAATAAAGTACAATACTGATTTTATTCATTCCCGCAACGTTGAACTGACCGGAGAAGCTTTATTTAAGGTGACTAAAAATCCACACAGTCTATTTACTGTAAAAGCTGAAAAATTGAAGCTTGAAGTTTATGGAACAACTTTTAATGTGAAATCTTATCCGGAAGAACTTACTTCTGAAATAGCTTTGGTTGAAGGGAGTATAGGACTTTTCAGCGAGAAAAAATTGCTTAAGAAAATGGTTCCTGGCGAGGTTATATCTTACAATTCAAATGACAGCAAACTTAGCGTCAGTCGTGGAAACATTGGACAGATAACCTCATGGAGAGCTGATGAGTTAGTAATTGAAAATGAGTCGTTTGAGAATGTGATTAAGTATCTGGAGCGGTGGTATGGGATAGAAATTACGCTGGATAAATCATTGGAACAAAGCAACAGGTTAAGCTTCAAAGTCAAAACAGAAAGCCTTATCGAACTATTGTCTATTATCAATCACATAACGCCAGTGACTTACGAAATAAATGGGAAACAAGTGAAAATATCAAAGCCAACTAACAGTAAAAAATAATGAACTAATTAGTTAAAAGCAAGAAGGTTTGCCTTTATAGACAAACCTTCTATAAGTAATCAATTTTTATTAATCGCAGGTTTCACAAGGTTGAAAGTGCCAACTCGAAGTCCTTATGAAAGATGCAAAAAACGTATGCCAAATCTATGAAAAAAAAATCAATTAAAGGAAGAATACCGCGAAGGTCTTCTCCCTGGTTAAAGCGACTTTTAATTATGAAAATGATTGTGATTCTGCTTCTTGTCGTTGGCCTGACAACCAGTTATGCAAAATCGGATGCTCAAACGACCAAACTTAACCTGAAGCTAAAAAGTGGTACGGTAAAAGATGTTATCGAAGAAATTGAAAGACAAACTGATCTTTCGTTCATGTATGACAACAGTGTTTTTAACGTTGATCGTCAATTTACCATCAATGTAGAAAACGAAACGGTAAAATCGGTAGTCGAAAAACTTATTTCGGGGGAGAACCTGAAATACGAAATGGTTAATAGGTATATTGTTATAACTGAGAAAAGTTCATTACCTACAACCCAACAGCAAAAATCCATTTCGGGTAAAGTCACTGACTCTACCGGCATGGGACTTCCAGGGGTTTCGGTCGTTGTTAAAGGAACAACAACAGGCTCTATCACTGACACTAATGGGAACTTCTCTCTTTCTGGTATTCCGTCGAATGCAACTTTGCAGTTTTCATTTGTTGGAATGAAAACGCAAGAAATCTCCGTTGGCAACAAGACTTCTATTAATGTACTATTGGTCGAAGAGACTGTAGGTATTGATGAAGTCGTTGCTATTGGTTATGGTACCCAGAAGCGTGAGCAGTTAACGACTGCAATATCAAATGTAAAATCAGAAAGCTTTATAAAGGGTTCTGTAACTGATGCTTCTCAACTGATCAAAGGAAAAATTGCAGGTCTTAGTATCACTACTCCCGATGGTAATCCTGTTAATACTTCTCAAATTAACCTTAGAGGTATCACTACGCTGGTCTCAGGATCAAGCCCTTTAATATTGATTGATGGTGTACCTGGGTCTCTAAATGTTGTTGCTCCTGAAGATATTGAATCAATTGATGTATTGAAAGATGGTTCAGCAGCTGCAATTTATGGGACAAGGGGTACCAATGGCGTGATTCTAATTACCACCAAGAAAGTAAATGGCGAGATGCCGGCATCTGTTGAAGTAAACAGTTATGTAAGCACCCAGAAAATTACAAAGAAACTTGATTTTATGGATTCTGCTCAATATCGAGCTATCGTTGCTCAAAACAAGCCAGGGTCATATGATTATGGTTATAATACGAATTGGTTAGATGAAATATTGCAGACACCTATTTCTCAGGTTCATAATATCAACATAAAAGGTGGTGCTAAAAATACTACCTATGTTGCAAATATTAATTATCGTAACTCTGAGGGAATTATTAAAAAATCGGATAACACAATGATTGTACCCCGGTTGGAGATAACACAGAACTTGTTTGATGGTAAAATAAAGCTGACTGGAAATATTACAGGTTATCAACAGGAATATTTTTCTGGATCTGACGGTGGAAGTTTTAATACATCGGTTTATCGTAATGGTTTAAATTATAATCCCACTGATCGTCCAAAAGATGACAATGGAAACTGGGTAGAACATGTGGAGAGAACTGATTATATGAACCCATTATCTCTTTTAAACGAAACCCATGGAATAAATCAGAATAATGACTTGCGCACCATAGGAACAATTACTTTTTTACCGATAAGTGGGTTAAATATAAAATTATTAGGATCAAGAGATTTGTTTAATAGTACTCGTGGGTACTACGAAACAAAAAAACATTATTCAACCCTCCATGACGGTAAAAATGGTTTTGCTTCGCGGGGAACTAATCGTACTCTTGAAGAATTGTTTGAGTTAACAACACAATATACTAAAGAGATTAATAATCATTCATTTAATGTGTTAGCAGGTTATAGCTGGCGTAACAACAGTTATCAGGATTACTGGATGCAGAACTGGGATTTTCCAACCGATGCCTTTGATTACAACAACATGGGTGCTGGAAAAGCATTAAAACGCGGCGATGCTCCAATTTCTTCTTATCAGAGTGAAAATAAACTGGTCGGTTTTTTTGGTAGGATAAATTATGCTTATATGAATAAATATCTTGTCATGGCAAGTATTCGTCATGAAGGATCTTCAAAATTTGGAGAAAATAATAAATGGGGTAATTTCCCTGCAGTTTCTGTAGGTTGGAATATTCAGAAGGAAGCATTCATGAAAAGTATAGCTGTCATTTCCAATCTTAAACTCCGCGCAGGCTATGGTATTACAGGTACTGAACCTAGTGATCCTTATCGCTCTTTATCCCTTATTAACTTTAATACTTATGCCTTAAATAACGGGCAGTGGGTTCAGACTGTTAATCCTTCAATTAATCCGAATCCTGATTTGAGATGGGAAAAGAAAGAAGAAATTAACTTGGGTTTAGATTTTGGATTACTACACGACAGAATTTCTGGTTCGATCGACCTTTATAAAAGAACGACCAATGATTTATTGTTTGATTATCCAGTTTCTACTCCTCCGTATCTTTTATCTACACTTAGAGCCAATGCTGCAACTATGGAAAATAAGGGGATTGAAATTCAGATTAACACGACCCCGGTGCAATCTAAGGATATTGAGTGGAACTCATCAATTAGCTTTTCATATAACAAGAACGAACTTGTTTCGCTTAACGACAAGAATTTTTCCATTGCCAGTGGATATTTCGATGCAGGAGCTTCAGGGGAGCCAATTCAAGCAAATTTTACCAGAGTTCAGATTGGTCAACCTATTGGAAATTTCTGGGGCTTCAAAACAGTTGATATAGATGCAACCGGGCATTGGATTATTGAAGGAAAAGATGGAAAACCAAAACCTATTCTGGAACAACAAGCAGATGATAAGCAGATTATAGGCAATGGAACTCCTAAAACTTACCTAAGCTGGAATAATACAGTTACCTATAAAAATTTTGATTTAAATGTAACCATGCGTGGGGCATTCGGTTTTCAAATTGTAAATTATCCTCAGATGCAATATGGCGCACCGGTAATGCTTAACAGAGGGAATATCTTGGTGTCATCTTACGATAAAATATATGGCAAGGTACCATTGGCCGACGATCAGTCGTTAAACTTTGTAAGTTATTATGTAGAAAATGGTGATTATTGGAAGATTGATAATATTACTTTGGGTTACAACATGATTATTAAAAACCAAAAGATTATTAAAAAGGTCCGGATTTATGCATCAGGGTCAAACTTGGTTACTTTTACTAAATACACCGGGATTGATCCGGAAGTTAGCACAAGCTATGGTGGCAACAACTTAGTACCGGGAATTGACAGTAGGAATAGATATCCAGCCTCTACAACATACACTCTAGGATGCTTCCTAACATTTTAACAATCTAAACGAGAATATTTATGAAAACAATAATAAAAACATCATTTTTTATTGCCCTGATTTCAATCGTAATATCGGGTTGTAATAATGACTTAAATGAAATTACATACAGCGACGCATCAGCAAGCTCTTATAAATTTGATGATCCTTTCAGTGCAATGGGTGTTGTTTATGCTAAATTGAGAAGTGATTTCGGTCATTGGGACTGGTATAATATCCAGGAAACAACATCTGATGAGATGTGTCATCCTGCTAATGCTTCAGGTTGGGATGATGGAGGTATTTATAAAAAGATGCATCTTCATACCTGGAATTCTGAAACTCCACAATTGGCCAATGGATGGAATAATTTTTATGCAGGAGTTTTAAGTGCAAACCGTGTTATTGGCCAAATAAGATCAGGTCAGGTTCCTATTAGTGGCAATGCAACCAAGGCTTCACTTATTGGAGAGATGAGAGTTGCCCGTGCTCTTTATTATTGGTTATTGCTTGACAATTTTGGCGATGCACCATTGGATACAACTGCATTGCAAGGAGAATTACTCCCTAAAACGCCTCGCAAAGAGTTGTATAATTTTGTAGTCAATGAAATTACTCAATCCATACCAAATCTTAGCGAAAAAAGCGATCAGTCGATGTATGGTCGTTTTAACAAATGGGCAGCAAAAGCGCTGTTGGCAAATATATATCTGAATGCTCAGGTGTATGTTAATGAACCCAAATGGGCCGACTGTTTACAACAATGTAATGACATTATTGCCACAGGGAAATACAACCTGGAAGCCAATTACAAGGACATTTTTCAAACTTACAACGAGAACTCTAAAGAAATTGTATTTGCCGTTCCGTTTGATGAGAAAGTAGGAAGTGGTTTCTATGTTGAAATGTGGTCGTGGAATGGTAAATTCAACGCAAAATCGAATATGCAGGCAACTCCATGGGGATTTGGTGGTGTAGTTGGAGTTCCACAGTTTGTTGATACCTACGACGCTGAGGATTCCAGACTTTCGGATACATGGCTGTTGGGCCAGCAATATGCACTCGATGGGAAAATCATCACAGCCAGCGATAATGTAACTCCGTTTATCCTGAAAAATTCGTTGCCCGACGGTTTATACATTGGTGAATTGGAAGGTGCCCGAATGAATAAATTCGCAGTAAAGGAAAAAGCTATGTCGAACCTCGACAATGACTTCCCGTTATTCCGCTATGCCCATATCTTAATGATGAAAGCTGAATGTCTGCTGAGAACAAATAAAGCAGATGAAGCGGCTGCAATCGTATCGCAAGTAAGAGCCAGGGCCTTCAAAAAGAATCCAACCAAAGCCACGGTAACCGGCGCTCAATTAATGGGTCCTTCAAAATATATCTATGGATATGTCGAGAACTATAAGATTGTGGATCCAGGAAATAATTCTGCAATTCAATTTGGAGGTTTTCTGGATGAATTGGGATGGGAATTTGGATGGGAAGCCCACCGCCGTATCGACAATATCCGGTTTGGTGTATTCACAACAAAAAGCTGGCTTTCACACAAACCTCAGGGCGAATACCGCACTGTATTCCCAATACCACAACCAGCTTTGAATGCAAACACCCTTTTGGTTCAAAATCCAGCTTACACCGGGAAATAGGACCAGTATAAATCAATTAAAAGCTTTTGAGTAAGTAGTTTGGCTGCTTCAACTGTACCCAGATGAAGCAGCCTTATTAATTACAAACATAATTTATATATTAAATGAAATAGTTATCTCGTTTATAAAATCATAGAAAA
>CAXXPT010000014.1:0-237665 GCA_963676375.2 Prolixibacteraceae bacterium
AAGTCCTTCGGTAGAGTATAGCCCAGCTGAATATTCTTTAAACGAAGGTAGCTAAGGTCGTCGAGCCAGAAGGTTGTTTCCTCGCGGTTATTACTTCCTGCCAGGCGTGGCCATTCTCCCTGACGGTTTTCAACACTCCATGGATTGTTCCAGTGGTCCCATGTTGATGCATAACGTTGTGCCCCGAAATTAACATTGTTGAAAATGTTGAGCCAGTAATCTTTACGTCCTGTTGCTCCCTGGAAAAGTACGTTTAGGTCAAATCCTTTCCAGGCAACGTTGGTGCTGAACGCAAAGTTGGTAGTTGGCCTGTCGCGCTGAATGTTTGTATAAGCTTTTTTATCATTCGAGTCAATTCTACCGTCACCATTCAAGTCTTTGCGAAGGATGTCACCAGGAGAAGCTCCCTGTGGTGTTGCATTGTAAACATCTTGCCATGTTTGGGCAATACCGGCATCTTCGTATGTATAAAGAAAATGATAAGGCATATTCAGGAAGGTATAACCTTTGGCCAAAAATTCATTCCATTTTTCAAGAACCGTCACGTTGTAAGAAGCGTTCAGGTTAAAGCCGTAGGTTACATTGCGTATTTTATCTTTCCAGTTGAAATTACCTTCGATACCACGGTTACGCAAGTCTCCGATGTTTTTTCGTGGAGCAGTGTATGCGCCGGTCAACAGGATTGACATGTCTGACGGGCGGTTCATGCCTGAAGTTAAACGGTCGTAATAATCAAGTTCTGTGGTTAACCGGTTTTTCAAGAATCCCAAATCCAATCCAACGTTGAATACTTTAGTGGCTTCCCACGAAAGTTCAGGGTTTACCATTTTGGAGTTCACCAATCCCATAGCAATAGTTCCTCCAATCATATAATGGTTGGCAGCCAGAGTTTCCTGTTGTTCGTAACGGCCTACGCCACTGTTGTTACCCAATCCTCCATACGAAAAACGGAGTTTACCATTCGAGAGCCATCCTTCAAGATAGGAGCGAAGGAAATTTTCTTCCGTAAAACGCCATCCCAAAGCAGCAGATGGGAAAAACCCAAATTGACTTCCCGGAAGGAATTTAGAAGATCCGTCGTAACGGAAGTTTACTTCGAGCAGGTATTTATCGAAAGCGGCATAATTCAAACGACCAATGTACGACTGTAATCCTTCGGTATTTGAGTTACCGGCCGAACCTTGAGTTGTTCCGGATAAAGCTGCATCGAGTTCGTGAAGGGAAGGGTGCAACCTGTCGGTACGTGATCCTTGCTGATAACGGTCATACCAGTATTCTTCGCCATAAACGAACATAGCAGTTATGTCGTGGTTTTTGGCAATGTTTGTGTGATAAGTAATACGTCCGTTTAACTGTGTTTTGTATCCGGTATTGGTAAAGTTAGATATTCCGGCGTTGGTGCCCACATAAGTTCTTGAACCATAGGCATTGGTCTGGAAGTTAAATGAACGGTTTGGTATGGCTGCCGTATAACGGAACTGGTTGTAGTAATTCAACGCATAGTCGATACGGGCAGTCAGTCCTTTAATCGGTGTCCAGTCCCAGTAAATGCTGGTATTGGCTTCCTGACGATTCTGATAGTTTAGGTTATTAACGTATAGCGTATAAGGGTTATAGGCCTGAGGGTCTTCGTTGTAAGCCATAACGCCACCATACATGCCGCTAACCGGATCGTAAGGAACCATACCGGCAATGGCATATTGTAAGTCGAATCCGGCAGTGTTTGTAGCATCATCGTCGGTAAAACCATCTTCCAGTGCATAGGTGTATTTCGACCAGTTGCCTGCGAAACGGACTCCAACATTCATATTCTGGCGAACCTTATAATCGTAATTGAACCGGGCGTTGTAGCGCGAATAGTCGTTGTTGATCTGAAGACCTTTTTCGTCCATTAAGCCTACGGAAATAAAGAAGTTCGATTTATCATTACCTCCTGAAGCTGAAAGATTGTGGTTCTGAACCTGACCGTTGCGCATCAGAATGCTCCACCAATCGGTATTTGGATAGCGCAAAGGATCGATCATTCCGAGAGCCATCCACTGATCGATGGTACCATCTTTAAATAAATAGTTTGAACGCAGCGTATTTACAGCTGCCAAACGTTGCTCCAGGGTGAGTGCCCGTGGATAGTCGGCCATAAACTCGTACGCTTTGGTTGGTACTTCAACTGCAAAGGTGCTTGAATAGTTAATGTTTGTTTTATCCATTCCCTTTCCTGATTTGGTAGTAATCAGGATTACTCCGTTTGCCGCACGCGATCCGTAAACCGCCGATGAAGTTGCATCTTTCAGGATAGATATACTTTCAATGTCGTTCATGTTCAGACGGTTGATGTCCACATCGGGCATACCGTCAACAACGACCAATGGGTTCGCATTGTTAACAGTTCCCATCCCACGGATGAGCATTGAAACGTCGTTTTTACCAGCCATACCAGTATTCTGGCTAACGGCTAATCCGGGTTACAAGTCCTGTTAAGCCTGAAGATACATTCGATTAAAGTACGGCTCGAAATTTTTTCCATCAACTTTTACCGACGAAACTGCACCGGTAAGGTTAACTTTTTTCTGAGTACCATAACCAACTACAACAACTTCGTCAACGCCTATTGATTCATCCTGCATCACAATTGTAAAAGGTTGTTTTTTCCTGAAGCATCAATTTCCTGAGACTTCATTCCCACAAATGAGAACGACAGGGTTTTGGCATCTCCCGGCATGTTCAGGCGAAAAACGCCATCCATATCGGTAATGGTTCCGATGGTTGTACCCCCTTTACAACTACAGAAACCCCGGGTATTGGGTCACCGTTTTTATCTTTCACAGTTCCGGAGACACCCTTTTGCTCAACGGGCACGGGCGACGCCTTCTCTGTATCCTTTTTAATAACTACCACCCGGTCTTCAATCTCGTATGAGAACCCGTTTGGAACCAAAATCTTGTCCAGAATATCTTCCAGTTTAGCATCGTTCACCTGAATAGATACCGGAGGTAGCTCTTTCAGGAGGTCAGACCGATACAGAAAGTAGAATTTACTCTGTTCTTCGATTTTTTTCCAGAACCTGTTCAACATTGGTATTCTCCAATTTCAGAATCAGGTTTGTTTGTTGAGAATACACACTTGCTGAAACCTGCAATAGACCCAGCAATATAAAAAATACAGTTATCCTTATCATAAGGAACAGTTTTTTCCACCCGTGCCAACGGATAGAGGTACATCGATTTTTTTTCATAGATTTGTGCTGTGAGTTAATACACTGTAATTTACTTCACTTAGTACAGGGCGGGAGAATGGTGCGAACATTTTCCGGCCTTTTTTCATTTATTTAATGGTTATTAAATTTATCAGTAATTTCAAATTCAACTTCGTTAGTCCGTTCAATTTTTCCCAGAATATTGTTGAAATCAGTATAGCGTTCAAGGTTCCCGGTAAATCTCAACTTTTTGTCGTCTTCGTTGGTGAAAACCACCTGAACATCGTACCATTTCGAAAGGGTTTTCATGATATCTTCAAGCATTTGGTCCTGAAATACAAAACGTCCGTCTTTCCACGCAACATATTGGGCAACATCTACATTCCGTTTTAAAATCTGACTTTCATTCATAGAAAGATAACTTTGTTCACTCGGTTTTAGCATGGTTTTTTCTGCAGGATTTCCTTCCAGCGAAACTTCAACACTACCTTCTACCAGCGTGGTGAGAATGGATTGATTGTCGGGGTACGACGAGATATTGAATTGAGTCCCAAGTACTTTAACCTGCTGATTTCCGGAGCTGACGATAAAAGGAACATTTTCATTTCTAGAAACTTCAAAATAGGCTTCGCCGGTAAGTTCTACCCTGCGTATATCGCTCGCGAATTGAACCGGAAATCGAAGGGTGGTCTCGGAGTTGAGCCAAACTTTGGTTCCATCGGCCAAAACCAGGAAATATTCGCCTCCACGAGGTATTTTCAGGGTATTGTATTTTGTTTCTGTTGTTTGAGCGCTTTTGCTGGTGTATTCCAGTTTATTTCCCGAATTTTTAATTTCGGAGCCTTCTTCAGTAATTACAGAATTATTTCCTGACGAAAGGTCGTGGTTCGGTGCCATCGGCAAGAACCAGCACTGCTTTATTACTCCCCGGAACAATCGATTGCGCTACCTGTTCTGTTTTTTGCTGTTCAGGATTATTGCTAGTCCTCAGAAATTGAAAATAGATCAGGATTAGAATGCTGGCAGCAATGCTGGTAATGGTAATTATTTGGGAATTTATATATGGACTATGAATGCCGGTTTTTCGGTGAATTTTTTTTAGCGCCTTCTTTAATTCGGCAGGCGAATTGGCAAACTGAGTGCCGTTGCTGTAATAATTAATGACATCTTCGTAGTATTTCCGATGTGAACTGTGGCTGGATAACCAACTCTTCAGAAGAATATCTTCTTCTTCAGTCGTTTGTGTCATGAATTTTTTTCCAGATGATCTCAAAATCGATGTTTTGATCCAATTCGGCCATAGTAGTTTAGTCAAGTTATCAGCATGACACTATAACCACGAAAAAAGGTGACAGGAAATGAAAAAATTTTTAAATTACTTTTGCAACCCGCATCTGGCAAGTTGAGCGTAACAATGAAAATCAATCGTTTTGCTATAGAAAAAACACTAAGGCGGTGTTTCTCAGCAGAATTTTGCGCATTTTTTCTTTGGCCCGTTTAAGTTGCGTTTTTACGGTATTCTCCGAAATGTTGTTGATTTCGGCAATCTCATGATATTTGCGGCCAAACAGGTATTTCTGTTTGAAGAGTTCGGCCATTTGTGGCGGAAGTTCGGCAATGGCATCCTGCACTTTCTTTATAATCTCCAGATCGACCCAACCTGGTGAATCATCTTCGTTCAGTAAGGCTTCCAGATAAAGAATTTTGTGTTTATCCTGAACGTGTATATCGCGCAGATGGTTCAGGCACCGGTTTTTGACTGATTGATAAAAGTACGATTTTAGAGAGAGTTGTATGTCAATACGTTGCGTGTTCTCCCAGAAGTAAATAAAAAGGTTCTGAACGATGTCTTCGCAGGCCTGCTTGTCGAACAAAAAACCTTCAGCATAACGTGTTAAATGAGGGTAATATTCATAGAATAAAGCTTCAAAAACTTTTCGGTTTCGGTTCCTTATTTCATCAAGTAATATTTTGTCCTCAACTTTCATGTGCCTTTTCTATATTACGAAGGTGCGAAATTACATCAAAAAATAAGAAATAGTCGAAATTAAAATTTTATACTTATTGTCTGCCGAAGTTTAAACGATGAATATTACTTATCAACGTTTTTCTATACCTACCGTTCATTCCTGAAGGCTCGACTAGAAACAAAAAGAGGTTGGAACTTTCGAACCAACCTCTTCGCAAAAAGAAAATATTTTTCTTATACACGTTTTTCTTTGATACGGGCTTTTTTGCCAGTAAGAGAACGTAAATAGTACAATTTAGCTCTGCGAACAATACCTTTTTTGTTCACTTCAATCAGGTCGATGAAAGGTGAATAAAGTGGGAAAATTCTTTCAACACCAATGTTTCCAGACATTTTACGAACAGTGAAGGTTTTGGTGATTCCTGTTCCTTTTACCTGAATAACAACACCACGGAAATTCTGTACACGCTCTTTGTTACCCTCCTTAATTTTGTAATGAACGGTAATGGTGTCACCTGCTTTAAATTGCGGTTGTTCTTTTTCTTCAATAACAAACGCGTTCTGTGCAACTTTAATTAAATCCATCTTTTTATGTTTTTAGTGGCAATATTACATCAAATCAATGAGCAAGAGATTGCTGAAATGTGGCGCAAAAGTAACAAAATATTTCAAACCACATAACTTATAACTCGTAATTTATAACTTTTTAGTGGCTTGGTGCGCCAATCATTTTTAAATGATCGCCGGTACCGTCAACAATTACCTTCTTCCACCAGTCTGGATATCCCGGCTGGTTTGGACTTGGTGGCATTCCTGTTTCGGTTCGTTCAAAAGCACCGTCTTTTTCCTTTTTAATATTGCCATCAATAAATTTCACGATCAGGTACTGCGACAATTTTTTCCATTCGTTGGTCATTCCGTTGGCCTGATTTACTGAATAATCGGTCAGGAATTGAAGCGTTTCGTTCTTTTTGCTTGAATTCCAAAGGCTTTGAGCGGCCATATCAACACTTGGTGTGTAGGCTACAAATTTATCTTCCAGGCTTTTCTGAACTTTCAATACATCCGGAATCATCGCATCGTAACGCAGGTATGCAAAGTTTGAAACGATATTAAATGTCCAAAAGGCTGATGTTTCAGAGAAAGTAAGCATGTCGCCGTTTCCAACTTTAAAGCATTCCGGAATCTGGGTAATTCCGCAATACATCGGAACATAACAGGTACTGTAAGTATCGTCAACGCCAAACCAGAATATTCCACCGATTGGATTGGGCAACCATGAGCGCGATTGGGCAACAAATGAGAACCCGGTTTGCTGGGTCGAGATGGCGCGTTCGTTCACGTAGTTAGCCGAATCAACTTTAAACGTTAGTGGTCTCCAGCGATATGGCAGTTTAAATGGGCCGGCGCCAATATCTTTGGTCATATCCAGTGCAGTTCCTTCGTAATGATCGCGCATCATTCCCATCACATCCTGAACGCTGAGTTTTTTATCCGGTTTTACCCACAATGGCATCCGGTTCGATGGGAATTTGTTTTCCCCGGCGTGTTTTACGTTTCCGAGCACATACTCTTCGTATTGTTTCATTCCGGAGTACACTTTATTGAAGCCTGCAAAAACCCGGGCATCGCTGAAACGGGCTCCGCTGAAATCAACTGGAGCATAAATATCAGAAAAACTGAATTCAGTATTTTTACCGTCAAACCATCCTTTTTCGCGGGCAAACGAAATAACGTCTTTCGCAAAAAGGCAATTGGCCTGATCGTTCATCGGGAAAGTGGTGATGCGTGCCTGATTGGCGTGACCACTGATATATCCGTCGGGAATACGCTGAGCCACCCAAACAGCACCTTTTTCGCCTTCGCCTTTGCCAATCATTCCAGAATCCAAACCTCATTCGGATCTGAAATCGAGAATGATTCGCCGGAGCTGGCATATCCATATTTTTCTACGAGGTCAGTCATTACCTCAATAGCTTCGCGGGCTGTTTTGGCACGTTGGAGAGCTACATAAATCAAGCTGCCATAATCCATTATTGCACCCGATTGTTTGCCTAATTCCTCGCGGCCACCATAAGTCGTTTCGCCAATGGCCACCTGAAATTCATTCATGTTTCCAACCACGCTGTAGGTATGCGGAATTTGAGGAATACGTCCAAGGAATTTACCGGTATCCCATTCGTAAATGTCGCGCAGGGCACCGGCTGGGAAATCCTGAGCAGGCTGATAGTACAACTCGCCGAATAACGTATGCGAATCGGCCGCATAAGTAATCATAGTAGAGCCATCGGTTGTTGCACCTTTTGTGATTAAAAAGTTGGTGCATCCGTACGAAACTGGTATGCCACAGGCAACTGCCAAAAGCAACAGCAAAACAATACGTTGAAGATTTTTTATCATGATTTGTATTTTATTTGAATTTGTTGTTGGACAAATATAATTATTCTCGGGATTTAAAATTTTGGGCCCTGATTTAAGCTGGTAAAGAAGATTGAATTTAAGCAAACGAACCATGAGAAACCTCAGGTCTCGGGAAAGGCAAAATGAATAAGCAAAACGGAAAGGGATTGATCCGGAAGAATCAGCGTTTCCAAACAGCAATGGCCAGGGATATCCAGCCGGCAATGAATGATAATCCGCCGAGAGGAGTAATTGCGCCAATGGCTTTTATTCCTGAAAGTGCAATAAGGTATAAGCTTCCGGAGAACAGAATGATGCCGACACCCAAAAACATAGCAGATCGGCCAACCCATTTCGATTCGATCTGAAAGCCGATTATCCCGGCAAATAACAGCCCAAGGGCATGATAAAACTGATATTCGACCCCAATTTGATAAACCTGCATCATTTCAGGTGTAAGGCGTATTTTTAGAGCATGTGCACCAAAAGCTCCCAGCAAAACGCTTAGCGCCATAAAAATTGCTCCTGAAATTAGTATCGTCTGATTCTTCATGATTTTCTTTCTTATGACCATATTAACAATCAACTCATGTTCTGGTTTCCTGAAATAAAAAATCCCGAAGGAATTGCCTACGGGATTTTTTGATTTTATACTTTTTGCATTGAACGATTAATCCAATTTATGAATTACCAATCCTGAACGAAGTTTTGGCTCGAACCAGGTGGTTTTTGGAGGCATAATATTTCCTGAATCAGCAATGTTGATCAATTGCTGCATCGACACCGGATAAAGGGCAAAAGCCACTTTCATATCGCCACCGTCAACTCGTTTTTGCAATTCGCCCAATTCGCGGATTCCACCCACAAAATCGATACGAGTTGAAGTGCGCAGATCGGCAATTCCCAAAATCTGATCGAGAACCAGGTTCGATAAGATTGTCACATCCAATACTCCAATCGGATCGTTATCGTTGAAAGTGCCTGATTTGGCGTTCAGTTTGTACCAGTTTCCGGAGAGGTACATGCTGAATTCGTGCAGTTTGGCAGGTTTGTAAATTTCAGTTCCGGTCCGTTCCACATCAAAGTTCTGAGCCAGTTTATCGAGCAATTCAGCTTCTGTTAAACCATTCAAATCTTTTACAGTACGGTTGTAATCGATAATCTGTAATTGGTTATCCGGAAAATGAACGGCCATAAAGAAATTGTATTCTTCGTTGCCGGTATGGTTGGGGTTCTGACTTCGTTTTTCCAAACCGATGCGGGCAGCCGCTGCTGTGCGGTGATGTCCGTCGGCTACATAGGTTGCCGGAACTTTGGTTGCAAACAATTCTTCAATTTTCTGGTTGGTGGCGGCATCGTTGATGGTCCAGAAATGGTGACCAAAACCATCTTCAGCAACAAAATCGTAATCGGCTTTCTGACCTTTTACAATAGACTCGACAATCGTATCAATTTCAGGAACGGCACAATACGAAAAGAAAACCGGTTCGATGTTGGCATTCAGGTAACGGGTCAGGATCATGCGGTCTTCTTCTTTGTCCGGACGGGTTAGTTCGTGCTTTTTGATGATTCCCTGGTGATAATCTTCGCACGAAGCAGCTCCTACAATACCGTATTGCGTGCGGCCATTCATGGTTTGGGCATAAATGTAATATTTGGCCTCTTCGTCCTGACCAAGCCAGCCTTCTTCCTGAAATTTCTCGAAATTTTCAACCGATTTCAGGTAAACTGTTTCAGAATGAATATCAGTTCCTTCCGGACAGTCGATTTCGGCACGGGTGATGTGAAGTAACGAGCAAGCTTTGCCTTCGGCCATTTGGGCGGCTTCGGTACTGTTCATTACGTCGTATGGTAAACAGGCCAGATCGCTGGCAATTGATTGAGGCGGACGAAGTCCTTTAAATGGTTTTACGATAGCCATAATTCTTTCTTTTATCGGATTGAGTTTTTACTTTTCCTTTTGTCGGAGATATTTTTATAAAAAATATAGGCAAGGCTGCGGATTTCAACTTTTCTTCCTGAAGAAAGTTGAGTTGGCCGCGCCCAAGGCATGATTAAAGCAGCAGTTGCTGCAACAATTAAACCTTTTACAGCATTCATTTCGATAGACATTATCCATACCATTAAATAGATGATATCGAAAATGAACAGGAATATCATGAGGTTGTAAAAAGCAATTTTGAATTTTAAAGGCATGACTTTATTAATTGATAATTTATAAATGATGATTGATTCTTGTGACCCTTATTGTGGATATGCTGAACTCAATCACATCGATATTTCCTTATTTTTATTCTATTTCAATATTGTATTTCCCAAGTAATCCGGCCAATCCGGAACTTGAGAATTTTGCTTTTTTCATTTTGTTTGTTTCCGGATCGAATGAATAATTGAAGGCTGTTCGAAAATCGGCCTTCTCCAAATTGCATTGATTGAAAACGGCCATCGTCAAATCGCAGTTTCCAAATTCGGCCGCGGATAAATCGGTTGACGAAAATTCAACTTCTTTCAGCGAGCAGTCGGTGAACTTTGCTTTTTTTAGCTTTTTCCCAAAAAACGATGAATAGTCGAGCACACAGTTTATAAAACTAGCCGCAAAAAGAAAATCGGAACAGTGCTCAAAATCAATTCCAACTAACTTACAGCTATTGAAATATACATTTTTAAGCCCCGAACCGTTTAATTTTGCCACGGCAAAGTTACAACTTTCAAACCGGCAGTCGATAAAATCGTTCTCAGAAAAATCGGCATTTGAGAAATCGCAGTTCACGAAAACGCAGCTATCAAACTCAGTTTGCGAAACCTTTTGGCCTGAATAATTGATATTCGTGTATTCTTCGTTGTCGTAAAATTTTGCTCTCATCGCCCAATAAAACCTACTTATTTACGCGGTATGTCTGGTCGCCGCTTTCGAAAAAAGCAACGATTTGCTCTGCCGCAGCCACACCGGCATTTACATTGGCTTCAGATGTTTCGGCTCCTTGTTTTTTTGGAGTAGAATAGTAACGAAGGTCGAACTTTTCGGTTAACTCAGCATGGTTGCCAGGAGCAATATCACTGATGTATTTAAAATCAGGACGCTCTTCCAGCATTTTCTTCAGACCATCTTCATCAATGACCTCTTTTCTGGCGGTATTAATTATAGTGGCGCCTTTTGGCATTTTATTCATCAATTCGAAGTTAACCGACTTCTTAGTCTTTTCATTCGCAGGAATGTGTAGCGATAAATAATCACTTGCGCTAAATAATTCGGTAACATCCTGAACTACCTTAACATCGTATGGTTCCATGCTGACTTTGGTGATACATGGATCGAGAGCAACCACCTTCATACCCAAACCTTGGGCAATCCGGGCAACACGACGACCAATGTTTCCGCAACCATAAACGCCAACTGTTTTTCCTTTCAATTCGGTTCCTGAAACCCCTTTGAACTGACCACGCGACATGAAAATCATCATTCCGATAGCCAACTCGGCAACCGCGTTTGAGTTTTGACCGGGCGTATTCATGGCAACCATTCCTTTTTCGGTGCAGGTAACCAAATCAAGGTTGTCGAAGCCAGACCCGGCCCTTACAACAACTTGCAGTTCTTTGGCGGCTTCCAGCACCTCACGGTCTACAATGTCGCTTCTCACGATTATGGCATTGACATCTTTGACAGCATCAAGAAACTCTGCCTTTGATGCATATTTTTCGAGCCGTATTAACTTATAGCCGGCTTGTTCCAGAATTTCGACCATTTGATTTGCAGCGGCTGCTGCAAATGGTTTTTCAGTAGCGATTAATACCCTTTTCATAGTTATTTCCCTTTTTAAAAAGAGAAAAGCAGAACCCCCATTCTGCTTTTCCTTTGTGAGATTTATTTAAGCTTTGTTTGTTCAAATGCTTTCATCGCATCAACCAAGGCAATTACGCTTTCTTTAGGAAGTGCGTTGTAGGTTGAAGCACGATATCCACCCACTGAGCGGTGACCTTCTAATCCTAACATGCCCAGAGATTTGGCATAGGCCAGGAATTCTGGTTCCCATTCTTTGTATTCGTCATTCATAACGAAACAAATGTTCATCAACGAACGATCGTTTACATCAGGAATATTGGCTTTGAATAATTTATTGCGGTCGATTTCATCGTATAGAATTCCGGCTTTTTCGATGTTCATTTTTTCCATCACCTTAACGCCGCCTAAGGCTTTCAGCCATTTCAGGGTTTGAAGAGCTGCGAAAACAGGAACTACTGGTGGAGTGTTGAACATTGACTCGTTTTCGATGTGAGTTTTGTAATTCAACATCGTAGGGATTTTGCGGGTTACTTTACCCAATGCATCTTCTTTTACGATCACGAAAGTAACACCTGCAGGAGCAAGGTTTTTCTGGGCTCCACCGTAAATAATGGCATATTTCGAAACATCCATCGGACGGCTGAAAATATCTGATGACATATCGGCTACCAATGGCACTTTGCTGTCAATATCGTAACGGATTTCGGTTCCGTAGATGGTGTTGTTGGTTGTAATGTGAAAATAATCAGCATCTTCAGGAACGGTATAGCCTTTAGGGATATGATTATAGGTACTTGCTTTTGAAGAAGCTACTTCAATAACTTCACCGAAAAGTTTTGCTTCTTTTTGCGCTTTGTCGGCCCATGTTCCTGTATTCAGATATGCTGCTTTTGTTTCAAGCATATTATAAGGAACCATCATGAATTGTGAACTGGCGCCACCGCCCAAAAATAACACATGATAACCGGCAGGAATGTCAAGCAATTCCTTGAAAAGTTGCTGAGCTTCGTTGCTTACAGCAACAAATTCTTTGCTGCGATGCGAAACTTCCATCAAAGAAAGGCCCGTTCCGGCAAAATCAATTAATGCTTCGGCTGTGTTTTTAATGGTGAATTGCGGTAAAATTGAGGGTCCCGCATAAAAATTATGCTTCTTCATTTTGAATTTATTTATGGGTTAATAACTATCTACATTCATTTTGTGTGCAGATAATGTTTCAAAATAAACGATTATCTGTGTATGGTTATCTGAGATATATCAGACTTAATTTTGTTACAACAAGTTATAGAACATCCAATTAATATGCTTCAAAATTCGAATAAAAAATCGAGGTAACAATCCGGCAAGGAGTTATTTTTTCGATTTTAAGTGTTTCCACACCGTAATTTGTCGCATGTTCTGAAATAGCGAATCCGAACTTATCTTTTGAGCATCAGCTCACTTTTG
Organism: Prolixibacteraceae bacterium; assembly: GCA_963676375.2. Classification (GTDB taxonomy): domain Bacteria; phylum Bacteroidota; class Bacteroidia; order Bacteroidales; family Prolixibacteraceae; genus Aquipluma. The sequence goes on from CAXXPT010000014.1 coordinate 12,790, forward strand.
CTATACTCAAGATGTCAACAAGTTTTTCATCCTGAAATATTGGAACGACGGGGCAAAGATCGTCGGTCAGGCAATATTCAATGCAATCGTCCAGTCCTTTAGATGCCAGCCTGCCTTTTTGAGCGGCTTTCTGTATATATCCAAATAAATCATTTTTTGCAAGGTTCCATAAATCGATCGATGCCGTTACCGCGTCGCAAATGGTCTCAAATTTTCCTGAATCCATTAATCGTTCGGCTAAAGCGCCTGCAAATACGGTATCTTCCAGGCTAAAGCGGTCTTTCCACGATGCGCAGAAGATCAGCACAGGTGCATCTTGTTTGATGAGCCAGTCGGCCAGCACTGAAATATTCAGGAATGACCCAATGACCACAGCTTTTGAATGACTGGCCATGTGAATGCAGCGTGTTCCGTTGGTGGTGGAATAAACGATTTCTTTTCCGGTGACGATTTCAGGAGTAAAATTGAAGGGAGAGTTTCCAAAGTCAGCAAAATCGAGTACATAGCCATCGCGTTCAGATGCAACCATGTAACCTTGCTGTTTCATTACCCGTGCTTCTTCGACGGTGGCAACCGGTATGATGCTTTTTACTCCGTTGTGGATTGCGGCACAGATTGATGAGGTTGCGCGCAAGATATCGACGATCACCACTAAGTTATGATCATCGGCGTGCTTATCGTAGATTGCGGGGGACAAACAAACCTCAAGCCGATTTTTGGATTTTTCCATTTTCATGTGAATGCCACAAAGATATAGAAAGTAGTTAACCGAGACCTATTTTTAGGTTCAGAAAATGGTATTTAAACTAAAGGTAAAATTGGAAAACAGTAAATGGGAAAAGGAAAGAGGAAAAAGAAAGTTGAGGTTTTCCTTCTTTCTTTTTCCTCTTTTTATTGAATTATTGTGGAGTGATAAACGGCATTTTAACAATCTTCGCTTTCAGCATTTTGTTGCGAACATTCAGGTAAACTTCGGTGCCAATAGCCGAATAAGCTTTGTTCACGTAGCCCATTCCAATGCCTTTGTTTAAAATTGGCGACATGGTTCCTGAAGTAACCCGGCCAATTACGTTTCCGTCTTTATCGGTCAACTCGTAATCGTGGCGAGGTATTCCGCGGTCGATCATTTCAAATCCGCGAAGTTTGCGTTCAACACCTTCCTGCTGTTGCATCAGCAAAAAGTCTTTGTCGATAAAGTAGTGACCATTAAACTTGGTAATCCAGCATAACCCAGCTTCTATTGGCGAAGTTGTGTCGTCGATGTCGTTTCCATAAAGGCAATAGCCCATTTCGAGACGGAGCGTATCGCGGGCAGCCAAGCCAATGGGTTTGATGCCAAATTCAGCGCCGGCCTCAAAAATGGCATTCCACATTTGTTCGGCAATTTCATTCCTGAAATAAAGTTCGAAACCTCCGGATCCGGTATAACCCGTAGCCGAAATGATTACATCGTCGAACCCTGCAATGGAGCCGGTTACGAATGTATAATATTTGATTTCAGACAAATTAATAGCGGTGAGTTTCTGAAGTGTAGCGCAAGCTTTTGGTCCCTGAATGGCCAACTGACTGATTGCCGGTGAAGCATTTTCGAGAATGGCACCGTTGGTGTTTTGCGAAACAACCCAGTTCCAGTCTTTATCGATGTTGGCCGCATTAACAACCAGCATATATTTTTCAGGTTCGTAATAATAAACCAGCAAGTCGTCAACAATTCCACCTTTTCCGTTCGGGAAACAAGAGTATTGTGCCTGTCCCAAGGTCAGCTTTGAAACATCGTTCGAGGTAACCCGCTGCACCAATTCCATCGCATTCGGGCCTTTTACCCAAAATTCGCCCATGTGCGAAACGTCGAATACTCCAACCGCTTCGCGAACAGTCATGTGCTCGTCTTTTATTCCTGAATACTCTATAGGCATCTCAAATCCGGCAAACTCTACCATCTTGGCGCCAAGTTGCTTGTGTATCTGATTAAAGGCTGTAATTTGCATAGTTTTATTTTCAGTTTTTATGTGACAAAATTAGCGTATTGCCGAGGTTTAAAGCATGAAAAATATCATTTGCCAAAGATATTAGTTTTTACCTCTGCTTCAATATTTTTTGTCCGTCGGCTAATCAGGAGATTATGGGTGTCTGAAATAGGTTCGAAAGATATTTTTTTTACTTTTGACTGCATTAAATCTACCTCTAAAAAAGAACCAATGTCGCAAGCCCGTTTAACGAATTTAGATTACCTGAAGGAGATTACAGGTGGAGAGCCTGAAATTATGCAGGAATTTATTCAGATGTTTTTTGATCAGTTACCCGAATTCAGAGATGGACTCACCAGCCATTTAGCCAATCAGAAATGGAAAGAACTTGGCGAACTGGCACACAAAGCAAAATCGTCGGTTATGACTTTTGGAATGAATGAACTGGGATACCGCTTAAAAGAATTGCAATTGAAGACCCAGAAATTGGAAGATATTGGGAGTTATCCGGTATATGTTAAGGAGTTTATGGATGAAATTGCCCAGGCTGAAGTTGAATTAAAGGAAGATATGGAATGAGCATGATTCATGGAACCATCAACAGAAATGAATATTTTCTATCATGCGAATTCCATTCGACAATTAAAAAACAAATTATACTACGAATGAAACAGGGGTAATTGACCTTGTCGGAAATAACGATCCGGAAAAGCTGTCTCAAAATGATTTGGGGCAGCTTTTCTTTTTTTTCGAACGGTTTCCTTCCATGTCAAAATCTTTTCATGTAAATTAACCCGCCAAAACAATACAACAACTAACCAAACTAAACATGAAATCATTACTGTCAGGCATTCTGCTCATTTTGGTGGCATTCGCCGTCAAGGCTCAAACAACCGGACTTGTTCCAATCGGAAAAATCAATCCTGAAATCTTAACCAACCACTGGAAGGCACAGTGGATCACTCATCCTACCGAATCGGCGCTCGATTACGGCGTATTTCATTTTCGGAAAAGTTTCGAACTGGCAGTAGTTCCTGAAGAATTTATTATCCACATTTCGGCAGATAACCGTTACCGCTTGTTTGTAAACGGACAAGCAGTTTGTTTTGGCCCGGCACGTGGCGATTTGGCGCATTGGTTTTACGAAAGCATCGATATTTCCAAATTCCTGAAACCCGGGAAAAACCTGTTGGCGGCTGTGGTTTGGAACTTTGGCGAAGATAAACCGTGGGCACAATTCTCTTTGAAAACAGCGCTGATTGTTCAGGGAAATTCGGCTACGGAGCAAATTGTAAATACCGACAATAGCTGGAAAGTCATTAAAAATAAGTCCTATCAACCAGCTTCGGCTGATGCCAAAGAAACTCTCGGACAATTTATCGTAGTTGGTCCTTGCGATAGGGTAGATGCGGTGCAATATCCATGGAATTGGGAAACTGAAACGTATAACGATCAAAGTTGGAGCAAAGCCAAAACTGTTGATATTGGTCATCCACGCGGTGTTGGTAGTGATATCAACTGGGTGCTTACCCCACGACGCATTCCACTGATGGAGCAGAAAGAACAGCGATTCGCAAGTGTCAGGCGGGCTTCGGGAGCAACAGTCCCAGAAGCTTTTCTTCAGGGGAAAGTGAAATGGACCATCCCGGCCAACCAAAAAGTAACTGTTTTACTTGACCAGGGAAACCTGACGACCGGATATCCGGAATTGTTGGTTTCCAAAGGGAAAGGGAGCCGGATTAAACTGACCTATTCTGAGGCCATGTATGATTCAAAGGGAATAAAAGGCAACCGAAATGAGATTGAAGGAAAGCAAATAAAAGGTTATGCCGATATTTTTCTGCCCGATGGTGGTGCCAGTCGGCTATTCAGGCCGCTTTGGTTCCGCACATGGAAATATATTCAGGTAGAAATTGAAACCAAAAATGAAGCGCTCGTTATTGATGATCTGAAAAGTGAATTTACGGCTTATCCGCTTCATGAAAATGCGGTTTTCGAAACCGATCAGGCTGAATTGAAGCAGATTTGGAATACAGGTTGGAGGACTGCCCGCCTTTGTGCCAACGAAACGTATTACGATTGTCCGTATTACGAGCAGCTTCAGTATGTGGGCGATACCCGCATTCAAGCCTTGATTTCGATGTATGTTTCGGGCGACGACCGGTTGGTGCGCAACGCCCTGATGCAATACGATGAATCGCGTTTTTCAGAAGGACTTACGCAAAGCAGGTATCCATCGGCAAGTCCGCAGGTTATTCCGCCATTTTCGATGTATTGGGTCGATATGGTGCACGATTACTGGACTTTGCGCGATGATCCGGATTTTGTTCAGCGTTTTCTGCCCGGAATTGACCAGGTTTTGAATTGGTTTATTAATCGTATTGATCCCAAAACAGGACTTTTAGGCAAAGTGGAATACTGGAACTTTGTGGACTGGGCCGACGAATGGTCATGGAACAATTATCTCCGAATTGGCGGTGTTCCAAAAGGAGGAAGCAGTATTGACGGTCAATCGTCCATTCTGACGATGCAGCTGGCATATGCAGCGCAAAGAGCGGCTGAGTTAAACGACTATTTTGATCAGCCGGTTCAGGCTGAAAAATATAAGCAGCTGGCTCAATATCTGACCAAAGCAGTGTATCAAAATTGCTGGGATACCTCGCGGAATTACCTCGCCGACACGCCCGACAAGACAGTCTACAGCATACATGCGCAAATCTTTGGTGTGTTATCGAATACTATTCCGGAAAACGATCAAAAAGCAATGGTCGAGCGGATTATGAACGATCCGAAATTGATCCAGCCAACCCTGTATTTCCGTTTTTACCTCACTCAGGCATTGAAAAAAACTGGTTTGGCCGATCGTTATATTGCCACTCTCGGGCCCTGGAAAGAAATGCTCAAAAACGGACTCACCACTTTTGCGGAGAAACAAGATCCAACCCGCTCTGATTGCCACGCATGGAGCGCCAGTCCGAATTACGATTTTCTGGCCACTGTTGCCGGAATCCGTCCGGCATCTCCTGGCTTTAAAACCATCCGGATGGAACCGGCTTTGGGCGATCTGAAATTCATCAAAGGACAAATGCCACATCCATCTGGAACAATTGTTTTCGATCTGAAAAGAAATGGAGCAACTGGTATTCAGGGTGAAGTTACTTTACCCGAAGGACTAACCGGCACTTTTGGATGGAATGGAAAAACGGTTCAACTCAAAGGAAAAATCGCGATTGATTTGTAGGTTTTGGAGAACCATAAAATAGTTCTGCATCAAAAGTCATTGAACCCGTCATCCTGAAACAAGTTCAGGATGACGGGTTCGATGAGTATCAGATTCCGAAACCCCGAATGACAAGCTTACGGGCAGGAAGTTCGGGGTGACAACCCTGCGTAATTTTGATTTTTGAAACGGCCACTTGTTATATGCGCTTAGCGGTTTCTAGCCGCTAAGCGCAGTGCTGAGTCAATGTCATTTTCACTCGGAAGATTTGCGAGTTTTTGACTTTCGAACCAGTACCAGGAATAACCATAGTTTTTACTCAACCAGTTTCCCGTTTACAACAACATTTTTCAGGGTTAATCCTTCGATAAGCGATTTATTCAGTTCTCCTTTTTCGGCTGTGATTTTCAGGTTCTCGAACGTGAAGTTTTTCAGTTTGTCGTATTCCGATATCTCGATATCAGCAAAAATCTGGCAGGTCAGTTCAATGTTGCGGAATACCACATGATCAGAGGTGGATAGAAGCGGTGTTTCGCGTCCCTGCAAATCGAAGAACTGGGTCCATGGTTTGGCAAATAAAAGCCGGTCGGCTTTGCCGGTAATGTTTTCGACCAGAATGTATTCGTACAATTGAGGTGTGTCGCCGCGGTTTTTTAACCAAAAAACTCGCGAAGGGCCGTTAACCTTACAGTTTTGCATGATAATGTTTCGGTTGTGAATGGACTCGCTTCCGCAAGTTACAGCCGAGTGGCAAAATCCAAACGTACAATTCTGGATGATAATATTTTGATTGGGGCCATTGGTCGGATCGGTGTCGGCTGATACTCCCTTTCCGCCTTTCAGTGCAATGGCATCGTCGTTCACTTCCATATAGCAGCCATTTACCAGCACGTTCGAACACGCATCAATATCGATGGCATCAGTGCTGGGTGCTTTTACCGGAGCTGCCGGAGAAAAAATATGCAGATTAAGCAGTTTTACGTTCGAGCAGCGGTACAGATGGGTAGTCCAAAATCCGGAGTTGTGCAGTTTGACATCCTGCAGCTGCACGTTTTTGCTATTTTGAATGAAAACAAGTCTTGGTCTTGAAACTTCGAGGTTTGTACATCTCGGGTTTTCAGCCCGGCGCTGCCAAAAGGCTTTCCAATATTTCAGTCCGTTGCCGTCAATCGTTCCTTTGCCAGTGATGGTAAACCCATCAACGCCATAGGCATTAACCACTGCAGGAAAATAATCAATGCTTCGTCCTTCCATGCGCGATGGCATGATGGGGAAATTGGCAATGTCGTCTGAACCCAGCAACATACCGTTCTCGCTCACATCCAAATGAGTGCCGGGTTTAAAGAACAGAGCGCCTGTTAAAAAACGTCCTTTCGGAATGATAATAACTCCGCCCCCTTTGCTGGCAGCCTGGTCGATGGCTTTCTGAATAAATTCGGTATTCAATGTTTTCCCATCGCCCACAGCGCCAAAATCGGTAACCACCAATTGAACGCCAAGCTTGTCGATGTTAATTTTCGTGGTGTCGATAAGCGATTTTGGAATTTCAGTGCCGTCAGGAAAATATTCAACCGTTTTCTTTTCATGAGTTTTACACGAGATGGTTTGAACGGTAATGACAAATATTGAGAGTAGCAACAGGATATTTTTCATGCTTCAGGAGTAAATGATATACGACAAAATTAAGATTAAAAGAAGCGCAAAGCAAGTTGATTAAAACCCGGACTTGGATCATTCGTCATTAAAAACTCGTCATTCAGGCTATTTTTCTTTTCCGAATTTGAAATTTGGACATATCTTCACCCTATTGATTACAAACGCAATTAATTCCTGACCCTGATGGAAAAAGATTGTTCAGAAAATAAGCACCTTCCGGAGAATCTGGAGCTTTTCTTCGATATGGTTGAGAATGCCCGCGATGGCATCAATATCACTCAAAATGGCGATTTCAAATATGTGAACAAGGCATTTTGCGATATGCTTGGATATACACGCGAAGAATTGTGCTGTACGGTTGCATCAGATCTCCTTGCCCCTTCAGACAAGGAACGCATGATGACTCAGCATTTCATGAGGATGCAGGGTCTTGGACAATATGGGATTGATTACACCACTTTGCTTCACAAAAACGGTTCGGAAGTAACGATCGAGTTCAGTGTGTCACCAATTACTTTTCAGGGTGAGAATGCCTCTTTTATTTCCATTCGCGATATTACCGAGCGTAAACGTATGCAGGAAAAACTGGAGCAAAGCGAACAAAAATACCGCAATCTGGTAGAAAATGCCCACGACGGAATCGTCATTAACCAGTTTGGAAAATTTAAGTTTGTTAACCCTGCATTTTGTCGGATGATCGAATATTCGGAAGAGGAACTTGTTGAAAATGATTTTATTAATTTTCTGGCAGAGGATGACAGGGAACGCCTGACCCAATACCATAAATTACGAATGGAAGGCGACCGCAATCATTTGATTTATGAGGCGAAAGGTGTTGCAAAATCGGGAAGAATAATCCATTTTGAAATAAATACTTCCTACATTGAATACAACGGACATCCGGCAACGTTCATTATCATGCGCGATCACACTGACCAGAAAGCACTTGAAGATACATTAAAGGCCAGTGAGAAAAAATACAAGCGATTGTTTGAAGCAGAGTCGGATGCCATCTTTTTGATCGACAAGGAAACTGGCCGGATTCTGGATGCTAATCCTGCTGCAACTCAGATTTACGGATATAGTCACGAAGAATTTTTAAACCTGAAGAATACTGAAATCTCGGCTGAACCAGAGAAAACCAGGGAATCAACAGCAAATGATCACAATTTTGTGCCCATCCGATATCACAAAAAGAAAGATGGAGCAACGTTTGCAGTTGAGATTTCAGCCGGTGTAACCGAATTGGATGGCCGTCAAGTTCATATTATAACTGCCCGCGACATTACCGAACGCCTTCGGATGCAGGATAAATTAACCAAAAGTGAATCGAAGTACCGTACCCTGATTGAAAAGTCGCTCGATGGGATTGTCATCTCGCAGGATGTAAAAATCATCATGGTGAACAAAGCTTTTGCTGATATGCTTGGCTTTACAGTGGAGGAATGTCTTGCGAATTTTGGTCCCCAGTTTATTGTCCCTGAAGATCGTGAACGCGTAATGAACCACCATCTTCAGCGAATGCAGGGCGATTTGAGCGATAAAAAATACACATTGACGATGTTTCACAAAAACGGCGAACGGATCATTACCGAGTTTTCGTCGACGGCTATCGAAATTGATGGCAGACCCGCTTCGTTGATCACTTCGCGCGACATTACCTCACGAATCAAAATGCAGAAAGCGCTTGAAGAGAGCGAACGCAAATTCAGGGAATTGGCCGATCTGCTGCCCCAAACAATTTTTGAACTTGATATCAGCGGCAAGGTGACCTACCTGAACAAAGCTGGACAGATTGCTTTCGGACTTTCGGAGAATGATATAAATTTCCCGGCAACCGGCGGCATTGTGCCCGAAGACCACGAGAGACTTCTGGACAACATCAAAAAAGCATTTGTCGAAAAAGGAAGAGATGGTGGTATGGAATATACCGCTTTACGTCGGGATGGTACAACTTTTCCTATCGTTATCTATAGCAGTCCGATGACTGAGAACAACAAACCATTCGGTATCCGCGGTTTGATTATCGATATCTCGGAACGCAAAATCATGGAAGAAGCTCTCCGGAAATCGGAAGAACATTATCGCCAGGTGATTCAAAGTTTGCAGGAAGGTTTGTTTGTTCTTCAGGAAGAAAAATTCATTTTTGTGAACGATGCCATCGTCGATATTCTGGGCTATACCGTTGAGGAAATGAAAGGGCAGCATTTCTCGGTGGTTATTCCTCCTGAATTACGCGATGAGGCTGTTCGAAAAAATTTCAGGAGAAAGTCGGGCAACGGCGAATCGTGGAGTTACGAATTCCAGTTGCTGCATAAAGATCAGGAAACACGCATTCCGGTTATCCTTTCGACGAACCTGACCGAATTGGATGGAAAAACTGCCGTGGTAGGAACAGCCAAAGACATTACCGACCGCATCAAAGCCGAAGAAGAAATAAAATCAGCGCATAAACGACTCGAAGAAATTAATCGTGATTTGGAACATACCATTCGCGAACGAACCAAAGAGTTGACCAAAGCCAATACACAGTTACTGAAATTGCAAAAAGAAAACCTGCAATCGCAGTTTGATGTGCTGAAACAGCAAGTCAACCCGCATTTCCTGTTCAACAGTCTGAATGTGTTGACATCGCTCATCAGGATCGAACCTGAACTGGCCGAAAAATTTACCGAACATCTGGCCAAAGTTTATCGGTATGTTCTGGAAAATAAAGACAATGAACTGGTTACTCTGTTTACCGAAATGAGTTTTTTGGATGCCTATATTTTCCTGATCAATATCCGGTTTATGGACAAAGTGCAGGTAAATATTCGTGTTCCGGAACATCGGAAAAACGACCGGATCATTCCGCTGGCCATGCAGTTGCTCATCGAAAATGCCATCAAACACAATTCCATGTCGAAAAAATCGCCATTGGTCATCGACATTTTCATCGACGACAACAACCACCTGAATGTGGTGAATAACCTTCAGGAGCGCGAAGCTCATATGACATCGACCGGCGTTGGCCTGAAAAATATACAGAACCGTTACCGATTACTTAACAACACCATACCAACTTTTGAGAAAACGGGAACCCATTTTGTGGCCCGAATTCCTTTGGTTACCGAATATCAAAACTAGTTTCCGGTATTTGAAAAAATTAAATCACATAGCCATGAATGTATTGATTATTGAAGATGAGCAACTGGCTGCGCGCCGTCTCGAAAACATGATTTTGTCATACGATCCTGAAATTAAGGTTTTAGGTAAACTCGAATCGGTTGAAGATTCGGTGGAGTGGTTTAAAACCAATGTCCATCCCGATTTGATCTTTCTGGATATTCACCTGGAAGACGATCTGAGCTTTGCCATTTTCGACAAGGTGAAAGTAGAATCGCCCATTATTTTCACTACGGCATTCGACGAATATGCCATTCGGGCTTTTAAGCTGAAAAGCATTGATTACCTGCTGAAACCCATTATTCAGGATGAATTGAACAATGCTATTGCAAAATACAAAGCCTGGAACGGACAGAAAAATGGTATCGATATGTCGGCTTTGTTCGATCTGATCAACAAAAAAGAAGTCAGCTACCGAGAGCGATTTTCGGTTTCGTACGGACAAAAGATCAAGTCATTCGGGGTTTCCGAAATTGCCTACTTCTATTCCAAAGAGGGCATGACCTACGCTGTTTTAAATGATACAAAACATTACCCGCTTGATTATTCGCTCGATAATTTGCTGAACGAACTTAACCCGAATGAGTTTTTCCGCATCAACCGTCAGTACCTTATTAAGCACGGCTCTATAAAACAAGTGCATGTGTTCCCGAAAAGTCACCTCAAACTCGAACTTTCGCCCAAACCGCTCGACGATACATTTGTGAGCATCGACAAAGTGACGGCTTTTAAAAAGTGGTTGGGGGAATAAAAGTCTGAAGTAAGGAGACCGAAGACTAGTCTGAATCTTATTCGTAATTAGATTTCAATTTGTTTTCTGATTGAAAGGTCAAGTTCATCACAAAAAAAATCAGAACCTGCTAATTTTAATATTATGAAACGAGCATGTAAATTACTTACGCCCAAGAATATGAGAATGTCAACATGCGAGTTCCATACGACAATTAAAAAACAAATTATTCACGTATGAATAAACTAGATTTTTTTGGAGTCGGGCCAAAAATAGGCCGGATATTCATTCCATGGCTGGCTTTAACCATTGTTTTAAGTTGCATTTCCAATCGGTTTAATTTTTATGCCGAACGAAATTCAGCATTAACGATTTCCGGAGCTGGATTGTTAGTTTTTGGGCTGATTTTCTATTTTTCTTCGGTGCGCCTTTTGCTCAGCGGACTGAAAGAAGGAAAACTGGTTACAAGCTGGACTTCAGCCTATGCCAAAATCCGCTGTATATGTCGTTTATCTGGTTCCTCACTCCGGCAATTGCTTTGCTGCTTAATTCATGGCTGATACTCACAACATGCGTGGTGGGCTTTGTTTTGCTGAAAGTCTATGTAAGCAAGGAATACGAAATACTTGAAGAAGCCTTTGGCGACGAATACCTGAAATACAAAAACGAAACGCCTGAATTCTTTCCGTTCCCCATTAAAAAATGGATGAAACGAATATGACAAAATCTACAGCTTTTGACACACAAGCGGATGTTTAAATTTTGTCATGGAGTTTCATGTGGTAATTAAAAAACAAATTATAAACACATGAAACGAGCCATGAGAGATACTCTCACACAGAAGCATGATTATTCATGGCGAGTTCCATCTGACAATTGAAAAACAAATTATAAACAGATGAAAAGAAAGTGATTTAGTATACCGATCAATTGGGTTACAGAGAAAGACTCTTCTTCAAACCTGACAAACAGTACATTCATCGGTAAAAACAAGCCATTCATGCCATTTCTTTTTCACCGGTTCAAGTATGATTCATAAATTCGGTCAAAAATCGAGATTCATGAATCCAAATATCATCATTCGTAAAGAAAATACATTCGACCACAATTGGGTTGTTGAACTAACCGAGAGAGCCTTTGAAACACTCGAAATCAGCGACCATAACGAGGGCAAGCTGGTTGACAAACTCCGGAAAGCACCCATATTTATCGAAGAACTCTCGCTGGTTGCCGAACTCAACGGACAGGTGGTTGGGCACATTTTATTCACGCCAATCATTATCGATAACGGTGAGCAGCAATTCCGGTCGCTGGAGCTGGCACCGGTTTCGGTACTTCCCGAATTTCAGAAACAAGGAATTGGAGGTCAACTCATTCGTGCCGGGCATCAAAAAGCTAAAGAGTTGGGCTTTCATTCAGTTATTCTGATCGGTCATCCGGAATACTATCCACGATTCGGATACAAAACAGCTTCTGGCTGGGGACTAAAAGTAGCAATGGAACTGCCTTCGGATGACGTTTTTATGGCCGTTGAGCTTACTGATGGTGCATTGTCCGGCGTTGCGGGAATGGTTGTTTTTCCCCCGGAATTCGGCGAATAGGTTTAAAAGTCCCATAGAAACGACATAATTGTAGCCCCGGCTTGAAAGCTAGGGACCAGAAATAGGAAGGTTTTTGCGTCGGTGCTGAAAATTTATACAAGAAGGAACGCAAAATCCGACGCAATGGTAGAATTAGTTTGTAACGAATCACATTGATAACCGTCTCAGATCACAGGAAAACAAAAAACAATATTCAGAAAACAGAAACAATAAACAGAATGCAAACAAAACCAAAAGCAGTAATCATTGGAGCAGGAGTTGGTGGATTAGCCACCGCCAACTATTTGGCTCAAAATGGATACGCTGTCGAAATTTACGAGAAAAACTGCAAGCCTGGAGGTCGCTGCGGTCAACTGATTCAGGACGGACACCGATTTGATTTGGGCGCCACTATTTTGCTGATGCCCTCGCTATATAAGCAGGTTTTATCGGAGTTGGGAGTCGATCTGGAAAAGGATTTGGAAACCACTTCGCTGGAACCGGTTTATAAACTATTTTTTAGCGATGGAAGCGATTTTGCTTTCACCCGCGACCCCGACCAGATGAAAACGCAGCTCGAAGCCATTGAAACGGGCAGTTTCCCGAAATATCAGGAATACGTGAAAGAGGGTTACGAGTATTTCAACCTGTCGATGAACGATTTACTGGGCAAGAACTTCGATCATTTGTTCCAGTTTTTGAATTTCAAAAGCATGCGTTTACTCCTGAAACTGAAAACATACCTCAATCATACCGATTACATTCAACGGTTTTTCAAAGATCCGCATCTGCAAATGGCATTTACATTCCAGAACATTTACGTAGGGCAGAATCCGTACAAAGCTCCTGCATTTTTTTCGATGTTGCCTGGTGCCGAGATTGCCGAAGGCGCTTTGTTCCCAAAGGGTGGAATGCATCGCGTGGTAGAAAAACTGCTGGAGCTTGCCGTCCGGAATCAGGTAAAAATCAATTACAAAAAACCAGTTGAAAAGATCATCGTTTCAGGAAAGAAAACTGAAGGAATTTTGCTCGAAGATGGCACCATTGTTCATGCCGATTTGGTTATAGCCAATGCCGATTTGCCATACATTTACGATCAGCTTTTGCATGATAAGCAGAAAACCAGATCGCTTAAACGAAAAAAATATTCGTGTTCGGCCATTGTTTTTCACTGGGGTATTGATAAGGTTTACCCCGAATTGGATCATCACAGTGTGTTTCTGAATGATCCGTACAAACAGGGACTGGAAAAGATTTTCAATGAAAAATCGCTCTCCGATAATCCAAGTTTTTACATTCATGCACCGGTGCGAACCGATAAATCGGCTGCTCCCGAAAATCATGATTCGATTTCGGTGGTGATTCCGGTGGCGCACCTGGACGAAAAGTACGATCAGGACTGGAAGCAGCTGAAGCAAACAGCTCGCGAAGGAGTCATCCGGCGACTGGAAGAGGCCGGCCTGTATGATATTGAAGAACACATCAAATTTGAGATTTGCTACCTGCCCAAAACATGGGAAAGCAGTTGCAACGTGACCCGTGGTTCTGTGTTCGGAAGTTTGTCGCATTCCATTTTCCAGATGGGCTATTTCCGTCCGCACAACCAACACAAAAAATACCGAAATTTGTATTTTGTCGGCGGAAGCACGCATCCCGGGAACGGAGTTCCGTTGGTGCTTTTTGGTGCAAAATTAACCAGCGAACGTATTCTGAATAATGCAAAAATGAATAATTAAACACGAAGGCACAAAGACACAAAGAATTAAATTAGGCATGAAAATTATCTTTCTTAGTGACTTCGTGGCTTTGTGTTTAGAATAACAAAACCAAATGGAAACAACAGTTCAGACCCAAACCGACCTGTATCTTGATATTTTCGATTCCATCGATTTCGAAAAGATTGTTGATCACCCCAATATCCTGATTGCCGCCCATTTCTGGGACCAAGAGCGCTATAAAGCAGCCAAAAACTGCTATAAATTTATGCGGGCCATCGACGACCTGATCGACGATTATAAAACCGAACATGTGACCATCGCTCCTGAAAATCAGGCGCAATTCGAGGCCGATGTTTACAGGTGGATCAACACCATTGCCGAATCATCGCAGCATAATCCGCTTCAGGCTGAACTCGTCGAAACGGTTGAGCGTTTCTGTATACCGTTTTGGCCGCTCGAAGCCTTCGCCAAGTCGATGATTTACGACATTTACCATGACGGATTTCCGACACTGCAAGGGTTCATCGACTATGCCGGTGGAGCATCCGTGGCGCCTGCTTCTATCTTCGTCCATTTATGCGGATTGACCCGGAAAGACGGGAAATACCTGCCGCCGGTTTTCGATGTAAAGCGGGTTGCAACACCATGCGCTATTTTTAGTTATTTGGTGCACATTATTCGCGATTTCCAGAAAGACCACCTCAATAACCTCAACTATTTTCCCGATGATTTGATTGCCAAATATGGCATGAACCGGCAGCAGTTGCTGTTCATTGCTAAAGGCGGACAAATTACCGATGGTTTTCGCGCCCTGATTCGCGATCTGTATGAAGTGGCCGACTATTACCGCCAGAAAACTTACGAAATGATTCAGGAAATCAGACCATTTGTTGAGCCACGTGGGCAGTTAAGCCTCGAAATAATATTTGCCTTGTATCTGATGGTTTTCGAGCGTATCGACATCGGAAACGGCAGGTTTACTTCCGAAGAATTAAACCCAACATGGCAGGAAATCAAAGAACGCGTAGGACAAGTGATTGAGCGATTTGAGGCGGAATAATTTTGTAGGCTAAAAACAGTTCTCTGTCAAAATCAGGCATAGAAATTGTTGAAAAACGGAAACAAAAATCAAAATAACAAATTATGAAGGCAATAACCCAAATATCGCTAACCACCTTATTGTGCATCACTCTTTTTTCATGTGGCATAGAGCGGCCTCTTTCTCAGCTTCCGGCAAACAACAACCAAACCTACCAGGTTGATTATCTTTTTGAGCATGACGGGTGCAAAGTTTATCGTTTCATGGATAGAGGACATTACGTTTATTATACCAATTGCGATAACAGTGTAACCAGCGTGGAAAATGACTCAGTTCAAATAAAATCTGCCAACATAATCCTCAAAAATTCCAAGGATAAATAGCTACAATATACAGGACTTTAAGCGGTGCACAGCACCCAGCGAGAAGTTGGTTACCGCTCCTTGTTTGTAACGAGGGGGTAGAGGAGTTTCCAGATTTGGAGTCAAACAAAAAACTATGATATGGTCTCAAACAAAATGAATCCGGTTGCTGACTCTCATTATCCAGATGCCTTTTCAGAACTGGAAAGTTCTATGCAGATTGCTCTGGAAACCTATTCAAACGTTCATCGCGGGAACGGGCACTTTTCGATGGCAACTACTCATTTGTTTGAGCAAGCCAGGATCATTGTTCTGGAATACCTGGGTTTGAGCAAAGGCAATTTCACCGTGATATTTTACACATCGCGAGGAGCAGCAGCCCTTATCAAACAACTAACACCGGAGAGTTATCGACTGGTATCAAGTCGTGATGTCGGCCTATCGTTAGGAGTATGTGCATTGGTTGTAAAAAGAAAAGCATTGCCCAAGGGCGCTCCCGTTCAAACCGGAGGTGGAACGGCGAGGCTTATTTCCAAAGATTGGGTAATCTGGGCCAAAGATTCCGATAAATTCGAGGCTGGTACGCCTGCTATCATTAATGTCATCGCTTTTGCTAAAGCTCTGCGTATGATACAGCTTTCAGGAAAAGGCATTTTCCTGAATCCGCCTGTGGAAAAGCTGACAGCTAAAGAAATATTATATAACGATGAGCTGGAGAAATTTTCGGGTCAGGAACTGCTAAATGAACTGAGGAAGACGCTGATCGGAAGCGGGGCTCAGGTTCCTACAATGAAAGGTAAGCGAACATTTATCAACCTCGATAACAGCGCCAGTACGCGCACATTTACTCCGATATGGAATACTTTTCGACAGACATTACGCCAACCGGAACAAGTTAAACAAGAGATCATTCAGGAAGTGAAGACGATTTGTTCCGATTTTTTGAGTGCGCCACTTGCTGACTACGAAGTGATTTTTACATCAAATACCACCGAAGCCATTAACCTTGCTGCCGAAAGTTTCACCCTCAAATTTGCTGATGATAGTGAAACAGTTGTGCTGAATACGCTCTTCGAACACTCTTCGAACGATCTGCCCTGGCGCATGATTCGGGGCTGTTCGGTGGTCAGGTTGTCTATGGATGGAGATGGTTTTGTGGATTTAAACGAAATGGAAACCATCCTGAAAGCTTACAATGAGGATGGGCAATATGGGAAAAAACGAATCCGGCTTGTCGCCGTGAGTGGCGCCTCGAATGTTTTGGGTGTTTGCAACAATCTGGAGGAAATCAGCCGGATAGCTCATCGGTATAGGGCACGGCTGCTGGTTGATGGTGCGCAGTTGGTCGCTCACCGCAAGGTCGCTTTAGAAGATTGTGGCATCGACTATTTCGTCTTCTCAGCCCATAAGGTTTATGCACCATTTGGTACCGGGGCGCTGGTGGCCAAAAAGGATCTGCTTCGTTTTGCTCCGGAAGAGTTGGAACAAATTAAATCATCCGGAGAAGAAAACACCGGAGGTATTGCTGCTTTGGGTAAAGCCCTGATGCTGTTAAAACGTATTGGAATGGACCTGATTGAAGAGGAAGAACAGCTCTTGACTCGTAAGGTTTTAACTGGGTTGACTCAAATTAATGGCCTGGATATTTATGGAATTAAAGATCCGGAGTCAACCCGGTTTTCGAGCAAAATAGGGGTGATTCCCTTCGTGTTAAAACAAAAAATGGCCACCCAGGTAGGAAAAGAATTGGCTTTAGTTGGTGGAATTGGTGTACGAACGGGTTGCCATTGCGCACACATCACGGTCAAGCATATTCTTCAGGTTGGGCCTGGTCTTGAAAAATTCCAAAAACTGATTGTGACACTATTCCCCAAATTATCACTTCCGGGAGTAGTTAGGGTAAGCTTGGGCATCGAAAACGGCGAGGCTGATGTTGACCGATTCATTCAGGCGCTGGGCACAATTGCCGGTAAGTCGCAAAACTCTTCAAAGAAGGAAGTCCGGCAGCAGGTGAAGGATTTCGTTCGGGTAGTGGCCGAAAGGGTTTATAAATAACAAGCACTGCCCTTCGTTTGAAACGAGGGGCAAATAATAGAAATAATCCTTCAATCTGACGCGATGACATATCGGTCTTGAGAAATGAACCATCAGACTCAAGCAATGAAATCTTTTTTTAAGAAATGAAGCTTCAGCCTGACGCGATGACAGTTATGGGTTAAGAAATGAGATGTTGAAATTGAGAAATAATACCTCAATGTCGGGAAATGAAGGTTCACTATCAGGATATAAAGCTTGAGGATCGGGGATTGAATCCTAATCTTCGCCGGATGTTAGTCAGGGTTTCACTCCAAAAGTGAAGCCCTGACTAGTTATTAAGAAAACTTAACAGGTATTCAGTAAACAATGCTCGTCGTCGTGGGTTTCAAATGAAAAAGCATTCCGGTTTAATTACTTAAAACGAATCACGATGAAGAAATTTTTAATTATTGCAGTTTTTATGGCACTTATGCAATCGCTTACGGCACAGTCGCTCAAGGAGGTGAAATATGCCGATGGTACACAGGAACTCAATGGGCTGATTACCTCCAACGCGGGGAAAAACCTGCCGGGAGTGTTAATTCTTCCGGCCTGGATGGGCATCGACGATGAAGCTAAAACAGCTGCCCTCGATCTCGAAAAAGAGGGTTATATTGCCTTTGTTGCCGATATCTACGGAAAAGGAAACATTCCGACCGATTTTGGCAGTGCGGCTAAAATTGCGACCCAGTTTAAAACCGATTACAAGCTATACCAACAGCGTATTTCTCTGGCGCTCGAACAACTGAAAGCCGCCGGTGCACAAAGCAGCAAAATTGCCGTAATTGGCTATTGCTTTGGCGGAAGCGGTGCATTGGAAACCGCTCGTGCCGGGCTGGATGTGGTTGGCGTAGTTTCGATTCACGGTGGACTTGGCAAGGCTCCGGAACGACCAAATGTACCGATTAAAACCAAAGTTTTGGTTGAAAATCCAGCCGAAGATAAAGGCGTAACCAAAGAGATTTACGACCAACTGGTGCAGGAAATGAAGGATGGGAAGGCCGACTGGCAAATCATCACCTACGCCAATTGCGGGCACACGTTTACCAACCCAACCTCAAAAGAATACAACGAAGTAATGGCCAAACGCGCCTGGAACCATACGCTCGGGTTCCTTGGTGAATTGCTGAAATAAAAATGCAGTAGTCAGGGTTTCACTCCAAAAGTGAAGCCCTGACTGGTTTTTAACCACTGAATAACTAACTGCTTGCTGTTTGATAATTTTATGAAAAACTCTTCTTCGAAATCGACTGATTTCAGAGATGAGTTTTTAGATTTAGTTGAAATGTGTAATCGAATACTATCCGACCTATATAAACAGCGCCTTATGACTAAATCTGATCTTGTCAGCCAATAAACCGTTAGTGATCATTATAATAAGACATTATTAAACCATCGGCAACGATAAAAAATAGAACTATATGAGAAAAATAATTTCATTTGTGCACATATCGCTTGACGGTTTTTTAGCAGGACCGAACGGAGAAATGAACTGGATTAAAATTGATGAAGAAATTTTTGATTTTGTCGGAAAGCGGATAAGTAAAGGCGATACTGCAATCTATGGCCGGGTAACTTATCAGATGATGGAAAATTACTGGCCTACCGCAGCAGACAAGCCGACAGCGACCAGGCACGACATTGAACATTCAAAGTGGTATAGCAAAGTTCACAAAGTTGTTTTATCAAAAACAATGAATGCCGCTGATCCGATGGCTATCGGGCTGACTAACACAACAATTATTAGCGATAAGCTATCGGAGAGAATAAATGAAATAAAACAACAGCCAGGTGAAGATATCCTGCTTTTTGGTAGTCCTACAGCAACACATTCACTTATTCAACAGAACTTAATTGACGGCTATTGGTTATTTGTTAATCCAATTATTCTTGGACAAGGAATTCCATTGTTTGTTGACATCAAAGACAAAATAAAACTTAAACTTTTGACTACCCGACAATTTAATTGCGGGGTAACAGAACTGAATTACATAGTAGACCGACAATAACAACGAAAGGTTAGCGGTTGCAGAGCAGAGTCTCTCATCGGCTGAAAAGAAATAAAAAACAACTCGAATTTGACATCATAAAATAATAACAAAATGGCACAGATCAATCCACACATTAACTTCAACGGAAATGCCGAAGAAGCATTTAATTTTTACAAATCAGTATTTGGCGGAGAGTTCGCATTGATTATGCGTTTCAAAGACATGGAAAGTTCTGAATTCCCGGTAGCCGAAAATGAAGCAGATAAAATAATGCACATTGCTTTACCTATTGGAAAAAATGTTTTAATGGCAAATGACGTTCCGGAAAGTATGGGACGGACAAATGAAAACGAAAACAGAAGTAAAATTTCCATAAGTGCCGAAAGCAAAGAAGAAGCAGACAAATTATTTAATGGATTATCGGTAGGCGGTCAAATTGAATTTCCAATTGGAGAAAGCCCCTGGGGCTCTTATTTTGGTATGTTTAGAGACAAATACGGTATTGAATGGATGGTAGATTTTGACCCAAAATACAACGGGCAAATTTAACCGAAGGAAAACAACACACCACGAAAAAGTGGTTTTGCGATCGTTGTAGTCCGATACCAAGACCTGTTTGAGCAAAAAGAACTGGCGACAAAAAAAATTAAGAACTTGTGAAAGAGCAAATCAGTTCTATAAAAGTTCTGACGATTTAGAATAGAAATTGGACTGTTGCAAAATTATATTTTGAAAGAGGTCAACCATTTACAGTGCCCGATTTATGCTGTAATTCCATAAATTGTTAAACAATTAAAGCAAAGAATAATGTTTACAGTCGAACAAATCAAAGCAGCTCACAGCAAAGTAAAATCAGGTGCCGACTTTCCGTCTTACATCAAAGAAATTAAGGAATTAGGCGTTACGCATTATGAAGCATACGTAGGTGATGGTCATATTGCCTACCATGGTACTAAAAATTATTCTGCAACTGTGCCTGAAAAATATGAATCGTTGATAATTGCTGATAAGGCAAAGATTGAAGAATTTAAAGCCGAACTGATCGCTCATCAACAGGGAAAAACTGATTACCTTACTTTCATTAAAATGTGTGCAGAAACAGGAATTGAGAAGTGGGAAGTCCGGATAGACAAAATGACTTGTACTTATTTCGACAAATCAGGAAATGAAATTTTGGAAGAACAAATTCCGCAATAAAAAAAACTGTTTACAACCGAGTTGACGGCTCCACCAGTAGTTTGCCGACGGAATGTATCTCATACACATTCGTTGCAAATAAGTGGTTAAGCGATTAGTTTTTTTGATCACAATCAAGCAATAATCTTATAATTTCGACACATACAACTACTGGTTGTTGAAAACAACTAAATGTAGCGTAATTACAACTTTAAGTGTCCGCATTTTCATTGATTCCGGAAATAAACACGATTATTTTGCAGAGTCAAACTAAAAAACAAAAGAAAATGGAAACTAAGATTATTGGTGGCAAAATTGCCGAAGCACGAAAGAAAATAAGCCTTTCTCAGGCAGAACTTGCTCAACGTTTATTTATTAGCCCGCAAGCAGTTGGGAAATGGGAACGCGGTGAATCATTTCCGGATATCATTACTTTTATCAGGCTGGCAGAAATTTTAGGTGTTGACCTTAACTATTTCTCAGAAAACTTCAAATCGGTGATTGCTGAATCCGATAGCTATCGAATGACATCCGATGAATTATTCAATAAGCCATCTGATGTATTGTCGTCCAAAGAGCAGAATCTGTCTGCCGGCAAGGCAGAGAATAAGCTTCGTTGGGATTTGTCGCGCGGAAATTGGCTGGATGCTGACTTTTCAGGTCTAAAGAATCTTCAGGAAAAATTCAACTCTTCCAATATGCAGCGCTGCAAGTTTATCGGCTCAGAACTGTCGGGGCTTCTTCTAAAAAGCAACAATATTAATAGCTGTGATTTCTCGGGTTCCGACGTCAGCAGCAGCCAAATTCAGACTTCCAATTTATTCAACACTTTATTTAAGGATTGTTCACTGAAAGAAACTGAATTTTCTGCGAGCTATATCATGAACTGCGATTTTTCTGGAGCCAATTTCACCGGAGCTATATTTAAATCTGGTGGCTTTCAGAACAACCTGATGACAAATACAGTATTGAATCGCACCTCTTTTAATTCCACGCAGCTTGTCGATATCGTTTTCGATGGTACGTTGGAGGATTGTTACTTTGAGAATTGCGATTTTAAAAAGGTGAGATTCCAGAATTCAACGCTTATAAACACTTTTTTTAAATGCAAGAGTTTAAAAAAAATTGAGTTCATCGACTGTCAATCAGACCGTATGACCTACGAATTCCTGAAAAACGGGAAAGCAGACTTGAGTGGCATCACATTGATAATATGAAAAAATAAAGCTAAATCACGCATCATGGACAATTCCAATACACACAACCAGCGTTTTGCAAAAATGAGCTTCGCCTCGGTTTATCCGTTGTATCTGGCGAAAGTAGAGAAGAAAGGCCGGACAAAAGGAGAATTGCATCAGGTAATCGCATGGTTAACAGGCTTCGACGACCATAAGCTTCAGGAACTGATAGGTGAAAATGTGACTTTTGAACAATTTTTCAAACAGGCTTCGCTAAACCCCAATGCGAAGCTCATTAAAGGCGTAATCTGTGGGTATCGTGTGGAGGAAATCGAGGATACCTTGACTCAGCAGGTTCGGTATTTAGATAAGCTGGTTGATGAGTTGGCGAAGGGCCGAAAGATGGAGAAGATTTTGCGTGGCTGGTAAGGTGTTGTGAAATACTGTACCTTGTTTGATTTTCAAAAAAATCTTCGAATGGAATAGGGTAAATGTCAGTATATTTGTCATAACAGAAAACCTAAAGCCAACAAAAAATGGAAAGAAGAACATTCGTTAAAAACCTTAGTCTATCAGGCGGCTTAGTAATGGCATCATCGGTTATACCTGCAGCATGTCAGGGAACCGAAAAGACAAATTTCGAATTATTGGATTTGCATGTTCACACCACCGACAAATTTACAATTGAAGACATCCTTGAAATTGGTAAAAAGAATCAGGTGAAATTTGGAGTGGTTGACCACCCGATTTCGTGGGCGTTGAAAGATGATGCAGACCTTAAAAACTACATCGAAAAACTAAGAAAATATCCGGTTTATATTGGATTACAGCCAACTTATTTAGGCTGGAGTAAAAATTATTCCAAAGAACTTTTAGCTCAGGTTGATTATATTTTGATGGATCCACAAATGGTGCCTATGGGAAACGGCGATACCTGGCGAATCTGGGAATTTGACACCTATATTGATGACACTGAAGATTTTATGAAGCGATATATGGATTATTCAATGGAAGTGCTTACAAAGGAGCCAATCAATGTTTTTGGGTGGCCTCTGTTTTTACCGGTTTGTATTTCCCGCGATTACTATAAATTATGGACAGAAGACCGCATGCAACAAATAATAACTGCTGCAAAAGCACGAAATATTGCCATAGAAATTAACGACATGTCGCATACACCACACGAAGAATTTATATTGAAAGCAAAAGCACAAGGCCTTAAATTTACATTTGGGTCAGATTCGCGCAATAACAATGTCGGTCGTTTAGCCTACTGTAAACGAATTGCGGAGAAATGTAATTTAACAGCCGCAGATTTCTATGTGCCGGTGAAAAAAGGATAACTGCCATTAAGCGAAGTACAGAAACCAATTCGAAAAAATAAAGCCTTCATTTCTCCTGAAGACTTGGAGTTTCAATAATCAGGGTTTCACTCAACGTGAGGCCCTGACTTGTTTTACACTCCGCTTTACCAAACCTTAACACCTCCTCACTATTTCTAAACCTTTAATTTACACAAGCAACCATAGCAAATTGTACTTTTGCACTCGATTTCAATTAGTTGATTGAAAATCAGCATTAAAATTGTGGATTATGATACGACAATGTGTAATAATTTTTGGTTGCCTGGCTATTGGCGAACTGATTGTGGCCGTGACGGGAATCAAACTTCCGGCGAGTATCATTGGCATGTTGCTTCTGGCCCTGCTGCTGAAACTTGGTTGGGTGAAAGTGGCATGGGTAAAGGGAATTTCCGATTTCCTGGTGAAGAACCTGCCTTTGTTTTTCATTCCTCCAGGTGTGGCGGTGATGCTTTACCTCGATGTCATTGAGGCTAACTTTTGGGCCATTGTGGTGGCATCGGTGGGTAGCACCATTATTGTGCTGGCGCTTACCGGCTGGACGCATCAAATCCTCCGGAAAAGTAAATTTCTCAATAGCAAACGGTCAATTCAGTAATTATTAGCAATCAGCAAGATGAAGACTTTTTTCCAAAGCGAAGCATTTATTGTAGCCTTTGTTTTTCTGGCTTATTATTTGGCCACGCGTTTACAGAAACGAACAGGGTTTATTCTGCTCAATCCCATTTTGGTGGCGGTGGTTATCATCATTGTGTTTTTGTCGGTTTTTAAGATCGATTACACGTCGTTTCATGAGGGGAGCAAGCTCATCGAATTTTTCCTGAAACCGGCGGTTGTAGCCCTCGGTGTTCCTTTGTATCAGCAGCTTGAAAAGATAAAAAAACAGGCCATCCCGATTCTGGTTTCGCAACTGGTTGGTTGCGTGGTTGGTATTGTATCGGTGGTGCTAATTGCCAAAGCAATGGGCGCTTCAAAAGAAATTATTTATTCGCTGGCGCCCAAATCGGTAACAACGCCAATTGCCATTGAGGTTTCGAAAGCCATTCACGGCATCCCTGCACTAACCGCTTCGGTGGTGATTGTGGTTGGTATTTTTGGCGCCATTTTCGGGTACACCATCATGAAATGGACTCGGGTGAAGAACCCGGTTGCTCAAGGTTTGTCGATGGGGACGGCGGCTCATGCTGTTGGTACCTCACGATCAATGGAAATCAGCCCGTCTTTTGGCGCGATGTCGAGCATTGGGCTAATTGTTAACGGCATTTTTACTGCCATTCTTACCCCATATATTTTACAACTGATAAATATCTGGATTCCGCTGTAGAACAATAAATGTTCAGTAAATTAGAGGCAAATAAACATCCTCAAATAATATGGCTGAAATTGTTTACCTAAACGGAAACTTCATCCCGAAAAATGAAGCTTTTGTATCTCCGGAAGACCGCGGCTTTAATTTTGCCGATGGCATTTACGAAGTGATTAAATATTACGGCGGAAAGCCTTTCAGGTATGCTGATCACATGGAACGGTTGCGGCGAAGTCTGCGCGAAGTCCGGATCGATTTTGACGGTTTGGATCAGTTGGAAAGGGTGTTTCGATCGCTTCTGGAACAAAACGGATTGGCCAACCAGGAGGCAGGTATTTACCTTCAGATTACCCGTGGAAGCCAAACCCGAATTCACCGGTTCCCCGAAAACATAAAGCCAACGGTTTACGCTACCGCTTTCCCATTTACCTCAAAATGGGATCAGCTTGAAAACGGAGTCAAGGTTATCACTACCGAGGATATTCGCTGGCTGCGTTGCGACATTAAATCGATTTCGCTGTTGCCCAACGTGCTTGCCGCCGAAAAAGCTCATGAACAGGATGCCGTTGAAGCCATTTTTATTCGCAACGGAATTGTTACCGAAGGCTCTCATTCAAGTTTTATGGCTGTAAAAAATGGAACAGTTTACACACATCCCGATTCGAACCTGATTTTGCCGGGTATTACCAAAATTGTGATCCGTGAAATTTGCACAGCCAACAATATTCCGCTGGTTGAGGAAGGAATTCCTGCATCGGAACTGGCCAGCATGGACGAAATGATGATTATTGGTACCGGAAGCGAAGTTACCCCGGTGATGCAAATTAATGAAACACTGGTTGGTAGTGGAAAGCCCGGGCCGGTAACCCTTTTTATTCAGGAAAAATTCTTTAACCAAACACAATCCTAACTCAATAAACGATGGAATTTTTAGATTTTTTGAAGTATGGCGCTATTGGAATCTCGCTGGCTCTGGCCATTCTTTCGTATCGGTTGCTATCGAAAGAACAGGATAAATCGGAAGTCCGCATCCCGATCTTAAATTCCATAAAAATGTACTTTTTATTCGCACTGCTCCTTTCGGTATTTTTTGGCTCTACCGAAATCGTAACAACCATTTTTGGAACGAAAGAGCCGAAAACAAACCAGGCAATCGAAAATATATGGGGGAGTCACTTTAGTCAATTTCCGGATTCAACTTTAGCACAAAAGATTGACCGGATATCGAAAAGTGTTATTTCCGGCGGAGATACCGCATCTATAGCCTGCCGGGAAATTGCTCAGGAACTAAAAAAATGCAAAGAAGAATTAAAGAATTTTGATGCCGGATTTTATCAGAACGTAATTAAGTTGCAAAGCTTGTTGCGAAAAGACTCCGACAACTGGATAAATCTGGGTTATCAAACTGAAAACAAACAAGATGTTATTCATATTCTGAAAAGCTTATTCGGAAGCATGGGCGAAAATTGTGATAGTTTAACTGATCAGGAGATTCTGGAGAAATGGAAGTCATATAAAGCGAAATGGAGCGGTGATCCTGAAAAAATGGGATATATATTTCACTCCGATGTGGCTCAGATTGTGAAAGTGTTTTTAGCCAAGTTCAACGAAGACAAAAGTTAAAAGTCTAACCAACATTTACGAAAGACTACCGGAATAGAAATTCAGTGCTGACCTCACAAAATTCAACACCTTAAATGATCCTATTCATTCGGTGTAATCGGGCATTCAATCAATCTAAATTTGGATGGTTGCATAACTGGCTTAGTTTTGCTGAAAATAAAATTTCAGTATAACATGATTTCAAATACACTCACTGACCGTTTGAGCATGGTCGCCCCCTGTGGTATTGATTGTGGCATTTGCGAGCTGCACACGCTGACAAAAAACGATGAAATCTACGAAAGGATGATTCAGCGCGGAATCCTGGCAGAAAAACTGCCTTGTCCTGGATGTCGGGCCGTTGAAGGAAATTGCCCGGTAAAACCATCGGTTTGCGATACCTGGACCTGCGTAAAAGACAATGAGCTCGAATTTTGCTCGGCCTGCACCGATTTTCCCTGCAACAGGCTTCAACCTTGCGCCGACCGCGCCGATGTACTGCCCCACAACCTGAAAGTATTCAACCTTTGCCTGATTAACCAAATCGGACTGAAAGCATTTACTGAGCGCTCCGGCGAAATAAAAGTGAAATATTATCGCGGAAAAATTGTGGTTGGCAACGGGCCGCAGCTTTAAGTATACAATAGTAAGTCGCAGTTTGCCGCCTCAATCCCTCCTTCGGCAAGCTCATGCAACACAAACGGGGGACTTTGCATTCTGCACGATCAAAACTTTGTACCTAAATGCGAAATTTTTCAGAACTTTGGTTTCGAAGCTCCCTTCCCTTATAGGGGAAGGGTTGGGGATGGGGCTTTAATTTAAAAAAAAGTAAAAAACCATGAATACAAACATACCTTTTCAGACCATCGATTGGTCGGTTGTTCCAAAAACAGAGCACAAAGGCGAAACCGGTACTGCCTTCTGGCAATCGGTTCAGCTACCCGGACTGCGGATTCGAATTGTTGAATATTCTGCCGGATATCTGGCCGATCATTGGTGCAGAAAAGGGCACATCGTACATTGCCTCGAAGGCGAATTTGTAAGCGAGTCGGAAGATGGCAATCATTCAGTACTGAATAAGGGGATGACTTATGTGGTGACCGACGAATTGAGTTCGCACCGCTCGGAAACCAAAAACGGTGTGAAATTGTTGATCGTTGATGGAGATTTCCTGAAATTTCAGGAAGAAGAAAGCTAATTGGACTTATGCAGGAAACGAAAGATTTGTCGGAACGATTATTGGCGGCCTGGTCTGAAGCCAACCTGAACAAAATTACGCGAAACCTGATCCGCTTGTACAAGGAAAAGGAATTCGAGAAACTGAATATTATTTCAGGAATGCTCTCGGAATGGGTGGAGATTGTGATTGAACCCGATGGCAAAGGTTTTGCAAAGATTATTTCGCTGTACCATCCCGATCGCGGCGATTATTATCGTGGCTTGATCAACCTTGCAGCCGTGCAAGGAGATGCCTTAACTCTTGCCCGGTTCGAGCATGTTTTTGTTATTCAGGATATTGAAGAAATTGCTGCCAATATTGAAAGTTTTGAGGATATCGACTACCATCCGGAATACGAGTGGGACGTAAAAGAAACCGGGTTCAGCTATTTTCAGGATAAAAAGAAGAAGCCGCGCAATGGAAAGCGAAAGGCAAGATCGGATGGATATTCGTTTTACGAAGCTATGCAAATCAGGCAATACGGCGATATGGATACCACTTTCCCGACTTATTATCTGGAAGATATGGATGAAATTGAGCTTTCGGAATCGGAGATTGACGATCTGGATGGGGTTGAGTATTGCATCCACACCATCTCGCTCGATTTGTCGTTCAACCGTATTTATGATCTTTCGCCGTTGGCTAGTCTGGGCAGCCTTCAGGAGCTGAATTTGTCGAATAATCAGATTGAATACATCGACGACATCAGCAATCTGCAGCAACTGAAAAGCATTGATTTGTCGAACAATTCAATTGGCGATATTTTGCCTTTGCTCGAAATTGAAGCACTGGAATATGCCGATTTAACCGGAAATAAGATTTCGCCCGATCAGATTAAAGTATTACGAGACATTGGAGTTACTGTCGATTATTAGATCCAGATCAGTTTATTGATTCATTAGTTCGGAGATTCAGCCAAAGCATTTAGTTTTTTCCACTGGTTGACCAGGAAGAATACAACCACAGTTGCTGAACACATATCTGAAATAGGCATGGCCATCCAAATGCCATGAAGTCCGAAGAAATTGGGCAGTATGAATAAAAGTGGGATCAGGATAATTACCTGGCGAAGCAAAGTGAGTATTACGGCGATTTTGGCTTTCCCCATCGATTGAAAGAAATTACCCACTACCACCTGAAAACCGACAAAAGGCAATGCCAGCAAGCACATTCGCAATCCTTCTTTCCCAAAGTCGAGAAGACCGGCATCGGTTGAATTGAACAGCTTTACAATACCGGAAGGGATGGTTTCGACCACCGCGAACGCCAATAGGGCGATTGCCGTTGCCGCCAGAATGGCAATGCGCAAAGTTTCTTTCACCCGGCAGTACGATTTTGCACCGTAATTAAAGCTGATAATGGGTTGCGAAGCCATGTTGATCGCTACTATTGCCATAATGATGAGGGTTTGCACGCTGTTTACAATTCCCATTGCACCCACGGCCAAATCGCCGCCAAAGGCTATTAGCTTGGTATTAATCAATCCCTGAACAACGCTGTTGGCAATCTGCATAAAAAACGGCGCCATCCCGATGGCCAGAATTTCGAACAGAATCTTTCGGTCGAACCGGATGTTTTCAGCTTTTAGTTTCACCACCGATTTCGAACTCCGGAAGTGAACCAACACCCAAACGGTCAGCAAAATCATGGAAATTACGGTTGCATAAGCCGAGCCTTTTACGCCCCAGCCAAATCCGAAAATAAAAATGGGATTCAAAATCATGTTGGTACCCGCACTGATAATCATGGAGTACATAGCGGTACTCGCATTTCCTTCGGCCCTGATGATGTTGTTGAGCGAAAATCCAACCACCTGAAAGACGGTTCCGGCCAAAATAATATTCAGGTAATCGTTGGCATATTCAATGGTTTCGGGGGTTGCGCCAAACGATTGAAGAAGTACGCCTTTGATTGAAAATCCTAAAATGGTAATCAGCACCGAAACCATCAACATTAGTAGAAAGCTGCTGCCCAGAACCTGCTCGGCCTTTTTCATGTCGTGCTTCCCTAAATTGATGGAAACCAAAACTCCGGCGCCAATACCAATCAGCATTCCGAAACCCATCACAATCAACATCACCGGAAAAGTAACCGAAATTCCGCTTAATGCCATTGAACCAACACCTTGCCCAATGAAAATGCGGTCGACGATGTTGTACATCGCATTCATAAATACGCCGATAAATGCCGGAATAAAGAATTTCAGCATCAACCGCGGAATATTCATCTCAGCCAGATTCTTTGTTTTTTGATTCATCATCAGGATTCGAATTGGGCAGCAAAGTTATAAATATGGCGGGTTTCACCTGTAAAAGCACCCGATTATCAGGCTACCCGTTTGGGTTCTTAACCTTATTTTATTCGTTCATTAATAAACCATGAAAGCGGATTAGCGCAAACTTGCTTCAAATAATTAAATTTGCGAAACATTAAAAAGGAATTTCCGATGACTACCGAGCATACTCACCACGATCACAAAAATATTTTGGCAGGACTGCAATCAGCCGATTCGCTTAAAGTAATTGAAACTCTTGAAGAGTTGCGCGTTTCAGGAAAAGTATCTGATATCCCGCTTCTTATCGAGCTTTTACATCTGAGCTCAGATCCGGAAATAAAATCGAAAATTACCGATTTATTTGCCAATCTGAAGGAGAGTGATGCCATTCCGTTGATTGTTGAAGCTATTCTAAATCAGAAATATTCGCCTGAACTAAAAGAACTGGTGGCATGTTGCTGGGAGAACGGTCTGGATTACAGCAACTACCTGACGCTGTTTGTTGATTTGCTGATTGATAGCGAGTTTCTGGTTGCTTTCGAAGCATATACGGTTATCGTAAATATGACTGCGAAAATAGATCAGGCCAAAATTGATATTGAAATTGACCGGCTTGAAGAAGCGATGAAAACAACTTCCGATCAAAAGAAAGCACTGATGTTGGATGTGATTGATTTTCTGCCTTCAATCGGGTTTTAAACCTTCCTTTTACTCCATAGGACTTCGTTTTACTTCGTCCTATGCTTTTACATATCGGGGCTTTGCCCCTTTGCAGTCCTGAAAGGACGACATGTAAAAGCACTGGGTGAAGAGAAACGAAGGATCAATTCATATTCTTTTGGGAGGAAAAAAGATGATCTATTTGTTTTCAACCTTTTCTGTCCTTAAGCCGGACTGGCTCTTCCTTTTCCAATCGATGAAAAGGAAGCAAAAATCTTGTCAAAACGAACCCTCCGCCGGGCGTTTTGACGGCCTGCCCACTCGCTTCGATTGACGCAGAACTAAAACACAAAGAATACAATTTCAGGTAGATATTTGATTTAAAAACCATTGCAATTCGGTGTCTTTGTTCCGCCTAAGGAGATAAAGCGTGAAGAAAACCGAAGCAGTGAGCGTTAAGAAAATTTCCCAGTTTGACGACCAAAGGGAGGAGTTTGGAAATTTTTAGCAAAACGGATTCGGTTTTTAGCTTTATATCCTTCAGCGGCGGCTCTTTTTGGTTACTTTTTCCAGCTGTAGGGAAAAAGTAACAGCCTGTCCGGCTGGAGGACTGATTCTTTGATTTCGGAGTACAAACTCGTATTTTGATTCAATTGTTGAGAACATTACAAATAGCCTTCTATATAATTATGTCAATTGATCCGAAACGAAACCCAGTGTTATCTCAATCCCTATTTTCCTTCGAAATACTTCATAAACTGGGCCCTTTCGTAAATGGCAGGGTTCGATATGTTTTTGTACGACAAGCGTCCGCGGAAATCTTCGAGACTCTTAAAATGCCGTTTTTTCATAAATGCAGTCAAATCTGCGAGCATTCCGGCAATAATCTGGGACCCGTTGATATACACCGAAGAGCAAATCTGGGTGACCTGGGCTCCAACCAATAATTGTTTGATCACGGATTCACCGTTGTGAATACCAGTTCCGGCAGCAATCTGAATGTTTGGGAGTTGCGATGAAATCAGGCCAATCCAACGCATCGAACGGCGAATATCTTCAGGAGAACTAAAAACTTCGGAAGTGGTCAATTCCAGCTTTTCCAAATTAATGTCGGGTTCGTAAAACCGGTTGAACAGAACAAGGGCATCGGCGCCACTGGTGGTGAGTTTATCGGCCATGGCAATCAGATTACTGTAATAGAACCCGATTTTTACCGATATCGGAATTTTTACATTCTTCCTTACTTCCGATACAATTCTCAGGTAAAGTTGCTCTATTTCTTCTGAAGTTTTACGCGGATCGGTCGGCACAAAAAACAAATTGAGTTCGAGTGCATCGGCTCCGGCATTCTCCAAGTCTTTTGCAAAAACAATCCATTCCGATGCCGACATACAACTGATTGAGGCAATAATCGGGATTTCGGTTTCTTTCTTTGCTTCGCTCAGTAAATTCAGGTGGCGGGTAATTAAATTATTGCGGGTATAATTCCAGATAAAGTCTTCTTCTTCAGGAAAGATATGTTGAGGTGAACGATTAATCTGGTTGTTTACTTCGTTGTTAATCTGCTCCTCAAAAATCGATTTCAGAACAACCGCTCCGGCACCTGCTTTTTCAAGATCTTTGATTTTTTCAACTGAGTTGGTTAGGCCCGAACTGGCGATGATAATGGGATTTTTTAGGTGCAGTCCCATATACAGGGTTTCCAGGTTAATCATATTGATTGTATTTATGTGTTGATCAAGTAACAATCAATCCGTTGATTAGGTTCCCGAAATGTAACTCCTTTCGCCAAAAATTGTACTCCCGATGCGAACCATTGTGCTACCTTCTTCAATGGCAATCAGGTAATCGCCCGACATGCCCATCGAAATTTCCTTAAATTCAGGCTGATCGGCAAAATATCCCGATTTCAACCCATCGAAATAGGATTTCAGGCAGGCAAATTCTTTATGTATCTGGGTTTCGTCGTCGGTGTAAGTGGCCATTCCCATTACTCCTGAAATCTGGATATGCTTCAGCTGATGAAACTCGTCAGATCGAAGCATTTCAGTAACTTCATCGATCGAAAATCCGAATTTGGTTTCCTCTTCGGCAATGTGAAACTGAAGCAGGCAAGGGATAATCCGTTTCGCTTTTTTTGCTTCGTTGTCGATGGTTTTGAGCAGTTTAAACGAGTCGACACCATGAATCAGGTGAACAAACGGGGCAATGTATTTTACCTTATTGGTTTGCATGTGCCCAATAAAATGCCACTCGATGTCTTTCGGAAGTTCCTCGGATTTCCACGCCAATTCCTGAACTTTATTCTCACCAAAAGCCCGTTGCCCATGGACGTAAGCTTCCATCAGCAGATTGGCCGGTTTGGTTTTCGATACAGCAACAAGCTGAACATGAGCCGGTATGTTGGCTTTAACTAGGTCTATATTTTCTGCTATGCTCATGACTCAAAAATAGCACACAAATTAATAAACACCACTATTCATGAATAATTTTCTGCGGAAACTCTTGTCTGAATCTTTCCCGTCTCCGGACTCCAGACTCCCGTCTCTTTTCAATGTTTTCCCTATCTTTGAGCCCTGCTATGAACGAGATACAGAAACATACGGTTGAACGGATGAATGAGCTGGGGACGATGGGCAAACCATTCGTTTTTGTGATTGATTTTGACTTTCAAAAGCCTTTGGTTTTCGAGTTGGACGATGCTTCTTCTATTCTTTGGAAAACTCCGGAATTGGCCAATTATCGGTCAGGAAAATATTCTGAAGAAGACGTTGAATGGAATGTTTCTCCGGTTGGTTTTGAGCATTACCAGAAGGCTTTTGATTACGTGCAGCAGCACATTCATAACGGCGATACCTACTTGCTCAACCTCACAATGCCTTCACGAATAAACACAAATCTGGCTCCGGAAGAAATTTTTCACCGAAGCGAGGCGACTTATAAAGTTTGGCTAAAAGACCAGTTTGTGTGTTTTTCGCCTGAAATATTTGTTCGGATCAACAATAGGATTATTTCGTCATTTCCGATGAAAGGAACCATCGACGCGAATATTGAAAATGCTAAGCAACTTTTGCTGAATGACGAAAAGGAAGTGGCCGAGCATCATACCATTGTCGATCTGATTAGGAACGATTTAAGCATTGTTGCATCGGATGTGCAGGTTGACCGGCTGATGTACATCGACCGGATTTGTACCAACCGGGGCGACTTGTTGCAGATGAGTTCTCAAATCTCGGGTATCCTCCCGGCGAATTATCAGCAATCCATAGGTACTGTTTTGGCGAAATTACTGCCTGCCGGATCGATTTGCGGAGCTCCGAAACCAAAAACCGTTGAGATTATCAAGCAGGCAGAGCATTATGAGCGTGGATATTACACCGGAGTCTTTGGCGTTTTTGATGGCAAAGATCTCGACAGTTGTGTTTTAATCCGATATTTGGAACAGGATGGCGATGAGCTGATTTTCAAGAGTGGGGGAGGGATTACTTTTTTAAGCGACTGCAAGACCGAATACAACGAATTAATCCAAAAGGTATATGTGCCAATTAGTTGAATCACTGAAGTTGAAAGATGGTGTCATCCAAAATTTGGAATATCACCAGAGCCGGATGAATCGTTCGATGGAAGAACTGTTTCCAGATGCTGCGAGAATTGATCTAAAAACGGTCATCTCAATTCCGGCGAATTGCACTTCCGGAGTATATAAAGTTCGGGTTTTGTATGGCAATGCTGTCGGGAAAGTTGAAATCGAGCCATACACTTATCGAACCATCCAAAGCCTGAAAGTAGTTCATCATGAAAACGTTGACTATCATTTAAAATACACCGACCGGCAGATTCTTCAGGAATTATTTGCCCGGCGAGGCGATTGTGACGACATTATCATTGTAAAAAACGACTTGGTAACCGATTCTTTTGCTGCCAACCTGTTGTTTTCTGATGGTAAAAAATGGTTTACTCCAACCGCACCATTGTTAAAAGGGACCAAACGTCAGTTGTTGCTCGATCAGGGAATTATCTTCGAAAAGGAAATCAGGGAAGAAGATATTCGCTCGTATCAGAAAGTTGGTTTGATTAATGCGATCATTGACTTTGAGGAAATGCCTGTGATTACAGTTGATCAGATTGTTTGTTAGCGATGTCCTTCAGTTAAAACTGACGGCAAAGGATATGGCTCAACTGATGAACTTAGTGGTATACTTTGCCGTTGACTTTAGTTAACAGATATATTAAACAACTATCTCCAGCCCGTCATAAGAAAGAAAAACATTCTCCGGAAGCTCTTTTTGTACTTCATCATAAAAACCCATTTGGTGCGAAAGGTGCGTCAGGTAAGCTTTTCCGGGTTTAACTTCAGCGATCAGCTCCAGCGCCTGACTCAGGTTGTAATGCGAAATATGTTCTTCTTTGCGCAAAGCATTCAAAACCAAAACATCCAATCCGCGAAGCTTGTCAACTTCAGCCTCTTCCAAACGGTTTACATCGGTTACATAAGCTATTTTCCCAAACCGAAACCCAAATACCGGTAGTTTGTAGTGATATCCACGAATCGGTGTTATTTCGAGTTCTCCAATTTCAAAAGGTTTGTTTTCAATGAGGTGCAGGTTCATTTGCGGAATTCCTGGATATCGGTAAGTGGCAAACACATAGTCGAAAATACGGCGAATGGCAATCTGCACACGCTCTTCAGCATAAATATCAGTTGCTTGTTTTTGCACCCAGTTAAAAGCACGGATATCATCCAAGCCAAAAACATGGTCGACATGCTCATGAGTCAATAAAATGCCGTTTAAATGACGAACCTGATGCGTGAGCATTTGCTGCCTGAAATCGGGTCCGGCATCAACGACCAGACACTGATTTTCTGTTTCGATCATCACCGAGGTCCGTAACCGCTTGTCTTTCGGATTGTCTGACAAACAAACCGGGCATTGACATGCAACTACGGGTACTCCCTGCGATGTTCCTGTTCCTAAAAAGGTAAGTTTCACAATTGTGTGTTTTGGTTCACAAAAATAAGGATTGCCCTCTGCCCGCCGAAGGTTTTTAACTATTTTTGAAAAAAAATTACTGATGGCCAAACTTTATATGATTCCGACCACTTTGGGCGACACGAGTATCGAACGGGTTTTACCTCCCGATCTGACACAACTGATTTCGTCGATTCAGGTATTTATTGTCGAAAATATCCGCACTGCCCGCCGGTTTCTGAAAAAGGTGAACCCAGCCATCGTAATCGATGATCTTACTTTTTTTGAGCTGAACCAACATACTGAGAAAAAAGAAATCAGTCGATTTCTGGAGGCCAACCAGCAAGGGTTGGATATTGGTATAATTTCGGAAGCCGGGTGCCCCGGAGTGGCCGATCCGGGCGCCGAAGTAGTGAAAATTGCACATGCCAAAAACATTCAGGTAGTGCCATTGGTAGGGCCTTCATCTATTTTACTGGCACTGATGGCTTCAGGAATGAGCGGACAGAATTTTGCTTTTAACGGTTATTTGCCGATTAAAAATCCGGAAAAATCGCTGCAGATTAAAATGCTCGAAAAGCGGATGCAGGCTGAAAGTCAGACCCAGATTTTTATTGAAGCGCCTTACCGGAACGCCCAGCTGCTCGACGAACTGCTGAAAAATTGCGACCCGCAAACCATGTTGTGCGTTGCTGTTGACATTACTTTGGACACCGAATTTATCCTTAGCAAACCAGTTTCATACTGGAAAACTCACCTCCCGGATATACAGAAACGGCCGGCTATTTTCATGATTGGAAAGATTTAATAGATTGATTTTCATGTGATATGTATTCTTATTGGGATTACACTCCAGTGGTGGTAAACTTAGAAATAAGCGTGAAAAGATTTTTTTTTTGATTTGTAAATCATTATGGAAATTTCCGGAATAAAATCATTCAAATCGTTTGATTTTTATACTTTTAAGCCAGAAAGTAAAATTGTGAGGCTTCCCAGGTAAACAGAATTGATCGCTAGTCATTTCATTTCTTGTTTTATGCGATCACAAGAAAATCAAACAGTATGGATTCATTGAATGATTTTGATCAAAACCGGTCTGCTAAGAGTGTACTGATTGTTGATGATATTTCGACAAACCTTCAGCTTTTATCCTTAATCGTAAGCTCTCAGGGCTATACGGTAATTGTGACTACTTCAGGCGCAGAGGCTCTGCAAATTGTAAAATCCAGGTATATTTCAATTATTCTGCTCGATATTCGGATGCCTGAAATGGATGGCTTTGAATTTTGCAGGAAACTGAAAGCTGATCCCGAAATTCAGGATATTCCCGTTATTTTTATTAGTGCTTTCGATGACGAACAATCTATTCTGACCGGATTTCAGGTTGGGGGCGTTGACTTTATTTCAAAACCATTCCGAAAAGAAGAAATTTTGGCCAGGTTGAGAAATCACCTGCGGCTGGCTGATATGAGAGTTCAATTGTTATCTCAGAAAATTGAGCTGGAGGACATAAATGAAAAACTTCAGGCCGAAATTATCCAGAGAAAGCAGCGAGAAGTTTTGCTGGGGAAAAAAATCAGTTCACTTACCAAACCAGTCAATTCAGACCAGGATATTCGTTTCCCTGATTTGTTTGATCTGAATGTCATACAAAAGCTTCAGGATCAGTTTGCCAAGGCATTTGGTGTGGCTTCAATTATTACTTATCCTGATGGCAGGCCAATCACAAATCCGAGCAATTTTTGCCGGCTTTGTAACGACATTATTCGCAAAACAGAAATAGGACTGAAAAACTGTATGTATTCCGATTCTGTTATTGGCGCTTCGAATCAGGCGGGTCCTTCTATTCAACCATGCCTTAGCGGAGGATTATGGGATGCAGGTTCGAGTATCGCTGTAGGTGGGGTGCATATTGCCAATTGGCTTATAGGTCAGGTGAGGGATCAAATTCAGGATGTTGAGAAGATTAGGCGATATGCCTGTGAAATAGGAGCAAACGAAGAGGATGCCGTACAGGCCTTTTCTGAAGTTACTCCGATGTCGGAGGAAAGGTTCGGGCTGGTGTCTGAAATGCTGCATACAATGGCTGGGCAAATGTCTCAATTGGCTTACCAGAATATTCAGCAAGCCCGCCATATTAACGACAGGAAACAGGCACTCGAACTACTGGCTGAAAGCGAAGAACAATACCGCACCACTTTATATGGCATTGGAGAAGGTGTGATCACAGTTGAAACGAATGGTCGGGTAAAGCTGGTGAATAAGGCTGCAGAAGAGCTGACTGGCTGGACACAACAAGAGGCTGCCGGATTACCACTTGAGGAAATCTTCCTGATTATTGATGAAAATACACGGCAGAAAGTTGAATGTCCCGTACAAAAAGTCTTGCGCGAAGGTAATATTGTCGATTTAACTAACCGTACGATTTTAATTTCCAAAACTGGTTCTGAAATTCCGGTTTCCAATAGCGCAGCGCCTATCCGAAATGAAAATGGGGAAATAGTGGGCGTTGTCCTTGTATTCAGAGATCAAACAGTAGTCTGGAAAACGGAAAAAGCACTGAAGGAAAGTGAAGAGAAATTCAGAAACTTGGCTGATTCTTCCCCGGCAGTTATAGGTATCTATCAGGACGACCACTGGGTATATGTAAATCCTTCTGCTGAAAAAATGAGTGGATTTTCTCTGGAAGAATTATATGAGAAAAAATATTGGGAGATAGTTGCTCCGGAATATCGGGCATTAATTATTAAAAACGGTCAGGGAAGATTGTCCGGAGTAGGAAACGCCAGCTCTTATGAGTTTAAAATTCTCAATAAAGATGGAGTTGAAAAATGGGCTTATTTGTCAGGTAGCAGCATAACTTATAACGATCGTCCGGCTGGCATAATTTCGATAATTGATATTACTGAAAAGAAAAAAGCCGAGAACGATATTCTTGAAGAACGTAAATTACTTCGAACACTCATCGACCATTTACCAGATCCAATCTATGTAAAGGATAAATATTGCCGTAAAATAATTTCCAATAATGCTGATGTTGTGAATGTTGGAATGGAATGTGAGGCGGAGGTGATCGGCAAAACTGATTTGGAACTTTTTAATGATGAGATTGGTTTTCGTGGGCATTTGGATGATTTAAAAGTAATTCAGCGAGGCGAGCCTGTATTGAACAGACAGGAAGCTTTCGTTACGGATGAAGGTAAAAAAAGATGGTTGCTCACTTCTAAAATCCCGATTTTTGATAAAGATGGAAATTCTGCAGGATTGGTAGGTATTGGTCGCGACATCACGGAAATTAAAAATGCTGAAGAACAGATACTGAAACTCAGCATGAGCATCGAACAAAGTCCTTCAACAATAGTTATAACCGATGTGAATGGAAATATTGAGTACGTCAATCCTAAGTTTTCTGAAGTTACCGGATATTCGGCTGATGAAGCATATGGGCAAAATCCAAGCATCCTCAAATCGGGAAAAATGCCAGACGAAGTTTATAAACAAATGTGGGATACCATTGGAGCTGGCGAAGTGTGGCGTGGCGAGTTACTGAGCCGGAAAAAAAATGGCGAACTCTTTTGGGAATGGGTTACTATGGCATCGATCAAAAACGAGGATAGTGAAATTATAAATTACGTTTCAATAGCGGAAGACATTAATGTTCAGAAGCAAATGGAGACGGAATTGCTTTTTGCCAAAAATAAGGCGGAAGAAAGCGACCGACTCAAATCGGCATTTTTAGCGAATATGTCGCACGAAATTCGTACGCCTCTGAACAGTATAATTGGATTTTCAGAATTACTTGCCGACTCGCACTTCGAAATTGAACAGAAAGACGAATTTATTGGGCATATTATTAATAACGGGAATAGCCTTTTAAGTATCATCAGCGATATTATGGATATTTCGAAGATGGAATCAGGGATGGTAAGCATTCGTACACGCGAAGTTCAGGTATTGAAGATTGTTTCGGAAATCAGGAAGCAATTTATTGGTCGATTTGAAGAAAAGGGAATTAATTTACAAATTGAATATGCAAAAGAATTGGAGTCGGTGCAGGTTTTGGCCGATCCGGAAAGATTGAATCAGATATTTAACAACCTCATCAGCAACGCTCTTAAATTCACTAAAAAAGGATCTGTTCTGCTGGAATATAAAAAAGATGGGAAAATGTTGCAATTTCAGGTAAAGGACACAGGAATAGGCATCCCTAAGGAATTTCATATTAAAATATTCGATCGTTTTAGCCAGGTTGAAGCTTCAAATTCGCGACAGTACGGTGGAAATGGCCTCGGATTGGCCATTACAAAAAATCTGATTGAACTGATGGGCGGTCGGATTTGGCTCGAATCGGAACCCGAGGCAGGTGCAAGCTTCTATTTCACACTGCCATTGAAAAGCTGAAAGCCGCTTATTTTCCTAGCATTTTTAACGTTCATCCCTTTCTTTGATTTAAGACTGGCAAATAATTAATTAATGCAAAATCAGGTCTTTCTGAATAAATAAGGCATTGAATGAGAGGTGTTTCCTTATAGTTTTTCCTTGGTACTGTCAATTTACTTTCAAATTAATTTTGGAAGTTCAAATTAATTTCTACATTTGCCAACATTAAACGATTGCACAAATGAAAAATATCAGCATTATATCTCTAGTCATTATCAGCGTGGTGGTCCTCCTTCGTGCTGAATGAGATTGGTATAATGTAAGCTATAAGACTTAAAAGCCTTTCTCATTCAAATGAGAGAGGCTTTTTTTTAAGGAAAAAATAATTTCAGACAAAAAGATATGTATAAACGATTAAGATCAGCTACTACGACCGAAGGACGGCGTATGGCAGGAGCAAGAAGCCTCTGGAGGGCAAACGGAATGAAGGAAGAACATTTTGGACGGCCGGTAATTGCCATCGTCAACTCGTTTACTCAGTTTGTTCCCGGACACGCACATTTGCATGATGTTGGTCAGTTCATTAAAAGCATAATTGAGAAAGAAGGCTGTTTTGCAGCTGAGTTTAATACCATTGCCGTTGATGATGGAATCGCCATGGGGCATGACGGAATGTTGTATTCTTTGCCATCTCGCGATGTAATTGCCGACAGCGTTGAATATATGTGTAATGCCCATCAGGCCGATGCCATGGTTTGCATTTCGAATTGCGATAAAATTACCCCTGGAATGATGATGGCCGCCATGCGCCTGAATATTCCAGTCATTTTTGTTTCTGGTGGACCAATGGAAGCCGGAGAAATCGATGGTAAAAAATATGATTTGGTCGATGCCATGGTAATGGCTGCCGACAATTCGGTTTCGGACGAACAAATCTCAAAAGTTGAGCGAGATGCCTGCCCAACCTGCGGCTCTTGCTCCGGAATGTTTACTGCCAACTCGATGAACTGTCTGGCCGAAGCGTTAGGCCTTGCCCTTCCGGGTAACGGAACCATTTTGGCAACTCATGCCAACCGCAAACGCTTGTTTGAAGAAGCGGCTGCCCGCATTGTTGAAATGACTTACGATTATTACAAAAACGGCAACGAAAACGTTTTGCCACGAAATATAGCAACCAAAGCTGCTTTCCAGAATGCTATGAGACTGGATATCGCGATGGGAGGTTCAACTAATACTGTTTTGCATATTTTGGCCATTGCTGCTGAAGGTGAGGTTAATTTTACCATGAAAGACATCGACGAATTGTCGCGTGTTACTCCAAATCTCTGCAAAGTTGCTCCAAACGGAACTTATCACATTCAGGATGTAAACCGAGCCGGTGGTATTTTGGGTATTCTGGCCGAACTTGCAAGAGTTGATATGCTCGATCTTTCGGTTCCGCGTGCCGATGGAAATACCTTGGGTGAAGCCATTGCTAAATACGATTTAAAAGCACCAACAGTAATCGAAGATGCTTTCCGGAGATACAAATCAGCTCCCGGCGGTGGCCGCAATCTGGTTATGGGTTCTCAGGAAAACTATTTTAAGGAATTAGATACCGATCGCGCCGATGGTTGCATCCGCGATTACGAACATGCTTACAACAAAGATGGTGGTTTGGCTGTTCTGTACGGCAACATTGCCCGGAACGGTTGCATCGTAAAAACTGCCGGAGTCGATCCATCAGTCTATCATTTTAAAGGAACCGCTAAGGTATTCCAATCGCAGGACGATGCCTGCAACGGAATTCTTGGAGACAAAGTCCAGGCTGGCGATGTGGTGGTTATTCGTTACGAAGGACCCAAAGGTGGTCCCGGAATGCAGGAAATGTTGTATCCGACATCGTACATCAAATCGATGAACCTTGGCAAGGCTTGTGCGTTAATTACCGACGGCCGTTTTTCAGGCGGAACATCTGGTTTGTCAATCGGGCACATTTCTCCGGAAGCTGCTGCAGGCGGCGAAATTGCACTCATTCATGATGGAGATATAATCGAAATTGACATTGCCACACGCCGGATCAATGTTCTGCTCAGCGACGAGGAATTGGCCGCAAGGAAAGAACAGGAATTGAGTAAAGGAAAAGATGCCTATCAGGCAATCGGTCGCGAACGTAAGGTTAGCAAAGCTTTGAGGGCTTATGCGAGCATGGTTTCATCAGCCGATCGCGGAGCAATCAGGCTTATAGAATAAAGAAAGTGCCTAAAGTGAACTAGAGTGCCTAAAGTGCGCTAAAGTTGTAAAAACGACGATCAACGCATGGAGTTTTACTCTAGGTACTTCGAACTTATATCATTGAAAAGAAAAAACATAAAAAGAAGAATATGGCAACACAGCGTGTAAGCGGCTCAGAAGCTGTAATATTATCCCTTCTTGAAGAAGGTGTGGATACCATTTTCGGGTATCCGGGG
This sequence comes from Prolixibacteraceae bacterium, assembly GCA_963676375.2. GTDB lineage: Bacteria > Bacteroidota > Bacteroidia > Bacteroidales > Prolixibacteraceae > Aquipluma. The sequence continues at coordinate 54,871 of CAXXPT010000014.1, forward strand.
GGTGCGATCATGCCTATTTATGATGCACTCTATGATTTCGACGAAAAAGTAACGCATTATCTTACCCGTCACGAGCAGGGAGCGATTCATGCTGCTGAAGGGTATGCCAAAGTAACCGGGAAAGTCGGTGTTTGCTTCGCAACATCGGGGCCAGGCGCTACCAATCTGATTACTGGTTTGGCCGATGCGCTGATCGATTCTATCCCGTTGGTTTGTATCACCGGTCAGGTTGCTTCTCCGTTGCTCGGAACCGATGCTTTTCAGGAGTCTGATGTGGTGGGTATTTCGATGCCGGTTACCAAATGGAATTACCAGGTAACTCATGCCGATGAAATTCCGGAAGCGATTGCAAAAGCATTTCACATTGCGCTGACAGGCCGTCCAGGTCCGGTTTTACTCGATATTGCCAAAGATGCACAGTTTGCCCAGTTTGATTTCGAGTATAAAAAATGCACCAAAATCAGAAGTTATTTACCTGAATATCCTGTTGATCCGTTTCAGGTAAAAGCTGCCGCCGATATTATCAACGAGGCAAAAAAACCATTGATTTTATTTGGCCACGGAGTTATTTTGGGTCATGCCGAAGATGAGCTGAAGGAATTGGTTGAAAAAACCGGAATACCGGCAGCCTGGACTTTACTTGGGCTTTCGGCTCTTCCGAGCGACCATCCGCTAAATGTTGGAATGCTTGGTATGCATGGGAATTATGGTCCGAACATTAAAACAAATGAAGCTGATGTGGTTATTGCCATTGGGATGCGTTTCGACGACCGCGTAACCGGAAAGGTTGCTGCATATGCCCGTCAGGCTAAAATTGTACACCTCGAAGTCGATCCGGCTGAAATCAATAAAATAATCAAGGCCGATGCGCCGGTTTTAGGCAATGCCAAAAAATCGCTTCGGATGCTGATCGATAATGTGAATGCGAACTCGCATCAGGAATGGGTGAACGAATTCAGGGCGTGCGATAAAATTGAATATGAGAAGGTTATTGCTCACGATATTTATCCAAAGAAATCCGGATTGACGATGGGTGAAGTGGTGCGTATTGCTTCTGAAAAGACCAACCACGATGCTATTTTAGTAACAGATGTTGGTCAACAACAAATGATTGCTTCGCGTTATTTCAAATTTTCACAGTCGAGGAGTAATGTAACTTCCGGAGGTTTGGGTACAATGGGTTATGGATTGCCCGCTGCCATGGGTGCCAAAATTGGTTCTCCCGATCGTGTGGTATTTGCCATGGTTGGCGATGGCGGATTTCAGATGACCATTCAGGAACTGGGAACCATTTCACAATACGATATCGATGTTAAAATTATCGTTCTCAATAATAATTTCCTGGGTATGGTTCGTCAGTGGCAGCAACTGTTTTTCGAGAAACGTTATTCGTTTACCGAAATGAAAAACCCTGATTTTGTTGGAATTGCAAAAGCATATGGTTTGGCTTCGCAAAAAGTTACTTCGCGCGATCAGTTGGAAAATGCTGTTCAGGAAATGATCGATCACAAAGGGCCTTATGTGCTGGAAGTGGTTGTTGAGAAGGAAGATAATGTTTTCCCTATGGTTCCGACCGGAGCATCCATTTCTGATATTATACTCGAATCGTAAAAAAAATACTACTATGAAACAAGAATATATCATAACCGTTTTTTCGGAAGATCACATTGGGTTGCTGAGTCGGATAACGATCATCTTTACCCGCCGGAAAATTAATATCGACAGTTTAACTGTTTCTGAATCTGCTATTTCAGGTGTTTTTAAATTCACCATTGTGATCAGCGAAACAGCCGACCGTGTGCAGAAAGTGGTGGGACAGCTCGAAAAAGTGGTGGACGTGATTAAAGTTTATGCGAACACCAACGACGAGATGATTTTTCAGGAGATTGCACTTTACAAAGTATCGACCGAATTTTTGTTCGAATCGAATGACGTTGAAAAAATTGTCCGTAACTCCGGTGCCCGTATCCTCGAAATTACCCGCGATTATGTGGTGATCGAAAAGACCGGTCATTCCAAAGAAACGCAGCAGTTGTTCGAAGAGCTGAACTCTACTTACGGAGTTACTCAGTTTAACCGCTCCGGAAGAGTGGCCATTACCCGAAGCAACATCGAACGGCTTTCAGTATTCCTGCAGGAACGCGATGCCATGCTCGAACAGGTGGATTAGAAGAAAGTTCGGAGTGCCTAAAATTTGAAGTGCCTAAAGTTGAAAGACAAGTCTTTGTCGGGAACTTTAGGCATTTTTGTTTGCGCTTCAGTTACGCCTTGCTTTTAACTGCTTATTGCCCAGATAAATGTGGTAAAAATCAGGCTGTTCAAATTCTATTTCGTGAAGTCGTATATTTCAATCGTTAAATTTTGCTAACGAATAAAAATGTGGTCTTGATTTTTATCACTTCGGAATGAATCTTGTGAACGCTTATCTGGAATAAAAAAGAAAGGATATAGCCATGAAAAGATTAATTCTATTTTTCGGACTCATCATTTCGGCTAGTATATTGTTTGCACAGGGGAATGATGAAAATGCAACACTTACCAAAAAAGAAAAACGGAACGCTGAACTTGAAAAGGAATTTCAGCTGACCAAATCAATGCTCGAGAATAAGGATTTTGTATTAGAAACCGATTATCTGCAAGACCGGTATGGTAACCGAGTGCAGGTAAATTCCACTATTAATTTTGTAGCGGTTGATTCGACAGATGCAATTATTCAGATTGGATCTAATTTCAGATTAGGCCCGAATGGAGTAGGCGGAGTTACTGCCAAAGGAAAAATTACAAAATGGGAATTGATTGAAAATCAGAAGCGCAAAGCATTTACCCTAAGTATGAATGTGATGACCACTATTGGTATTTATGACCTGGTTATTTATATTGGGGCTTCGGGCCGGGGAACCGCAACTTTAACTGGAATGCGCTCAGGCAGACTGACATTTGACGGTAATTTGGTTCCATGGGAGGAAACTTCAGTTTTTGTAGGTCAGCATTTATAAAAATTAAAGTTTCCGTTTTAAACCTCCTGTAGTTTGATGTTTGTAATACTTGGTATGTGCAGACCAGATTTCTGGGAAACGGCATTGTTGGTTTAATCAATTTGTTTGTACTTTCGTAAGCAATCCGAAAGTACAAACATGAAGATTCCTGCAGAACAGTTACCGGTTTATAGTCTCGATAGTTTCAGTTCGCCTGAACGAAAAAGTCAGCAGTTCCAGGTTGAAGTGTTTGATGCCAATCGACATTTTAGTGTAAAATACCCGCACCGGCACGATTTTTTTGAGGTGCTTTACCTTCAGAAAGGCTCAGGATATCATGTGATTGACAGCAATAAATACGAGATTAAACCTCCCTGCGTTTTCTTCATGTCGCCCGGACAGGCGCACAAGCTCGAACTTTCGCACGATATTGAAGGCTTCATCTTTATCTTCACTTCTGATTTTTATCTGCTCAACCGAAGCAACCAGAACAGCCTGATTGAATTTCCGTTTTTCTATACCATCCATCAGGACAATCCGCCTTTGCTACTCGAAAACGAGGCTGACATCCGCTTTCTGGAAAGTTTGTTCAGGCAAAGTATTGCTGAAATCAGTCGCTCGGGCGATTATACTCCCGAAATGCTGCGTTCCATACTCGATCTCATTTTAACCATTTGCGCTGCCCGTTACCAGGTTGGCGAAAACTTGCTGAACAAAGGGAAAGGGCAAATTCTGGTCAAGCGCTTTTTTCATCTGGTCGAAGAGAATTACCAGAAAAACCTTTCGCTGAGCGACTATGCCACACTGATTGGGATAACCCCAAGCCATCTGACACAAACAGTAAAGTTGCTTACCGGCAAAACGTCGACACAAATCATTAAAGCCAAGCAGCTGCTGGAAATCAAGCGTTTATTGGTGCACACCAGTCTCAATGTCTCCGAAATCGCCAATCAGCTAAACTTCGAGGATCAATCGTATTTTACCAAGTTCTTCAAACGTGAAACCGGAATAACACCCATGCGGTACCGTAGCGAAGTTCTGAAATAGGCTGCAAAAATACCAAGTCAAACCACATTATAACTCACTGGTTTTTAGTTTTAAATTTTGAATGCTAAATTCAACGAAAATACGAATCCATGAAAAGTACCTAAAATAGTTGTTTTTTTACTCTGCATTTTAATGATTATTCCTTTGCTTTGTAGAATTAAGGAATGGACAAAATTTACAAACACAATAAAATTTAAAGAAATGGCAAATTATTTCAACTCATTACCACTTCGTCTTCAGTTGGCGCAATTGGGAACCTGCGAATTTATGGACAGTTCGGAGTTTGCTGACGGTGTAAAAAAACTGGAAGGCAAAAAAATCGTAATCATTGGCTGTGGCGCTCAGGGCTTGAACCAGGGATTAAACATGCGCGATTCGGGCCTGGATGTATCGTACACTTTGCGCGCTGAAGCCATTAAAGAACAACGCCAGTCGTATAAAAATGCGACCGGAAACGGTTTCAAAGTCGGCACTTACGAAGAAATGATCCCGACTGCCGATTTGGTAATTAACCTGACTCCGGACAAACAACACACTGGCGTAATTACCGCTGTAATGCCATTGATCAAAAAAGGAGCAACGCTTTCTTATTCACACGGTTTCAACATTGTTGAAGAAGGAATGCAGATACGCAAAGATATTACTGTTATCATGGTTGCCCCAAAATCACCGGGTTCCGAAGTTCGCGAAGAGTACAAACGCGGTTTCGGTGTGCCTACTTTAATTGCAGTTCATCCTGAAAATGACCCGAATAAAGACGGTTTCGAAATCGCTAAAGCTTATGCAGCTGCTACCGGCGGCCACAAAGCAGGCGTTTTAAGTTCATCGTTTGTTGCCGAAGTAAAATCAGATTTAATGGGCGAGCAAACCATCCTTTGTGGTTTGTTGCAAACCGGTTCAATCCTGTCGTTCAACAAAATGGTTGAAAAAGGAATTGACGCTGGTTATGCCTCTAAATTGGTTCAGTACGGTTGGGAAGTAATTACCGAAGCTTTGAAACACGGCGGAATCACCAACATGATGGATCGCTTGTCGAATCCGGCAAAAATCAAAGCTTTCGAACTTTCTGAAGAATTGAAACGCATTATGCGTCCGTTGTTTCAGAAACATATGGACGATATCATGTCGGGTTATTTCTCGAAAACCATGATGGAAGATTGGGCAAACGACGATAAAAACCTGTTGACCTGGAGAGCCGAAACTGGCGAAACCGCATTCGAAAAAACGCCTGCAGGAACCATGGAAATCAGCGAACAGGAATATTTCGACAATGGCATATTGATGATCGCTTTCGTAAAATCAGGAGTTGAACTTGCTTTCGAAACCATGACCGAAGCCGGAATCAAAGAAGAATCGGCCTACTATGAGTCACTGCACGAAACTCCGTTGATTGCCAACACAATCGCACGCAAAAAACTGTTCGAAATGAACCGCGTAATTTCTGACACTGCTGAATATGGCTGCTATTTGTTCGATCATGCCTGCAAGCCGCTTTTGGCCGATTTCATGACAAAAATTGACACCGATGTAATCGGAAAACCTTATGGCGCAGGCAAAGGAAATGGCGTTGACAACAAACAACTGATCAGCGTTAACGAAATTATCCGTTACCATGATGTTGAGTTGATTGGCGAAGAATTACGTGCCGAAATGACCGCGATGAAAAGTATTGTATAATTAAAGTTACCCTATAACTTGAAGGAGCCTCGTTGAAAGACGGGGCTTTTTTCGTTTTATAACTTTCTCAATTCAGTCAGTAAATTTTCAATTTTCCTGGTGGCCTCGCTCATGGTGCACGAGAAATTATTCAGCATTACAGCAAACGAAAGTTGCCGGCCACTTTCGGTAGTCAGGTAACCGGCATAGCAACGAACACGGGTCATCGAGCCGCTTTTAGCATGCAAACAGTCCTGAGGAAAGTTTTCAGTGCTGAAAGCTGTCAGTGTTCCGTTTCCGGCGGTTGGAAGCGATTTGTAAAAGTCGGTTGAATACAAACTTTTGGTTTTCATATAGTTCAGGATATCAGTTATCTGGTTAGCCGTAATCGCGTTGAATCTGGATAATCCGCTGCCATCGTTCATGAAAAATCCAGTCATGTCCAATCCTTTGTCTTTCCAGAATTGCACCACAAACAGGCAGCCGTCTTTGGTGGTTCCCAAGCCGGTTTTTTGAAAGGCTAGATGTTTCAGGAAATGTTCGGCAAACAGGTTCACGCTTTCGTGATTGGTTACCCGGATAATGTCTCTTAAAGAAGGCGATTGAATGACTGATAATTTTCCGGAACCCACAGCTTTTTCATACTTTGTTTCTCCTGAAAGGATTATTCCGTTTGCTGAAATCTTTTTCCTGAATTCGCTGGCTAAAAGTACCGACGGATTTGGAACCGAAGCTTTGACAACGAAGTCCGACTGATTTTTTGGAATGGTGCCTCGAATGACTCTTTTGTACTCTTCCGGACTTCCGAACACATAAGATTGATCGCTGTTCACATCAGACGAAAGCACTTCATTTGCCAAATCCAGGTTCGGAACTTCAGGAACAATACGCAATAGTTGGGTTGGTTTACCAGCTTCGCTTCCCGATTTCAGGTGAATTTCGTACATGTTGTCGAATACACTGATTCCGGAAGCCCCGGCGCCAAAATAATTGCCCAGGTCTTCCCACACCCAGCTTCCGGGTACCTGTACTTTTTCATAAATCGTCGCATCAACAATCAGGTTCCCGGTTATCACCCGAATGTGATTGTTCCCGATTGCTTTTACCCATTCATCCAGAAAGTTTTTGTTTTCCGGAAAATACATGGAACCAAGCGTAGGGTCGCCACCACCAACGATTTGCAAATTGCCGAAAAGGGTGTCATTTTTTATCATTCCGGAGTAGGAGAGGGTAGTTTGAAACCGAAAATCAGGGCCAAAAACTTCCAATGCAGTAGCTGTTGTTATCGTTTTAAGTATTGATGCAGGAACCAAGCTAAGCTGAGGCTTCGATTCGATGAGCTTTTCATTGGTTTGGCTGTCGAAAAAGGTAATGCCAATGCTTGCATTCGCCAATCCGGAAGTGGTTTGCCAACCGGCAATTTTTTGCTGAGCTGTATTAATAGAATTTTGGGCCGTGCTATAAGTTGACCAAAAAGCAAAAATGAAGATATAAATAATAGACTTTCGCATGGATACTGTTTTGTTCTGGAAAGATAAAGAGTTTGGCTGTAATCCTTCAGTAGTTTATAGCAATTATTTTTAATCGCTTTATAACAATCCTATCATTTGATTGTTGTCTTTAGAAAATTTGCAGTTCATCGTTTTTTAACCATCCTTCAGAAGGTTTTATTATCTTTGTACTGATTTTAAAGAAGTTTATAATCTGATAATTAGATTATCTATAAAATACATTTAAGTTTAATTTTAAATCTTATCAAAATGTTTATTGATAAAGTAGTTGGTAGAGAAATTCTGGATTCACGTGGTAATCCAACCGTTGAAGTTGAAGTAACCCTAGAGTGTGGTGCTATCGGACGTGCTGCTGTTCCATCAGGAGCATCAACTGGCGAAAACGAAGCAATTGAGCTTCGCGATGGTGACAAAGGCCGTTATTTAGGTAAGGGCGTGTTGAAAGCTGTTGCCAATGTCAATACAGTTATCGCTAAAGAGATTATGGGCATGGATGCTTCTAATCAGGTAGCTATCGACAAAAAGTTAATTGCTCTTGACGGAACAAAAACCAAATCGAAATTAGGCGCCAACGCTATGTTGGGCGTTTCTTTGGCTGTTGCGCGTGCTGCTGCCGATGCTTTGGATATGCCTCTGTATCGCTACATCGGCGGAACAAACGCTAAAACATTGCCTGTTCCGATGATGAACATCATCAACGGCGGATCACACTCTGATGCTCCTATCGCTTTCCAGGAATTTATGATTCGCCCAATTGGCGCAACTTCTTTCCGCGAGGGTTTACGCATGGGTGCCGAAGTTTTTCATCACCTGAAAAAAGTGCTTCACGACCGTGGTTTGAGCACTGCAGTTGGTGACGAAGGTGGTTTCGCTCCAAAATTGGATGGAACTGAAGATGCATTGAACAGCATTATCAAGGCAATTAAAAACGCTGGTTACAAACCAGGACGCGTAGAAGATGGTGGCGATGTTTCTATCGCTCTAGACTGTGCTGCTTCTGAATTCTACAAAGACGGCATTTACGACTATTCAAAATTCGAAGGGCCAAACGGCGCTAAACGTAATTCTGCAGAACAGGCCGATTTTCTTGCTTCTTTAGTTGCTAATTTCCCGATCGATTCAATCGAAGACGGAATGAACGAAGGCGACTGGAATGGTTGGGTTGATTTAACTCAGAAATTGGGCGATAAATGCCAGTTGGTTGGCGACGATTTATTCGTAACCAATGTTGAATACCTGAAAAAGGGTATCGAACTGGGCGCTGCTAATTCAATCCTGATTAAAGTAAACCAGATTGGTACGCTGACTGAAACTTTGGACGCTATTGAAATGGCTCACCGTGCTGGTTACACTTCAGTAACTTCACACCGTTCAGGCGAAACTGAAGATTCGACCATTGCTGACATTGCTGTTGCTACCAACGCAGGCCAGATCAAAACTGGTTCATTGAGCCGTTCAGACCGTATGGCTAAATACAACCAGCTGCTTCGTATTGAAGAAGAATTGGGCGCTTCTGCCATCTATGGATACAAAAAGGTGATTAAGAAGTAATATTTCTGTTACTACATAACGAAGAAGCCGTCGGAAATTAAAATTCTGACGGCTTCTTTTTTTGATAATGAATTTATTCTACAACTTTCTTTAAAATCATCTCGTTCACGGCGCCATCTCCCCCCGGACCGCCTTCCGATTTCATTTTAATCTCATTGCCTTCTACAGTACCTTTGTGTTTAATGGTGTTTCCCATCATGTCCAAATCGAACGAAAATTCTTTTCCATCGACTTTTCCGTTCGTGAAAGGCAATTCACCCATTGGTGACACAATAGAACCGGTCAAAGTTGCTCCGTCGGCTTTAAAAACAAATACAAGTTCCATGTCTCCATCCTGGCCTTTAATTGTAGTTTTCCATTTTCCATCGATTTCGGCAGCGTTACAAACAAGTGTTCCAAAAAGAACTACTGCAAATGCAAAAAATAATTTTTTCATTTTGAGATTTTTTAGTTTTAGTGATAACCGATAATTAGTGTCAAATTACATCGTGCTATCAGGTTTATGAAACGATATCGAAGAACTGGCTTATTTTATCGCTGAAAAGGTTATTTATACTCAAATTTGATCCTGTAGTTTTGGCTTTTAAATGCATTTTATTGCTTTTTCTGCATTTCTTTGCACTTCAAAATTTAATTCATGTACAGTAAAGACGAAGCCAAGCTGCTGCGAAAAGAATTCTGGATTGTATTTGCCCGGCGATGCGAAATTGTTCCGGAGCTGCGCCACAAAAAGAAGAAGTGGGTGCTGTACGATACCGGTCTGAGTGGTATCGATCTGAAATTTGATGTGACCCGTGCAGAAGCTTTGGTAATGATCGAAGTCAACAGCCGCCAGGAAAGCCGACGCCTGGAAATATTTGAAACGCTGCAGAAATACCAAAAATTTTTGGAAGAAGGATTTGCTGAACCACTCGAATGGGACATTTGCTTTATCAGGGAAAGCGGGCAGGAAGTTTGTCGCATCTACACAGCACTTCCCAATGTCGATTTTCACCGCCAGAATCAATGGCCCGACATTTTCAACTTCATGATCGACAATATGCTGCTGCTCGAAAACAACCTGATGGAAATCAAGGATGTACTCGAAGCCGAGCTTTTCTAGTCGCAGTAATCAGTCTCAGTTCCCAGTTTGAATACTGAACACTGCGACTGAACACTGATCATTTCTTACTCTGAGCTTCCATGCAATTTTTCCTTTCCCATGTAATGAAATCCCCACTGGTTCGTCTTAACTTTGAAACTATCAGAAAAGAGCTTGAATGTTAGCCAGAGATTTTAAAACCGATGTACTTCCAATCAGCAACAAGTTGTTGCGGTTTGCCAACCAGATTCTTCAGGATGAAGAAGAGGCGAAAGATGTACTTCAGGATGTGTTTTTGAAGCTGTGGCAAAAGCGTGAAGAACTAGGGAAAGTGGAAAATCTGGAAGCTTTTGCTTTTAGGATGACCCGAAACCGATGCCTGGATATGATTCGTTCGCGAAGGACGATCTCGATTGAATCGATGAAAAAAGTGAAGTTCCCTGATGAGGAAAGTTCGGATACTGATTACCTGGATTTGACGAATTCGGTCGATCAGGTGAAACGAATAATCGCAGAATTACCCGATTTACAACGAACGATCATTCATTTGCGCGACATCGACCAGCTCGAATTTGAGGAAATAGCCGAAGCAACGCAGTTGAATGTGAATGCAATAAGGGTAAATTTATCGCGTGCCCGCAAAAAAGTACGGGATGAAATCTTAAAAATTCAAAACTATGGAATCACAGAAAATACATATACTGCTTCAAAAGTACTTTGACGCCGAAACCACGATCGACGAAGAAAATGAATTGATCACTTATTTTACTTCGGAAGAGGTGGATGATGACCTGAAAATGTATGTTCCCATGTTTTCAGGAATGAAGGAACTTTCGGATGATGAAGACCTTAGTCTTGGCGAAGATTTGATGAATTTTATTCTGGAATCGGAGCACAAGGAGAAACTACGGTATCGCTGGATGTGGCAAATTGTAACCGGAGTGGCAGCTTCTGTGATTTTGGTGATGTTGGCTGTGAATTTTTACAGCAGCCAAACCCAATGGAAGGATACCTTTTCAGACCCGAAACAGGCATATTCTGAAGCCAGTAAAACCCTCGAATTTGTTGCCGGAAAGTACAACAAAGGCTTGGCCCAGCTGAAGCCGATCGGAAAAATTGAAAGCGCCACAGATCCTTATCAATCAGGAATACAAAAGCTGAATAAAGGATTTGAGCAAATGAAAGAAGTGAAAAAATTAAACCAAAAATTTAAAAAAGAATAGCCATGAAAAAAATCTTAATGACTTTGGTCTTGCTGATCCCCTTATGGGTGATGGCTCAGGATAACAGTCCGATTGACAAACTTTTTAATAAATACGCCAATCGTGAAGGATTTACAACCGTGAATATCAGCGGAAAACTACTGAGCTTTGCCAGTAAATTCGATGAATCTAAAAGCAAAGAAACGGCCATGCTCGAAAAGCTGAGCGGCATACGGATTCTGTCGGTTGAGGACAAAGAGTTGAATAAAGGCCTCAACTTTTATAAAGAGCTGGAAGCCGATGGATTCTTCAAGAACCACAATTATGAGGTACTGATGGAAGTAACCGAAAAGGATGAGATTGTTCGCTTTTATGGACGTGCCGGAGAGAAAGGAAAACTTTCGGAATTGCTAATGGTTGTGGGCGGAAACGACAATACGCTGATCAGTATTCGTGGGGTAATCGATCCGGATGACATCAGTAAAATTACCGGTTCGCTCGATTTGGGAGTCAAAACCAAATAAGTGGACAAAAGTCAGCTCCAATGAGTTTAATCATTGGAGCTGTTTCATTTTCTATGACTGGTTACAGTTCCCGTCCGAGCTACAGAAATCGCCTTCGGTTATTTCAACTGTTGATTGTGGATTTTCTTTTCTCCAGGCAGCAAATGCTTTTTCTAAAGTATTTAAAAAAACTTTGCTATCCTGAGCTCCCGATACAGCAAATTTTCGGTCCAACAGAAAAAAGGGAACACCCCGAATCCCCAATTTATGAGCGTCAGCAACATCTTGCCGAACTTCATCTGCATATTGGTTACTCTCCAAAACTTGTTTCACTTCAGAAGGATCCAATCCAATTTCACTTCCAATAAGCATTAGTGTTTGAGTGTCGTCGGTGTTTTTGCCATCGGTAAAATATGCTTTGAATAATTTTTCTTCGGCATCGTCCTGTAATCCGTGCTGTTTTGCCAGGTGCAGAAACCGATGTGCATTGAACGTGTTTACCGGGATTGCCTGATCGAAGTTAAACACCAGGCCAACATGTTTGGTCATATTGGTTACCTGATTATTGAGCGATTTTGCCTGTTCCAGGCTTATTCGTTTGTGCTCCGCCAAATACTGATGGATATTTTTCCCGGGGTCTGTTCGCGTTTCGGGTGATAGCTGAAAGCTTTTCCATGTAATTTCAATATTTGATGACTCTTTAAATTCTGACATGGCAGCTTCAAATTTCCGTTTGCCAATGTAGCAGAATGGACACACAACATCGCTCCAAATCTCAACTTTCATTTTATTTATACTTGAGTCCATAACGTTTCATTTTAATTTATTACGAGGTTTCTGTTGTTGTTGAAGTCAGGTTCTCATTCGGCATATGACTGAATTAGATTGGCCTGAACTCCCCTTCAGACAAGTGAGGTATAAACAAAAGATTGACACTATGGTTCACGTTTTCGGTGTCGCCCGTCAATTACCAAGGCTTAACCTTTTGATGACAGACCAATTGCTGATGCTACTGAAATTTGTTTTACTTTTAGTTCTGAAAAACGACAATTCAAATGAAGATGCAGAGTTTCTGGAAAAAATATCAATTTGCAGTAAATCAAACCCGATTATTTAAGGCCGGTTATTCTGAAATATACATCAAGCACATTCAGAACGGATGGCTGGTGAAAAGTGGAGTCGTTGGCCGTGCTTCAGATGATTTGTTGGTTGAAGAGGTTGACGAACTGGTTGACGACCCCAATGTTCTTCAGTTTTATACCGGAAATTCCGACGAATTGATTGTTATGCCTGCATTACCCAATAAAGCGGTAGTTTTTCGGAACAACAAGAACATAAAAATCAGCGCAGGCGAATCGGCCAGCTTGTTTTTCCGGATTCCACTGACCATTCAGTTTTATTTTCAGGAAGTGAAAGACGAGAATTGCCTTTTCGAATTACCCTTGCAACGTTTATCGGATACCTGGTTTGGTGAAATGGATAATGGGGAGCCTGCCTATTCCATAGGCAGTAATTACGATAATTTATTTGCCGATGTTCGTGCAACAGCGTGGGAAGCCATTGCCTCGGTCGAAATAATCAACAACACATTCGGAGTGCTCGATTTGCAGCGCCTCATATTACGGGTTGAAGAGTTTAGCCTCTACCGGAAAGGTGGCCAGATTTTAACAAATCACATCACCATCGAATTTAAAGGACAGGATCAGGCTGAAAGCGTTAGTTTAAGCACAAAAGATGACATTCAAGGTAAAGATGTTGTTCTGATTGCCAAGTCGCGATTGTCGGATACGAAAAGATTGCTCCGCAGGAGTTTCTTCTTTATTAAAAACATGTATCAAAATTAAGTTATGGATCTCGGTCTTGAGAAATATATTAATCCGGCAACCATCGAAAAGTTTATCCGGATCGTTTTTATCCTGATTATTGGTGTCAGTTCCATTCAGATGATTGCTTTCATGTTGCGAAGGTCGTTGCGCAAGCAACTTTCGCGTCAACGCATGATGCTCATCACACGCACGGTTATTTATACCGGTTATACCGGGCTGGTGCTCATTGTGATCAAAGAGTTGAATTACGACCTGACGGCCCTGTTTGGGGCTGCCGGAGTGGTGGGTATCGTCATCGGGGTTGCCTCGCAAACCAGCATTGGGAATATCATCAGCGGCTTGTTCCTGGTTGGTGAGAAATCGTTCGAAATGGGTGATGTGGTGCGCATTGGTGATAAAACCGGAACCGTTTATTCCATTGATTTACTTTCCATCAAGATCAAAACCTTCGATAATTTGCTGATCCGGATTCCAAACCAGTCGGTTATTTCTTCCGAATTAACCAATGTGACCCGGTTTCCCATCCGTCGGCTCGATTTTCAGATTGGAGTGGCTTATAAAGAAGATTTGCGCAAGGTAAAATCGGTATTGGAGAATGTGGCCCGGAACAATCCGCTTTGCCTCGAAGAACCGGAGCCAATCATTATTTTTCAGACATTCGGAGCCAGCAGTATCAATGTCACTTTTGGCGTATGGTTCGAAAAGACCAATTACCTGGCGGTAAAAAACAGTGTATTTGTGGAGATCAAAGAAGCCTTCGATCGCGAAGGAATTGAAATACCTTTTCCGCACATAAGCGTTTATGCCGGTGAAGCCAGCAAACCGATTTCAGTAAAATTGAACGAATAAAAGTAACATTGTTTTTAAGTGTCAGAATATCAATGTGAAAGAACCAGCGCTGAAATCCATATGGACATATGAATGAATATAATTGAATGTCTCTTCTCTTTTTTATATGTAATTTTGGGTTTACAATAACTAAACCCATTTTTAAATGAGACGATTTGTATTTATAAGTCTGGCTTTAATGGCCGTTTTCATTGCACAGGCATTTCGCAATGGATCGACTTCTTCAACAAAAAACCAATTCGTTGAGCAAAGTTCAACAATTAATTCAGTTTCGGTCAGCTCCACCGATACCGTGGTTGTGGGGGCTGCTATTCCTCCTGAAATTGAAAACCCCGAATTGTTGGGCATTAACAAAGAACCTGCACATGCCACGTTAATGGTTTATGGCAACCAGGCGGAAGCTTTAAAAGCAATTCGTCATGCTTCGTCGTTTTGCCAAAGCCTGAATGGCATGTGGAAGTTTAATTGGGTGGCCTGGCCACAGCAGCGCCCGGTCGATTTCTACAAACCTTCGTTTGATGTTTCTGGCTGGAAAGAAATTCCGGTCCCATCGAACTGGCAGGTTTTGGGCTATGGAACTCCATATTATCGCAATTTGGGTTATATCTTCAAAAAAGATTTTCCACATGTGATGAGCGAACCTCCAAAAACTTTCACAGCATACAAAGAGAGAAATCCGGTTGGAAGCTATCGCCGCGAGTTTGAAGTTCCTCAAAACTGGAATGGACGCCGCATATTTTTGACTTTCGACGGCGTTGATGCAGGTTTCTTCCTTTGGATCAATGGCGAAAAGGTGGGTTATAGTATCAATAGCCGCAACGCAGCCGAATTCGATATTACCAAGTATGTAAAACCGGGCAAAAACATGGTAGCTGCCGAAGTTTACCGTTTTACTGCTGGTAGCTTTTTGGAAGATCAGGATATGTGGCGTTTGAGTGGTATTTTCAGGAATGTGACTGTGTGGAGTACTCCAGAAACACACGTTCGCGACTATTTCATTAAAACCGATCTTGACGCGAAATACGAAAATGCAACAGTTGACGTAACCGCTAAAATTAAAAATTACGGCTCGTCGAAAGGAGTTGCTCAGAAACTGGTTGCTTCACTTTTCGATGGAACCAAAGAAGTGAAAGGCGCAAAAGCTGAAGTTGCTGTTCCGGCTTTAAATCCGGGTGAAGAGCAGGTTGTTACCCTGAAATTTCCGGTGAAGAATCCAGCCAAATGGACAGCCGAGACTCCCAAATTATATACCACTGTTTTAACCTTGAACGAAGGCAGCAAAACCACTGAAATTTTGTCGTCAAAAACTGGTTTCCGCGAAATTGAAATCAAAGGCCGTCTTTTCCTGGTTAACGGAACGCCAATCAAGCTGAAAGGTGTTAATCGCCACGAGCATTGGCCCGAGGTTGGTCATGCCATTACCGAGGCTCAAATGATCCGTGATCTGGAAGTGATCAAACAAGGAAACTGTAACCATGTGCGTACCTGTCACTATTCCGATGATCCACGCTGGTACGAATTATGCGACGAATATGGTATTTGGCTTGTTGCCGAAGCCAATGTGGAATGTCACGGTTACGACGGTAAGTTCGACGAAGAACCTACGATTAAAGCACAGATTATCGACCGCAACGTGGCTAATACCGAGAACTTTAAAAACCATGCATCGATTGTTCTGTGGTCGCTTGGAAACGAAAATGGCGGAATAGGCTCCAATTTTGTAGCTGCGATGAACGCGATTAAAGCCATCGACCCAACCCGCTTTGTTCATTACGAACGTTTCGGAATCAAGAAAAATAATCCTGCCGATATTGATTCAAGGATGTACACGAGCCCGGAAGGAACTGAAAAGATTGCTTTAAGCGACACGGCCTACACCAAGCCGTTCTATTTGTGCGAGTATGCTCATGCCATGTTCAACTCCATGGGCGCTATTGGCGAATACAATGATTTGTTCGATAAATATCCAGCCCTTTTGGGTGGCGCTATCTGGGAATATCAGGATCAGGGATTGTACAACAACCGCGATCCGAAACATCCGATTATTGCTTACGGTGGTGGATTTGGCGAATTTCCGAACGACAAATATTTCATCCATAAAGGAACCGTTTTCTCTGATCGTTCGCCTAAACCACACTATCCGGAAATGAAGAAAGCCTACCAGTGGATTGGTATTTCGGTTGATGATGCTGAAAAAGCAACCGTCAAAATCCGCAACCGTTTCCAATTCATTAACCTGAATGGATTTACCGGTTCATGGAGCCTGACTGAAAATGGAATAGTGATTTCTAGCGGGAAACTGAACCTTCAGGAATTGAAACCCGGGGTAGAGCAAATTGTTAATGTGCCTTGTAAGGTTGACAATCCAAAACCGGGAGCCGAATATTTTGTGCGCATTTCGTTCACGCAGAACAACGACGAATTGTGGGCCAAGAAAGGTTTCGAAGTAGCTACACACCAATTTCAGATCCCTGTAAAAGTTGCTGAAATACCTGTTGCTGTTGCTAATGTGCCGGTTACATTAACTCAGAACGAAAAAGAGGTTTTGGTTAAAGGAAAAGACTTCTCGCTTGCTTTCGACAAAGCAGTTGGAACGTTCACCAGCATCAAAAAAGGAAATCAGGAATTGTTGACTGGCGAAGGTGGGCCGAAATTGCATTTGTGGCGCGCACCTCACCGCAACGACGATATGTGGGCCGATCGCGATTGGGTTAAAAACGGATTGAAAGAACTTAAATGGACAGTTACTGAAGTTGCAGCCAGCCAGGTTGATGCTAATAATGCCCGGATTTCAGTAAAAATGAAGGCTGAAGGTAAGAACGGATTTGTCGCTACCTACGAAGTTGTTTACTCGGTAACCGGCAATGGCGAAATCACAGCCAGCAATAAAGTGGATTCAAACAATCCAAAATTAGTAGTTGCACGAATGGGTGTTCGGTTGATGCTGAATAAACAGCTCGACCAGATTTCGTATTTCGGAAGAGGTCCGATGGAAAACTACAGCGACCGCAAAAGAGGTTTCGATGTTGGCCTTTACAGCAGCACTATTGCACGACAGATGACCCCATACGAAAAGCCGATGGATAACGGAAATCATGAAGATGTGCGCTGGACTGAAATTTCGCAGAAAGCAGGAGCTGGCATAAAGGTAACCAGCGATAAAGATTTGATGCAGATTACCGCTCTGCCTTATACCGACGAAGAAATGGAAAAGACTGAGTATCGGATTGATTTGCCGCAAAGTAGCGCTACGGTGTTGTGCATCAGTCATAAAACGCTGGGCGTTGGTTCTGCAGGTTGCGGCCCAAGACCTTTGCCTCAGTACCAGGTTTTTGCAGAGCCAACTTCTTTTACTTACACTATCAAGATTAAATAGTAAAACAACAGGAAAGTTTGTTTTAACTGATATAAAATGCCTGCCTCACAAGGGTGGGCATTTTTTTTAATGTGCAGTATAAATGGAAAAAAGAAATAACTACGTTTACGCTAAACTTGATTTTTGGACAAATAACACCGCAACTATAAAACCAGAAAAGGCATGATAAAGCGAAACGATGTTCAAACGATTGTGAAAGGTGATAAACGTATTGTGCGAGGCTGGGTGATGTACGACTGGGCTAACTCAGTGTATCAGCTAACCATCGCATCGGCCATTTTTCCCATCTATTACAACACAGTAACCCGCACCGGCGATGATTTTACGGTCCATTTCTTTGGGTTGTCAGTAATTAATACGGTGCTTTATTCATGGGCGATTGCTGTCGCCTATTTGCTTGTAGCCATTATGTCTCCATTGTTTTCATCGATGGCCGATTATACCGGGCGTCGCAAGGGTTTTATGCGTGCCTTTACGCTGATTGGAGCCACGGCATGCGGTGCTTTATTTTTTTTCGACAGAAACCACATTGAATTGGGAGTAATTGCCTTTACGCTGGGAACCATTGGCTATGGCGGAAGCATTGTGTTCTACAACTCTTTTCTACCGGTTATTGCAGAACCCGAAGATCAGGACCGGATTAGTGCCAGAGGATATTCCATGGGATACCTGGGCGGTGTGGTACTGCTGCTTTTTAACTTGTTGATGATCATGAAACCCGATTTGTTTGGCATTGCTGCCGACAGTTCGTTGCCGGCACGTATTTCGTTTTTAACGGTATGCGTTTGGTGGATCGGGTTTTCGCAGATCACGTTTAGCCGTTTACCCAAATATACGTATCGCCAGCGAACGAAACACGAGTCAGTGTGGACGAATGGGTATAAAGAATTGCGAACGGTATTCAATCAAATCCGGAAGTCATACAGGCTTAGTCTTTACCTCACCGGCTTTTTCTTCCTGATGATGGGCCTACTAACCACCATGTTTATGGCTGCGACATACGGTGAAAAGCAGGTTGGCCTGAAAGAAGACGTGCTTATCCCTACCATACTGGCAATCCAATTGGTCGGAATGCTGGGGGCTTGGATGTTTGCACGTATTTCAGAAAAAATAGGAAACTTACTTGCCCTGATGATTACGATTGGGGCGTGGACTTTGATTTGCGTTGGCGCCTATTTTGTTACCGATGCCATGGGCTTTTTAACCGTTGCATTTTTTATTGGCATTGTCATGGGCGGCTCGCAATCACTGGCGCGCAGCACCTATTCGAAAATGCTTCCTGCTGATACTACCGACCACACTTCGTTCTTCAGCTTTTACGATGTGATGGAGAAACTGGCCACTGTTGCCGGTACTTTTAGTTTTGGGCTAATCGAAGCAATAACCGGAAGCATGCGTTTTTCGGTGCTGGCCATTACCGTATTTTTTGTAATCAGCTTGTTTTTCATGTTGCTGCTATACTGGAGAACGCGGAGGGAGGCAAGAGTTTCAAAATAGTATGCTTGTCAATTAAAACTAATTACATAGGATAATATTGATTCGGTTGCCTGTTTTTCTTATTCAAATCACTGTCCTTTGCCGTTCACTTCAGTGAACGGACATGAAAATACAACATTTTCGATTAACTTTATCCGCCGAAACCTATATAAACCAACCGAATGAAACGTCGTGATTTTCTCCGGACTACTGCTGCCGGAACTGCTTTTGTGGCCACTTCCGGCCTCTGGGGTATTCAGCAAGTCAAAGCATCAAATCTTCAAAATATAAAATACTGTTTTCAGTCCGAACGCGAGATTCCGATTGCCTACAAGGTTGATGTAGTGGTAATTGGTGGATCAACTTCAGGAGTGGCTGCTGCTGTGGGTGCCTCAAAAAAAGGAGCATCCGTGTTTCTGGCGGCCCAGGAACCTTACCTGGGCGAAGACCTTTGCGGAACTTACCGGTTTTTTGAAGGAGCAACCAACACGGAGCTCGGCAAAAAACTGTTTGGTGGCGGGCAACCCACACCAATGCTGATCAAACGAACGCTCGATCAGGAATTAATCAGTAATAAAATCGGGTTTCTCTATTCGACCTACGTGACCGATTTGGTTTGCGACGAAAACGGAAAGATTGCAGGAGTGGTTATTTCCAATCGCTCCGGACGGCAGGTTGTGGTAGCCAAAACTGTGATTGATGCTACGCCACGGGCTACGATTGTCCGAATGTCGTCGGCTAAGTTTACCGAATATCCGGTAGGGAAGCAGGATTTCCGCTTTGTGGTGGTTGGGAATGATCACAAAAATGCTTCAGGATTAACATTGGTTGACGATACCAAAAGCATTCAGATAAAAGAAAAAACATATAAAGTTTACGACTACAGGGTGCAGGTTGATATGCCCGATGCTTCGATGGCTTCGTTTGCCCGGGCTGAGCAGATTGCCCGCGACCTGACCTGGGACCCCAATCAGGTGGAATCGTCCGATTTGTTGTTTCAGGTTTCGCCCGACTGGGTTGTTGGCCAGAAGCATTTGGAAGATGAGTCGATAGATTTGGAACAGGCCAGTTTAAAAGCGTTTCAGCCTAAAAAAGTGGAACGGTTGTTTGTGTTGGGCGCTTGTGCCGACATTTCGCGTAAAGCCGCTGAAAGACTGTTGCAACCCGCTGCGATGATTCGCATTGGCGAGCGCATTGGCGAAGAAGCTGCCATGCAGGCTATTCTTGTTCGTGATACTGAAAAGTTGACTGTTCATGGGAAATTACTTCAGGAACTGAAAACCGGCGATGTGGGCGAACTGCTCGAAGGCTTGCGTCCTTCGCTGAATATGGGGGTGGTAAAAGCCGAAGCGACCCATTTGCCGGTACTTGGCACTTACGATGTGGTGGTGATGGGGGGCGGAACTGCCGGAGCGCCGGCTGGTGTGGGGGCTGCCCGCAATGGCGCCAAAACACTGGTGATCGAATACCTGCACGGCATGGGCGGCATTGGCACGCTGGGCATGATTGGCCGTTACTATCATGGTTATCGTCACGGTTTTACCAACGAAGTGGATGCCGGTGTGAAAGCGCTTGGGCGCAATAATACTCGGCAGAAAGAGCGTTTGGATGAATGGGTGTTCGACTGGAAAACTGAGTGGTTCCGTTCCGAAATCCGCAAAGCAGGCGGCGAAATCTGGTTTGGCGTAATTGGCATTGGCGCCTATGTTGTGGATAAGCAGGTGAAAGGTGTGGTGGTTTCAACGCCTTACGGACGTGGTGTTGTTTTGGCCCAAACCATTATCGATTCAACCGGAAGCGCTGATATTGCCATTGCTGCGGGTGCCGGATATTCGTACACCGACGGCAACAATGTGGCTGTTCAGGGCGCCGGAATGCCACCCAAAAATCCGGATGATTTTTACAACAATACCGACTGGACGTTTACCGACGACTCTGATATGATTGATGTTTGGGCGACTTTCATCGTTGGGAAGGAGAAATTCAAAGATCAGTTCGATTTGGGAAAACTCCCTCAAACCCGCGAACGCCGCCGGATGAATGGCGACTTCACTATTTCAGTACTCGATGTTTACAACGGACGCACTTATCCCGACACGATTTCGATTCACGAAAGTTCGTTCGACACGCATGGGTTCACAATCGATCCGTTTTTTGCCCTGAAACCTCCGGCACACAGCGGGGTGGATGTGCTGGCCAATGTGCCTTTCCGCGCTCTGCTTCCAAAAGGTCTTGAAGGAATTGTGGTGACCGGATTGGGTGCATCGGCCCATCGCGATGCCATGCCGGTCATCCGGATGCAGCCTTGTTTGCAAAACCAGGGATACGCCGTTGGAATGGGAGCTGCAATGGCTGCTGCCAACAATGAACGAATCCGCTACATCGATATCAAAGCACTGCAAAAACGTTTGGTTCAGATCGAAAGTTTGCAACCCAGGGTGTTAACCGACCAGGATAATTATCCGCCGAAATTTGAAGATGTACAGAAAGCCGCCAAGACGTTGACTCACGAACTTGACGGACTGGAAATCGTGATGTGGGATACCGAAAAGGGAATTCCTGCATTAACCGACCAACTGAATCTGGCTGTTTCTCCGGAAGAAAAATTAGTATTCGCCCGCATTCTCGGAATGCTCGACAACAACTCGGGATGGGAGGTTTTACAAAAGGCAGTTGACGGTTTCAGCGCCTGGGACAAAGGATGGAACTACACCGGAATGGGTCAGTTTGGCATGAGCATGAGTTACCTCGATAGTTTGGTGATTGCTTTGGGAAAATCGCGCAAGCAGGAAGTGCTGCCTTCGGTTATCCGCATGGCTAAAATGCTCACTCCTGAAAGCGAGTTCTCGCATTTCCGGGCAGTGGCGGTAGCTTTCGAAACGCTGGCCAGCGAAGTTCCGGCCAAAGTGCTGTTCGAGTTGCTGCAAATGAAAGGGATGACTGGTCATGCGATGACAACCATTCAGAAAGCGATTCAGGATACACCGGCCAGCGGCACCG
Organism: Prolixibacteraceae bacterium; assembly: GCA_963676375.2. Lineage (GTDB taxonomy): Bacteria > Bacteroidota > Bacteroidia > Bacteroidales > Prolixibacteraceae > Aquipluma. The sequence continues at coordinate 76,924 of CAXXPT010000014.1, forward strand.
ACACCAGTACCCGCAACAATGCATTGCGCGAAATTATTCTGGGACGAGCCCTGTTCCGCTGTGGCGATTACAATGGTTTGGGTACTCAAATCCTGAACGATTACGCCAAAGATTTGCGCGGGCATTTTTATCGTCATGCTTCAGGAGTATTGAAAATGGGTGCTTCGCCAAAAGAAAAGAAACTGGAATTGTAATGCGAATAAATTTATTTAATTCGTACAAAATAATCTGAGTTGAATTTGACATCGTCATAAAAGATAAGACGTTTGGGTTTAATTAAAAAATTCCAGTCATGGAAAAAACAGTGAATTTGCAGGGAAACGCTATTGGTGAGATTGCCAGATTAAATTCTTCCACCATACAGGTATTCAGAAAATACGGCATTGACTTTTACAATAAAGGAAAGAATTCATTAAGCGAGGCTTGTGCTGTTTGCAATTGCGATGAATCAACTGTTTTAAAAGAACTTCAATCAGCTTTATCGACCAATGTTGATAAAGACTATGACAATTGGTCGCTGGAGGCATTAATTGTGCACATTGTTGAGTCGCATCACCAGTATGTAAACGTTACTGTTCCGGAGATATCTGCGATGTTTAAAACGGTTTTGGAGAGTCGGGAAACAAACAACATTGAGCTAAAGCGAATAAGTGAATTGTTTCGTCAGTTAGGAAATGACATGAAACAGCATATGCAAAAGGAAGAATTGGCTTTATTCCCCTTGATCAGGAATTTAGAATTGAGCAAAACCACAGGTCAAGTCATGCCAACCGGATTATCAGTTAAATCGCTGATTACTGTGGTTGAATTTGAACATGACACATCGGGGATTATTATAAAGCAAATTAACCGGTTGTGTAATAACTATTCCGCTCCGGAAGATGCCAGTCAGTTGTTTTGCTCGTTTTTTAATAAGCTCAGCGAATTTGAGGCAGATTTAGTTATGCACATTCACCTTGAAAACAACGTATTGCACAAAAAAGCCATCGAACTGGAGCAGGAGTTGCGGGGTTAATCAGCTCGAAGATCGCAAACCAGATTGTTTTACCGGTAAATCTTGTGCCCGATCAGCTTCAAAGTTCCTTCTTTTTCGAGGGTTTTTACCGAGCGGATCACGGTTTCTACTCGCAGTCCGGTTAGGTCGGCGATGTGTTGGCGGGTAAGGCTCACTTCGAATTTTTGGTCTGCCGGAATGCCTTCTTCTTTCTTCAGGTAATCGAGCAGGCTTAAAATGCGGTGTTCGGGCTTGAAACTCGATATTTCCTTCAGGAGCATCGATTTATAAAGCAAACGGGTAGCCAGCATCCGGGTAATCTTGAAGTGTATTTCAGGATTTTCTTTCAGAAGTTTGAAAAACTTTTGCTTGGGCAATTTATATAAACGCGTATTTTCTTCGGCAACAGTACATGCCGGATAGTTTGAATCGTCGAACAGGGGCGGTTCCCCGAAGCTTTCGCCGGCTTCAAACATTCCTTGAGTAAACAGTTTCCCTTCGGCATTCAGGTTAAACATCTTTATTTTTCCGGTTTTCACCTGAAAATAGTGCGCGGCACGCTCTTTCTCATGAAAAAGAAAAGCTCCCTTTTCAAGATTTATTTCAACCGCGCCATACTGAACAAGAATGTTTTCTTCAATCATTTTTCGTGTGTTTTAAAACTAAATTTATGACAAAAGAATAAATAAAGAGGCTTTAATCTTTTATTTGCTCTGAACCATTTCCTGAAATCAATCAAATTTATGCCTTATCGCATTGCTATTCTGTATTTTAATAGATTTATGTCTTTATGATCTCGCTCATAAAAGTACACAATTCCCCTCATCTATATTTGTTTCAGAACATTGAAACCGAATTTTAATTACAAAAAACTATATCTAAATTTTAAAAACAACACACTATGAACATTCGGAAATTATGGTTTGGGTTTATAGCGGTTATGGTGCTTAGTTTCGGGGTACTGGGTTACTTCGGAATCGAGATTTACCATCAGGCGCCGCCTATTCCCGACAAAGTAGTAACCAGCGACGGAACAGTCCTGTTTACAGGTCAGGACATTCGCGACGGACAGAACATCTGGCAGTCGATCGGCGGTCAGGAATTGGGAAGTGTATGGGGGCACGGAGCCTATCAGGCACCCGATTGGACAGCCGATTGGCTGCACAAGGAAGCGATTGCCATGCTCGACGTTCTGTCGATGGAAAAGTTCACTAAGAAATTCGCCGAAATCGACCCGGCTGATCAGGCTTTCCTGAAGATTAAACTTCAGCAGGACATCCGGAAAAATACCTTTAGCGAATCGGCCAAAACAATTACAGTGAGCTCTACAAGAGCTTCGGCCATTCAAAACACCAGTGCTTTTTACTCCGGATTGTTCACCAATAATCCTGAAATGGCTAAACTGCGCGGAAATTATTCCATTCCTGAAAATTCGATCAAACACCGGAACGGATGGCTAAAATGACTGCCTTCTTTTGGTGGGCATCGTGGGCATGTGTCACCGAACGCCCGAACAGCGAACTGACTTACACGCACAACTGGCCGCACGAAGAACTGGTTGGAAACGTTGCCACCGGAGATTTACACATCTGGACGGGTTTCAGCGTGATTATTTTGCTGCTGGGAATTGCTTTAATGGCGTATCAATATGCCCGTTCGCGCGATAACGAAGAACATCTCGAAATGCCGGCTGTAAATCCGCTGCTGACCATGATGTCCACTCCTTCGATGAAGGCGACCCTGAAATATTTTGTGATTGTTACGGCCTTAATTCTGGTTCAGGTTACAATGGGTGTTGTTACTGCACATTTTGGTGTCGAAGGAAACTCTTTCTACGGACTCAACCTCGATACTATTTTACCTTATTCAATTTCACGAACATGGCACGTGCAATTGGCTATTTTCTGGATAGCAACTTCATGGTTGGCTACCGGTTTGTATATTGCTCCGGCTGTTTCGGGCTACGAACCGAAGTTTCAACGACTCGGTGTAAACGTACTTTTTGGTGCTTTGTTAGTAATTGTAATCGGTTCATTGGCTGGCCAGTGGATGGGTGTAATGCAGAAACTGGGTCTGGCTCAAAACTTTTGGTTCGGTCATCAGGGATACGAATATGTCGATCTGGGTCGCTTCTGGCAGATTTTCCTGTTCGCTGGTCTGTTTATCTGGCTGACTTTAATGGTTCGCCCATTGCTTCCTATCCTGAAAACTCCTTCTGAAAGTCGCAACCTAATCATACTTTTCGTGGTTGCATCGGCTGCTATTGGCTCGTTTTACGGTGCCGGACTGATGTGGGGACAACAAACCAACCTGGCCATTGCCGAATATTGGCGCTGGTGGGTAGTTCACCTTTGGGTTGAAGGTTTCTTCGAAGTTTTTGCTGCTGTTGTTTCGGCCTTTATTTTCGTGCAACTCGGTTTGCTACGCATGAAAACTGCTACTACCGCAGTATTGCTTTCAACCATTATCTTCCTGGGTGGCGGTATCATCGGAACGTTCCATCACCTGTATTTCACCGGAACGCCAACTGCAATTCTCGCATTGGGAGCTACATTCAGCGCGTTGGAAGTCGTTCCGCTGGTGCTGATGGGCTTCGAAGTATGGCACAATTATAAACTGAGCCGTCACACCAACTGGCTGACAGCTTACCGCTGGCCTATTTACGGATTGATTTCCGTAGCATTCTGGAACCTTGTTGGTGCCGGTATTTTCGGATTCCTGATTAATCCACCAACAGCTTTGTACTACATGCAAGGTTTGAACACCACTGCTGTTCACGGTCACACCGCTTTGTTTGGTGTTTACGGAATGTTGGGTATCTCGCTGATGCTGTTTGTTCTCCGGAACATGTGGGTAAAAAGTGTATGGAACGATAAACCATTGTTCATTGCATTTTGGTCGATCAACATCGGGCTTGCGCTGATGGTGCTGATTAGTGTATTGCCGGTTGGACTGCTGCAAACAGTGGCTAGCGTGAAATATGGCATGTGGTATGCCCGCTCGGCTGAATTCCTGCAACAACCATTTATGCAAACTCTTCGCTGGTTGCGTGTCATTGGCGACACCATCTTTGCAGTGGGAGTAGTAGCACTGGTGTACTTTGTTGCCGGACTGGTCTTTGGCTGGTCGGTTCAGAAAGAAGAAAAATAAAAATTTGATTTACCCCTGACTGGGTTCCAAACCCTGTCAGGGGTAAAAGATGAAAAACAATTTTAAACAATATCAAAATGGAAAACATTAGAAATAAATCAGTAGGGGAGATTGTAAAACAGGATTTCAGAGCTGCCGATGTGTTTAGCAGCTACGGAATCGATTTTTGCTGCGGAGGAAAAATTTCAGTAGCCGAAGCTTGCGCCAATGCAAAAACGGATGAGTCAGTTGTCATTAATGCGTTGGAAAACTTAAAAAGTCAAACCGGATCAGCCGTTCACGATTTCGATAGCTGGAACATTGGTTTTCTTACCGATTACATTCAAAATACGCATCATCAGTATGTGAGCAAAGCCATTCCGCAGATTTTGCCACTGGCACAGAAAGTTGCCGATGTGCATGGCGAACATCATCCTGAAGTGGTTGTCATCAACGAATTGTTTAATGATCTGGCCGACGAATTGCTTTCGCACATGCAGAAAGAGGAGCAAATCCTGTTCCCGTACATCAAAAAACTCGTGGTTGACGAATCGGCCGGAAATTGTGCCGATGGCGCCTGTTTTGGGACCGTGATGGGGCCAATTTCGGTGATGGAACAGGAGCATGAAAGTGCGGGGGTTATCCTGAAAAAGCTTTACCAGTTAAGTGACGGATATACTCCACCGGAAGATGCCTGCAATACTTTCCGGGTTCTTTACGGCAAACTGAAAGAATTTGAAGATGATTTGCATCGTCACATTCACCTGGAAAATAACATTCTGTTTCCGAAAGCCATTGAATTAGAGCAGACATTGGTGGCAGGTTAATAAAGTCGTAATAGGGTAATATGATAGGGTAATTTTAAATCCTGAATCCATAATTTATGGGTTCAGGATTTTTCTTTTTTACGGATTATACCTGACTAATTCTTCTAGAAAATACTTTTTATACACAAATCAGTATCCTACTTTTTGGCCTGAAAGGCCAGCATCTATCAGCCCGGGGCAGCGCCCCGGGTAATGGAAATGCAGGTAAAACCGTCCGCGATAACATGTTTTTTGAAAGGAAATTCTTATTTCGGACGAAATGGATCATATCTTTTCCCTTCAAATGGTGTCGTTTAATTCCGTCCGAAAAAAGATGTATGCTTTATTCAACATTCTTGCGCGGACGGTTTTCATCCTGCTTTCTTTACCCAGGGCGGCGTTTCGGATCGTTCCTCCCGAAACTCTACCCTGGGCTAGTATATTTTGGCCTTTCAGGCCGGAAAAATATACTAGCTACAACTTGTGTATTATAAGAGTAGTTTCAATAAGAGAAGTGAGACGTCCGCTAGCGGACGTGGGGTGAGTGAATTATAAAATACGACACTAATTTGTTTGTATTACCTAATTGTCTAAAATCAGGAAAATTTGCCTTTTTTTAGGCAATGTTCTCTCAAATCAGGGGATTTTCTCGTTCAAATGAGAAAATCCTCTCTTTTTTGACCCCTGCCTCCTAAATTTAGGCAAAGTTCCCTGATTTAGGAGAAATCCGCATGATTTTAGACGAAGAGCTAATAATTCAGGGATCAGTCTCAGATATCAACTGATTATCAATAATAATTAGGAAAAGTGGTGTATATTTGGGGAAATACTAGTTACCAACCAACTAAAAAACTGAATTATGGCTGAAACGCGTAGTTTTTTTGGTGATCCCAAAGTTATTATTTCACTACTAGCTTTATTGATTGCAGGTATAAGTCTGATTTGGACATTCGCAAATCAATGGGAACAAAATAGGAAGTGGGATAAACTAAATGAAGGGAACCCTGAAATATTAGAAATCAGATTCCAAAATTGGAAAGAATTTACAAAAGAGCAGGCATTGAATATTCAATGGGGATATGATCCTTTGTTATTTGAAAGAGGTGAGGCATCAGAGAAATATGTGACGCCTTATTGCTTGGTTATGAGGGATGCAAACACTAATGAAAGAATTCCTAATTCAAATCCAGTTTATTCAATACCAGAAGCTGAATTAGAGTTGAAGAGAATTGGTTTTAACGGGAAAGCGGTTCTTTATAGATTCTTTAAACCAAGATTTGGTATTGAAAATATGGGAAAGACAGAAGTTAGGGATTTGTCCATTAATATTGATGCAAAACTACCAGACAAAGAATGGGAAAGAGCATTTGCCTCAAATGCGAATATTAATCTAACAGCATCTCAAAAAAGTACTGTTACATTTAGCTTAGAGTTGCCTCTTGCAAGTGTTTTGCCGAAACAAATCAGTTTTAAAATTCATTTCAACTTTCTGGATTACAAAAATAATAGGAATGAAAAAATTATTGGGGCAAAATGGACATCTGAGGATAATTTCTGGTCGTATGAAACAATTAATGAATAAAGTGGCTGTATCACAAAAACTATATGTCAATTGGGGTTTCGGTGCGGGCAACAAAGCTCGTAACTCGTAACAACGGTAGTGTGGCTCAAGAGGGACGAAGCCCGCAAACTCAACTGCAGATAGTTTTGAACGTTCTCTGGCTGCATAAAGACGACACATCAATCGAATGAAAATAACTCAACAAACAAGAAAATGGAAGAACAAAAAAACGAATCGGCAAATACTCCTTCAACTGGCGATACTACCCCTAAGGTAACCGGAATTGGCGGTATTTTCTTTTTTTCAGACAATCAGCAGGAAACGAAAGATTGGTACGCCAAAAATTTAGGACTTGAAATCAACGATTGGGGTTCCTGCAATTTTGAATTCAGGGATGTAAACAAACCCGAGGAAATTGGCTCTCTCCAATGGTGTCCGTTTGAAAAAGGAAGTGAATATTTCGCACCTTCGAAAAAGGAATTCATGATTAACTACAGGGTTCAGAATATAGAAGGACTTCTAACCAAACTCAAAGAAAACGGGGTAATGATACTGGACGACATTGTGAGTTACGACTATGGAAAGTTTGTACATATTATGGACGCGGAAGGCAACAAGATTGAACTTTGGGAGCCCTGTTGACAGCGCATAAATAACTAACTGACCATGCTCAAACTCATCAAACTATCCTTCTTTCTGATCCTTTTCCTCAGCTTTTCCGGGTGCAGCGAATCGCCGTATGTCGAGTTTTATTCGTATCACGAGCTGATGGAATACAATTTTTTCAGTCACGGTTGGTTCCCCGGAATATTAAAGGAAGATGCCTTTGGAATTAAGGAAACCTACGATGTAACCAGCAGGCACGCGTTCGGCAAATTCGAATTTAGACAGCGGGATTTGTACGAACCTGATTTCAAAATCTGCCGCTCTGTACCCGCCGATTCGCTGCTCAGTAAAATTGAAGAAATAGAAAGGCCATCCTTCCCCAGATGGTTCATCCCGAAGGGAGATATTACGAAAAGTCAATATTTACTGTTAAAGGACAAAGATTTTTTCCTGATCGTGGAAAAGAACACCAACTGCATCTATTTTTTGAGATAAATAAGCCGAAATCGTATTGCCGGCAAGCAACAGAACAGCGGTTTAATGAATGGATTCTGGCAGATTTATTAATGTGTTCGTGACACTATTAATCCGATTTGCCCAAAAATACGCTATACTTGTACTGCCAATTTATAACCCTAAAATCTAATCAAAATTATTATGCTGATGAAATTAACATCATTACCGAAACTGCTTATTCTGAGTTTATTCGGGATCTTCTTGAGTTTCAATCTCAGTGCCCAGAATATCGAGAAATTTTTCCCTTCCAAGGACTTAACTTCCGTAGGCGTTTACTATTATCCTGAACACTGGGACTCAACCCAATGGGAGCGCGACTTTCAGAACATGGCCAAGATGGGTTTTGAATTTACCCACTTTGCAGAGTTTGCCTGGGCGCAGCTCGAACCCGAAGAAGGAAAATACGATTTCAAATGGCTCGACCGCTCATTGCAACTGGCGGCCAAGTATAATCTGAAAGTCGTAATGTGTACATCAACGGCAACTCCACCAGTGTGGCTGGTGCGCAAACACCCTGATGTGTTGGCCACCGACGAAGATGGTTCAAAGATGGATCACGGCGGACGCCAACACGCCACTTTTTCGAGTAATTATTTCCGCATGTATTCGATGAAAATGATTGCCGAACTGGCCAAACGCTATGGAAACGACAAACGTGTGATGGGCTGGCAGGTTGACAACGAACCTCGTCGTTTTCTGGATTATGGTGCTGATGCTCCACAACGTTTCCGCAACTGGCTGAAAGAAAAATACAAAACCATCGATGCGCTGAATCAGTCGTGGGGAAACAATTTCTGGAGCGGAACCTATTCCAGTTTCGACGAGATAAACATCCCTTTGCACAAACAATGGGGGATGAACCTTCACGGGCAGCTCGATCATTACCGTTTTGCCGATAACGAAACGGCTACTTTCCTGGATGAACAAGCCCGCGAAATCAAAAAATACGCGTCGAAAGACCAGTGGATTACGTCCAACTACATCCCGATGTACGATGTGGGTTATGTGGGCCAGAGCAAAGAATTTGATTTTGTGGCTTATACGCGCTATATGGTTTACGGTAGCGACAAAGGCATCGGGGCCAAAGGTTACCGCGTGGGCGAATATTCGCGCATTGCTATGGCCAACGACTTTTTCCGTCCGTTGAAAGGCGCTTATGGCGTAATGGAACTCCAGCCCGGACAGGTGAACTGGGGAAGCATCAATCCGCAACCGCTGCCGGGAGCTATCCACCTGTATTTGTGGCACGTGTTTGCCGGAGGAAGTAAATTTACCTGCTCTTATCGATTCCGTGCCCCGTTGTATGGCTATGAGCAATATCACTACGGAATGGTGGGTCCCGACGGCGTTACTCCAACTCCCGGAGGAAAGGAATTTAGCCAGTTTATTGATGAGGTTAAAATGCTTCGTAAAAATTACGATCCGAAAGCTGCGTTGCCAAAACCTTACCAACAAAGGAAAACAGGCATCCTGATAAATACCGACAATGTGCAGGGACTTAACCTGAACAAACAAACTACCGAATGGAACACCGAAGGTCATTTCCTGAAATATTACAAGGCTGTGAAATCGTTTGGTGCACCCGTCGATTTTGTGCGCGACACCACCAACTTTGCCAATTACCCGGTGTTGCTTGTGCCAGCCTACGAAATGATCGACCAACAAATGATTGATAAACTGACTAAATATGCCGAAAATGGCGGAAATCTGGTGATGAGCTGCCGTACCGGAATTCAGGATCGAAGTGGACATTTGTGGGAAGCCAAATTCTATCAACCCATGTGGAAACTGTTTGGCGCCGAAGTTCTGTCGTATGATTTGCTGATGCCTCATTCGCCCGACAAGATTAAATTCAACAATCAGGAATTTGCCTGGACCAGCTGGGGCGATTTGTTAAAACCATTCGCCGGAACCGAAACCTGGGGTACTTTTGAAGGCGATTTTTATGCCGGAACTCCAGCAGTAATTTTCCACAAGCTAGGCAAAGGAACGGTAACTTATATTGGTGTTGATTCAAAAGAAGGCGATCTGGAAAAACAGGTTTTGACCAAATTATACAAACAGCAAAGCATTCCGGTAGAGAATTATCCGCAGGGAATTATGGTTGAATACCGCGATGGCTTTGGAATTGCCATGAACTATTCCGATAAGGTTTACGAAATGAACCTTCCGACCAATGCCAAAATTTTGATTGGCAGTAAATCGATGAAAACCGCGGATGTATTAGTCTGGAAGTATTAATGCACGAAGATAATTGCGTCGTTGCCTGAGCTCGTCGAAGGCAAAGGCAAAAGAAAGCCCGGATTCTGATGAAGTGTCCGGGCTTTTGTTTTATTCTTCAAGTTTATATTCTTCAATTTCCTCATAAAAGTCCATCGCTTTTCGTACGGTTTCTCGTCCCGAGCCCGAAAGTAAACTCCGGATCATTTTACGATCGATATTTTCAATGGTCATATTTTTATACACCCAATACGATGAATAGATTGCAGCAGCGGTAAACACAAGCTGGAAAACGGTATAGGGTAATGGCGAGTTTTGTGGGAACCAGTTGCTGCTCAAATAAAATGTGGTGAAAAAAGGTGTTTGCAGGTACATGATTCGGGTGTGCTGAATGATTGAAAGTTGCAGTTCTGACAGTTTTTGCTGAATGTGGGAGATGCTTCCGTCGTAATTTATCTCCGTCAGCCATACCAGATGCTTAATGTAAGCGATTACCGCAATCAGGTTGATCACAAAAATGGCGCTGACTGATACGATAAAGTAGTTCCAGGCCTGCGAATAATGTGAGAGGGCAAAAAAGAGCAGTCCGCCCAAAACAGCGAGGTAGATAATTCCGAAGAACAGTAGAGTGGATTTTAGAAGTTTCAGCGACCGAAGAGCAGATTGGGCCTTCCCGCCAACGATTTCCTTCACTAGCTTTTTGTTGATGGCCAGAGTCTGATCAATCTTGCTGTCCTGCGCTTTCCAAATGTTAATAAAATCGATGTTTTCCATTGTTTAATTGTTTTCTATTGTTGTGAATTTCTGTTTCAGCAAAAGCTTTATCCGTCCGATTTTTGTAGCCACATTGGTTTCTGAAATGCCAATGATTTCGGCCATTTCCCGATGACTCTTCTCTTCGAGATAGAGCAACATCAGCGCTTTGTCGAGGTCTTTCAACTCCTGAATAAATTGTTGCAGCATCCGGAGATTCGATTCTGTTTCGCTGTTCTCTTCGACAAAAAAGTTAAAAACACCTTCGGAAATGGGAGTGGAAAGAACTTTTCTCCGGTTTTCTTTCCGGTAAAACGAGATCGCAACATTCAATGCAATGCGATAAATCCAGGTGGAATATTTGTATTGCTCGCTGTAGTTATCGAACGATTTCCACAATTGCGAAACGATCTCCTGAAAGAGATCTTTCCGGTCCTCAGGATCTTTGCAGTAAGAGTTGGCAATCTTGTAAATGATGCCTTTATTGGTTTCGATGACGGAAAGGAACCGATCTGATTTTTCTGTTTTATTCATTCATTTTCAATTACTGATTCTGTTGGCATAAATTGCTAAACTGGTTTGATGCTTTATTATTCGCACAACGAAACGAAAAATCACAGATTGACCGGAAAAATATTTTGAAACGGAAATTTTAGAAAGGAATTGAAGAGTGGTACTATCAGTTATTTATTAAAGAATGTCAGCACTGTTTCGTTAAATAAATCAGGATGTTGTTGGCAAACGCCATGGTGCGAGTCGGGGAAAATGCACAGCGAAGCTTCCGGAATAGATTGATAAATTTTTAGTGTATGTTCAGCTTTAATCATATCGCGATCGCCAGCCATGATCAGAACGGGGCATCTAATCTTACCTAAATTGGAGAACGCTATGTTGGGCTGATCAATCATCATTTGATTAAGTGCCGCCTCTTTGGCCGACGATTTGGGACTGGTAGCCACTTTCTTCATTTCATCGAGGTCGGCTTGCGATAACGCAGTGGTGTCGGGCACAGTGTTGGCACCCGAGGCAGCAAGTTTTTTTACTTTGTCCGGACAATTCATTGCCATCATTAATCCGTCAATGCCGCCGTCGCTCCAGCCCAGCACATTAGCCGATTTGATGTTTAACTGATCGAGCAATGTGCAAAAATCAGACGCCATCAGTTCGTACGAAATGGTATCGGGAGAACCTCCGGATTTTCCCTGCAAGCGGCTGTCAATGGCAATGACCTGATACTGTTTTTGGAAGAACGGAATCTGATTGCGAAAAGCATCGATCGAACCGCCATTTCCGTGAAGCATGACCAGTGGCTCGCCACTTCCGTAGGTTTCGTAATAAAGCTGAATGCCATTAACCGCTGCGTAATGCCCGGCCTGAGGATTGTTTCCGTATGGGATAGAATCAGATTGGGCGAAAGCTCCTGAAATACAAAACAATAAAGCGGATAACAGCAGAAAGATATTCTTCATTTGTTCGATGTTTAATGATCGTTAAAGAAATGGAAATGATTGTCGTTTTTCCCAATGACAAATCCTGCCCGACGCCGGCGAGGGCTTTTTCCTATTTTTTGAACAAGCGTGCAAATCCGGGGTAGGCAGTCAGAGCCAGCAAATCAAAATCAATCAGTTTTTGTTGAACGAGCGGCAATTGATCAACAATTTCACGGGCATGGGCTTTGTCGCGGGCTTCCAGAATTAATACTGCGCAATGGTCGTCGGTGAAATACAACTCACGGATCAGTCCTTCCTGATGCAACTCCCAGGCTTTGCGCGCCTCGGCTTCCAGCCACGGTTTGTAATCCGAATCCTGAATGCCCGACAGTTCTTTTTCGATGGCAAGAATCTTCATGCAAATTAAATTTGGTGTTCTTCTACAATATTACGAATATTTCAGACCGGGTCGGCAGCTATCTGCAATTGTCGGAAAGAAAAGTCTGGTTTACCTGGAGCTTTTTCGCTCATCGATTTCTTTCCTTAGAATTGGATTGATATCGGTTTTAGCATTCTTCAGGACATAAATACTGGTGCCTTTTTCACGGGCAAACTCATTGGTAATCTCACCAAACCTTTCAACGCTATCAAAGTAGGGCTTCGAGACCACCAATTCCTTGCCGTTGTCATCAATCTCCTTGACCCGAATAACATTTCTGATTTCCTTATCGAGCCTGAACCAATTGATATAATCGGCATTTAAAGAGACCGCTCCGATATTTTTATTTTTTGAATAGTAATTAATTGCTCCTGCCTGACCATAATTATCGCAATAAATGAGAGTGTGGTCTGGGTCGGAAATTTGGGCATAAGCGCTGTCAACCTTCTGCGCGAGTTCTTTCCAACCCTGCATATCAGCAAAATCCTGCGGAAGGTCGTGTTCTTTTCCGTCTTCCCACCGAAGCAATCCAAAGTCTTTGTATTTCTGTGGATTTTGCCTGATTTCCTGCGGTGTGCGGTTGGGAAATGCAATTTGCAGCATGGGCAGGAACAGAATTAACGGAAGTATTATCGCCACAGGACGAAGATATTTCAACCATTTGCCAGAGAGGATATGTTCGAGGTAAACCGCACCAAAAGCCAGGAAAATAGGGTAGAGGCCTATGGCATAATAACCTTTTGCCTTCAGGTAAACAAACAGGCTGATGATGAACAGGAACGACCAGCCAAAAATACGGTATTTCCGGAACGGCGGGTAAACGACGAATGCGATAAAAGCAGCCAGGATTACAAATAACGAACCCATGAAAAATAACAGTTGTTCTTTCAGAAAATCGAAGCGGTTGACATTGACCAGTTGGGTGCGAGCCAGTTCGTCGAGGTGCTTAAAAACCGGGAACCCGTTCGCGTATTGCCAGATTAGGTTGGGTAAAACCAGCAAAGCCGCCAGCCCCATGGCGTAATAAAACTGTTTGATCCTGAAGATCGTTCGGTGCTCAGTAATCAGTATGGAAGGCAAAAGTCCGATCAAAAGAAAGGCAATGTTGTACTTATTCAGGAAGCCAAACGCAAAGGTAATTCCGGCGTACCAAAGCCATTTGCTATTTTCGGAATTGATGTATTTGATGATGGTGAAAAAAAGCAGCGTCCATGCCAGGATGTCGGGTGAATTGGGTTGATAAAGCATGTTAAGGCGAATCAAAGTGGAAAATACAACAGAAATTGCACCCAGCAACAGGGCAAACCAGCCGCCTTTCAGTTCTTCGATGGTTTTCCAGACTACCACCAGAGTTAACGCCCCAAACAGTGCGGGAAAGAATTTTACCCAAAACACGCCATTCCCAAGTAGAAGAATAATCCACGAAATCCATGAAGTGAACGGAGGTACTGAGGTATAGCCCCAGGCTAAATGGTGCGCCTGATCGAGATGCAGAAATTCGTCTCGGTGCAGCTCGTACACCGGATCAATCAAAATGTATTGCAGTATAAATTTAAGCAGAATAAACCCAAGTAGAACAAGGTTTCTGGTTTTCATAGCGGTAGTTGTTTGTTTTCAGTCCGCTAAATTTACTGATTTACTGAAAATAAGGATATTTATTTAGGTCAACTTCCTGATTTTATCGGTAACCGAACCTCGTTCCATCAACCGAATGATGAACAAAACAATTGTGGCTATTTTCCCGGGTTTGGTAATAATGCTTGCTTTGGCCGCTACCTTCCAATCACGGATCTGAATGACTGACTGGATTTGGTCTTCAGGAGTAGCCGAAAGCTGAGTGGCAAATTTCCATGCGCCATCGCGGGCCAGTTTCATGCTGAAATTGACCAGAAAATCGTCAACTTTTCCGGAGTGTTTCAGGATAAATTTTAAGGTTGGCCAAACCGCAGATAAATCCTCTTCTACCTCGTAAACCAGCGCCGACAGGATTTCGTTGATCCGGTTAAAATCATTTTCCAGATCATTTATGTTTTTACCTTCTGAGACTTTGGCAGCAGCAATACCCAGATCGAGGTTGATGTGTGCGTTGATTCCCATCAGCAAATGCTGCAAAACAATGGGCTGGTAGTGAGTTGAAAGTTCGAATGCTTTTTGCCATGACAATGTTGTATTTTCACCTTTCTGAAATGAAAACCAGGCATCGAGATAGCGTTTGGCAAACACCACATCCAATTGTTCCATGCGCGGGCCATCGTCGAAATATCCCGAGGCAATTCCTTCCTTAACTTTGATCGTCACTTTTTGGTACAGTGCCGCAAAATAGCCTGCCGGATCATTTTTTTGTTCCGACTCGGCAATGATGATTTCCAATGCTGAAATCACTTCGTCGATGGTGTTCGTTGGTATTGGGTTCATTTTGTGTGCTGAAGTTTACCTATAAACCCAAATACCGGTTTTTTGTTGAGTGGGATGATTCAAGCTTCAAGCAATTTGGCGATATCGAATTTTTTCATTTTCATGAAAGCGTTGATTACCCGTTCCGATTTTGCCGGATCACTCATCAATTGCTTCAGGATTTGAGGCACAATTTGCCACGAAATTCCAAACTGATCTTTTAACCAGCCGCACTGTTCTGCTTCGGGTACCGCCGAAAGTTTGTCCCAGTAATAATCAATTTCATCCTGATTTTCGCATTCCACCACCAGCGAAATAGCCTCGTTAAAGATGAACTGATGAGGCAACGAACTGTCCATTGCCATAAAAACCTGATTGCCCAGGGTAAATTGCGCATGTTTTACGGTTCCTTCCATATCGGGGTCTTCTGCGGTGTATCTCATAATGCCAACAACTGAAGAATCCTTAAAAACCGAAGTGTAGTATTGAATAGCCTGCTCTGCTTTTCCGGCATACTGCTGAGTAAACATGAATGTTGGAGTGAACTTTTGCCCGATGCTTTCCAGTTTTCCGGCCGACAATTGCCAGCTAACTCCAAATTTGTCCTGTACCCAGCCATATTTTTCGCTCCATGGGTACTGGTCCAAAGGCATTAAAACGGAGCCTCCGTCAATCAGTTTGGCCCATGCCAGATCAACTTCCTGAATCGTTTCACAGACCACATAAAATGAAATTGACGGGTTTAACGTAAAATGGGGTCCACCGTTGAGGAACATAAATTTCTGTCCGGCAGATTCGATCATTACTACCAACGGATTTTCTGAGGTTATGGAGGTGTTGGCAAAAACTGAGCAGTAAAAATCGGCTGCGTCTTTGCCCTTTCCATCGAACCAGACGCAAGGATAAATTTGTTTTTCCATGGCTGTTTAATTGTTTTAAGGTTATGAATTTAAGTTATTGCTCGCAAATGTTTTTCAGTTTATTCAGGGCTTTGGGCCAGGTATCGATAAAGTAATCCATAAATTCCTGATTGGAGTCAAGATCGACCTTGAGCAAAGTTTTTTCGCCGGCTGATGTAAAAGTATAATTTTCCAAAGCTCCGGCCCATCCATCAATATCGGGTCCGCTGGTTATTTCTTGATCGCCCTGAATGATGCCGAGGTGCTCGATACTGACAAACTGATAGGGTATGTTTTCCTTAATCCTGCTCACCATTCCACCTATATTTCCCTGTTCGTCGGTGCCCAGGAAAACAATTTTTGATCTTTTTTCCCACGATCCTTCGTAACGCGAAGTTGGGTTGAATTCAGCTGTCCATTCCTCATAATGCTTTTTATCGAGCATGGTCAGGTAAACAGCCTCAGCCGCTGCATTAATGGCTATTTCGAAGTGCAGGGTCTGAATGGTGCTGAGGCCTTCGACGTACTTTTTAAAGTTATCGAGAATAGATTGCCAGCCGGTTTGCTGCAATTCTGCCGGGTTTTCATTCTCGGCTTCAAACGATTCTGTTATCAGGGTAGTCTGTCCATCCGGAGAAAAGTCAACCAGTACTCTTCGATTGTCATCCATGGTGTATTCAATTCGTTTATGCAGATCAACTTTGTCGTATCGCCCCGAAAAATCGAAGCCAAAACTGCCGTCTTTAGCTTCCATCCGGATAAGGAACCGCCCGCCAGTCTGAAGATCGTTTTCTGCTCTGGGAGTGTGCCAGTCGTCAGAAGCTGTATTCCAGCGTACAATATGTCGAGGTTCGCACCAACATTCCCACACTTTTTCGACCGGTGCATTGACCAGTACCTTCACTGTAATAATTGTTTTTTCGAGGTTTGTCATAGCATGAATGTTTAATTTTTATTCTGTTTTGGGTACAGTCCCAACCAGTAAATTTCGGGTTTGAATTTACTCGGGTGATGTGCCACAGAAATTTCTTTCAGGGAAAGTGATTTGTGGTTTCTTCTTTAATGCAGAGTTTTAATAACAAGTCAATTTAAAATATTGTTGAGTTTCCCTCCCAAATTAAATCGATGTTATAGGCTATGTCAGAACTAACTTTTCAGCAATTTTCAAAGCTATTCGTTCAGAAACTTCAGCAACGGATTGATAAACAGGTCAAAAGCTTCGATGTGCGGCAAGTGCCCTACATTTTCGAGTTCGACTAGTTGCGAGTTGGGGATTTTTTGTTGTGTCTTTTTCCCAAGTTCGTTGTATAAACCCATTGTTTTTTGCACCTCCGGACTGGCAAGCGCTTTCCCAAGGGCTGTGCGGTCGCGGGTACCAATAATGAGCAGGGTGCAGCATTTCAGTAAAGGAAATTCCTGAACGACGGGTTGAGTGAAAATCATGTCATAAGTAAGAGCAGCGTTCCAGGCAATCAGCGGGTAATCCTTGTTGATCGTCCATCCGGCTAGTAGATTTACCCATCGGTCGTACTCCGGTTTCCAATGGTTGTTATAGTAAAAAACAAGCTGATATTGTTTGATTTTTTCGTAGTTCTGCGTCAGTTCATTTTTGTACCAATAGTCAACTGGTTTGTAGGGTGTCAGCTGCTTGTAATCTTCAAGCCCGATGGGATTTTCGAGAATGAGTTTTTCGGTTATTTCGGGAAACATCAGTGCAAAGCGGGTTGCCAGCATGCCGCCCATCGAGTGCCCAAGAACTGCCGTTTTATCAATATGAAGGCTATCGAGCAATGTTTTGGTGTTGAGAGCCAGTTGCTGAAAACTGTATTGGAAATGTTGTGGTTTCGACGATTTTCCGAAGCCAATCTGGTCGAGTACAATCACCCGGAATCCGTTTCGTACCAATTCGCTGATTGTGGTTTGCCAATAGGCTCCGTTGAAGTTTTTGCCATGCAGCAGCACAATGTTTTTGTGGCTTGGCTTTTCGGGCTGGACATCCATGTAAGCCATTTGCAAATCCTGATTCTGGATGTGCAAATTCAGAAAATGCACGTCAAACGGGTATTCAATTGTGCTCAGGTTGATGTCCAGATTTTGGAGCGAGTTGTTTTGAGCTTTTGTGAGTTGAAACCCAATGAGCAGCATCAGAAATAATATCGTTGTCTTCATTCGTTTTGTTTCTGATTCAAAACGAATGAATCGCCGAAAGGTTGAGGTGGTTGAAAAAGCTACTAAAAAGAGGAACCGAAAACCTGGACAAAAATCAAAGATATCGATGCAGATCTTTGTGATTTCGAATTACGTTCTGGTCTTCAGATTCCTGATGTTGCGACAGGTAATCGTACAGGACTGTTTCTATTCCCAATGCTTTGGCGTGGAAAATCTCCGAGTTCAGGTCGTCCCCAACAACCAATACCTCATCAACACTGAAGTTGTAATCTGCAAGTATTTTCTCAAAAAGGTCGCGTTTAGTTAAGGCTGATCGGTCAGGATCGATCACAAATATAGCTTCAAAATCGGTTTCAATGCCGAGCTGCTTAATCTTGCTGTACTGCATTTTGGTATAGCCGGTAGTCACCAGAAACCTTCTGCATGGAATAGTCAAAAGCGCTTCGTAACCATCAAAAGGCTGCATTTTTTCGTCGTAGGTCAGATGTGACAGCAACTTAAAACAATCACTTTTCAGGCTTTCGCTAAACGAGAATTCATCGGCAATGTATTGAAATGGCCGTCTCATAATTTCGAACCTGATTTGATTGAAGTGGCCGGAATATTCTCCGCTTTCGCGAATCAACTGAAATAGCGATTTGAAAAGCCGGTCACCAATGGAGCTCACCGGATAAATGGTATTATCTAAATCTAAAATGATTGCCTTTTTTCTCATTACTTCTTGTTTGATCATTTTCCCCTCTTCAATATTTTACATGCAGTTTCGATGCTTTCTTCAATTGACTGAATATTATTTCATAGAAATTTTATTTGCTCCGGATAAAATATGGAATGCGGTCCAGTGGAACCTCAAGTGGGTAGGTTTTGCCGCCTTTGTAGGTTTTACCGGCATCGTCAATCCAATTGCCTTTGGGTAAAACTACGGTGCGGCTTGTTCCGTCTTGGTAAACCGGAGCAACCAGCATGTTTTCGCCAAGTATAAATTGATCGTTCACCTTTTCAAAGCCCTGGTTCGGGAAACGATATTCCATCGAACTGACAATGGGTTCGCCGGTTTTAGCTGACTGTGCGGCCAGTTCCAAAATTAACGGTGTAAATTTTTGCCGGATTTTTGCTGCTTTTTTTACGGCATCGAGGTGCTCCGCATCCAGAATGCGCCATGGAGCTACCGAAAACTGCATCATGGGCATCAAGGCATGTATTTGTGCCGAACGAACCACCAAATTCTGGTTGAGTGTTTTGGCATTCTGGAAACTGAGGTATTCGCCGCCGCCAATCATGTCGGGACACGAGAAAGTATAACCGACTAATCCTTCGGTCAGCATCAGTGGAATCAAATTACCAACGTCGGTCCAGTTGTGGCTCTTGTCGCGCAGGCGCTGAACCAGCGGTTGTCCGGCCATTTTCCAACAGGCACGGTATTCGTTCAACGGGAACCGAAGTCCGATTTGTGCATACAATTCGCACTGGCGGTTGGGCGACGACGGAATCATGGGCAACGCATCAGTCGAATAAAACTCCATATCACCGGCATCAAGTTTAAACCCATCCACGCCAAAGTCCTTCACCAGCGCGTCGAGCTGTTCGTTGAACCAGCTGATTGCGTTTGGATTGGTGAAATCGAGTAGTGCCGAATAACCGTTCCACCACTTGATCATAGCCGGATCGGTGGCTTTTTCCCTGGTTGGTTTATCAGCAGTTTTCTGCATCAGGAACCCTTTCCCTTTCATGATTTTCCGGATAATCACCGCCTGATCGGCACTGACAAAAGGGCAAACCCAAACCATCACCTTAAAACCCATTTGGTGCAGCTGGTCAATCATTTGTTTGGGATTTGGGAATCGTCCGGGATGGAAAACCCATTTGCCGTAATCTTCCTGCCAGGTGTCGTCGATCATTAATACGCCCGGCTCAAAACCATTGTCGAGAATGGCTTGGGCGTATTTCAGCACATCGGCCTGATTCTGGTTGTAAGTCAGTTCAATCCAGGTGTTGTATTGTGGTTTCGAAAATAACAGTTCGTCGGGCATTTTTCCTGAAGCAGGAAAGAAGTTCTTTGAAGCATATGCACGGGCTTCAGCAAGGCTGCTTCCGGCATGTCCGAATTTGACTTCGTTCATGGCTTTTGAAATGATAATCCGATCGTTCTGAACTTCAAAAGCGAAGGGTTCTTCGCTCCAGACCCAAAGACCTTTGTTACCGAGCAACAGCGGCTGAGCCTGGTTGTATCCATTATTCGCGTAGAAATCGAAATGATATCCGGCATCGAACGGCATTTTAGCTCCATCGTCGACGAATCCCGACCATACTTTTTCACCCGGAAGCAGATTGATATTCAGGCTGGCCTGGCTGAACACCAGGTTTGAGATCAGTATAAAAAGAGAAAAGATTTTTAGTTTCATAGGTTATAGTTTAGGTTTAACAAAGATACAAACATTATCAAATGCTGACTGATGGATTAGATGTCTTGAAAATCTGCTGAATGTTTTTTTTAGAAAAGAATAAACCCGGTTTTATAAATGGAATTTCTTGTTTCCGATTAATGCTAGATCAAAAAAAAGGAACAACCCTTTCGGATCATTCCCTTTTATACATTTTTTCAAAATCTGTTTTTAGAGTTCGCGAATCTTGATGTTGCGGAACCAAACCGGGTATCCGTGATCCTGAAGACCAATGAAGCCGTCTTTGGCAATTCCTTCGGTCCAGCCCGGAAAATCTTTGAATTTGCTTTTGGCAACCATGGCATCCCATTCAGGAGTCCACAAAGTATAGGAAACAACTTTCATGCCGTTTTGAGTATGGGTAACCTGGCCATCTTTTACCTTGATTACGATGGTGTTCCACTCGCCAGCCGGATGAACAGTCTTTGGATCGGCAGGAAGTATGTCGTACAGCGAACCAGCCAAATGACTGTCTATTTTGTTGTCGGTAGCATCCACATTGTCAAGTACCTGAATTTCAGGAGCAGCATAATAAATGGGTTTGCCCGGAACTTCGCGTACATCATAGAAAATTCCTGAATTAGCCATTTTGCTGGCTTTCCAGTCAATCGAAAGTTCGAAGTTTTTAAATTTCTTTACTGAATAAAGAATGTCGCCATCAGCGCCTTGCCCGGGTTTTTTACCCGCTCCGGTAAATACTTTCATGGCATCTTCTTCAAGCACCCAGTTTGCAGGCATCGCAGTGCCATTGCATTGCCGCCATCCGTCGAAATTTTTGCCGTTAAACAACAATACCCAACCTTCTTTCTTTTCTTTTTTCGAAAGTTCATTCACCGATTGTGAAATTCCCGGCAGAGCAATGCACATAGCCAGAAACAAAGTCAGAAAAATGTTTTTCTTCATGATTTAATTTTTGTTTAATGAATCCCGAAGGATTCGAAATGATTTAATTGTGTTTAGAATATCGGTTCCAAAAATACGGATTTGCAATGGCAATCAAGCAAGTTGATTCAACTTGGGAGATGAAATCTTATTTAAAAATGGCCACTTTCTTTTCTCCGTTCGATTTGATGTAGCCACGGAACATTCCGGAAGTGTTGAATTCCATGGCAACATTTCCTTTTTTGTCGAGTCCGATCACTCCGCCGGTGCCTCCGAGTTTAGTCAGTTTGCCGACTTCTTCCCGGCAAGCTGACTGAACCGACAGTTTTTTATATTCCATCAAGGCTGAAATATCTCTGGAAAATCCCAGCCGGATATAATATTCGCCATGACCGGTGCATGAGAATCCACCAGTTTCGTTGTTAGCGTAAGTTCCGGCGCCAATGATGGGTGAGTCGCCAATACGGCCATATTTTTTGTTGGTCATTCCGCCTGTTGAGGTTCCGGCAGCAATATTCCCGTAGGTGTCGAGCGCCACACAGCCAACCGTTCCATGTTTATCGTTGGTGGTGGTTTCCCTTTCTTTTTTTAACAACTCCTGAAGTGATTTTAATCGTTTTTCGGTGTAGAAATAACTGTTATCAACCGGTTCAAAACCTTGCTCTTTGGCAAATTGCGATGCTCCTGTTCCGTTAAGTAACACATGTTCTGATTTCTCCATAACCGCGCGAGCCACTTTGATCGGATTTTTGATGTCCCTCACGGCTGCAATGGCTCCGGCTTTCAGCGATTGCCCTTCCATAACCGAAGCGTCGAGTTCAACCAACCCGTAGTGTGTAAAAACAGCTCCTTTTCCGGCATTAAAAAGTGGCGAATCTTCCATGATTACAATTGCCTTTTCGACTGCATCCATGCATGTTCCCCCATGCGAAAGCACGGAATCGCCAACCTGAAGAACACGGTTCAGTACCTTAAGGTATTCGTCTTGTATTTCTGGAGTCATTTCTTTTCGATCCATTACCCCGGCACCACCGTGAATAACCAGCGCATATTTTTCGGCAGGTTGTGCCCCAACAATTAAAGTTGAAAAGAATAAGGCCAGGCAAATAATCAGTTGTTTCATGGTAAATATCAGTTTGTTTTTTATTCGAAATGAACAGTATTAATTAGTTGAATTTCGGCGCGTTCTCGTTGCTTGTCCCGATAAATCGGAATTCGTTTCATGCAGATTCAAAGCTAAATAATTTTACCGAAACAGACTTGCTGTTTTGATTTGCTCGTTATGGTATTACTTTTGTTTATTTTTTGAATAAAAACTTAAAACAAAATTTCAGATTGCCTGTTTTAAATGCAAATGATTTTGGAAAGGCTTATTAAATTCGAATTATGACACTTTATTCAATTAAGGATCTGGAACATTTATCGGGTATAAAAGCCCACACGATACGTATTTGGGAAAAACGATACGGGCTGCTTGATCCTGATCGAACGGATACCAATATCCGGTCGTATTCTGATCGTGATGTTCGGAGGATTTTAAATGTGGCCATGTTGGTTAAAAGTGGATATAAAATTTCGACTGTCGCCTCGTTCGACGAACAAAAACTTCAGTCGGAGGTGATTCGGATCAACCGAAATTCAATTGATCCGGATAAAAATATCGACCAGCTTTTGTTTCTGACGGTCAATCTGGACTCCTTCGGATTTGAGAAACTGATGAATTTAATTATTAGTCAGAATGGGTTTCGGAAGACCATAGAACATGTGATTTTTCCTTTTTTCGAGCGGATTGGAATCTTGTGGCAAGCCGGTTCAATTTTTACAGCACACGAACATTTTGTTTCGAACCTGATACGAAATCGTTTTATACGCGAAACCGGAAATTTTGAAAGCAGTGAAGCATCGAAATCGGTATTGTTCTTTCTTCGTGAAAATGAATGGCATGAACTCAGTTTGCTTTATTTCAATTTTCTGGCGGCACAAGCAGGATTGCGATGCGTTTATCTTGGGCAAAGTCTGCCTTTCGAGGATTTAGCTAATTTATTGACAGCCAGTAAATATGACTTTGTGTGTACTTCTTTTATTCACGCGATAGAAAAACCAGAAATCGAGCGATATTTAGCAAATTTATCACTGGTGTTTAATCAGGATAAAATATTAATTGCAGGCCGCCAAGTTGCTATTCATAAGCCAAAACTACCTTCAAACGTGGTAGTTATCCGGAATAGCAATGATTTTATTCGGAGAATAACTGCTTAGAAGTGCCCAGCCTCAAATTCTTTCTATTGAATGATGAAGTAGATCGCAAAAAAGTGCAAAATACTTCCGGTTAAAACAAACAGGTGCCAGATTCCGTGGCTGTAAGGAAGTTTCCGCCACATATAGAAAATCACTCCTACAGAATAGGCAATACCTCCCAGAACAAGAAATGTAAGACTAATCGACGGTAATTTGTGATAGATTTGATTGCCGGCAAGAACAAACATCCAGCCCATAATGAGGTAAATAGCTACCATTAATTTACGAAACCGATGCAGGTATATTGACCGGATTATTGCTCCAACCAATGCAACCGTCCAGATAATTCCAAACAATGTCCATCCCCATATACCTCGCAGAGAAGTGAGTAGGATGGGGGTGTAGGTTCCGGCAATCAGTAAAAAAATAGAAATGTGATCGAAGCGTGCAAAGAGGTTCTTTAACTTCGGACTTGAAAAGCTATGGTAGAGCGTAGATGACAAATAGAGAAGTATCAGTGTGCTTCCATAAATCGAAAAACTGACCAAATGCCAGATGTCGCCTGATTTACCGGCTACGATAATCAAAACAACCAATGCGACAATACTCAGTAAAGCACCGATTCCATGGGTAATGCTATTTGCTATTTCTTCGCCTGTGCTAAGCTGCCGCCTGTGTGGTTCTATTGACTGTGTATTCATTTTAAAGATTGTTATACCAGATAAACGACAAGCCAACTGTTTTGTTCTGATTAAACCGTTACCAAAAGGTTAATTTGGGAATTTGAAGATTTGAGAATGAATAGCACAATTGTCAGATGTCCTTGTGTTGTCAACAATTCATAGCTCATAATTTCTAACTCACAACTCTTATCAGATGTTTGTTTTTTTGTCAATGAGATACGTATTCCGATCTGTAGAATTCCGAACATTTAACTCGGCTAAAAAACCAGCCAGAAAAAGTTGTGTTCCAATAATCATAGCGGTTAGCGCCAGGTAAAAATATGGGCTTTCGGTGATGCGAGGCGCTAGCTTATTGTGAAGCGTAAGTATTAACTTTTGTGAACCTTCCCAAACGGCAGCAGCCAGCCCGAGCAGAAACATGAGTGTGCCAAATACGCCAAAGAAGTGCATCGGGCGTTTACTGAACTTCGAAATAAAAATGACCGAAAGCAAATCCAGCGGTCCGCGAATAAAGCGCTCCATCCCGAATTTGGTGACTCCAAATTTGCGCTCCTGATGCTGAACAACCTTTTCTCCGATTCGTTTGAACCCAGCCCATTTGGCCAATACCGGAATGTATCGGTGCATATCGCCATACACTTCAATGCTTTTAACCACCTGTTTCCGGTAAGCTTTCAACCCACAGTTAAAATCGTGGAGCTTAATGCCGGTCATCCGGCGGGCAGTCCAGTTGTAGAATTTACTCGGAAGGTTTTTTGAAAAAATCGGGTCGTAGCGTTTTTTCTTCCACCCCGAAACCATGTCGTACTTTTCTTCAGTAATCATCCGGTAAAGTTCCGGAATTTCTTCCGGGCTATCCTGAAGATCGGCATCCATGGTAATCACCACATTGCCTTGGGCTTCGGCAAAACCGCAATACAAACCGGCCGATTTTCCGTAGTTTCTCCTGAATTTGATTCCTTTGATACACGAATTTTGCTGGCAGAGCTGCTCAATCAATTCCCAGGAGCCATCGGTACTGCCATCGTCAATCAAAACAATCTCGTACGAAAAGCGATTGGCTTCCATCACACGGTCAATCCACGACGTTAATTCAGGAAGCGATTCTACTTCATTAAAAAGTGGTACAACTACGGAAATATCCATTATTCTTCAGTTTTTACATCTTCCATTGCTTCGTCAAAAGCATCCTCACCATCACCCTTCACATTCTTTTTAACAATAGCTGAACTGATCAAGGACATGATTGCTCCCCCGATAATTCCTCCATAAAGACTCGAAACTAAAGTTTCCATAGGAGAAGGAATTCCCTTTTGTTCAAATTTTACCATCGCGGCATCAATCTGATCCTGAGATAAACCTTGATTCGACAACATCTGGTAGGTTTTATCCTGAATCATTGTCATTACCCGGTTCATGTATTCAGGGTCAATGTATTTATTCAGGATATAACTATATAAGGCGCTTATTACAGAACTAAAAACAACAAGTAATACACCAAAAGTGAATGCCTGTCCAAAAGTGATTTTGCCATCAAACAGGGTGTCGCGGTATCGTTTGGTGAAATAAACCAAAAGAAAAGCTAACAGGGCAAATTGAAATACTCCAATGAGGGCGGAACCAAATAGTCCCAGATGCTCGATAAGGCTTGTCGCCCATATGAAAAGAGAGGTTACTATACTAATGCCGGCAAGATAAATGCCATAAGTCATCGTTAACTTCATCCTGGTGGTCTGTTGTTCTTCCATAGTGAGTTTTGGGTTTGTGATTAACAAATATATTTGATTTTATCGACAGCGCTATTATTTGCTGCCAATTAAAACTTCAAAAACAAAAGTTTAATTTTTTTTGCGTCAATACTGAATTGAGCGTTAAAGGATTAGTTTGTTCTGCTGAAAAAAAATTACACGGAGCCCTTGATTTCATTTGGAGGCAAGGCTTTTTTTCATACTTTTGCGCCGGGTAAGTCCTGTACGACTAGCTCCTGTTGAATTCCCCCAGGGTCGGAAGGCAGCAAGGGTAAATGGTTGAGCGGTGCGATGCAGGTAGCTTACCCACTTTTTATGCCGAATTAGCTCAGTTGGCCAGAGCACGTGATTTGTAATCTCGGGGTCCACAGTTCGAATCTGTGATTCGGCTCATAAGAATGAAGTTCTGAAAGTATTGATTGGGGAGATACCAAAGTGGCCAACTGGGTCTGACTGTAACTCAGATGACGTACGTCTTCGTAGGTTCGAATCCTGCTCTCCCCACCAAAATTTATTATTGATAATTTATTATTGAAAATCATCAATCACAAGCGGGAGTAGCTCAGCTGACAGAGCATTAGCCTTCCAAGCTAAGGGTCGCGAGTTTGAATCTCGTCTCCCGCTCGAAAAAAAAGCACCAGTTTTCTGGTGCTTTTTTGTTTTCAGACTTTTTATAAATCATAAAACATTCGAATAAATAAAATTGGGCATTAGCCTTTCAAGCTAAAGGTCGCGAGTTTCCTGCCCGCCAGAAGGCTTGTCAGGCGGGGAATCTCGTTTCCCGCTCAAAAAAGTGTTCAGAAATGGACACTTTTTTTGTTTTTATACACCTTTCCTATCTTTTAAATCATCCTTTTGATTCCAGATTTTAGTTGAAATAGTATGAATTGAATATTCTGTATTTTTATTTAAGAATGAAATTTCATTTGCTTTATTATTGAATGTAAAATTCAGTAAATAAGTATTTTGTTTTCTTTTTTCTGATCTTCGTTTCAATTTCAAAATCAATTTGTCCTTAAAATACGTTAGATGTATTTTAAATAAAATGTCGGAATAGTATTATATTTTATTCGAATAGTATCAGTAAGGAGAAATGTTTTAGTTTTATTTTGTAGAACTGATTGTTAGGCAAATGTGATAAACTAAATACAAAGTATATATACAATGGGATCAAATTTCAAAAAGAAGGTTCATAAACTGCTCGACAAGCACGAAGAGTTGTTATCAGCTAAAAACAAAAAAGTTAAAAACGGGAATGGAGTTTTCGACCGTTATAAAAACCCGATTCTGACTGCTGCTCACACACCGGTAATCTGGCGGTACGATTTAAACGAACAAACCAATCCTTTCCTGATGGAACGCATTGGCATGAATGCCACCATGAATTCAGGAGCAATGAAGTGGAACGGCAAATACATTCTGGTTGTGCGAGTAGAAGGCGTTGACCGTAAATCGTTCTTTGCTATTGCCGAAAGTCCTAACGGAATCGATAATTTCCGCTTTTGGGATTATCCGGTAACTATTCCTGAAACAGACGTTCCGGATACCAATGTTTATGATATGCGCTTAACGGCTCATGAAGATGGCTGGATTTACGGCGTTTTCTGTTCCGAACGGAAAGACCCAAATGCAGCTCCGGGCGATTTGTCGTCGGCTGTTGCTGCTGCAGGAATTGTGCGAACCAAAGATTTGCTCACTTGGGAACGTCTTCCAGACTTGAAAACCAAAAGCCAGCAACGCAATGTGGTGCTTCACAACGAATTTGTTGAAGGAAAATATGCTTTGTACACCCGTCCTCAGGATGGATTTATTGATGCCGGAAGTGGCGGTGGCATTGGCTGGGCGCTGATTGACGATATGACCAAGGCTGAAATCAAAGAAGAAAAAATCATTAATTTCCGATACTACCATACCATTAAGGAAGTGAAAAACGGAGAAGGTCCTCATCCGATCAAAACAGACAAAGGCTGGTTGCATCTGGCTCATGGAGTTCGCGGTTGTGCTGCCGGTTTGCGCTATGTAATTTATTTGTACATGACCGATTTGCAGGATTCGTCGAAACTGATTGCCGAACCGGCTGGGCATTTGATGGGCCCGATTGGCGAAGAACGTATCGGTGATGTGTCGAATGTGCTGTTCACCAACGGCTGGATTGCCGATGAAGACGGAACTGTATTTCTCTATTATGCTTCGTCGGATACCCGCATGCACGTGGCTACTTCAACGGTTGAAAAACTGGTCGATTATTGCCTGAATTCTCCGGCCGATGGTTATCGTTCGGCTGCTTCAGTTGAAACCCTGAAAGCACAGATTGCCAGAAATCTGGAGATACTCGGAAAGAAATAGATACGAGATGCGGGTTACGGGTTTCGCGTAAATTAACTCGTAACATGTATCCCGAAACTCGTAACGTTGTAATTGAAAACCTAACTAAAAACAACACATAATGGCTTTTGAAAAAATCAGTCTGAAAGAGAAAATTGGTTACGGATTTGGCGATGCCGCTTCATCCATGTTCTGGAAGATTTTCGGGATGTATTCCTTGTTTTTTTATACCGATGTTCTGGGTATAACGGCAGCCGCAGCCGGAACCATGTTTTTGGTTGCACGGTTGTGGGATTCGTTCTTCGATGTTTTTGTAGGAATTATTAGTGACCGTACCAAAAGTCGTTATGGAAAATATCGGCCATACTTATTGTGGTTCGCCATTCCATTTGCCGTAATGGGTGCTTTCACGTTCTTTGCACCTGATTTCGGTCAGACCGGAAAGTTGATCTACGCCTATGTGACTTACTCCTTGATGATGATCGTGTACTCGATGATCAATGTGCCATATGCTTCTTTGCTTGGTGCAATTTCTTCCGATCCTACGGAACGAAATTCGCTTTCTTCCTATCGTATGTCGTTTGCCTTCATTGGCAGTTTTGTGACCTTCATGTTGCTGCAACCTTTGATTGATTTCTTTTCGAAGACCTTTGGTAATGTTGATCTTGCTAACACTACTCTGGTTGCCGAATCATCGGTAAGTACCTCTCCGGTTGGCTGGGTGATGGGTGTGGGCGCGATCGGAATGATTTGCGTAATCTTATTTTTATTGTGTTTCAGTTGGACCAAAGAACGGGTAGTACAAATTGAGAGCGAAAACAATGTTTCGATCAAGCAGGATTTGAAAAATTTGTTTCACAATGCCCCCTGGTGGATTTTGGTTGCTACAGGGCTGGCTGCATTGCTGTTTAATGCTGTTCGCGACAGTGTTGCCATTTACTTTTTCAGAGATTACGTGAAAGTGAACTACCGGATGACCGGAACTGGCTGGGATATGACTACCATTTACTTCCTTGTTGGTCAGGCTGCCAACTTAATAGGTGTAATGGCAGCGCCTTCCATCGCGGCAAAATATGGTAAGAAAAGAACCTATATGATTGCCATGTTAATTGCCGGGGTATTAAGTACAGGTTTTTATTTCATCCCGAATAGTATTGCCTGGATACTGGTATTTCAGTTCCTGATTTCGATTTTCGCCGGATACGTTTTGCCATTGCTCTGGTCAATGTTCGCCGACATTGTCGATCATCAGGAATTACTTACCGGACGCCGTGCAACAGGATTGATATTCTCATCTTCGTCGATGTCACAAAAATTGGGTTGGGCTTTTGGCTCCGCAATGAGTGGATGGATTTTGGCTGTGTTCCATTATATGCCCGATGCGGCACAACAAAGTTCAGAAACCATTTTTGGAGAGCATATCATGATCAGTTTAATGCCGGCGGCATGCTGCGTACTGGCTTTTGTTGGTATGATGTTTTACCCGCTCACCGATAAAAAAGTAAAGGAAAATTCGGAGCAACTTAATCTAAAAAGGAATACTTCCAAATAAACAGAACCTGAGATAGTTTATATACACAAGAGAGTAACTGTCTATGTGGTAAAACAAATTATAAACGATGAAGAACAAATTTTTGGAACTCAAACAGCAACTTAGAGAAGAGCTGACGCAAAATATCCTGACTTTTTGGTCTGAGAAAATGATCGATACTAAAAATGGTGGTTTTTACGGTCAAATTAAAGGCGATGGCCAGCTTATTCCGGAAGCAGAAAAAGGTGGAATCCTGAATGCACGCATTCTCTGGTCGTTTTCGTCAGCATACCTTCAGGAAAAAAATCCACTTTACCTTGAAATGGCTAACCGCGCAAAAAACTATATTCTGAATCACTTCTTTGATCAGGAATTGGGAGGAACCTATTGGATGCTTTCTTATGACGGAAAGCCAGTAGACACCAAAAAGCAAATTTATTCGCAGGCATTCTTTATTTACGCCTTCACCGAACATTACCGCGCTTCGGGCGACGAATCGAGTCTTCAGACAGCCATCGAACTTTTCCGGATAATTGAAAAGCACAGTTTCGATCCGGAATTGAATGGCTATTTTGAAGCGTACAGCCGCGACTGGGTTTTGCTCGAAGATTTGCGACTGAGCGAGAAAGATGAAAATGAGAAGAAAACCATGAATACGCATCTGCATATCCTGGAAGCTTATACCAATCTGTATCGGGTTTGGAAAGACGATTTGTTAAAAGTTCAGCTTCGCAATTTGATTTTAATCTTTACTGAAAAGATTGTGAACCCCGCGACCAACCACCTGGATTTGTTTTTCGATGAAAATTGGAATACAAAATCAACGATTGTGTCGTATGGTCATGATATTGAAGCTTCGTGGCTGATTGATGAAGCTGCTCGGGTGCTTGGTGACGCCAAATTACTGGCTCATGTTCAGCAAATCTGCATCAAAGTGGCAGAGTCGGCTTGTAATGATGGATTGCGCGCTGACGGAAGCATGGTGTACGAATTGGATAAAGGTAATTTGGAAACCGATCGTCACTGGTGGGTACAGTCTGAAGCGGTGGTTGGTTTTCTGAATGCTTATGAATTGACCGGTAATTTGGAATGGCTCGCAAAGGCAGAAAAATGCTGGAAGTATATTTCTGAAAATCTCGTTGATCGGGCAGGAGGGGAGTGGTTCTGGAGTATTTCCGAAGATGGGATTCCCAATCAGAACAACGATAAAGCTGGTTTCTGGAAATGCCCTTACCACAACAGCCGGATGTGCCTCGAAGTAATGTCACGATAATCTCGGAATTATGAGTTATAAGTGATGAGTTTAATTCACTCCTGATTTATAACTCATAACTCATAATTTTTTTTAGTATCCCAACTCTTTTCCTTTCTGAATGGCTGGTACGCCAAACTGCATCCACGATGGCATTGGTTCGTCTTTCAGGTAATGATCAAAAAACTGCTTCATCCGGATGGTCAAGTCCATTCGGTTTGCCCAACTTTCGGCTTTCAGGTTATGTTCTTCGTTGTTATAGGTAAGCATCCATACCGGTTTGTTGATGCGGCGCATGGCTGTAAACATCTCGATTCCCTGATACCATGGCACTGCTCCATCGTTGTCGTTGTGCATAATCAGCAGTGGTGTTTTTATTTTCGGGACATAAAACAGCGGCGAATTTTCGATGTATTGCAATGGTTTATCCCATAAAGTTGCACCAATCCTACTTTGATCATTTTCGTATTGAAACATGCGCGATAGTCCGCTTTCCCATCGAATTCCACCGTAAGCGCTGGTCATGTTGCTAACCGGAGCACCAGCCATGGCGGCAGCAAACATGTTGGTTTGTGTAATTAACCATGCTGTTTGGTAACCTCCCCAGCTTTGTCCCTGAATTCCAATCTTTTTGCGGTCGATGAACGGAAACATATTGCTTACAAACTGTGAACCACTCACAACGGCATCAAAGGCGGCTTGTCCGGGATAGCCTTCTTCGTATGTAATGTCAGGAATAAAAACAATGTAATCGTTGCTGGTGTAATAGGTTCGGTTAACTGTTGAACGTGTAGGTGCCGGCGAGGTATAGGTATGTAAATTATCTGCATTTCGTTCGTAGAAATATACGATCATCGGGTATTTTTTCTCCGGATCGATGGTCTCCGGAAAATAAAGTAATCCTTCAAGTTCGGTTCCGGAGAATGAATTCCAGTGCACAAGCCTTACGCCAGGCCAAATAAATTGACTTTGCTGAGGATTGGTGTCCGAAAGTTTGTGACGACGATCGAAAGTCGATGTTCCAGTCCATAAGGCCGGCGATTCGTTTACGTCTTCGCGGGTCCAGATCAAAACATCCGCTTTCTTAGCCTTGGCAAGGTTTTCAAAACGGTAATCTTCCATGATCAGTAATCTGGGCTCTGAATAACTTCGGAGATCAGCATTAAAATAGCCATCCGATTTATTTCGTTCGTCAAACGCGCTTACTATAACCGGCTTGCTAGTATCAATAAATTCTTCTTCCGGATCTAGTTTCAGATACCTTAAGCGGAGCGAATTTTTTCTTCCGTAACTGTGCGTGGCTGTTACCGGTACTTTATTTCCTTCCATATCAATCCTCCAGATGTCGAATCGGTCGTAAATGAAAATATACTTGTCGTTTTCGGCCCACCCGGCAATCCCGTATGGATTTGGGGCTTCAGGCATATCCCACCTTTCATCGCAGAATGAAATATTAATTTGTTTGGTCAGCTTGTTAACTTCCTCTGAATTTATGTTGGTCGAACGGGAATAATAGCACGAGTCGGAAGGGTCGTACCAGGCGATGAAATTGCCTCCCGGAGAAAGCGAGACCAGTGATTTATTCCGAACAATTAGTCGTTTTATGCCAGTTTCGATATCAACCAGGTAATAATCGGCATTCGATTTGCCTGTCCACGACGATTCAAGCTTATAGGGCGTTGGGTCAATTCCAAGGGCAACATGACCGTTTCCTTTCTGAATGGTTCTGATTTCCCGGACTTCAGGATTGGCCAATTGAACGAATTTGTCTTTATCGACCAGATAGACAGCTTTGTAACTGCGTTTTTTTTCTTTCTCGAGATTAATTTTTTGTTCCGGTTGCAATTCTTTGTCTTGCCAGTTCCAGATATCCAATACTGGTTTCTCGTCATCCAGAAGCGTATCTTTTGGCTCGGCTTTTGGTTTGCGATTGGTGCCAAAATACAATCGTTGGCCGTTATCCGAAAACGAAAGATCGCCAAACTCGCTGGGCGACCAGCCCAATGGAAGTCCCGACTGGTCGGGTGAAACCACTGCTTTTGGAGTTCCGTTATTTAACGCTCCATAGTACAAACTATAGGTCTTCTCTTTGATGGTGTCTGTTGAAAATACGAACCCAAACCGTACGCCTTGCTGGTCGGTAACTATTTTTTTTGCTGTACCCAAATGATCGAA
Source organism: Prolixibacteraceae bacterium (assembly GCA_963676375.2). Taxonomy (GTDB): domain Bacteria; phylum Bacteroidota; class Bacteroidia; order Bacteroidales; family Prolixibacteraceae; genus Aquipluma. The sequence goes on from CAXXPT010000014.1 coordinate 110,115, forward strand.
AATTACTTTGGTTTTGCGGGTTTCGGTGTCAAACGAAAGCACTTCAGTGCGGTCGAGCGAGTCTTTGGTCTGGCGGATAAAAGTTACGCTGTGTCCCAGCGGGGCGTAATAATATTCGCTGATATTCTGGAAACAAACGGTATCGCCTGAGGCTGCATTAAACAAGACTAGCTGGCTTTTCTGATCAGCCTGATCGTCCACTTTTTTTGCTTTCGAATCGTTTTTCTTCGAATCATCCTCTTTCCCAGTTTTCTTTTTTTCTTTTTTCATGTCAGTCAAAAATGCCACCCACTTGGCATTTTCCTTCGGAAGGGAGAATTGTTTTAGGTTCGGAAAGGCATAAACCTTATGATGTTTAAATACTAAAATGCCAATGCTGTCCTTTGGCATCAGTTCTTTCTTTACCTTTTTCTTTTTTGCGCTTCGGATTGAATCAGCGGGTTGCTTGATTTTATAAACGATGAAATCTGATTCAGGAGAAAAACTGGCAGCGTAGCCACGGGAAAGCAAATCTTCTTTTTTCGAATCGATAGGCTTAACCACCAGGTTGCCGTCGCCTTTTTGTGGATTGACTTCAAAAGCCGAATACTTGCCATCACCGGAAATGATCGGGTTGTCGAGCACCTTCCAGTTGGCAAAATCGGTTGTTGTCAGCGGCTTTTTATTCGCTGTTTGGGCGTTCGTGAACGGCGAAAAACAGAATACACAAATTAAAAGCAAAAAAACAGCTCGTTTCATAAGGAGGATGACGTTGTTTGTTCTCAAAGATAATGATTGAAATACTGTAAAAATAACAGTACATAAACATTAAACAGTCGAGAAGGGTTTTACCATTAAGGGAGATGCGGGAATTTGGGTAAATAAATGGATGCTTCCAGTTTATGCCATAGTTTACAACAAAAACAAAGGCGATCGTTTTGAGTGATCGCCTTTGCTTTTATTGTTTCTTTTTCTTTAGCTTTTCCCTGCTCTTCGGCTGGTAATTGGCTGGGTAAGTGAATTTAATCGGCAATTCGTAAAATACACTTACAGGCTTTCCTCTTTGTGTTCCAGGTTTCCATTTGGGCATGCTGTTAACAATTCGCACGGCTTCCTGATCGAGCGAGGGGTCAACTCCACTTTTGATTTTAGCATCGGTTACCGAGCCATCTTCGGCGACAGTAAAGCCCACCGTAACCTGTCCCTGAATCCGATTCTCAAGAGCAATGGTTGGATATTTCAACGTTGATGCCACAAAGGCTTTCAGTGCTTCAATTCCACCCGGAAACGATGGCATTTCTTCAACTACAACAAATACTTCCTTCTCCTTTTTCAAATGGATTGAAACAACTCCATCTTTACCTTGATCACCATATCGTTTTGTTGCAGTTTCTCCTTTTAGAACGTCAATCGATCCAATCGTATTGGGATCAATATCTTCAATACTTTTACCCTTAATAATGCCATCAACGACATAAAGTGGTTTTTCGGTCGTTGTAATTTCAATCACGCCGTTTTTTCCTTTTTCTCCATACTTTTTGATTGCCATTTCATCTTTCAAAACACTCATTGATTCAATGGTCTTTGGATCGATATCTTCCAGTTTAGTATTTTCCAGAAGGAGGCCATCTTTATAGATTATTGGGGTGTTTCCAGTTCCAGAAGTTCCGGTACTCCTGATTTTGACTCCATTGTTTGTTGATGTATTTTCATTCTGATCATCGGCATAGCCGGTCACCTTAACATCAATTGGTGTATTTTGAGATGCGGATGCTCCTTTTTTTGTAGTAATTAAAATCACTCCGTTTTTGCCTTTGTCTCCATAGATTTTGGTTGACGATGCATCTTTTAAAACACTGATTGATTCAATGGCTTCAGGAGGTATATTATTCGCATTCTGGGTTTTAGAAAAAACTCCATCAACAATGATTAGTGGCTGCATACCAAAAATATTTGCATCTCCGAAATTCAAAGGCGAATTGGATTGGAGTTTTATAGTTTTAGTTGGGTCGTCATTTTTCAAGGTGATTAAAATGACTCCGTTTTTGCCCTTTTTGCCGTATTTCTCAATCGCCTTTTTATCTTTCAGAACATTAACATTTTCGATTTTTGCCGGGTCGATTTGATTCATTTTTGCCATCGTGGATTTCTTTCCATCGATAAAAACCAACGAAGGATTTGGTTTTTTATCTGATTTTGAAACGTCATTCCCAATAGCCTCAATTTTCATGATACTGGTTTTCATGGTAATCAACATTTCCTTATCAAAATCGGGCTTTGCTATAGTGGTTTCAAAACCTACGAACGAAAAAACAATGGGAGAATCGTCGGGGACTTCCAATTTGAAGTTGCCATTCTCATCGGGCATGGTTCCAATTGTTGAACCGGAAACCACTATCGAAGTACCTTTCAATGGGCTACCGTCTTCTTTAACTACTTTCCCTTTGACTGTTTTTAAGTTTTGCGGTGTGTCAGAAACTTCGGTATTGCCCGCTGCCTGTACAAACTTGTATTCGGGAGTTGCAAAAGCATAAAAAACTCCTGCTATTAGCGGCAACACCAGTAAAAGTTTAAGTTTCCTGAAAGGTGAATAAGTTATCTGTTTCATCATGTTAAATCGTTTTTTGTTGAGTGAATAATTGAACGAATTGGCCAGTGAAATCACTGGTCCGCCGAACATTTGATTGAGCAATGCCGCACGGTAAATAGCCGGATTGGAGCTGCGCTGCAGCGCCCGCTCGTCGGCCAGGTATTCGTGGTTCTGTCTGATCAGGTGGCCATACAGCCAGCTTACCGGGTTAAACCAATGCATCGTGCGAAGGATTTCAAACAGCAGTAAATCCATCCAGTGTTGCTGACGGATGTGTTCCTGCTCGTGATTCACAATCTCGTTTGTTTCGGTTTCGTCGATTGAAGGATTGACAAATACGAACGAGAAAAATGAGAACGAAGCGGGATATCGGTCGGTACGGATGAGTTTTATGGAGTTGAAATGATGGGTTTCTGAATTTCGGATGACCTTCCAAACCGCAGCGGTTTGTTTGATTAGTCTGAAAAGCAGGTACAAAGCGCCAGTCAGATAGAAATACAACAGCAACTTCTGTATCGGAAATGGTTCACTAACGGTTGTCGCTCCTACGATTTTTGGTTCAAGTACTTCAGCAGTTGGTGTAACCGGAAAAATAACCGTATAATGCCAGGTGAAAAGCGGAAACACAATGGATACCAGAATTCCGGTAACCAGATAAATCCGGTTCAGAACAAAAAAGCGCTCGTTCCGAAGAAAAGCAATGTAAATCAGGAAGAAGCCCGTCAGCCAGACGGTCGATTTGATCAGATAAAGGGCAAATGTTTCCATGATTTTCAGTTTTTATTCTTTCGAAAGTTCGCGTCTGGTTTCTTCCATCAATTGTTCCAAATCCTGAATGGTCAGGTCTTTTTCGCGGGCAAAAAACGAAGCCATTGCCGGGAACGAATTGTTAAAGTAACTTTTCATCAGGCCGAAAAGCTGCGTTTTCGAATATTCGTCCTTCGATACCAAAGGATAATAAACATGTACGTTTCCGTAGGTTTTATGCGATACAAAATCTTTCTTTTCCAGAATCCGAAGTACGGTCGAAACAGTGTTGCGCACAGGTTTTGGTTCGTCAAACCGGTCGCGGATATCTTTAACCAGTCCTTCGCCCATTTCCCATAAATGTTGCATTACCTGTTCTTCTGCTTTTGTCAGTTGCATAGCTATTTTTTTAATTTGTCAATCCTTCGAAACAAACATACGACTATAAAATTAGTCAAACAAATATTTTACCAAGTTTTTGACTATAAATATAGTCAATTCAAAAATAAAAATGTTCTGTTGTATAAGTTGTTGATGTGTTGTTGTTTAAAATATTCTAAGGTGATGTTTGTGAACGATTTTGGCCAAATCTGTTCTTTCAATGACGGCGGTTTTAGTTTATTGGGATCGAAAACTTAAATACTGAACCTTTCCCAGGTTCGCTTTCAACCCAGATTTTACCATTGTTTTTGTCAATGATATCCTTACAAAGTATCAATCCTAATCCGGTTCCGCTTTCATTATTGGTTCCGACCATTGAGTGGCTTTCTTCAATCTTGAATAGTTTACTGATCGTCTTCGGGCTCATTCCAATTCCTGTGTCAGCAATACTTACTTCAACACTGTTCGCATTTCTGATTGCGTTAAATTCAACCAACCCACCATTGGGTGTATATTTAATGGCATTGTTGAACAGATTTCGGATGATGGTTTTTATCGAATTGTTGTCAGCTTTAACCAAAATGTGATTCTCAATATTCTTTACAACAGTTATTTCCTTTTGAGCAGCATTTGGAAGGCTTGGTTCAATGCTTTCGTTTATCAGATCCATCAGGTTTAGCTCTTCTGGCAGCATATCAATGTGCCCGCGCTGTAACCGGGCCCATTCCAAAAGGTTTTCCAGAAGTTTGTAGGTAGAGTTCGACGAATTGTAAAGTAGATTGATATAACTCAGCCGTTCATCTTCTGATATGTTATCGTATTCGGCTAATAGCAATTCGGTTAAGCCCAGGATTGAATTGAATGGACCTTTCAGATCGTGCGCCATAATGGTGAGAAACTTGTCTTTTGTGATGTTCAATTCATTCAAAAGCTCGGTTTGCTCTTTAAGTTTCTTCTCAGTTCGTTTTCGCTCGGTAATGTCTCGATACTGCCACAAGTAGCCGGTAATCGTGCTGTTAATAATCGGAACAAAATCTCGTTCGAGAACCCGGCCATTGCGCATGTTAAGTTCCTGATTGAATAGTGCCTTATTTTCATCCAGAAGCCTTTCCACATCATTCACAAACGTTTCGGGTTCGTCAAAAAGGACTGAATATTTTCGGCAGGCATCTTTGCAATTGAACCCTACAATCATGTCGGTGTCGGTGATGTTAAATATCGTACAAAACGCTCTGTTGACTTTAAGTATTTTTCGTGAAACATCTTCAAAAAGGTATCCTGAAGTAGAATTTTCAATCAGCGTTTCAATCTGAAGGTTAATATTTAATAAGGTTTCCTCGTTTTGCTTTAGTCTGGTCCGGTCGCGCAATCGTTGAATTAAGGTGGATGATTGATTGATGATATTCTCGATTGCCAATATTGCATCTTCATCCATAGCTCCTGATTTTACCAGTGATTCGGTAACGAAAAGTACAATACCCCCGAAGTACTTCTTATCGACACAAAATCCCATGGCATAAACATCGGCAACGCTCAGCATAGTCTCGATCGCCTTGCATATTAACTTATTTATTCTTCCATGCACCAAATCATGAATTCCACCTGCGAAGTGGTGTATTTCACGATTGTCAAATCCTTCCCGTTCTTCGTCAGTTAAATCCTGAAACGGAAAGTCCATCGAATATGGGTCTTTGCCCAATATCTTTTCAATCGCATTAAAATACATATCGAACCCAGAATTCTCCATAATCCTGAAGTTCATATCATCGGGCTGAAGTTTGGTGATGATTAAAAAAGCGCCCGGAAGGATCTGATTTATCGCATCACTCATAATCCGATAAATCTGTCGTTCTTCAGTTACATCCAGTAGCTGAGTAGCAACCTGGTGCATAATTTCAAGAATTTGTCGCTTCTTGTGAGAATCAGTTCTGGTCTGAGGCATTTCCATCACCATGCGATTCGTTGATTTCGTTTAAGAGTGTAACAATATTCAAATTTCAATGCTGTATTCACGGGTATATCAAGCAGTTTTTTACTCCACATGAAATGGCAAAATAGCACGGATTATTTTCTTTAAACGATCCAATCGACTAATGCACGAAGTGGATGTTGTTGAGACTTGATGTAATCGTTTGATTAAGAAAAAATCATGGTGCAATATTATGAAATATTATACATAACCAAAACAGATGCGTCAGGATGTTACCAGAAAGTTTCGGGTGGAAAAGTTTGGAGCTTGTAATGAGGTTGATTTATAGTGGATTATGTTGAGCGTATTTTTTTTGAAAAAGACAAAGTCAAAAGTAAAAAGCATTTCGGAGTATTGTTTTTGCTTTTTACTTTTGACTTGTTTATTGGCTTAAAATTCTGACGTAAAATGGAACCTGATGTCTTTAAATTCGCTTTGAGCCATGTCCAGAATAAATTGTGAATCGGCCATAAATACATCGCGACCACGTTTGTCGGTTGCCATTTTCTGGTGCTTGCGATTCTTGAATTCGGTGAGGGCTTTTGGGTTGTCGCTCTGAATCCAACAGGCTTTGTACATCTGTAACGGTTCGAAACGGCACTTGGCATTGTATTCGTGTTCCAGACGATATTGAATGACTTCAAACTGAAGCTGGCCAACCGTCCCAATGATGCGACGTCCGTTAAACTGGCTGGTAAACAACTGTGCTACTCCTTCGTCCATCAATTGGTCAACGCCTTTATTCAACTGCTTGGTTTTCATTGGGTCTGCATTTTCAACAAACCGAAACAATTCAGGCGAGAAGCTTGGCAATCCTTTGAAATGAATATCCTCTCCTTCGGTAATGGTATCGCCAATAATAAAAGAACCATTGTCGGGGAAACCCACAATGTCGCCCGGAAATGCTTCTTCGATAATTTCTTTTTGCGAGGCCATGAAGGCTGTAGGACTGGAAATCCGAAATGTTTTTCCGGTACGAACCAGCTTATACATATTATTCCGCACGAATTTTCCGGAGCAAACTTTTACGAATGCAATACGGCTGCGGTGATTGGGGTCGATGTTGGCATGAATTTTAAAGATGAAGCCGCTGAATTTATCGTCTTCGGGTTCAACTTCGCGCTCTTCGGTTTGAACATTACGCGGCCAGGGAGCAATTTTTACAAAAGCATCCAATAATTCCTGAATTCCGAAATTATACAATGCGCTTCCGAAAAATACAGGTGCCAGATTTCCGGCCAGATATTCGTCATGATTAAACGGCGGATAAACACCATAAACCAGTTCCAAATCTTCGCGAAGCTTGCGGGCATCGTTACCAATATGTTTTTCGAGTTCCGGACTGTCGAGATCGTCAAACGAAATGCCGGGCTCAATATCCTGAACACTTGGTTTAAAAAGGTCAAGGCTTTTGTCGAAAATATTATATACGCCTTTAAAATCAGGACCATTATTAATTGGCCAGCTTAATGGATTGAGGCTGATTTGCAGCTGGCGTTCAATATCGTCGAGTAATTCGAACGTATCCTGAGTCGGGCGGTCGAGTTTATTGATAAAAATAATGACCGGAGTTTTGCGCATCCGGCAAACATTCATCAGTTTTTCGGTTTGTGGCTCAACCCCTTTGGCGGCGTCAATCACAATGATAACGCTGTCGACAGCAGTCAGCGTGCGGAACGTATCTTCCTGAAAGTCCTGGTGACCGGGAGTATCCAGAATATTTACTTTATATCCATCGTATTCGAAACCCATTACCGAGGTAGCTACCGAAATACCACGCTGGCGTTCGATTTCCATAAAGTCGGAAGTAGCTCCTTTTTTGATTTTGTTGCTTTTAACTGCTCCTGCAACGTGGATGGCTCCTCCGAACAGCAACAGCTTTTCGGTTAAGGTTGTTTTTCCCGCATCGGGGTGACTCACAATGGCAAAAGTTCTTCTTCTGCGTATTTCTGTCTGATTACTCATCGCTTCCATTTTTTTGAAGCTGCAAAAATAGAACTTTATCTGACACGAATGGACTGACTGAGAGTTTGAATGGAGTATTGGCTAAAATTAAGCCATTAGTCGTCATTTATCTTTTAAATCATTTGTTCGTATTCCAGATAGTGCTAAAATCTACGACTAATGCAATACTTAACCCAGCTGACTAAAAGAAATTTATTTTTAGTCGCAGTTGGCCGTAAAGAAAACATTTGGTGAATTATCTGCTCTTAAATCAAAATTTCCGTTAGGTGGGAAAGGCAAAGTCCAAACACATACTTTATTTAGTTCAGGCATATTTTCGAGCCATAATGATCTGAGTTTTTTATTTGATGAAATATTAAGCAGCTCCAGATTTGTCTGTGAACAACACAGCTGTACTAATGATTCATTTTGAGTTACATCCAAGGTTTTTATTTCAGTATGATAGCAACTCAATGATTCAAGTTTTAAGTTTTTGGTGACATCCAGCTTCCGTATTGTATTGTTCCCGCAATCTAAAAATGCCAGCGCTGGATTATTCGAGAGATCGATGCTATCCAGTAAATTTTGTCCGCAAAAAAGAATACTTAATTCTTCGTTTTTAGAAATATCAAGCTTTGAAATTAGGTTTTCGTCACACCTTAAAACACCTAAATTATGATTCTCCGAAACATTAAGATTGGCAATTTTATTTGTGGCGCAAACTATAGTTCTAAGCATTAAATTTTTCGAAACATCAAGTATTCGTAAATCAGCATAGCTGCACCACAGATCTTTTAATGCTGAAACATTGGAAATATCAAGCGACCTCAACTGAACGTTGTTATTACAATTCAGAAATTCGAGATTTGTATTTTTACTGAGATTTACATCACTGATTTTATTTGCTCTGCAATCCAGATACTTTAATTCTATATTGCCTGATAAATCAAGTGAGTTGAGCTGATTGTGATAGCAATGTAACGTTTCAAGTGCAATGCAGGTAGAAAGGTCTAATTCTTCAAGGTTATTTTCATCACAATTAAATTCTTTCAGCGCAGAATTTCCTGATACATTAAGGGTCTTTAATTTGTTGTTTTCACAGTTCAAACTTGTCAAGAATTTCTTATCCGATATATCGAGATTTATTAATTTGTTACCTGAACAGTAAAATCCTGTCAGGTTATGATTGTATTCCAGATTTAAATCTGCCAATTGATTTTCACTAACTGCAAGTTCCTTTAATGCACTATTTTTTGAAAGATCGATCTCTTTCAGGTTGTTTTTAGAACAAAAAAATGTTTCCAGATTGGTAAAGTTTTCAATTCCCTTTAAATCAAAAATTCCGGTTGCACTTACATCCAAATATGTCACTGCCTCAGCTTCAACCAGGCTAATCAATTTATCATTGTCAGTATCTACTCCACTTTCAATTAATGCATTTAAAAAAAGATTGTCAGTAATATCGACAAGTGGCTCGCTTACATGTTCTTTTTTACATTGATAAAAAACAAGCACAATAAGCAGAAGTAAAATTCCTTTTAAAAAATGTTTCATTTTAGTTGTTTTTTTGTCGATTGTACAATAGTAGCGTTAGCTGATGACTATCAACGACTTTAAACACAGTGACTGACTTTTTTCTACTTCATTTTCTGCGCTTTGATGGAAGTTTTGATCGCTTTGGAAATGGTTTCCCAATATTTCTTGTGAAAATCGCGGTCTTCGGCCGAAAGAAATTCGTAGTACGACTTTGGTGAATCAGTTGGGGCGAATTTCAGTTTTTTACCTTCTTTATATAGTGCCGGAACTTCAGGATGAAACTGAACAGCAAAAACATTTTCGTATAACCGGTGCTGAATGCCTTCAATCACCAGACCATCCATTGATGTTGCCGTAACTATAATGTTTTTCCCCAATTCGTCTATCGATTGATGATGGGCGCTTAAAACCAATGGATTCGCACTTTTACCCGTATTTACTCTCTCCGGAAAAAACGGATGAGCAGTATATTCAATTTTGTGAAAATTATCGACCATCAGTAACGTATCCTTGGTAATTTCTTGCCAATAGTTCCGGTGTAACTGATCATTTTTGAGTTTCAATGTTTCTTCGGCATTCATCTTCTTATAGGTTTGTGCCGGAATGTCCTGAGTTAATGTACCTCCTGTAGCCACATTTATACTTTGTAATCCGAGGCAAAACCCGGTAACAAAATATTCGGGCCTTTCTTTCAGAAAAGGTGCAAATTGCTCGTTTTGATAACCGCCCAAAAGATGAAACAGAAAACTCAGCTCAAACAAATGCCTGTTCGGGTCGGTAACCACTGAATAGATATTCTTTTGCTTATAAATTTCGGGCTGAATATCGGGACCACCAAAGAAAAAGATACCAACCGAATGATCGAAAAGTTTCTTAAAGGTAATGGTCCATTCGTTTTGTGCATAGATTTGGGTTAAACTCATAACTCCATCCAGTTTTTGAAGATGAAACCGGCGCATTTCGGGCTTTTTTAGTAGTGCAACCGATTTACTGTAATCGTAGCTTTCGGCCAGCGAGTATACTCCTACAAATTCAACTTCAGGAAGTTGAAGGATATGGTTGGTTAAAAGGAAATTGATTGTTTCAATGTTATTAACGGTAGGGTGGGCAAGCAAAACATAGGTTTTATTTGGCGAGAGTTCTTTTTCTAAAAAATTCTGGCCGAATACCGAATTCAGGAATAATGTTAAAACAATTGTTACGAGCAGCTTTCCGGAGTTTTTCATGACTTAAATATTTTTATTTAAAGCATTGATTTGTATTTTTCGAACGAGTGAAATTTCACATTGCTAACGAATCTTTCTGATAAATTCAACGTTAAGCGAATCCCGCCAGAAGGAAATTTTTCTATAAATGGGGATGTGAATTTTCATCGGATAATTAACAAACATATTATAGACAGTTGAAAAGACAATAAACACCTAATACTTGTTAAAATAAATTGTTTTTTAGTTGCCACATGGAACTCGAATGTCATTTCCATCCTCTTTGGTGCAAAGTTTTGTACATGCTTGCTTCAAGTAAAAATAATTTTTGTCTGAATTTAACGTTTTTCATCCGAACTGTGAAAAGAGTGGGGATGTTTGTTTTATTTGTTATTTTTAAAACTTCGAAATACAGATCAAAAAAAACTGATTATGTCGTTTAAACTGTTTATTGCCAGTACTTTTGGGTTGATTAAGTCGACCGCGAAATTAGAAACTGCTCACGAAGCCCTTCTTGCCGATTACAAAATGTTCTGCGAATTTGAAAAATCAGCGGAACTGAAAGAATATAATGAGCTGGAAAGGCTGGTCAAATCGCCTGCTTTTTTGCAAAAGAAAAGAGAGATTCAGCATTTAGGTTTTAAAGGCAGCAAAGAAGCCGCTGAGTTGGCAGAGTTCAAAAAGCTGGAGCACAACAGCCGTTTGCAGAAGTTTTATACGACCTTGAATTCGGATGAATTAAAGCGTTTTGACCGGATTTCGGGTTCCGAAACAATGAAAAAATACAAGGAACTCAAAACCGGAGTTGAGAAGCATTCGCTGGCTGCCCTGAAAGATATGGATAAACAGTCGAAAGAGTATGCTTTGTATACTGAATTTGAGAAACTGAGGGACTCTGACGATTTGACTTTTTTCAGAGATTTCAGGAAATCGCCGGCATTTAAAAACTACGAATTGATGCTGGATTCGACAGAGCACAAACGTCATGAGGAATTAAAGAAAATTACCGGAGCGGCTGAATTTAAAGCCAGGGTTGCTTATCTGGAAGATACCCATAAGTGGGAAAAGACTGAAGAGCATACCAAAGAAGTGCGATTTGCCGAATTAAAGAAATCGCAGCAATTGGTTAATTACCTTAAATATAATAGCTCGAATGCGTTTGAGTTTTTCAAAAAGTGGGATCTGGTTTTCGAAGACCATTTTAAATCGGGCAAGCTCGATACTGCAAACTGGATGACACAAACTCATACGGCCAATCAAACCTTGGGTCGGAATTTTTCTCAGCTTGGCGATTTGCAGGCGTTTACCGATGGGCGTAATGTATCGGTTGAGCTGAATACCCTGAAAATTGAAGTCAGGAAAGAGAAAACCCGCGGAATGCAATGGCAAGTGCCTTTGGGATTTGTGGAGCAGGAGTTCGATTATTCTTCGGGTGTTGTTTCAACGGCTGGAGCCGAGTGGTGGAAACACGGGATTCTGGAAGCCAAGGTAAAATATGCGCCATCGCATCATTTGGTTGATGCCATTTATTTATTGGGCGAACAAAGCTCGCCACAAATAAATCTGGTGGAGATGGGAATGAAAAACCGGGTGGGATTGCTTACCAAATCAACCGATGGGATACAGGCTGAGTGCGAAAGTATTTCAGGATTAAAAGCGGGCGAATTTTACATTTTCAGGTTGGAATGGAATGCCCATTCGCTGGTGTGGAAAATTAACGACCACGAAATTCTTACGATAACTCAAAATGTGCCGGCCTTTAAAATGCACCTGAATCTAGCCTCTATTGTGGTGGCCGAACCAACCGATTTGCCTCACCGCTTCGAGATCGACTGGGTAAGGTTTTATCAGCACAAACACAAAGCGTAAAGAACGGAAAAAGGGAGACTGAAAAACGGAGGCTGGAAAATAATCATCGCAGCATCTGTAGGGTCAGGACAGGTACTGACCAACCGTCTCAGGAAAATAATGAATCATAAATAAACAGTAATAAATTTTTAATGAACTGGACGGATGGATTTTTAGGCGCAATTACGGTTTGCGACCGCGAAGGAATTGTGGTTTACATGAATGAACAGTCGAAAATGCAGTTTGCCAAGTCGGGCGACGGCGATTTATTGGGCAAGAGCCTCATTGAATGCCACCCGGAACCTGCACGAAGTTTACTGATGAAAATGCTGGCCGAACCAATGCCAAACTCATATACCATCGAAAAAAGAGGAATCCGGAAAATGATTCACCAAACACCCTGGATGGAAGAAGGCGAATTTAAAGGAGTTGTCGAAATGTCGTTCGAAATACCGATGGAATTGCCACATTACAAAAGGGATTAATTTGAAGTTTTTTAAGCTTATTCTGATAATAATTTTAGAGAAAGAGCTGTTCCGGGATTAAAGGAGCAGCTCTTTCCTTTTGACTTCTGTATGCTCACTCAAAATCACCTATTTTAGACATCCTTAACCATCGTTAACTTATCTTCAGGAGGAATCGGATTGAAATTCTTTTATTTTTGTTCAATACATCCGATAAATCAAAATTGAACGATGATTAGAAATCTACTTCCTTTCCTTTTTTCTTTTTTCTTTTTCCAAATGGGCAACGCACAGGGTATTCGCGGTCGTATCACCAATGTTCAGGGCGAAGCCATTCCGTTTGCAACCATTTATATTCCCGATTTATCAACCGGAACCACTTCGAACAGCGATGGAAGCTACGAGCTGAAACTTCCGGAAGGAAAACGAAAAGTATTGTTTCAGTGTTTGGGCTACCAAACACAAACCATTGAACCAATTGTCGGGAAAAACTTTCAGGAAATAAACATCCGGCTTGATCATCAGGAATACCAGATTCCGGAAGTCAAAGTAATGGCTTCGGGCGAAGATCCGGCTTATTACATTATGCGACGGGCCATTGCCATGGCGCCATATTACCAGAAACAGGTGTCGAAGTATTCGTGTAAAGTGTACCTGAAAGGATCGGGTAATTTCGAAAAGATACCTTTCCTGCTCGAAAAACAGATGAAAAAGGAAGGCTTGAAAGAGAACCAGCCTTTTGTGATGGAAACCGTCAGTCAGATTGATTTTGAATTACCTGATCGTCTGAATCAGAAGGTTCTGGCGATGAGGTCTTCAGGAAAACAAAACAATACTTCGCCCATGGGCATAATCACCAATAATTTGTACGATGCCGAGAAGTATGGCATTGTTTCGCCTGTCGGGAAAAATGCGCTGAAAGTTTACAACTTCATTCTGGCTGGTGTATTCGAGGATCAGGGACGAACGATCAACAAAATTTTGGTGGTTCCAAAAATCAAGGGAAATGATGTGTTTTCAGGTTTCATTTTCATTGCCGATGAGTTTTGGAACATCCATTCGGCCGATTTGCATCTGCATATTCCGATGACCGATGTTAGTGTCCGCCAGTTCTATGCCGAAGTGAATAAAAATACCTGGATGCCCGTAAGCCTCGATTTCGACATGGATTTTTCAGGATTTGGCCTGAAAATGAAATACAAGTATGTGGCATCAATCAACGAATATAAAACCACTTTAAATCCGGCGCTGGATCATAGTTTTCTGGAACGCCTGAAAAAACAGCAACTGGACGAACAGCGGGCAGTAGAAACTTTTGTAGCCGAAGAACAAAAGGCGCAGCAAGCCGCTGCAAAGTCGAAAGAGCAAAAGCGGATTGATGCACTGATGCAGAAAGAAAAACTCAGTAATCGTGAAACCTTGAAGCTGAACCGGATGATTGAGACCGAAGCCCAGCGAAACAGTCCGCCAGAACCGCTCGAAATTAAGTCGAGTTTTCAGGTGAGCCAAAAGCAGGTGAACAACGATTCGGCCTACTGGACAACATTGCGGCCAATTCCGTTAACCGAAACCGAAAAGAAGAGTTTTGCCATCAAAGATTCGTTTTTGCAGGTTTCGGCAAAACCCGAATTTCAGGATTCGTTGCGCGATTCGAAGCGAAAATTTAAGGTGAAGCACATCCTGTTTGGGAAAACATACGATTATTCCATCGATTCCATCCGGAGATACGAACGGTTTACGATTCCAAACCTGACTGCCCCCGGCCAGTTGTCATTCAATTCGGTTGATGGACTTCGCGTTGAACTGCCGTTCAGCTATTCTAAAGCTGACAGTACCGGCCATTTGCTGTGGTTAAATCCTCATTTGGCATATGCTTTTGTCCGCGAAAGGCTGGATGCCTCGTTTTCGTTCAGCCGCCGAACAAATGGGATGACCAACAGTTGGATTTCGGCAAGTTTGGGAACTACTACTGTCGATTTTAACCGAACTTCGGGAATGTCGGCCATGAACAACGATATTTATACGCTTTGGCTCGAAGAAAACTACAAACGATTTTACCGACGCGATTTTTTACAACTGAATGTCAGCCGCGATCTTTCGAATGGGTTAAATCTGAATGTAACACTCGACTATAGCGACAACCGGGCATTGAGCAATCATTCGAACTATTCATTTATCGATCACAAAGATAAGGTGATTCAGCCCAATATTCCGATCAATAATACGCTCGAAGCAAGGCAACTCGAAAATCATCAGGCATTTGCCTGTCGGGCTGTTTTGGAATATACGCCCCAGCACCGGTATCGCATTCGAAACCACACCAAAGTATATGCTGATAGTAAATTTCCTACTTATTCGCTGACTTATAAAAGCGCTTTATCGGGTATTTTTGGCAGTGATGCGAGGTTCGATCTGGTCAAACTGGGAATCCGCCAAAAGATCGATTTCGGGATTGATGACCATTTTTCGTATTCAGCCGATGCCGGTAAATTCCTGAATCGGAATCGGGTTTATTTTGATGATTTCCAGCATTTCAATACTCAACCCACCGCATTTTTGTTCTCGGCGGTCGAGAACTGTTTCAGGTTGTTACCATTTTACCAGTACTCAACCAGCGATCAGTTTCTGGAAGGCCACGCCAACTGGCAAACGCGCCGTTTAATTCTGAAACAATTGCCGGTGATCAGAAACTCATCGATTTCGGAAAAGCTTTTTGTGAACGTTTTAAGTACTCCGGAAATTAAAAATTATGTGGAAACGGGTTACGGAATCAGCAACCTGTTTTTACTGCTGAATGTTGAGGCCGTTGCCGGATTCGAAAACGGCAAATTCCGCTCGGCTGGGTTGAAGGTAAGTTTGAATTTGAAATAGATAAAAAGAGTTGATACCCGCATAACGCCGTGAGGCTGTCTCAAAAGTCATTGACCCCGTCATCCTGAACTTGTTTCAGGATCCAAACGCATTGTATATTAGATCCCGAAATAAATTCGGGATGACCCGATCTGCGAGCATTTTGACTTTTTAAGACAGCCTCAGCATTTAACGATCATGCGTCTCTAGCATCGGACAAACAAATCTTCCAAATGATAAATTTTGTGTCCGAATGATCAAATTGTTGAATGAATTGTTATCTTCAATCAACAAACATAGGTTTAGCACTAGAAAAAAAGATGAAGACAACTAAAACAGCGGTAATCCTGATCAATGTCGGTACGCCCGATAAACCAACGGTAAAAGCCGTGCGCCGATACTTGACTGAATTTCTGAACGATCGCCGGGTGATTGATATTCCGCTGGTGCTTCAGAAAATTCTGGTTAACCTGATTATTGTTCCATTCAGGGCACCCAAATCTACCAAGTTGTATCAACGGTTATGGACCGACAAAGGCTCGCCGCTTTTATATTATTCGGAGCAGGTTCAGGCCGGATTGCAGAAAAAACTTGATTCAAAAGCTGATGTTTTCATGGCCATGCGCTACGGAAATCCTTCGATTAGCAAAGCACTTTCGGCTATTCAGAAAGGTAATTACGATCGGGTAGTGGTGTTTCCGATGTTTCCGCAATATGCTTCATCAACCAACGGAACAGCCATTCAGGCGGTGATCGATCAGATTCGCAAATGGAATACAATTCCTGAGACTCATGTTGTCAACCAATTTTACGACCATCCGGCTTTTCTGGAAGCTTTTACCGAGCGGATTCAATCGTATCAGCCCGAGAGTTTTGATCATATCGTTTTCTCCTATCATGGGTTGCCCAACCGGCATCTGGAGAAAAACCATCCGGAAGAATCGATCAATACCTGTAACTGCGAAACCAGTTTACCCGAATTTGGTAAATTCTGCTATAAAGCCACGTGTTATCAAACGACCCGGGAATTAGCAGGCAGGCTTGGTCTAAAAGCCGGTCAATATTCGGTGTCATTTCAATCACGGTTGTCCAATAACTGGATGACACCTTTTACTGATAAGAATTTGATTTCGAGAGCGAAACAGGGGAGCAAAAAAGTTCTGGTTGTGGCTCCTGCATTTGTAGCCGATTGCCTGGAAACAACGGTTGAAATTGGATGGGAGTACAAGGAAATGTTTATCGAGAATGGCGGCGAAAACCTGCAAATGGTCGAAAGCCTGAACGACTCGCCCCGATGGATTGCTGCTATGGAAGAGATACTGAATCCTTATATTTAAAGAAAAAGTCATTAGTCATTCGAAAAACGGAAACATGATTTCGAATGACTAATGACTTTTTCCTAATGGCTATACATAAAGGCAATAATAAGCAACCTGTCCGTTTGCTTTTACCTTGAATTTTACATCTTTGGCAACGATGAAAGTTTCGCCTTTCAGGTAAGTTGTCCAAACTGTTTCGCCCGGAAGCATTACGTCTAAAACTCCGCTGGTGATGGTCATGTGTTCGATGGTGCCGGTGCCAAATTCATACTCGCCAGCTTCCATAACACCAATCGTTGCAATACCTTCAGCGTTTTCTAGTGCGATCGATTTTACAGTGCCTCCAAAATATTCGTTTACTTTTAACATGATTGTATTTTTTAGGAATTAATATGAGTCGACAAAAATAAGAATTGATAACTTGAGAATTGAATAATTTGACAATTTGAAGATGAAATGATTCGAAAATTTAAAGGTGCTTGATTTGAGCGTTAATTTTCAAATTTTCAAATTGCCGAATTTTTACATCTTTCTCCCTTGATTTTAATACCCTTTCCGGTTGAACAGGATGTACCCAATGTTGAGCATGGCGTAAAATTTAGTCTGGCTCTTCTCGTAATAATTTACCGAAAAGCTGATTGGGCCGAGTGCCGACTGAAATACCAATGCACCGGAACCCATAAAATTGATGGTCGGAAATGTCTCATCGCTGTATGCAGCCATGTAATTCGTTGTTTCAACAATCTCGTTTACCGGCGCAAAACCATAAGCTTCGGCCCTGAGATGAAAACCGTCGGACAGCTTAAATATGCCTTTTATGCCTGAAGCCACGTATTTGCTTGCATGAAAATTATTCAGATAAATGGTTTTGCTGTGTGGTATCGGGTTAAACGAAGGAGTCGACAAAATGGTTGAAACGTAATTGCTGAAAGGCTTTTGGGTGCTGTAAACTCCTTCAGCCATCAGTCCGAGCGTAAAACGTTTGTTGAGCTTAAAGTAGCGGTCATAGTTTCCTTTCAGGAGATAGTAATTGTGATTGAATTGTTGGTTTGACGAGCTGTTTGATGTTGTTCCGGAAAGTTTTTTTCTTTTCCTGAAATGTAATTGATAGATAAACATGAGGATATTCCTTCGGTTGGGTATTGTTTGTCGTTGAAGGTATTCGACAGAATGCTTGTTGTTGCAGCCAGTGCATCGAAGTTTGTGCGATCGGAAGTGTCGGTAACTTTAACCGACTCGGTCAGGTAATATTCATTTTTTGCATTCGAAACAGAGCCGCCAAAGGTTAGTTTTCCCCACGAATTTAAGGGAAATCCCATTTCGAGCCTGAAATTCCCTTCGTTCTGAATAATGTAGGGCGGGCGCACATCTTCGAACACAAATTCGGTAGTTGACGAGTAATAATCCCAGCGATTTAAAGTGAAATATCCGGCCAGGTAAAAAGGTACGGCAGTGGGGTAGTCGATTCGGGCTCCCGCTTTTATCGAGCTGTAGAACCTGCCAAAGTACATGTTGGTACTCAGTGTGTACGACCGTTCTTTGAACACCCGGTAATCGCCGCTTAAAAAACCCTGGCTAATCGGCCGGGTCGAAATATTTCCGCCGAATTTAACAAGCATTGGGTTATTTTGCTTGACAATCATGTGCAGATCGAAATAGCCTGTCTCAGGATTATAGCGCGACACCGGTCGCAACGACTTGATTTGAGGATCGGAAACCAATTTGAAATATTCCTTCTTTAGTTCCTTTAAGTCAATAATGTTGGCGTTGTGTTTCAAACTCTGGATGATGTATTTGCGCTGCTTGGCATCAGTAACGCCTTCAACCTGCACGTTCTGGAAGTTCATTATCGGTTTCTTCATATTGAACTGATGCCGCTTTTGCTGAAGTTCGTCGGGCCTGATTCGTCGTGTGATACGGCTTTTAATGTTTTCGATGTTTTTATTGACCGTTTCATACCCCACTTTTTCAATCACCTCAATCTTCTTGAAATCGAGCAAACCCACGTTATTGAAAGTAGTTTCCATGAGAATGCCATCCTTGGGATCGATATGGTAGTCGGTCTTTTGCATAATCATGTTTTCGATTTGCGCCATGATGTTGTCGGGGTCGGGTTTCTCCGGATTATTGGCAACATTGTGACCGATAATGATGTCGGGATTAAAAAGCTCTTTCATGTCCTGAACCGGGAAATTGTTAACAATTCCACCATCGAATACCAGAGAACCGTCAATTTCTATGGGCTTAAAATACAATGGAAAGGTCATTGAACCACGGATCGCCTCACCCAAATCGCCCTGACGCAAAACTACTTTCCGGTTGTTGTAAACATCAGTCGCGATGCAGAAATAAGGAACAAAAAGCTTGTTGAAATCGCCTTTGTTGATAGCCGTTACCGACGAAAACATTTCCATGAAGGCAAAGTCCATTTGTTCTTCAGGAATAAGGTTGGTGGGAGGCAAAATTTTTAGTTTATCAGCTTTTCGCAGCAAATCAAGTTCGAGCCACGATGGATCTTCTTCCGACTTGTTGTAAAAATAGCGGTATTCTTCCTGAATTTTTCCGGTAGTCCAGAACTTAAATTGCTCCGATTTAAATAATTGTTCCATCTCATCGGTCGAATAACCGGCTGCATATAATCCGGCAACAATAGCGCCCATCGATGTTCCGGCAATATAATCAATCGGTATTCCATTCTCTTCAAGCGCTTTAATCACGGCAATATGCGCCAGTCCTTTAGCCCCGCCACCGCTCAAAACCAAGCCAACCTTTTGGGCATTTGCCTGAAAACTTAAGATGTAGATTGAAAAAAATAGTATGAAATATCGATTCATGGTTTATCAAATAGGTACAGCTGACAAAACCAAATTTAGCAAATTACTAAACTATAATCAGGAATCGGACTTTAAATTATTGTGAAAGTTTCCCTTTGACGGGCTTAGGGATCGGTTCTCCGATTTACGGTTTCTCTTCGCCTTTCTCCGGTTTTCTTTCTCCGGACTTCCGTCTTCGGACTCTAATCCTGCACTTTATGCTTCAGCGATTGGAATCCTTCGCCCAGAATTTCGTGTGTATCCATTACGGTAATAAAAGCATCCGGATCAATGGTGCTGATAAATTCCTCCAGAATAGCAACTTCTCGTCGGCTAACCACGGTGTAAATGATGTGTTTGTCGTTTCCGGTAAACATTCCGCTTCCTTTCAGGTAAGTACCGCCACGTTCCAGATCAATCAGAATCTTACGCTTAATTTCCTCGTGTTTTTCAGAAATGATAATAAGGGCTTTATTGTAGTCGCCACCTTCGAGAACCAAATCGATGGCACGGCCGGTAATGTAGATAACTACCCACGAATACAGCGGAATCTGCCAATCTTTAAAGGCAACCAAACTAAGCAAAACGATGGTCGAATCCACGTAGATCATCAGTTGCCCGAGTTGCATACGGGTATATTTTGCAATAATCATGGCAATAATATCCGAGCCTCCTGAAGTCGCACGGGCCTTAAAAATCAAGCCTAGTCCGAATCCAACCAGCACACCGCCAAATACGCACGAGAGCAAGATGTCGGACACAAGAGGGGCATCGCCATCAACGCGCATATAAGTAATCACATCCATGAATACTGAAGAAAGAACAAATCCGACAACCGTTTTTACACCGAAACGTGGCCCCAGAATCTTGATGCCTGCGATGGTAAGCGGAATATTCAGGATTAAGCCGAACAAACCAATTGGGAACCCTTCGGGTGCGAATGAAAACAGACCGACGGTCATGTAGTGTACCACAATGGCAATCCCGTAAACTCCGCCGGGAACAATACGGTGAGGCGAAATGAAATACACAAACCCGACAGCCAGAATGAATGCACCGATTACAATCATGCTGTAATCTTTAAACCACTTGAGGCTGAAAATTTTGTCGTTCGGAATGAAGGTCATAGGACGGATTTTTTAGTCGAAGCACAAAGGAACATAAGAAATCCGGGATTTCCGTTGATTTTTGTCACGAAGAAGAGAAAAGGAAGAGCAAATTGAATTATTCGCCTTTTCTGAAACCATCATTCAAATTAATCGCAATCGAAATCAAGTTGCTCGATCCGGCCAAATGATACCGGGCGGAGCCATAGTTGATTTGAAAACGTGAAATGCGGAATCCAAACCCCCAGGAGAACCCGACTGTCGACATTTTTTCATCCAATTTCATTTCTTGCCGCAACTGGTAGTTATAACCTGCCCGGATAGTGAAATTTGGCGAAGGCAGTAATTCAACGCCGAGAAGCAGGTGCCGCATGAATTTCTTGGTAAACTTATCTTCTGTATAAGTGGTTGTGGTTCCGGTATTATCTTCTGTTGGCTTGGCTAAATCCCATTTCTGAAGATGTTGTAAAGTGGCAGCAAAACGGATAGGAGCGTGTGCTAACTTTTGCGAAATCCCGAATTGCAGGTCGAACGGAATAGATTCCTTTTCGGCTCCATCGTAATAAGTGGTGATTTGAGTGCCAATATTTCGGGCAACCAGCGCAGTTACGGTACTTTGGTTCTTACTGAAATAGCTTAATCCCAAATCGGCGGCAAAGCCAATCGATTGGTAGCTCTCGAACGACGAAAGTATAGGCTTCAAGTTAATACCGTAAGTAAATTGCTTGTATTTGTTTGACCAGATAATGTTTAGCGCATACTCGGCAGCATTGAATGTTGCCCCGGTCTTTTCTCCCGAAGGAAGCGCCTCAATGAAATTTCCGTAGTTGATGTAATGCATTCCTACCGCAAAGTTCCCGGGGAGTGGGGTGCCAAACGAATACGCCGCGTAACCGTAATTGACTCCGGCAAAATAACCAACGTAGTTCATGGCAAGTTGGTTTCTCATGTCGGGTTTCAGCAGCGATGGATTGTTGTACGAAGTATTCAAATCAGCCGAATCATTGATGGCGATCTGGTTTCCACCTAATGCAGCCATTCGTGCAGAGTTGGTCAGGTTCAGGAAATCGTAGGTGCTTTCGCCCCCTATCTGGCCAAATGCCATTGGATAAACAAATGCTTGAAGAATAAATAGTATGATAAGTTTACGCATAATTCTGTTGATTCGGCTTTTTATCCGAACGGTAAAATCCGGTTTTTAGTATGGCTATTTTGGAATCTGCTCGTCCAGTTCTTCAGGTTTAGGGATATCATTAAAATGGTACTTCCGAAGTATGGTTCCTTTCTTCAGAATAATCAGGCCTGGATTGGAACGGACAATGGTTTTCAATGCAATTTCGTCGGTATTAAAAAAATCAAAATTGGCACCGGTTTCATTCTTAAAAGCCTCAAAACTATCGGGTGAAGTCGAGGTCAACGCAATAAAGTTATATCCTTTGGCTTTTGCTGCGACCGCAAGACTTGCTGCTCTTTTCATCCCTTCCTTATCGGTTTTCTGAAGATTGGAAGCAATAACGATGAATGTATATTTTTCGTCGTACAAGAAAAAATCTTTAATGTCTTCGCCTTCCGGAGTTTCAATCCTGAAATCGTGAATGGGCGGTGTGTACCCTTTTTGAATCAGTTTTTGATCTCCCATTTTCACAAATTTCCAGTTTAGCGTATCTTTCCATGGGTAGTTAGCCTCTTTAAACTTTTTATCTTCACCGGTTTTCAGGTTTTTGTAGATAAATTCGTTTTCGTAGATGGCTTTTGGGGCGCTCTCCGGAATTTTCATGGCTTCAGGAATATTTACACCCACTTTGTATGGGCTGAAGTCGATGATTGGTAGATGGTTATACGAATAGGTAACCAGGTAAAAATAGAAAACGACTGTCATTCCGGTGAATGCGATAGAAAGAATTGGCCCGTTTTTGCTCTGGAAGTTCTTCCGCTGCATGAATACGAAAATGGCCAGGGCAAGTAAAATGATATTCTTATAGAAGGTTTGCCAGTTGGTAATCACCAGAGCGTCGCCAAAGCAACCACAGTCGGTAACCGGATTGGTGAGTGCCAACACAAAAGTTAAAACGGTAAAAAACAGCATGAACGCAAGCATCAGCCAACTTGTAATCCGGATAAAGAAATTAAAGATAAATGCTACACCCAGAAAAAACTCGGTGGCTGCCAGAAATATCCCCAAGGCAAAAGCCAGATTGGTCAGCCAGGGCATCTGGAAAGCATTAAAATAATCGGTGAATTTATAAGCCGATCCCCACGGATCGATACCTTTCACAAAACCGGAGAATACAAATGTTAATCCAAGTAAAATGCGTGCAATGTGTTTTAACATGGGCGTTTAATTTAGAATTCAATCTTAATTAACGCAAAAACGGCATAATTGATCATGTCAAGGTAATTTGCTTCAATACC
Source organism: Prolixibacteraceae bacterium (assembly GCA_963676375.2). Taxonomy (GTDB): domain Bacteria; phylum Bacteroidota; class Bacteroidia; order Bacteroidales; family Prolixibacteraceae; genus Aquipluma. The sequence goes on from CAXXPT010000014.1 coordinate 133,278, forward strand.
TTCGGAGATGATCGTTTTTCCCAAATTATCTTCAATTTGTTTGGTGCGCTTCAGTTTCATCAAAATTAAATCGGTGTACGAACTCATCCGCATGTTGCGCCAGGCCTCGTCGTAGTCGTGGTTTTTGGCCATCATCAACTCTTTGGCTTCGGTAAAATATTTCGTATATAAGCCTAACGTTTCGTCTTCGGTAAGGTCGTCCGATTCCGAAGTTCCTTTTTCAAGCTGAATAATCGCCATGATGCAGTAGTTCACAATTCCGATGTACTCCGACCTGACACCTTCGTCAATTTTGCTTACTCCTTTTTGTTCAATACTCCTGATTCGCTGAGCTTTAATATAGATCTGGTCGGTCATCGAACTCGGGCGAAGAATGCGCCAGGCGATGCCATAATCTTTCATCTTTTTAGTGAAAATATCCTGACAAATATTAATGACGTGGTCGTATTGCTGGCTTGTTTTATCCATGATTATCGTAATTTTTGAAGCCATAAAAGTATTAATTTAATGTGTATTTTGATTGCATTTTATTTTACTTTTGTGAAACACATGATTTTAAGCGATCAAAACTTTATCGTATGTTAATCACCACAACCGCAACTAAATTCCTGAAACGCAAGAACACAATTAACCTTAACGGACAGATTCTAAATCTTGCGCAACCTGTCGTAATGGGCATCCTGAATGTTACTCCGGATTCATTTTTTGATGGAGGGAAATACAAAACCGAAAAAAAAGTTGTTAAACGAGCCGAAGAAATTCTGGAACAAGGGGGCGCTGTCATTGATATTGGAGCTATTTCTACACAACCGGGGGCAGAAGCCATATCGACTAAAGATGAAATTGATCGCTTGCTGCCAGCGGTAAAGGCAGTCCGCAAACATTTTCCCGATGCCTTTATTTCTATTGATACTTACCGCTCCTGGGTAGCGCTCAAAGTAATTGAAGATTGCGGTCCTTGCATGGTGAATGATGTTTCGGGTGGTAATTTTGATGCTCATATGTTCGATACCGTTGGAAAGCTTGGCGTTCCGTATGTTTTGATGCATATGCAGGGAACTCCGCTTAAGATGCAGGAGAATCCGGAATACGAAGATATTATTCGCGAAATATCACTTTTTTTTACAGATCGGGTCAAGAAACTAACTAAGGCCGGCGTGAAAGATGTGATTATCGATCCCGGCTTTGGTTTCGGAAAAACGTTGGAACACAATTATGAACTTTTAAATCGTCTCGATTCGTTCAAAGTGTTTCAGTTGCCACTTTTGGTCGGAGTTTCGCGTAAATCTATGATATATAAATTGTTGAAGACCAATCCTGAAGAAGCGCTTAACGGAACATCGGTAATCAATACTCTGGCTTTGATGGGTGGTGCCGATGTTTTGCGGGTTCATGATGTACGCGAGGCTGTTGATGCGATCCGTATTATGAATATGGTTCGTTCAACATCTGAATAGAGTGGGTTTGATTCTATGATGTCATGCTGAACTTGTTTCAGCATCTCCCCATTAATGAGACCCTGAAACTAGTTCAGGGAGACGTCGCGTCAGATTTTTTACTTTTGCCTTTTTACTTTCAATTATGACATTATTTATCACGATAAGGGCTTTGGACGTAGTTGATATTCTGCTGGTTTCTGTGTTGCTCTACCAGATGTACCGGATTATCAAAGGAACTGTTGCCTTCAGTATCTTCATCGGCTTTTTTCTGGTGTATGTGAGTTGGCTGGTTATTAAAGCATTGAACCTGGAACTTTTAAGTACGCTGATGGGGCAATTCATCGGGGTGGGAGTGCTGGCTCTGATTGTAGTTTTTCAGCAGGAAATACGCCGCTTTCTTTTATTAATCGGGACAAATTACCAGACAAAACGCAGCTTCGGATTCGATAAGCTTTTTGCTTCTGAAAAGATTAAACCAGCGACCAATATTCAAATTAAAGAAATTGTAAGGGCTTGCGATAATCTGGCACGGTCGAAAACAGGCGCACTCATTGTTATTCCTCAAAACTCCGAGTTAAAAGATATTATTCGTTCGGGCGAGAAAATGAATGCCCGCATTTCCTCTGCTTTACTCGAAACCATATTCTTTAAAAATACGCCATTGCACGATGGTGCCGTAGTTATTGTGGGGAACCGGATTGCGGCTGCTCGTTGCATTTTGCCGCTTACTGAACGGCACGATCTCGATCCGAATCATGGACTTCGGCATCGCGCAGCTGTTGGTATTTCTGAAGTTACAGATGCTCTGGCTATTGTTGTTTCAGAAGAAACAGGTAATATCTCGTTAGCTATACAAGGCGAATTGATGCACAAAATCTCAGTTGTTCAGCTTACCACCGAGTTGGAGAAAGTGATCGTTGAAGAAGCGTAGTAGGTGGTCAGTCGCTGTTGGGAAAGGGGAGATTTGAAGATTTGAAAATCTATATTTGCTATCCAGATATCTTCACATCCACAAATTTTCAAATTATCTATTCGCTCATCGAATTTCCTACCTTTGCACCGAATTTCAGAATTTTAGATTTTTGACATGGAAAACCGGATTTGTAAACTCTTCGGGATAAAATATCCAATCATTCAGGCCGGAATGGTTTGGTGCAGTGGATGGCGATTAGCCTCTGCAGTTAGCAACAATGGCGGACTAGGACTGATTGGCGCAGGTTCTATGCATCCCGATACGCTTCGCGAGCATATTCAGAAAACGAAACAGGCAACCGATAAACCTTTTGGTGTAAATGTCCCGTTATTTTATCCTGAATTGGAAACGATAATGAACATTATTGCTGAAGAGAAGGTTCCTGTTGTTTTTACATCGGCCGGAAGTCCGAAAAAATATACGGCGTGGCTAAAAGAACGTGGAATAATCGTTGCTCATGTGATTGCCAGTTCTGCTTTTGCCCTGAAATGTGAAGAGGCCGGAGTGGATGCTATTGTTGCTGAAGGTTTTGAAGCTGGCGGGCACAATGGCAAAGAAGAAACCACAACAATGACACTGATTCCGGCGGTTCGACGGGTAAGTTCGCTGCCGCTGATGGCTGCCGGTGGAATTGGAACCGGTGATGCTATTCTTGCAGCAATGGCACTGGGTGCCGATGGTGTTCAAATCGGATCGCTGTTTGCTATTTCCGAAGAATCATCGGCTCATCCCGATTTCAAAAAGCTGGTAACCGGATTGACCGAAGGTGACACCAAACTGGCGCTGAAGAAAATTGGCCCGGTTCGCCTGATTAAAAACGAATTCTTTCAGGAAGTGAATAAACGGGAGCAGGAAGGTGCCGATGCTGATTCATTGAGAGTTTTACTTGGTCGCGGACGTGCAAAAAAAGGAATGTTCGAAGGCGATTTAGCCGAAGGCGAACTTGAAATTGGGCAGGTGGCATCCATTATCAACGAAATATTGCCGGTTGAAACCATCATGGCAAACCTCCTTCAGGAATACCAGCAGGCCAAAGAACGAATTGACAATTTTAAAATGTGAAAATTTGGGAATTTGAAGATTAAAAAGCAGAAATCATTTCATCTTCAAGTCGTTTCATTTTCAAATCTTCAAATAATTTCATTTTCAAATCTTTTTTATGATACATTTTGAACGTACCAAATTAGCAAACGGACTGACGGTGATTGTCCATCAGGATAAAACAACCCCGATGGTGGCGGTAGATGTTTGCTACAATGTGGGCTCGCGCGACGAGCACCCGGATCGAACCGGGTTTGCCCATCTTTTTGAACACCTGATGTTTGGTGGTTCAAAGCATATTCCGTCGTACGACGAGCCGCTGCAAAAGGCCGGTGGCGATAATAATGCCTACACGTCGAACGACCTCACCAATTATTACCTCACAGTACCCAAAAACAATATCGAGACCGGTTTTTGGCTCGAATCAGACCGAATGCTCGAACTGGCTTTCTCAAAAACCAGCCTCGATGTTCAGCGAAATGTTGTCATTGAAGAATTCAAGCAGCGGCAGCTGAATCAGCCGTATGGCGATGTGTGGCCGCTGCTCCGCCAATTGGCCTACAAGGTTCATCCGTACCAGTGGCCGACCATCGGGCGCGAAATCAGCCACATCGAAAAAGCGACCATGCAGCAGGTAAAAGATTTTTTCTTTGCCCATTATGCACCCGATAACGCAGTGTTGGTAGTTACCGGTGATGTGGATTTTGATCAGGTGGTAAAGCTTGCCGAGCGCTGGTTTGGCCCTATTCCGAACCGGAATGTACAGCCGAGAGATATTCCGCAAGAGCCTGAACAAACCGAAATCCGCGAGCAAACTGTAACCCGCAATGTGCCGAATGATACAATCTACATGGCTTATCACATGACCAACCGGCTCGATCCGATGTATTATGCCACCGACTTGGTTTCGGATGTGCTTTCGAACGGGAATTCGTCGCGCATGTACCAAAATCTGGTTCAGAAAGAAAAACTGTTCACAGAGTTGGATGCCTATCTTTCAGGCGATTATGAACCCGGATTATTTGTCGTTTCAGGAAAAACAAGCGATGGCGTTTCGCTCGAAACTGCCCGAAAAGCCATTGAGTGCGAACTCGACCGAATGAAACAGGACCGTGTGCCTGAATACGAGCTCGAAAAAGTGAAAAATAAGGTGGAAGCCAACATTGTGTATGGCGAAATGAATTACCTGACCAAGGCGATGAATCTGGCCACCAATGAAATATTGAAAGATGCCAGCCTGATCAATACGCAGGTTGAAAGTTACCGGGCAGTTACCCCCGAACAAATACAACAGGTTTCGCAACAAATCTTCAGGCCCGAAAACTGTTCGGTGCTCAATTACTTTGCTAAAAAATAGAACATGCTGAATCGCACGATACAACCAACAGTTAATCCGATTGAACACATCGATATGGTGAAGGCCGAAAAGCGGCTGCTTTCAAATGGTCTTCCGGTTCATTTTGTGAATGCCGGAACCCAGGATGTAGTTAAAATTGATTTTGTTTTTGAGGCCGGAACGTGGTTTCAGCCTGCCAATCTGGTGGCGAGCCTTTGCAATTCGATGCTCGAAGAAGGAAGCACAAACTTTACCGCAGCCGAAATTGCCGAGAAATTCGACTTTTACGGTGCATACGTTCAGTTAACTGTGGATCAGAACCAGGGTTTTGTGAACGTGGTTAGTCTGGGAAAACATTTGCCTGCTATTTTGGAAGTGATGGAGGATATGATCAAACGATCGGTTTTTCCGGAGCATGAACTTGAGGTACTGATTGCCAAAAACAAGCAGAAATGGCTGCTCGAAAACGAGAAAGTCCGCACCCTTTGCCAGAAGAAATTCACCCAAGTGATGTTTGGTGATGCTCATCCGTACGCCATCAACAATAAATTGGAAGACTTCGACCAGATTACCCGCGAAGATCTGATCAGTTTTTATCGCTCGTTTTACCACTCCGGAAATTGCCACATCATAGCTGCCGGGAAGATCGACGAATCGGTTCTACAGATGCTCGACGATCGCTTTGGTGGGACCGATTGGCAACAAAATGCGGTTGAAATTCCTGAATATGAAATCAATCCGGCTCCGGAGAAAATCCATCATGTTGAAAAGGCTAATGGAATACAATCGGCCATCAGGGTAGGGAAGTTTTGGGTTCCGAAAACCCATCCGGATTATCACGCATTATCGATTCTGATCACCATTTTGGGCGGTTATTTTGGGTCGCGCCTCATGGCCAACATACGCGAAGAAAAAGGTTATACCTACGGAATCGGCAGCTTTGTTTTGACCTTGAAAAAGGCCAGTTATCTGGTTATCTCGACCGAAGTGGGCAACGAATACATTGAACCAACCTTGAAAGAAATTGCGGTGGAAATGAGACGGCTTCAGACAGAACCAGTATCGGAGAACGAGTTGGAAACCGTAAAAAGTTATCTTTTGGGCGAATTTCTGCGCGACTTCGATGGTCCGTTTGCACTGGCCGGAAGTTTTAAAGCAATCAACGATTTTGAGTTAGATTATACGTTTTACGACGACGCACTAAAGATTCTTCGTAACATTACATCAGCAGAACTGATGCAGTTGGCGCAGCAATACCTGAATCCGGAAGATTGTTACACGGTTGTGGCCGGAAGCAAATAAATTTGAGAATTTGGAAATTAATTTAATGAGAAAACCTATATGAAAGTGGCTGAATGCAGGATTAAAACTTCTCATTCAGCCACTTTTGTTTTTAGATCAAAACCTTAGCCATAAAAATATCACTTCATTGCTTTACATATCGGAAACCTCTTTATCTTTAGAAAAATAAATCTTTACTTTTTTTTGACCTGATAATTGAGTCTTTGACCGGACTTAAAATCACAACAAGAACGGACCACTTCCATGAAATTCTTTCAAAATTCAGTACTCCAAAAACACCTGAAGAATCAGGATGCGGAAGTCTTAAAAACCGCATACAAAAAGTTTACAGCCTATTTTCATAATACCGAGATTCAGCAAAATATTCGCGATGCCAAAGAAGAACAGTTTCAGGAAGGATTTCTGAGGGAATTGTTTGTAAATGTTTTGGGCTATACGCTCAATCCATCGCCCGGCTTTAACCTGACTTCGGAACTGAAGAACGAAAAAGGAGCTAAGAAAGCTGATGGTGCCATTCTGAAAGATGGAAAAGCGCTTGGGGTAATTGAACTGAAAGGAACGGATACCAAAGACCTGGATAAAATCAATGTTCAGGCGTTCAACTACAAGAACAACCAAACAGGGTGTATCTATGTCATCACTTCCAATTTCGAGAAGTTGCGTTTTTTTATTCATCATTCGGTTGATCACCTCGAATTTAACCTGTTTACCTTAACCGAAAGCGAATTTCAACTGCTGTGGCTGTGCCTGAGCGCCGGAAACCTGTTGAACGGTGTTCCGCTGAAAGTGAAGGAAGACAGCCTGCTCGAAGAAGAAAAAGTAACCAAACAACTGTACAAAGATTATTCGGCTTTCCGCACCGATTTGTGGCAGAACATGGTGAAAAACAGTCCGGAGGCCGACCGTTTGCTGCTGTTTAAGAAAACCCAGAAACTGCTCGACCGTTACCTGTTTATACTTTTTGCCGAAGACAGCGGTTTGTTGCCACCCAATTCTGTTTCGCGAATCATCAACCGGTGGGAGTTGCTTAAAGACGAAGATGCCTACAAACCTTTGTACATTATTTTTAACCAGTATTTCGGATACATTAACACCGGACGGAAAGGCAAAAATCCGGAGGGTGATATTTTTGCCTACAACGGCGGATTGTTTTTGCCCGATGAGGTGCTCGATCATGTGGTGATTGACGATGAAATTCTGCATCCGCATATTACGAAGCTCACGAATTACGATTTCCAGAGCGAAATTGATGTTAACATACTCGGGCATATTTTCGAAAACAGCCTCAATGAAATTGAAAACATTACCGCCGAACTCGAAGGGCAGGAGATTGACAAGAGCAAAACTAAGCGTAAAAAAGACGGGGTTTTTTACACGCCCAAATACATTACCAAATACATTGTTGAAAATACCGTTGGCAAACTTTGCGACGAAAAGAAAACCGAACTTGAAATTGTTGACGAAGAATATGCCAAAGGACGGCGCAACCGCAAAAAGGAAACGATTAAAAAGCTGGCCGACCATTTACAGGCTTACCGTAACTGGTTGCTGCAAATTACCATTTGCGATCCGGCTTGCGGAAGTGGAGCTTTTCTGAACCAGGCGCTCGAATTTTTAATGACCGAACATGCCTATATCGACGAATTGCAGGCTCAACTGTTTGGCGCCAGCATTGTGTTTCAGGACATCAGCAACCATATTTTGGAGCAAAATATTTATGGGGTCGATATTAACGAAGAGAGTGTGGATATTGCCAAACTCTCGTTGTGGTTGCGCACCGCACAACGCGGACGTAAACTCACTACCCTGAACAACAACATTAAATGCGGCAACTCGCTCATTGACGACCCTGCCGTTGCAGGCGATAAAGCCTTTAACTGGCAAAACGAATTCCCGGATGTTTTTGCAAAGGGTGGTTTCGACGTGGTAATCGGGAATCCGCCGTATGTACATCTGGAAAAGATGAAGGATATTTCTGATGCTTTATCGAGATTGAGCTACAAAACATTTGATAAACGCGGCGATCTTTATTGCCTTTTTGTTGAGCATGGCTTCAATATTCTAAAGCAAAACGGGATCATTTCTTTCATTATGCCTAACAAATGGTTGCAGGCTGGCTATGGAAAGCCGTTACGTGAATATTTCCTGAACTTTGAACTCAATCAATTGATCGATTTTGGAGACATACAGATTTTTGAGGGTGCAACTACTTATCCTTGTATTTTTGTTTCCCGAAAAGCAAAGCCAAAGGAAGAATTCGCAGTCTCAGTTTTAAGCGTAGCCAATAAGGATGATTTTTATGCTAATGTAATCCAAACGGCTGAAACATTTCGAATTGATCAATTTTCAGGTGAAACCTGGGTGATTTCGTCGGGTGTTGAGCTAAAATTAATTGAGCGATTAAAAGGTAGCCATAAAGTATTGGCCGATTTTGTTGGTGGTGAAGCTTATCGAGGAGTATTAACTGGACTTACTGAAGCATTTTTAATTGACGAAGAAACAAGCCGAAGATTAATCGCTGAAAACAGAAATGCCAATGAATTAATAAAACCATTTTTGCAAGGTCGCGATGTTAAAGCTTATGCAATGCCTAAATCAATAAGCAATTTAATACTTATTGAAAAAGGATTTATAAAAAGGAGAATGGAAATTCTCCCTGATGAGGTTGATGCTTGGGCGTGGTTCGCAAATTCATATCCATCAATTGCAGCATGGTTAAACCCTTTTGAAGAAAGGGGAAAAAAGCGGACAGATAAGGGTGATTATTGGTGGGAAATTAGAGCTTGTGATTATTACGATCAATTTTTGTTGCCTAAAATCATGTACCAGAAATTTCAAGTTAGACCTTGCTTTATTTATGATGAAAATGGCGTTTATTGTAATGATTCCATGTGGATAATGCCAACTAAAGATAAAGGTTTGCTTGCGATATTGAATTCAAAAATGGGATGGTGGCTGATAAATAAATATTGTACACAAATTCAGAATGGTTGTCAATTAATTTGGAAATATTTTGGACAAATTCCTGTTCCAAATACCAATGATGCTTTAGCAAATAAGGCTGATCAAATGCTTTCCCTAAATAAAGAACTTCAGGAATCATCCCAAAAATTTACCCGCAACATACAGCGCGAATACAATTTGGAAAAGCTTTCGGCTAAACTTGAAAATTGGTTTCAACTATCGTTTAATGAGTTTTTAAAAGAGCTTGAAAAGAACAAAGTAAAACTCACCCTATCGCAAAAAGCCGATTGGGAGGATTATTTCGTTCAGGAGAGTAAAAAAGCCCTCGAATTAAAAACTACTATCGACACCACCGACCGCGAAATCGACCGCATGGTTTATGCCCTTTATGGCTTAAGCAATGAGGAAATCCAGATTGTAGAACAAGCGTAATGTAAATTACTGAGGGGGTGACTTCGAGTCACCCCCTCAGTAATCGAGCTCTAACATCTAACGTTCACTTTCAAACTCGCAACTGCCGACCTCCAGCGCCAAATACCGCACCTTTTACACTGAATATTCCGTCTCCAACATCGAACTTTGCATGTTCAAGACCCAATGTTCCGTTAAAAACATCGGACTTTGCATGGCCGGGACCCAAGGTTCCGTCTTCAACCTCCATCGTTTGGTAAAAAACACGGAAGGCTCCGGTTTAAAGGTCGATCGTTGCATGTTTGAAGTGGAGGGGGGTACTTCCGAAGTACCCCCCTCCACTTCGGAAGTACCCCCTTGTCGTTTTTTCGAATAGTGTTCAGCTATTTTAACTTTAATTCGAACTAAGTAATTTGAATGAAATAATGTCGTATTTCTTATCATTCATTTTTTGACTCACCCCTCGCTCGCAAAGCTCGCTCTTCCCCTCTCTATTCATAGAGAGGGGAGAAGTCGCCCACAGGCGACTTGGGGTGAGTCCAATTTATTGGCCAATGAAAAATGCGATATTATTCTTTTCTCACTACTTAAACCTTATTAATTTCCTGTTTTAAAATTGTTATCTATTCAGGTTAATATCGAACTCAGTTATTTTAAAATAAAGAAGCCGGGAGACGTCCCGGCTTCTTTTCCACCCAAATTCAAGAGCCTCTGGCAATCGGGCCCTTAATTCGTTTTAAATACGCTTAATTGTTTTCCGGAGAAGGCACCGGTTTGCTGGAGCGGGCAAACCGTTTGCTTAAATCGTCGGCAATGGATTTAGCGCCCGGAGCATCCATGCGGGCAGCATATTTTACCGAATTGTAGTAGCTTAGTGCACTGACAAAACTTTCGGCGCCTGCTTGCATGGTGGTATCGTTCAGTTTATTCTCGAGCTGGAAAATCATCCGATAAATGGGTTGCAATTGTTCGTAAACCAACATATCAGATCGCAATCCGTTAAAATCGATGAAAGCTGGAGCAAATTCAGGGTTCGATTGGCAATAACCCACGCATTTCTGAACAAATGGCAGGGTACCATCGCTCATTTTAGGCAACTCCTGCCGTTCGGTGGGAGTGAGTGCAATCAGGTAAGGTTTTAAGATGTTTGTTACTTCGTTTAGCTTTGATGTAGCCTCATCGATGACCTCAGACGGAATCGAATAATTGATTTTATTATCCATAACTTTTTTGTTTAAAGGTTATTGTATGAATTAATATACCAATAAAGTTATGATAGTCATATCAATTTATCATTATGGTTTGACCTCATTTTTTGTGAATGGCCGATTTTTTACACGAATGGTAGGTATAGGTATATGAAACGTTGGTTTTTTGTATAACGAAAATCAGGACCGGGCGAAGTATCGTGATGCAATTTCTTTATCGGTTCCGATGATTGCCGAAAATCAAAAAGTACGATTCGTTTCCTCTATTTCTGAATAAATTTTTAGGATAGCCAACCTGCTGGAATTTAATGTTTGCCGGTGGTTGAGGTTCCAAATTCCAAAATAAGTTTAACGGTTTTCCGAAACTACAACGCAACCATAGCATACCCATACCCATCTTGGCTTAAACAAACGAACCGTTGGCGGAAATGAATCTTGGTTTAATCGCCGGAATACGGTATTTTTAACAAACAATTCAAATGAAATTCAGAATGGAAAATTTAAGAAAATTACGTGCAGGTATCATTGGCCTGTCGATTGGGGCTTTAGCCTTTTCATCTTGTATAAAAGATACTGAGGTTTCGCTTCAGGGTGTGGCTGATGTTATTATTCAGGATTTAAAAACTGATGCCGGAGTGAAATACGCGATTGTTATTTATGCAAGTGCAAATCACGACATTCAATCAGCCAAAGTAACCGCACCCGGAACTCCCGGCAAAGTTTATCAGTTAGTCGCTACTGCGAGCAAACAGCAATTTGTTTTCATTCCGCAAACAAGCGATTATACAAGTGAACTTCCGGTAAAAGGAGACTACTCAATCGAAATTATCACCACAGCCGGAGAAACACTTACAGGAAAAGATGCCGTTGGCGACGAAAAACTGACACCGATCGTAATTAAAACGGCAACGGTGGTTTCGCAAACGCTTAAAGTTACCTGGGATAAAGTTACCGATGCTGGTGCCTATGTGGTAAAATGCTATTCGGCAGATAAATCGGAACTCTTATTCTCGAGCAATTATCTTGCGTCGAGTGCTGTTAGTTTCGAATTTAGTCCTTCAACAATAGGTTGGTATCCGGGCAAAACACCTGTAGTTAATAACAACTATGTAATCGAGTTGGTTGGCGTACGAGGTGAAACTGGTGTAACAGTTGATGCCGGGAATAATCTTCAGTTTATTACAGCCGATTCGAAAACCATTAAATGGGAATAGGCATAGGTAAAAAGTAAAACGAAATTACCCGGTCAGTCTGATCGGGTTTTTTTATGCCCAAATCATTTTGAAATTCCTGATTTGAAATGATTGATAAATCTGATATCAGAAACATACAAGTTTACACTCGCAGTAAACAAGTTGTGTATTTTTGTGCCCTGTTTAAATGCAGGTTCTGAGGCAGTAGGAGATAGTACTCTGGGATTCGGAAGTCCTCAAGGTTTTTAAATTCAGAAATTAAATGTCAGATCAAAAACAAAATAGTACAGTACAAGTTCCCGATAAAAGGCGGGTCAGGTTGGCTGTTGCGTTGGTATATTTCAGCATGGGACTATGTTTTTCGTCGTGGGCCAGCCGTATTCCCGACATCAAAACAGCGCTTAATTTAAACGATGCTCTTTTTGGAACCATTCTTTTTGCTTTACCTGTTGGGCAGTTTTTGATGATGCCTTTCTCCGGAAAACTTGTCACCCGCTTTGGAAGCCATAAGGTTTTACTGTGGGCTCTTCCGATTTATACCATCTGCCTGAGTAATGTGGGGCTGGTACAAGCTGGCTGGCAGCTGGCAATTGCTTTGTTTTTATTTGGCTTGTCGGGCAACATGTGCAACATCTCCATCAATACACAGGGTGTTTCCGCCGAACGTTTATACGGTCGCCCGATAATGGCCTCGTTTCATGGTGGGTGGAGTCTTGCAGGCTTTACCGGTGCGCTCATCGGGCTGGCAATGATTAATCTGAAGGTACCTGTTTACTGGCATTTTGTAACCATTATCCTGATCGTGTGGACAACTGTTTGGATTAACTATCCATTTTTGGTGAGAAGCACACCTGCGCCAACATCAGATGAACCAAAGAGAAAATTTTTCAACAAACCCGATAGCATTCTTTTGCAGTTGGGAATTATTGGCTTTTGCAGTATGGCCAGCGAAGGTGCCATGTTCGACTGGAGTGGGATTTACTTTAAAGATGTGGTTAATGCGCCGCCATCGCTTGTTGTTTTAGGTTATACTTCATTCATGATTATGATGGCAACCGGGCGTTTTGTGGCCGATTACCTGATTTCAAAAATGGGCCGGAAAAGGCTTTTGCAAATTTGTGGAGTAATGATTTCGGCAGGCCTCTTTACTGCTGTTTTCTTCCCGTACCTGATTCCCTGCACCATTGCTTTTATGTTGGTAGGATTAGGCGTTTCGAGCATTGTGCCCACTGTTTACAGCGCTGCCGGACGGCATTCGAAAGTTTCGCCCGGAATCGCATTGGCAACCGTTTCGAGTGTTAGTTTTCTCGGATTTTTAATGGGGCCACCATTAATCGGATACATTTCGGCTGCTGCAGGCTTACGCTATTCGTTTGCTGTTATTGGAGTCTTCGGAATTGGTATCACCCTGATGGTATCGAGGGTCAGGGCATTGAATAACGATTAGTTTTTATTCAATATGACTGATAAAAGCAAAACCGCTGTTCATGAAACAGCGGTTTTGTTGTTTCATGCAAATTGTTCTTGCAATCGAAATTATTCCCACCTTTATGCCTGAATTTCTCGGGCGACTAAACACGTTTGAGAAGAGTTAACAGGACAACCAACTAAACCAAATCCAATGAGAACATTCTTTTTCTCGCTCGGCCTGGTGCTTTTTACTTTTCTTTCCGGAGCATCAAACAAAAACAATCAAAATCAGAGTAATTCCATTCCTTTAATGGGAACCCGTTTTCTGACTTTTAACGCTGTGATTCGCGTAAACCAGATTGAAGTTGCACGCGATAAAAATGTGGGTGAAGATGAAAGAAGCCTGCATACTCCGTTGGTAGTAACCAAATTCAGGAACGCAATTAGCACCGGATTTCCTGGGGCGAAAATAACCTGGGCTTTCAGCTGGCTGGCTTTGCACGATACAACTTTCAATTATCGAAAAATCAGGGAACTTGTTGTGGGATACCAAAAGAAATATGGCGACGAAATCACATTTATTCCGGGTGCCTATTTTGCGAATGCATATAATCCAACAGAGCAGGTAAATAAAGATTTACACGATGGGTTGGCCAAAGTTTCTGAAATCGTTGGTAATGGCTATCGTCCGAAGAGTGTTGTGGCTGGTTTTTTATCAGCTGCAAATCAGGATTTTTTGGCCAAATCGGAAGGAATTCATGTATGCCAGGGAAACATCTGGAGCCAATATGCGATTGATAATCAAGATGGAGATGGAGCTGTTTGCTATCCGTTTTATCCATCGAAGGAGCATTTCTGCAAACCGGCGCAGGGAAAAGCCGATTTTGTGGATTGTGTGAACCTGGATGGCTGGACTACGGATTTTCTGGCTGCCCGCCGCGAAGGTTTTAAAGAAGGTTTCAACAGCCGTATGGGAGTGGGGCCAATTGAAACTCTGTACAAATACGGATTAGAAGTGGGGTTGAAAGAAATGTTGCATTCCACGGCCATCCATTTCGACCGAGGATTTGAATTGAATGGCTTTGGCTGGGTAACCAATTGCTGGGAAGTATCGCTTCCGATTGATGTGGCTGGTTTAACCAACTGGCTGAGCGAAATCAAAAAACGCTGGCCTGATGTGAAGTTTATTACCCAGGGCGAGTTCGGCTTAATCTGGCGGAAGCACTATCGCACCAATGATTTCGATTACCGCTTTGAAGAAATAGGGTCGGGTATTGGTGGTTCGGACGCCGATAAGGAAATCCGCTGGTTTATGAATAAGGATTTTCGTCTGGCCTTACTTCGCAGTGTAAAAATGGATAATTCGGAAACAGTAATTGACTTTACTCGATATGATTTGCCAGCCAGAGAACCTGCTGAAATGACGCGCCGATGGAGCTTGATGGGCGATATCAATCAAAAGCAAACTCGTCCACAGGATAAACCTGTTCCGGTCAATCAACTTCCGGAGACGATGAAAAAGCTTATTAAAAATCGATACCCAAACTTGTTGCCAAATCAGTAAAAAACAACCATTTGTTTTCGTTAGAAATAAGAAATTGGGGCATAAAAAAAACCGGCTTTACTGACCGGTTTTTTTATGACTATATTTTGTTGGTTCTTATTTTTCAGGTTCCCATTCGTCGGTGCGGAATGATGATACAGGTAATCCGTCGGTGTTGAACAGATCGCCAACAACAAAATCTTTAAATGCGTAACGCACGGCAACAGGTTCGGCAACTGAAGGTGAAATTAAGGTAATGCCGGCATTGGTAATGAATGCTTTGGCCGGGAAGAACCGTTTGTTGGCTCCGGCCACTTCAAAACAACTTAATTCTTTGCCATACGAAGTTAATCCGTTGGGTGCATTGTCGAAGGTCAGTTTAACCACGCCTTCAGCTATCTTCATTTCTTTCAGAACCGGACTTTGGCAGGCAATTCCTTTTATTCCATAGGTTTGAGCCAGAGCCAGAAATGCCAGGCGTTTGGAGCCAGTTTCTTTCGCTTCCGGATGGATGCAATCTTTTTCAGCAATATCCATAATACAAGCCATGCCGATGTTTTTAATAGCGGTTGAAGCTTTCAGTTGGGCTTCGCGAAGGTAAGCAGAACTCAATCCGGATGGGCCGTAGTCGAAAGGTGCAATCTGAACAAAGTAAAACGGAAATTCGCCGATTCCCCATAACGAGCGCCAGTCTTCGATCAAACCCGGCATCAGTTTCTGATATTCTTTTGGCTCGTTGCGGTTCGATTCGCCCTGGTACCAGATGGCTCCGCGCATTCCGTAGCCCACAATCGGGTTGATCATGGCGTTAAACAGAACGGTTGGTGTTTGTGGCGACAGGTTTTCAACCGGTTTTTTCTCCGGAAGTTTTACCCAATCGAAGTTTTTGCAACCCATTTCACTGATCCATGGTTCGATACGGGTTCCGCCCCAGCTGGTGTTGATCAGTCCCACCGGAACTTTCAGGGTTTTATTCAGCATCAGGCCAAAATAATAGGCAGTAGCGCTGAATTCATAAACATTTTCAGGTTCACACAATTTCCAGTCGCCGGTGAAATCGTCGAGAGGTTCCACGCTGGTTGCTTTTTTTACAGTAAACATCCTGATGTTTGGATTTGACGACGTTGCAACAGCATCTGACGAACCCAGAATCGGCTGGTTTTTGTAGCCTTTCATGGGCATTTCCATGTTCGACTGTCCGGAGCAAACCCACACTTCGCCAATCAATACGTTTTTCAGTTTAAGCGATTTGCCGTCGCTTATCGATATTTCGTAAGGACCGCCTGCTTTTGGGGTCGAAACTTTCAGTTTCCAGTTTCCGTCGGCCGAAGCCTGCGTGCTGTAACTCTTGCCATTCCACGAGGTTGAAACTTTGACTGTTGAATTTTTGGTGGCTTTCCCCCAAATGGCGGCTTCGGTTTGCTGCTGCATCACCATGTTGTCGCAAAAAATGGAAGGTAATTTGACTTCAGCAAATACCTGGCTTACTGAAAAGGCCATAACAAAAAACACGGCCATCATTGAAATAGAAGTACGCTTCATTTGAGTTGATTAATTAATAGTTGGTTATTTATTGGGTTAGTAAAATTTCAGGATGATTTAAGTGTGAAATAGAATGTACTGCCTTTCCCGACCGTACTTTCGGCCCAAATGCGGCCGTCTTGTTTTTCTACAAAATCTTTGCATAGTAATAGCCCCAAACCCGTGCTCGGCTCACCCGCAGTTCCGGGACGGCTGCTGTTTCGGTCTATTTTAAAAAGGTTCTCGACCATTTCTTCTTTCATCCCGATTCCGGTATCTTTTACCGAGATTTCTATCCAATTCGTTTCAGTCTTTTTTGCCTTGATGGTAACTTTTCCACCTTCTTTAGTGAATTTTACCGCATTCGAAGTCAGGTTCCGGATGATTGATCCGAGCATATTTTTATCGGCAATTACGGTCATAGCTTCTGGTATTTCAACTTTAATTACAATTGACTTGTTTCTTGCCGATTGATGAATGACTTCCATTGATTCCATCCAAATATCATTCAGAATAATCGATTCAGGATTATATACGATTAAACCGCGCTGCATTCGCGCCCATTCGAGCAAGTTTCCAAGTAGCTCCAGTAAATTGGAGGCTGTGGTTTTCATGGATTCGGCCATGTGCTGAATCTCGTTTAATGGATAGGTTTGTAGTCCTTCGGCCATTAATTCGGTTAACCCGAGGAATGTACTTAACGGACCGCGTACATCGTGAGATATGATCGAGAAGAATTTGTCCTTTTCAGAATTGGTGGTCTGTAACTCCTTGTTTGTAATTTGTAACTCTTCGTTTTTCTGGTTCAGTTCGTACGTTTGTTCTTTTACTTTCTGCACCAGAACCAGTTTCTGGTGCGTTAATTCACGTTCACGCCATTTAATAAATCTGTAAATGAGGTATATGACGAAAGCAGTTGCAAGTATATAAAACCACCAGGTATTCCACCAAGGAGGACGAATGGTAAACGAATATTGATATTCATTACTCCATCGGCCTTCACTATTCATCGCTTTTACCTTGAACAGGTAATTGCCAGGTTCAAGATTTCCATAGGTAACTTCGGTCCGGTCGGTAAGCGAGTTCCAGCTTTCATCAAGCCCTTTTAACTGATATTGATATTTGATCTTCTGATTTTGTTTCTGTGAAATGCCAATGTATTTAAAAGTCAGGAAGTTGTTGTTGTATGCGAGGCTTAGGTTTTCGGGCAGATAATACCATTTTGAAACAGTACTAAACCTGAAATTACCCACTTTAACGCCATTGCCCAGAACAAAACTGGTATCCATTTTATTCTCAAGGGTTATCCACGGAATATTTTCGTTGAACAGCTGGATATTTGTTATCTGGATATTGGGAGCAATCGTATCGGGAACTTCACCTTCAGGATGGATTGCCGTTAACCTGTTGGTCGATCCAATCCAGATTGTGCCTGAACGATCTTCGAATATGGCGTCCAGGTTACATCCAATGCCCAAAAAGCCATCTTCGTACGAATAGTTCTTAAAAAGAGGAATTTCCGGCCTTTCGGCTTTTTTATCCAGTACCCCAACCTCCAGAATATTGGGACCCAACCGGGTGTTCATCCATATTTTCCCCTTTTTATCCTGAAAAAGAGCGTTGATGTAATTATTGGTCAGTCCTTCTTTCTCGGTGAAATGGGTTAAGTGTTTACCATCATACCGGGTGGCTCCGCCACCAGATGTACCAAACCAAATATTTCCCGTTTTATCTTCTATGATACTGGCAATGGGGTTTTTGCTAAGTCCTTCATTAATAATAAAATGAGTGAATGTATTTCCATCGAACCGGGTCACACCATTGTCGTCGGTACCAAACCAAATATTTCCGTTTTTATCTTCAAGAATGCTTAAAATTTCATCGCTTCCAATACCCGATTTTTTTGAATAATTCACAAAACTTTTGCCATCGAATTTTGAAACACCTCCACCATAACTGCAAAACCACAGATTTCCTTTCCGGTCTTGCAACATGCATCGTATTCCATTGTGGCACAATCCTTCATTTTGAGTGTAGTGATAGAAATATTTACCATCGAATTTGGTCACTCCCAATCCATCGGTACCAAACCAGATATTGCCTTCATTGTCTTCCAGGATAGTGTAGATACGGTCTTGTAGAAGTCCTTCTTTGATTGAATAACTGGTAAAATATTTGCCATCATATTTGGTAACTCCGCCACTAAAGGCGCCGAACCAGAGATTGTCGTGTTTATCCTGAATAATATTCAAAATTTTGTTGTTCCCGAGACCATCATTCGTGGTGTAATGCGAAAACAGATTGCCATTGTATCTCACCAAACCTCCATCACGCGTTCCAAACCACATGTTTCCCTGTCGGTCAATGAGCGAGCAGCGAACATAGTTGTTTGTTAAGCCCTCTTTTTCAGTATAGTGTGTAAATTTTGTTCCGTCAAATTTTGATATGCCTCCACCCGAGGTACCAAACCACATCGAGCCTTTTCTATCCTGAAGAATGCAAAGAATATTATTGTCACTTAATCCTTGTTTTTCAGTGTATTGATAGAATTTTTTTCCGTCAAAACGTATTGCTCCGGTTTTATACGTTCCAAACCATAAATCTCCGGCTTTATCCTGAAAAACAGAAACAACCTGGCTTCCGGCAAACCTTTCGTTCGTATGGTAATTCATGAATTTTTTTCCGTCATACATGGTAACACCATTGCCAAAAGTGCCAAACCAAATATTTCCGGCTATATCCTGAAATATTGTTCGGATTTGGTTACTGCCTAAACCCTGCTTTGAGGTATATTGAGTGAAATTTTTACCGTCGAACTTCGAGACTCCTCCGCCTGATGTGGCAAACCAATAATTTCCGGCTTTATCCTGAATAATTGAATTTACAATGTTATTGCTCAATCCGTCGTGTTCGGTATATTGGGTAAAATACTTACCGTCAAAGCGGGTGACTCCGCCTCCAAAAGTGCCAAACCACAGCACACCTGCCTTATCTTCCATTATCGTCAAAACGATATTGTTGCTTAAGCCGTTTTTTACCGAGAAATGAGTCAGGTTTTTACCGTCATAGCGTGTGACGCCGTCGTCGTTGCTAAACCAAAGATTACCGTTTCGGTCTTGTATCAGGCACCTGATCTGGTTGTGTTTTAACCCTTGGATAGTCCCGTAGGCAGTAAAACTTTCAGGATTAACATCTTTACTGTAAGCATCTTTTGCAACGACAACTTCAGGAATACCAGACATAAACGGTTTCGCTGTTGAGGTAATTATTTTTGGCAAATCATAGCCTCGACCGGGCGTACAAATTGCGGGAATTCCGGCAGTAACAACCTCTGGAGAACCGGCTGGTATTATGTTGTTGGAAGTGGGCAATTGGGGCGATTTCCCGGGACGAACAGCTTTGGGTTTTCCGGCAACGATCGTTATGGGTGCTGAAATACTATCGGTTGGAATCACATAACCATGTGCGTCTGTTGTTTCCGGTGCAAAAACTGGGAGGTTTGTTTTTGAATCGGGTCTGTTACACGACAGAAATAGTAAAACAATCAAAAGCGTGGTCAGTTGCTTCATAGTACCAATTACAAAATATCATTAGATAATCAACAAAAGAGGATTTATCGATTGTTTCCCAATCTGTAAATTAAAGTTCGATTCTAATAATGTTCTTGTAAATATATTAAAACTTCAGGGAGCTGACCGATGAACGTAAAAAATATGCTGAAAAATATTAGAGTTTGGGTTTTTAGAAATGTTGAATCGGCATATGATAATGTATGGTAGAATCGGGTCTCATTATTGGCATTTTAGACCGGAAATTGGGGTTGTAAACTGGCATCTCTAAATTGAATCTGGTGAATCCATGTTCATTTCGAGGAATTAAAGCCAGATTCAGATTTGAAGCGGATTGTTTGTTTTTCAGATCAGGTAATGGAATATTATGTCCAGCAAATGGATTGATTAATTTCAAAGTGTCGTAAAGGGCATGCTGAAAGGAATTGGCCCCGATTTTTACAGAATCAGATTTTGATTCTAGTCTTGTTTGTGCTGATATCGATATAGAAATCAGTGTACAAACGATAAAAATAAATACTGAAGTTTTCATGGCCTACTAATTTTGAACACCTAAAATTAGATAAAAAACTTTTTCTGAAATGTTAATTATCTCTTTTTAACATTTCAGGAGGCCATTAAAAAGCCCGGATCAATCTTTATTTTGACTGATCCGGGCTTCAATTTATTTGGTAGAAATTAAGCTTTCGGATAATCATAGCTAATCATCCACTGAATGCCAAACTGATCGGCAAAAGCGCCGTAATAGGCACCCCAAAAGGTATCCTGTATAGGCATTTCTATCTTTCCATTGACCGAAAGTTTTGCATAAATTTCGTCAGCTTCTTCTTTGCTGGAAGGACTGATACAGAGATAATGATTATTGCCAGTTACCAGTTTTTGTCCCAGCGATTCGAGCGAATCGGTGGCCATCAGCATATTCCCGTTGCCAATGGGTAGGGCTATATGCATGATTTTATCCAAAACTTCAGGTGGCATATTTTCATTTCCCGGGGCATCCCGAAATCGCATTATCATAGCAAACTCGCCACCAAATACCGATTTGTAGAAATTAAAAGCCTCCTCGGTATTTCCATTAAAATTTAAATACGGGTTAAATGCAGCCATTTATAATTGTTTTAAGGTTAATGCTTAAGTCGTATTGAAAGAGATGTTATGCAGCCAACACCGTTTTGTATCTGGCACGGTAATAATAGGCCAGAAAGAGATTTCCGATCATTAGCAAAATTGCAATAGGTAATCCTTCAGGTTGCAGAAACACATGAAACAGCAAAATATTTAGCGTAATGGGGAAAATGACTATAGTAGCCAGCGGAACAAACTTTCCGGAGAGAAAGGCAATTGCACACAAAAGTTCAAAGACTTTTACGGTTGGCATCAGGTAAATCGAGGCCGCAATTCCATCGTTGAAAATTTTGACACTCCCGGTTTGCTCCGGAGCATCGACCAGTTTAAAGAAAAATGCGATTGAGGCAAAGGCAAACATCAATCCCATCAGGATACGAACAATAAGAACGGCTATCTTCATAATAAATTGATTTTAAGTTTATATTCGAAAATTGTTATTGGAGATTCGTTTTTTGCAGATATTCTTTCAGCGATGTTCCGATAAACCAGGTCCATCCTTCTGCAAAGTTTTCCTTCGCAAAATCAGGGTTGTCAGCCGGAAAGGTTTCCAATCCTTCATGAGTCAGTTTCAGGCGTGTTTGGCTACCTTCATCAAAAAGCTCAAAGGTGACCAGTGTGTTTCCTTCATATCCGTCGTAACGCCAGGAGTATGCAATTTTTTTGCTGGGAATAACCTCCATAACCCGACAAATGTGTTGATATTGCCGGTCCTCAGATGGTCCTCCCATAAATCGAAATTCACAGCCAACTTCCGGTTTAAACTCCGGAAGATCGAAATACCAGAGTTTCATTTCTGACTTGTCGGTTATGGCTTTCCACACCTGTGAGGTTGGCGCCTGATAAGTATGCTCAATTACATAAGCTTCGTTTTCCATAGTTATTCATTTATCAAGTTGAAAGTGATTAATAAAACCATTTAGAAATATAAAATGTTTTGAGATTTAGCTGATTCTGAAGATCAAAGGTTCAGCGTTGATTCTGTTGATGTCGGAATTCGGCTGATCTTACAAAAAATCAGTTGTGAAATTTCTCCTGAAATAATTTTCAGAATTGAAAATTTGATTTATTTTTGTATTGAATAAATATTCAATCAATAAAAATGCCACGAAATAAAGAAGCCAATCAGAAAGTAAAAGACGAACGGAGAGATCAGATTCTTCGATCGGCTTTATCTCTATTTGCTACCAAGGGACTTGCTGCCACTAAAATCAGTGATATTGCTGTAAAAACAGGAATGTCACAAGGTCTGATCTATCACTATTATAATTCGAAAGAGGAAATTTTCACGTGGCTTATCGGCAGCGCGATGCAGAAGATGAACGAAGCCGCATTGAATCTGGAAAAATTACCTATTTCAGCAAAGGAAAAGATAATCGTTGCCATAGAGGGATTACTGAAAGGTTTTGAGCAAAATGCCGATACAGCCAATTACTATTTTCTGATTACCCAAACAGCTTTGTCTGATGCTTATCCGGAAGAGGCCAAAGAAATTATCAGGACGCAAAATGATGTAAAATACGAGGTAGTTACCCGTATCCTGAAGCAAGGGCAGGCAGATGGAACTATCAAAAATCATGATGCAAAGGAAATGGCCACTCTTTTCTTTTCGTCAATCAACGGATTGGCCTTGAATAAAGCCATCTATGGTTCCCGGTTTAAGATGCCGGATTCAGCGATTCTCTTAAGTATGTTTTTAAAATAAGCTGATATATAGTAAAGTTAAATGGTATGCAAAGTTTAAAAAGCAAAATAATACTGGGCTTGCTCGTTCACCGAAATTTGTTTCGATTTCAGCTAAATAACGTGTTCGACCCAACTCCGGAAGGAATTAAAAAGTTAAGGGCCCAGACCGAAAAAGGTGGTAAAATGTTTGGCAAGCTGCCCGAAGAGGTTCAGGTAATTGAGGTTTCAATTGGGAATATGTATGCCGAATGGCTGAAACTACCATTGAACAACGGTCAAAAAGCGATGCTCTACTTTCATGGCGGTATGTATGTAACTGGCTCACCTCAGTCGCACCGCCAACATGTTTATAAATTTGTGAAAGGCAGCGGTATCAACGCTTTGGTATTTGATTACCGGCTCTCGCCCGAACATTCGTTTCCGGCAGCGCTGCACGATGCTTTGGCTGCCTATAGTTATATTCTTGAACAAGGTTTTGACCCTAAGAACATTGTTTTTGCCGGTGATTCAGCCGGGGCCGGATTGTGTTTGGCAACTTTACTTGCCATTAAAGATAAAAGCATTGCATTTCCTGTTGCCGCTGCTGTTTTATCGCCATGGACCGACTTGATGCTTACCGGAAACTCATACAAGGCCAATGTCAATAAATGCCTTTCACCCAAAGGAAGCGCTGAAAATGCAAGCAAATTTTATGCTGGCGAAACCGATAAACGAAACCCGTTTGTTTCTCCGCTGTATGGCGATTTGAAAGGCCTTCCGCCCCTGCATATCAGCGCAGGTGGCAACGAAATTTTATTGGATGATTCGATCCAGTTTGCCCAAAAAGCGCGAGCCGAAGGAGTAGAAGTCACTCTCAGAGTGGATAAGGGAATGTGTCATTGCTATCCGGCATTTGGTAATCTTTTTCGGGAGTCGAAATTTGCTTTAGACGAGATTTGCAACTTCCTGAAATTTCACGCGAACCGCTAGTCCGTTGAGTTACGGGGTGACTTTAAGTCACCCCGTAACTGTTTGTTTTTCGGTAATTAGCATTCACTCACAATTTCTTCTTAACCGAGTGCTGGCTGATCAGAATCTTTAATTTGTTTTTCCCACTTCTTTAATAATCAGGCAGGCACCACCACCGGCAGCAAGTTTTACATGTACTTTGTCTCCGGACTTTACGATTTTTTTCTCCGATTTCAATACCTCGCGATTGGTAAGGTAATGGGCATTGTCGCCGTCCTGAACAATTGTCACTTCATATTTTCCACGCTTCAGAAAACTAAGCGGAATGTCGAGTTCGCGGGGCGATTCATTGGTAGCAGCGCCAACAAGCCAGACTCCGTCATTTGCCTGCCGTGCAATCACAATGTATTCTCCAATTTCTCCTGAAAGTGTTTTGCTTTCTTGCCAGGGCATTTTTTGCGAAGCAATAAATTTTAGCAAATCGGGATATTTGCGGTAATATTCAGGAATGTCGGGAATAATGGTCGCTCCTGAAAAAACAATCAGTGTGCGAGCGGCTTCCGAAACCAAGGTGGATGGGACTGGTTGGTTTTCGTCAACACGAGTGGTTTTTCCTTGTCGAAGATCGAACATCCCATTATTCATGTCAATCGGGCCAGACAACATATTCACAAAAACGGTAGTCACAAAAGTTGAAGGGACAAAAACATGATGTCCGTCCAACTGTGCATGACAATATTCACGAGTTATCGCGTTGGGGAAGGTGCGCATCTGTCCGTAAGGATGTACCGGCCCATCGTGGAAATCGCAAAGGAGATGATTTTGCGCACACAATTCGGTGATCTTGCGCGTCCATGCATTTTTCTCAGACGGATTGCCCCTCATAAATCCATATTTTATACCTGCTGCACCCCAGTCGCCATATTGTTTCAGGGTTTGTTCAATCGGGAATTTGCGACCACCTACATCATTAAGATACAGCCAGATTCCGATTCCCTTTTCTTTCCCATACTGAAGTAATTTCTTTACATCATTAACTTTATCGCCTTTCAGCGGGTCGGATTTCGCTTCGTGTTCCGGGCCATACCAATTGGCGTCAAGAACTAAATAGCGAATGTTAT
The DNA here is from genome assembly GCA_963676375.2 of Prolixibacteraceae bacterium. Lineage (GTDB taxonomy): Bacteria > Bacteroidota > Bacteroidia > Bacteroidales > Prolixibacteraceae > Aquipluma. Next base: position 158,068 of record CAXXPT010000014.1, read on the forward strand.
TTTCGGCAGCAAAATCAACCATTCGAACCCACGATGGATAATTCATACCGTAGGTGAAGCCATTAACTTGTGCACCATCAATGCGCCAGTCCCATACTGCTACTCCGGGTTTTACCCACGAGAAATCGCCTACAGCCGGAGGATTTAAAAGTTCGATCATATGCGAGTCGACCATTGTGCCGGGCGTTTTTCCGCAAAGAATCACCCGCCAGGCCGATTGAAAACCAGCTTCCAGAGTTCCGGGATTAGAAACAACAGAAAAAGTGGTACTTCCTTTTGTGGATTGAAGAACCAACGGATCGCCAGTTGCCAAATTCGCTTCATGAACGGCCATGTATAATTTATCACTGGCTTTGACAGTCATTACCGGCAATCGTTTCGCATCGTTTTCCGAAAGTTTTACTGGGCCAATATTTGCGTTTTCTCCGTTATAGAACCAAGCGGTGTAGTCGCCTGCAAAATGCCAGGAGGTTAACTCAGTCGTTGCCACCAAACTGTTTTTTTCGTCGGCCGGAATGTTGTAGCGGAACGCCACTCCGTCATTATATGCCCTGACTTCCAGACGCAGATGTTGAAGTTTTGAGGCATCCGGACCTGACAGATTCAGGATTAATTCGTTGTATTCATCAGGAACAACCGAGCGTTTTCCCCACACTGGCTTCCATACGGAGATTACTGAATGTTGTTCAGCGTTTTCGATGATCCAGCCGGCAGAAGGTACTGAAGCAGATTTTCCGTCAGAATATCCCATTGGAGAGCTGGCAATGGCTGGTTGTTTAAAGGCATTGAAGGAATAACTCAGGGAGCCATCTTTATCCAATTGAATTGAAATGGATAGATTTCCGTCGGGCGACTTGATTGGTTTGATTTCCTGGGCTGATAAGTTCTGCATTGAAAAGCAGGCAATTATAAACAGGATTGAACGAAGTGTAATTTTCATGTCTGGTTTGGTTTAGGGTTCTGGTATTTTCGTTTCCAAAACAGAACGAAATTACTGAATTCTGATGAATGATTGAGATGTAATTTTGGGCTTGTAACTTTTTTGTTACGATTTATTGGCTCAACAGTCTTTAGGCGACCTAAAACTTGTTTTGTGGTTATTTTTGTCTGAACACAGAAATCAGATTTGAAAATGGCAATCAAATACGGAGTAATTGGAACTGGTGCATTGGGCGGATTTTATGGCGGAAAGCTGGCCAAGGCTGGTCATGAAGTTCATTTTTTGTTCCGGAGCGATTATGAATATGTTCGCAATCACGGCCTTCAGGTTGATTCGGTCAATGGCAATTTTCATTTGCCTATAGTGAATGCATATCCCAATACGAAAGAAATACCTTTGTGCGATGTTATTCTGGTTTGCCTGAAAACGACCGGAAATCATCATTTACCCGAAATGATCAAGCCGATGCTTCACTCGAAAAGTGTTGTGGTTCTGCTTCAAAATGGACTTGGTTTAGAAGAAGATCTTTCGGCTCAGTTGCCGGGAGTTGCCATTGCTGGTGGATTGGCTTTTATCTGCTCGAACAAAATTGGTCCGGGGCATATTCACCATCTTGATTATGGGAAACTGATCATTGGCTCGTACAATGTTCCTGATCAGGGAATTCTGAAACATATGATTGCCGATTTTTACTTGGCAGGAATTCACACGGAGCTTTCGCCTGACCTGAAATTTGCCCGCTGGCAGAAGCTCGTCTGGAACATTCCTTTCAACGGTATGACGGTTGTTTTGAATACCACCACCGACCGTTTGATGTCGAATGATCAAACCCGCGAGCTGTCGAAAGAACTGATGCTTGAAGTGATTCATGGAGCTAATTCCTGCGGGGTTCCGCTGAAAGAATCGTTGGCACAACAGATGATCGACATGACCGTCAAGATGAAACCCTATGCTCCCAGCATGAAACTTGATTACGATCATCATCGCGCCATGGAAATCGAATACATCTATTCAAAACCACTTGAAACTGCCCGAATTGCTGGTTTCGAAATGCACAAAGTTGCTATGCTCGAAAAACAATTGCAGTTTATTCAAGCCCATCGGCTGGACAAATAGAATTCAGAAAAAGTCAGTAAGTTTATGGGATGAAACGGCTATTTATCGGTATCCCCATAGAATCTCCAAAGTCAGTTCAGCAGGTTGAGGTTTGGAAGAGAAACAGCCATTTGAACCGGAATGTACTGAAATGGACAATTCTGGAAAACTGGCACATTACTTTGTTTTTCCTGGGTAGTACCGAAGAATCAGCAGTTGCTGTGCTGCAACAATTAATCGAAGAATCGTTCAGTAAGATTCAGGCATATCAAACAGAATTGCGTGGAGTAGGAGTGTTCCCGAATACGAATAATCCAAAGGTTTTGTGGATTGGCCTTGAAGACATTCAGCCTCTCATTTCGGCCTATTCCCATTTGGGAGAATCGCTTCAGCAAAATGGATTTTCGTTCGACCAGAAACCTCTGAAACCACACCTGACCATTGCCCGCGTGAAAAGAGCGGACAATCCTTCTGCTTTCGAATCGTTGCTTGCTGAATATCAGGAAACAGTTTTCGATCAGGTTAATATGGATAAGGTTGTTTTGTTCGAAAGTATAACCACTTCTGCCGGCCCGATTTACAAACCGCTGTTTGAAAAGCAACTGATCAGATAACCAGTACAAAGTCTTTTATAAATTTCAGCAGAATTGAACATAGAATATCCTTATATTTGAAAAATCTACTTCAACCCGATTTTATACAATTGACCCACTAGTCGTGAGATGATTTATGACATCTGGGGAAAGCAAATATACCGGCATACGAGTATATAATTATTAAATAAAGCATTTAACAATGATAGAGAAAGCAAAGGGATTAGACGATTATTTAGACATTCATTACATACACAAAAGTAATTGGTTAAGAGCAGCCGTTCTTGGTGCAAATGATGGAATATTATCAACTTCAAGTCTTGCGATTGGAATTGCGGCAGCAACTAATCTTAGAGCACCAATTGTGCTGGCAACAATAGCAGGATTGGTGGCTGGTGCTTTATCGATGGCAGCAGGTGAATATGTTTCTGTAAGTTCTCAAACTGATGTGGAAAAAGCGGATATTGAGCGTGAAAGACAGGAATTAATTGAAATGCCTGAAATTGAATTGGGACTTTTAGCTGAAATTTACGAAAGAAGAGGGCTTAAAAAAGAAACGGCTTTATTGGTTGCAAAAGAATTATCAGAATTCGATGCATTGGGAGCACACATTCGCGATGAATTGGGAATAAATGAAATAAGTCAGGCTAAACCTATACAGGCAGCTTTTGCTTCAGGTTTATCATTTATGGTTGGCGGAATACTTCCTTTTCTTGTAACGCTCTTTCTTCCGGTAAAAAGCATGGAATATGAACTCTATGGCTTTGCTATTTTCTTCCTGATCATTCTGGGGGCTTTGGCTGCAAAAACGGGCGGTTCAAGTGTAGGAAAAGCAATAATCAGAATTACATTTTGGGGTACTATTGCCATGGGTTTAACGGCATTTGTTGGATACTTATTTAATGTTAGTGTTTGATAACACTCAATAAAACCCGCAATCGATTACTTTAAACTAGCCGTAATTCGAATTGAAAAAGAGTCAACCCACAATGAAAATCTGTAGGTTGACTCTTTTGTTTTTTATTGGATATCCTTCAAAAATAAAGTCTTTGGGTCGTTGTAAAATTTCACAAAATCCTGTTCGCTGGGGCTGCCTTTGTATGGACCAAAAGGAACATCTTTTGTTTTCGTAAACGAGTTTCTCCAGACCAGCACATACGAAAGATTGTACTGACGCAAATTTTCAAGTATAGTTTTTGTCCACCATTCTGTTTTTTTTCCTGTTGGATCACCTGCTTCGGTAACTGCAGCAATTTTACCTTTCTGAGTGGCTATCTGCGTAACAATCCTGGCACAATTGCTCAATGTAGCCTGATAATCCGGCCCGTTATCATACAAATCGAAGCCAACCAAATCAATCAGGTCGTCGCCGGGATAGCGTTCCAGATATTCGTCGGCTGTTGCGAAACGGTCGGTCGAGTAAGAGAACAGCAGGTGGTGAATGTTTTTCTCATTCCGGAGATAATTTACGGTAAACCGCCACAGCGCTTTGTATTCGTCAACCGTACACAGGTTTTTGCCCCACCAAAACCAACTTCCGGTATGTTCATGGAAAGGCCTGAACAAAATTGGGATGTATTTCCCCTGATCGGTTTTCAAACTGAGCATAAAAGTGGCCAGTTTATCGAGGTATTGCAGATATTGCTGATGCTTTTCGCCTCCTGGCAAGATAGATGCCACTGTCTTTTTTGAACTCACGTCCCAGGCAGTTCCTCCGGTTAATAAATTCCGGAAATGCCAGCTGATGGTGTTGATAGCGCCAATCTTGTTGGCATAATTTACTCCTTTCCGGATGTTGTCGAAATAAACCGAGTCAAGGCTGTATGGACCTCCAAGTTCCAAATGACCCAATTCCCAGCCAATGATTGCCGGATGGTCGCCACATACATCTTTCACATCAGAGCGGCCTTCCTGCGCATACCATGTGGTTCCATAGGCAAAGGCATCCTGATGGCCAAACATCATACCTTTCGTTTCCAGTTTTAGCATTTTCTGATACAGTTTAACTGCTTCCGGAGTTGCTTTTGGGTCGGAAGGGATTGGTTTTGCAGCCTGGATTGCCAATCCCGTGCAGAGAAGTAAAACGAGTAAAAGTGCTTTCATAATTTCTTGATTAATCTTTTAGAAATGAAATGTTGTTGAATACGGCTGTGGTGGCGGCTTTGCTGTCGTGTGAGGTGACGGCGAGTCCCATGTATATTTTCTTCGAAATTACCATAGAGAAAGTGGTAAATGGCTTCCATATTTTCCCATCAGCGCTGTAAAATCCGGTAAAATCGTTTCCAGCGCGTTTCAGCCTGATCCAGGTGTTGGGATAATTAACCGGAAATTCAGGTGTTCCGTCAAATCTGGCAGGATAGATGGCTTTCATTTCTCCGGCTTTTTCTTTCCGGTATTGAAATTCATATCCTCCATTGTTTTTATTGCGTGGGTTGTTATTCGGAAACACCTGAAAATAGATGTGACGGCTGTTGTCTGAAAGATCTTCGCGGGCCATTAATCCGGCTTTGGTGTATAGGTGAGCTGCTTTCATGCTCTCGATTTTGGCAACCAGATCAAAATCACCGGTTTGTTCGGTGTAAACAAATCGAAATTCGTCCTGCGTACCCCAAACATCGGCTCCACCTGCGGTAATGCTGATGCTATTGCTTTGAATTTCAGAAGAGCCTGAAACATCCGGATTTCCGATATCCATGGATTTGAATTTTTTCAGTGAGATCGTTTTTTCTTTAGCTGTAAGCGACAGTCCGGTGGTTAGAAGAATAATCAGGATTAAGGAGATGTTTTTTTTTAGCATAATCGATTAGGTTAGTGATTTATAGTTTGGCTAATTTACTGGTTTTTGGCTTTGATTAGTTTGATCGTCTCCATATTCGTTTCCGATTTGAATCGTATCCAATAAATTCCGTCCGGATATCCGCTGGTGTTCAAACTCACCTGATGATTTCCGGCATCGAAAACCGAATTGTTGATTGTTTTCAGGAGTTGGCCGTTTGAATTGAAAACGGCAACATTCATTCGGCTTTTTTCAGGCAACGAAAAATTAAGTGTGCTTTGGTCGCTTGCCGGATTTGGATAGGCTGAAGCTTTGAAACTATTTTTTTGCAGTTTTGGCGCCGAACCTGTCACTAATGATTTCAGAGTGATTGAGTTTACAGAAAGGGGAGCAAGCTCAACGCTGATGCGGGTTGTGTTGGCCTGAATTATTGCATTTTTCAGTGCATTGTTTGCATGCGAAAAAAATGTTTCGGTTGAGCCAAGACCTGAAATCGAATACATCGGGCAGGCACCCGGATTTATCTGGCCCCCTGAAAAGTTCAGATCGACAGTTTGTTTTTCGGTTAACGATCGGTTAACCAGAACAACAGTCATTGAATCGGAAGCCGTATTTATAGTTGGATAAGCCGAGATCAGGGTTTCGTTCTGAGAGGTAGCCTGTATGTAATTTTCCTGGTTGTAACGGCTGAATAAATGAAGTGTTTCCCACATGCCAATATCCCAACTCCACGGAGTGAAAACTTCAACACCGTTTTTCATAAATTCGCCCATGGTGGAGGCATACCAAACCGCCTGAACATTCGCATTGGTTGATTTCATCCCTGTTTCGGTAACAGCCAAACCTATGCCATGATTGACACCCATGTATTTGGTCAGCCAATCGGAGCACCGACCTAAAACATATTCCTTGTTGATATTTGAATCCCAACCTCCGTTTACAGTATGAACGCCATTAGCTTCGGGATATGTGTAATCACGATCGAAAAATACGCGGTGCAACTGGACGCATTTTGCTGCATCAGTAGTTTCAGGATAATAATGAATATCAAGTACATCAAGCAATCGGATGCCACTTGCTTTTTCTTCTTCAGCAATTCGTTTGATGAAAAATTCGAGCCAGCAATATTTTTTTCCGTCCGATGGTATTCCATCATTACCCCATCGGTACCATTGCCATTCGTTTGCCGGAACAGGTCCGGAAAGTTTGATGTCGGGATACTTGGCACGTGCCGCTTTGGCAACTTTAAAATAGAGTTGCATAAATTCCTCTGCCGAGCATTGGGTTTTCATGACATCGTCATGCGTGCCAGACCATATTTCCGGCTCGTTGTCCATGCTCCAGTAACGAATTTTGTTCTTATCGTATCCCAATCCTTTGGCGCCGAACCATTTATCGAGAATGCCAACTGTTGAATCAGCCGTCCATTTCATCAGGTAAAGATTTGGATTACCTTCGAGTGTAGCTTTTGCGCCCCCTGCTTTGTTGGGCTGTCCGCCACCGGCAAGATTCTGAGCCACTCCGCTCCACCACTGCGATTGATTGTACGACCAATCGGCGAAATTATTATTTGCATTTGAGGCGGCCATACCAAGAAGCTGAAACGACCACATTCCCTGTGCTCCCGGTAATTTATCGAACATGTTTTTAGCCGCGATATCCCAATCGTTCGAATACACATTATTGTACCAATCTGGATGACTCGAGAGTTTTAACCTCCAATTGTATTTGGTGCTGTTGTTTCCACCTCCCTGGCGAACGAACCGAACTCCAGCTTCCCTGGCTTTTGTGATTTCATCGGTTGTTCCTGAATTTAAAAAAGTACTTGGTAGCACATTATTTTTACCATAAATGTAAGGAGACACTGGTTTGGTTGGTTTTGTCAGGTCGATGTCAACCCGAACCGGAGTTTGTGCAAAACCAGGATTGCCTGCTATTAGTAACAGAAATAAAAATGACAGAACAGATGATAATCTCATTTCAGGAATTTGTTAGGTCGTTCGATTAATCTTTTCTCTAATTATCCGGGACGAATGCCCATGGAAAATTGTCAAAATGTAAAAAATACAATTACAAATAAAATCAATTTTTTCGATACTTTCGAGGATCAAATTTCAGCAATAGATAATCAACTTAGAAAAGTATGAAGTGCAGATTTAAAATATTATCAATCATTGTATTAGTCTTTTGTTTTTCATCACTTCAAGCACAAACTCCCTTTTCAAAAGGAGTAAACCTTACGAATTGGTTTCAAACTGGTAGTGCCCGACAGATTCAATTCACTAAATACACCAAACAGGATTTAGTCCGGATTAAAAGTCTGGGCTGCGATGTGATAAGATTGCCAATTAATCTGCACTTTATGACCAATGGTTCGCCCGATTATGTGATTGATCCACTGTTCTTTGATTTTATGGATCAGGTGGTTGATTGGGCCGAAGAACTGCAAATTCACCTTTTGCTCGACAATCATACGTTCGATCCGAATGTGGATACGCAACCGTCAATCGAAACTGTTCTCCTCAAAGTTTGGCCGCAAATGGCTGCACACTATAAAAACCGTTCGAGTTACGTGTATTACGAAATTCTGAACGAGCCTCATGGAATTACAACTGCCGCCTGGTGCCAGATTCAGCAAAAAGTTATCGCCGCGATTCGGGCAATCGATGCCAAACATACCATAGTGGTTGGACCTTCAGGATACAATAGCTACAATGAATTGGCCAATATGCCGGTTTATACTGATACCAACCTGATTTACACATTTCATTTTTACGATCCGTTTATGTTCACGCATCAGGGGGCAACCTGGACCAGCTACATGCAGGATGTGGCGGGAGTGCCTTTCCCGTATGATGCCGCCCGAATGCCTGCCACTCCTGCCAGTGCTAAAGGAACCTGGGTTGAAAGTTCGATGAATAATTATAAAAACGATGGAACCGTTGCCAAAGTAAAACAATTGCTCGATGTTGCGGTAAATTTTAAGACAACCAGAAATGTGCGGTTGTTTTGTGGCGAATTTGGTGTTTACATTCCCAACAGTCCGCATGCTGACCGCGTTTATTGGTACGATGTGGTGCGCAAATACCTGGAAGAAAAAGGGATTTCGTGGACAACCTGGGATTACCAGGGTGGATTTGGTCTGTTTAAAAAAGGAAGTAACGAATTGTTTGATTACGATCTGGATATCGAAATTCTAAAGAGTTTGAATTTTACTGTTCCCGCACAAAGTGTATTTGTAATCACTCCGGAAACAAAACCATTCGATATTTATACCGACTACATCGGGCAGTCGATTTTTGAATCCGGAAATGCCGGAAACGGAACCATCGACTATTATTCTTCCGACGCACAGACTGGCAAATACTCCATTTACTGGACTGGTAGCAATCAGTATGCTGGCCCGGGCTTCGATTTCAAACCAGACAAAGACTTTTCGCAACTGGTTACCAACAATTATGAACTTGATTTTTGGGTGAAGGGCGATACGCCGGGCACAAAATTCCAGATCAGGTTTCTGGATACCAAATCTACCGTTGCAGGCGACCATCCCTGGCGGATCAGTTACGACATTGATCAAACGAAAGTGACCTGGAACGGAACCTGGCAGCATTTGAAAATACCGCTAAAAAGCTTCAGGGAAACCGGTTCCTGGGACGGTTCGTGGTTCAATCCGGAAGGGAAATTTGACTGGAAAGCAGTTGACCGTCTGGAGATCATTGCAGAATCGAATGGGCTGGGAACACAAAAGATCTGGTTCGATGAAATCCGGATTAGTGGCACACCGATTACTTCTACTTCGGAACAATTGAAAATAAGCGGATTCAAGGCCAAAGCGTATCCTAATCCATTCACTTCAGAAACAACTATTGAATATGATCTTCCGGAATCAGGTAATGTTGATTTGAGTATTTATGATCTGACTGGCCGGAAAATTGAAACACTCATTCATTCCTTTCAAAGCGAAGGGAGGCATCAAATAACCTGGATTCCGCAGCAAAACGGGTCTGTAAAATTGCAAGGAGGTATTTATCTTTGTAAAATCGCCACATCTGAAGAAAAAGAAGTAATTAAGTTTATCAGAAGTGCTGAGTAGTCGAACAAATTGCAAACTCTTTCCCTCTCCGCCAAAATAAAAATTTTAAATTTGTCTCTTCGATGGACAATGTTCGTTAAGATATGCCCTTATGCGAATTGAGTTAGAATCAATTACTTTAAAAATACCAGATACCCTAAATGAAGTTAAGCATTATTGTGCCATTGTTCAACGAAGAGAAAAATATTCTAATCGTACTCAATCAGCTTGCTGAAACTGAATATCCGTTGCATTTGGAAAGTGTTGAATTTGTGATTGTTGATGATCGTTCAACAGATCATTCATTTGAGGTTGTTAAGGAATATATTGCTGACAAGAAAGCCTTCCGATTATTCAGGCATGAAGTTAATAAGGGTAAAGGTGCTGCGGTAAAAACAGGTATTCAATATGCCGATGGAGATACTTTTCTTGTTCAGGATGCTGATCTTGAGTTAAGCCCTTCAGACATTCCGGCAATGGTTAATGCGATGACGGATCTGAATGTACAATTTATTAACGGATCACGATATTTACCAGGAATTGCCCGCCCGCTTGCTTCCTATAAAAGATACTGGGGAAACCGACTTTTTACCAATCTTACTTCGGTGGTAATTAATGTCAAACTAACCGATATGGCATGTGGTTATAAGTTAATTAAGCGAGATTTATATGAAAAAATTGAATTAAAGGAAAACCGTTTTGGTTTTGAGGCGGAACTCATCATTAAAGCGCTTCGGATTAAAAGGAATAATGTGGCTGAAGTTCCTGTTAAATATTTTCCGCGTAATGCAGGAGAAGGGAAAAAATTGAGCAACAAGGATGCATTTAAAATACTGTGGACGATTTTTAAGTATGGGATTTTACGTCTTAAATAAAAGCAAATGCTGCACCTGAAAAATAATCTTTCCAAATATAGTATCGGCTTCGTTTTGCTGATTGTTTGTATTTTGATTTTTAGCGCAAAACAATGGCGAAAAGACGATAAAGTTATTGCTATGGATGTGGTGAGCTACTATGCTTATTTACCGGCAACCTTTATCTTTCATGATATTAAACTTGAAAAAAAGGAAACGTTTGATCACGGATTATTCTGGCCTGAACCTTTGCCCGATGGAAATAGAGTTATAAAAACCACGATGGGAATGTCGATCCTCTACTCCCCATTTTTCTTTATTTCTCACGGAATAGCTAAACTTTCAGGAGACAAGGCTTACGGGTTTACACCTATTTACAAAATCGGGCTTCTAATAAGTGCGGTTTTTTACCTTTTTATCGGTTTGTTTTTTTTACGCCGGATCTTAAAGAATTATTTCTCCGATCAGATAGTCGCATTGACCATTCTGACTATCGTTCTGGGTACAAATCTGCTTAATTATTCTACCTATGATGCCTGCATGTCGCATTTATATAATTTTGCACTGTTCAATATATTTGTTTGGTATACAATTAGTTGGTATAAATCGCCCCGATTGTTTAATTTACTTCTTCTTGGCTTATTGTCGGGATTAATTACCCTGGTCAGACCGAGTAATATTGTCGTTTTGCTATTCTTTTTCATTTATGGCGTTTTTTCAAAAGAAACCTTGAAACAACGGATTAGAATGATATTTACTAAGTTCCATTGGTTTGTTTTTATGGGACTTGCTTTTGTGGCAGTTTGGATGCCGCAGTTTATTTACTGGTGGTCAATTACCGGCCATTTTATGGTGAATTCATATCCTGATGAGCAGTTCTTTTGGGGAAATCCGCATTTTATAGGTGGACTTTTCAGCTACCGGAAAGGGTGGTTGGTATATACGCCGGTCATGATTTTTGCACTTCTGGGAATTCCTTTATTGTTTAAACGGCTGAAAGAATTTTCATGGGCAACAACAATATTTATTTCAGTTGCTACTTACATCATTGTTTCGTGGTGGTGCTGGTGGTACGGTGGCTCCTTCGGTATGAGATCGTATGTTGATTATTATGGGATTCTTGCGATACCAATGGCACTCTTCTTTAGCATATTATGGGATTACAGGAAATACGCTAACGTACTCGTAATGAGCATCGTTTTTTTAGCTCTTACGCAAAACTATTTTTTTCAGGAAAAGTACCGACGAAGCTCAATCCATTACGATTCAACCACCAAAGCGTCATTCTGGCACTCATTCTGGCATTTAAACCCGCAAAATGGGTACTGGGAATTATTGGAAAAACCAGATTATCCCAAAGCACTTGAAGGTATTGATGCTATTGATCGGGAAAATAAATAAGATTTCCGGATCGATTTTCGCTGCACATTACAAATCGTCGATTTTCACAATTCGGTATGGCAATTCATTGGAAAGATTAAAATACTTAGGGTTTAAATTGTCAATATTCCATTCCAGCCAGAAATCGGTTCCCAGAAATACATTATTGGCATTCCCGGTATATTTGGTGAGCTGGCTTATGTCGTTTGCCGGATAGATAGTTTGTGTTGGGATATTAGCAGTTATTGAGCTTAATATTAAAGTTTCAAATGAATGTGACCAATAGGTGTAATGATGCTTTTGTAATTCACTGCTCGCTACTATAAATTTCCGGTTAGGCAATTTGGCTGTCTTTGCCATGAGTTCCTGATTAAAGCGGGTTCTTTCGCGAAATACTTTCCCTTGTGTATTGATTCTGCTGAAGCTAACGACAATAATCAGGCTTAAGAACGTTAATTTGAGCAACCGGTATTGATTATTATTCTCCAGCAGTTCTTTCAGCAAAGGAATAGAAACCAGCAGGGCAAGTGGCATAAATGCCCTTTCCATTAACATATCCGAATCGCCTTTATTGTAAGTAAGCAGCGTTACCACAAGAAAAAAGCCGGAAATACCTAATTGCCAAAAGAGTTTCAAATACTCTTTTTTGAAGATAAAATGCACAATTAGAATTAGTTCAAGAATAGCGCCCCATAGATATAGCCCAAAGATTCTTTTAATCAGGAATTTAGTACTATAGGCAAAAGGCAGATCAAAAATCATTGAAGGCGATTTTAATAACTCGGAAAAGAATTTCCCTTCGTATGAATTCTCGTCAGTAAGCGCAACTTTTGCCATAGCCATGCCAACTACCAGAATCAATAAAGCATAAGGCATTATCGAGCGTAGTTGTTTTTTGTCGATGGCGCTATACCCGATAATGAATGTGAAGGGATAGATGGCTACCGGATGAGCAAGGAATGAAACGGTGATTACAGTTGATGCCAGGAGAATCTGAACCAGGGAATTGCGAAACGATTCATATTGGAGTATGGCAAAAAGTAAAACTGAAAATACCAGGCTTTGATGGGTTTCGGTCACCGGGTAAAAAAAGGATTCGCTGACGCACATGATTAACACAAGGATGATTGAAAGACCGGCCGGAGTATTTTTTAATAGCTTAGTACAAAGCAGGAAAATAATGTAATAGAGCCCAATAAAAGCCACAGAGTAAGTAATGATCAGCAATTTTAAGCTAAATCCCAGTTTCATAGCGAGTAGCAGCGGAAGTTCAGGAAGAATTGCCCCATACCGATATGCTTCAACATTTATCTTCTCGAAATTCACAATTTTAAAAAACTGAAATGCTGAGTCAGCAAACAGTATCCGCTCTTTGTAATAATAAACTGAAGCAACCAGCAATATAAAGAATGACAAATGTCCCAATAGGATAAATGCCCAATCTTTATTCTTTTTGGCGAAAATTGAATGTTTCATTTCATGTTTATTAAGTGTAGAGCTTATAGAGTTCAGTATTTTCGTTTAATAATCTGTAAATCATCAAAATAAATAGGGTCGGTACCCGCATTCCAAAGATAAATAATTGTGGACGGAAGTTTTTGGTTTTCCTTTAACAAACATTTTAGCGTAATTTTCTTCCATCCGTTTTCATCAACGGTTTCAACGCCATCGCTTTTCTGGTAAAGATTTTCCTTGTTGTCAATCACAATAGAAGCGCTGTTATCGGGCCCCAGATACCAAACACTAACCTCAATCTGATCTGTTTTTGTTATGTCATTAAATGATATTCCATGACTATACTGATCAGTCGGGGTTAAGCATAACGATGAACCTTTGCTTCTGAAATAATCACTGTTTAAATGACTGATTGTGTCGGCTTTGATCATGTTCTGGAACAAAATGTGCCTTTTAATCTGATCCGTTATTTCAAAGTTACACGTTAATGTATCGGCCTGTTTGTTTGCGTTGTATGTAACCTGATTTAATGAATCAGCACCTGTCTTTTTCTTTAGTAGAAATACCGGATATTCTTTGCCGATAATTTGCCATTCCGGACTGTTCAGGTAATTATTCCGGTGTTTGTCGTTTTCTTCAACCGACATTAAATAATTATTGTCGAACATGGAGAATACAATGTATTCAGCATCCTTAACTGTGGGAAAGAAATAGATAAATTGCCTTTGCGCCAGGTGTGGTGTAATTACATTTGAGGCGCTGACTTTTGCATTTTCAGGTATTTGTTTCAGGAGTTGGTTTACTTTCTTGACATCGAAAGGTGCCTCATAAAAGCTCTTATCGTAGAATTTGATTTTTGCTTTGTAGAAACTCCACGGAACCTGATGGTTACTACTGTCCATTTTATGGATGGTCATTGCCAGCGAACCAACGCAAACTAATCCTGCCAGATAGTTTTGTAATTTGTTGGTTTTAAACGAACTCAGGACAAGAAAAACGGATATGGGCAGAATTGTTGCAATTTCAACCGAATAATAAGTAGCTAGGCCCCACCGGAAAGGATCGTCATTAAGTACTTTTTGGGCAACAATAGGGATAAACCAGATCAGATATTTGGGGCGGAACAGCAAAACAAAACCACCCGAAATCAGATAAGTTATATAGAACTCAAGTTTCACCTTATTATATTCAGGATTATTGAGGTGGTTAACGAAGAAAAGTCTGATTGTTTCGAAAGGATGCAGAAGTGTAAATTTAAGAGCTTCTCCAGGTTCTGCTCCCAATGCCGAATAATTGAAAAGGGCATATTTAACTCCGGGCGTTTCAATCTCCGGAATAAACACTTTAAACAGCAGGATGAAATAGATTATCGAGATGGCAATCCCGGCGAACGAATAAATAACTGCTTTCTTTTCTTTCCAGTGCGACAGGATTAATACAATAAAAATGAAGATAAACCAGATCGGCATGTTTTCCCTTGAAAACAAGGAAAGAATAAGCAGAATGAAAGCAATGAGATATTTTCGTATTTCAAAGTAATACAGGAAAGCAGGAACAAAACAGGCCGACATAATGGCCAGGTTAACGTCGGTACCAAATGCAGAGTATCTTCCAAACAACAAAAAAAAATAAAGCACAACCCCAGATGTAAGCCAAAGATTATCTGTTTTCAGTTTTATCAGTTTATACGAATACCAGGCGGCAACGAGGATTAATGAATTCTGTATGATAATTAACGTATAGGTTCCAGTCAGCCAATTGAGCAGCCAGTAAACCGGTATAAAATACATGAGCATAAATGAAAAATGGTCCTGAAGAAAGTTTCCCCGGAACGTTGGGAGTGGGCTTAACCGGAAATGGGAATAATCCCAGAAAGCAAAATTGTAGTTGGCGTAATCGTAGGTAAAGGTTTTAAATAAGTAGTGATTATAAATTCCAATATATGATATTAATAATCCCAAAAAAGCGAGGATGACCATTGGAATATGTTTTTTTTGAATCTGAAATTTCACGATAGACTTTTTTATGTTGGTCAAATATATGGTTTTTGTAAGGTTGTTTAAGGCTTATTCCTTAATGTGGGAAAATTTCATAATGCTCAAATCGTCAAAATAAGCCGTTCTTCTTCTGGGATTCCACAGGTAGATTTTAAGGTTCTTTCCCGCCATTTCATTTTTTATATCCACATTAATTCGCAACAATTCCCATCCGTTCTTATCAAATTTTATTGCTTCGTTCTGAGCCTGATAAAAGGTTTTCGCGTCATCGGCAGCTACAACAAGGTATCCGCTCGATGTATCCGATTTTCGCCAAATATCGATTTGGTAGATCTCTCCATTTTTGGTGTTTTTCAAATTGTAATCAACCGCGAAAGGGTTTGATTTTTCGAGTTTTATTGAATGAAGGCCAGAGCGGGCTTGCTCAGTTGACAGAGCATTTACCGGACCGAATGTTTCGGAGTCTGATCCTATGAATAGTTTTCCATCGGGACTAAACTGATCGGCACTAAAGCTAATTGTGGGACCTATTTGTTGTGTTTTTTCCATCGCTGGCGGAGTATATTTCAAGGTGTCAAGAATGTATATGTTCTGTGCGTTGCCTTTATAAACCATTTTTAAAGGAAATCCGTGCTGTTCCATTTCAGCAATTTGGGTGGAGTCGAAGGGCCCGTTCATTAAAAGTATCTTGTTGCCGTTCGTTTCAATAATATCCTGAAGGCTTGTCCGTAAGTTCCAGTTTAAATAACTGTCACTCGATAATTCGTAGAAGTATGTTTTCGGGAACAACTTCTTAAGATGTGGGTACATTTTCCCCTTCGCAAAATCGGTTCCGAACTTAAGTCCGGTAAATTTATTCAACGAATAAATGTAGTAATTGATTGGTGTATATTGCCCATAATTTTTTTTAACCCACACGTCGGCTGAGTCAATTTCTTCGCTGGCCGCTTTGTATTGTTTGTTAGATATGATCATCTGCGAAGGATGGTTCCATGCAATAAAACCGATAAAGGCGATAACAAGAACGGGTAATAAATATGAGTTAAGTTCTTTATTGGTAGTTAATTGTTTTATGAGATTCAGGATAATATATACGGTTAATCCTGAAAGTAAAATTACGGGCATCAGGTAGTGGTTTCCCCCGTAATGTTTTGCAACTAACAAGGTTCCTGCAACAAAAGTTATTAATAATCCGGCTAGAAATTTCAAATCTTCATCGACATTCTTTCGCTTTCTGAAAAAATAGCCCACGATTAATGTTAATACAACCGCAGACAAGAGAGTTGTAAATCCAGGAAAGAAAGAAAGAATACTCTGAATATTCGGGATGTAGGTTTTTGCATCGATAATTTCTTTTGCTCCGTTTCCATATTGACCAGAATGGCTTATCAGGTCGCGGTACCAAAAGAACATTCGGTCATATTCAGGAATTGCAGGAATGGTGAATAACACAAACGATGGCACAATGCCCAGTAAATAGAAGATTTTCTTCTTAGCTGTTGGAAGAATAAATAAAGGCAATATGAATAATGGCAGGAATGTGGCTTTGGTAGCTAATCCGGCTCCTGTAATTAAAGCAAAAAGAATTACATATTTCCATTGATCTTTTCGTTTTTTGTGGTAAAACCAGAATGCAAGAAGAACATAAATACCGGTTACCAGAAATAACAAGGGTTCAGGAGAAAGTTTAGCCCAGATTATATCCAGAATATAGTAGGAAAGAAATGTGCAAACCTGAAAAAATAAAGCAGGCCAGACTGATTTGGACTTTCTGTAAACGAGCCAGCCCAGAGCCAGTAAAAATATCGTATTTAAAATAATTATAACATCCCTGATGCTATTAATGAACTCGTTCGGTTTGTTCAGTACATGTTCAACAATTGTTTGGTTATCCGGATTTGAAAAGGCATGCTTTATTCCAATCGTTGCAGCGCCAATTTGCATCAAGGTAGTGCCGGGATTATCAATGTGCCCTACACTTTGGCCATCGCAAATGCACAAAGCATTTATGAGATAAATATATTCGGGATCGTTTGGGTAGTTGTTTCTTGCGAAATTCAATCCGGCCCATAAAAAAATAAGAGGAAAGACAATTACAACATATTTGATAAACGCTGGTTTTTCCTTCATCCTGACTTTCTATTTGGAGAACTTTACCTCAATTAATAACGAGCGATTATTTTTGTTTGGCGAGGTAACTATATTTTACCAATCCCCACTTTTGCATCCTGAACTGTAACGAAGTTTTCAGTACGCCTATTCCGTAAATCGAACTGTTTTTGATGTTGATACTTGAAGCTTCTTCGAAATATTTGGTTGGGCAGGTAATCTCTGCAATTTCGTACCCGGCATACCAAATTTGAGCCAGCATCTGGTTGTCGAACACAAAGTTGTCGGAATTGGCATTGTAATTTACCTTTTCCAGAACTTCGCGCGAGAAAGCACGGTAACCGGTATGATATTCCGAAAGTTTGGCATTCATCATGATGTTCTGGAATAAAGTTAACAAACGGTTGGCGATATATTTATACCAAGGCATTCCGCCTGCCAGTGCTCCTTTCCCCAAAATACGTGAGCCTAAAACCACATGATACAAATCGTTGGCAATCAGATGGCTCATTGAAGGTATCAGCTTGGGCGTATACTGGTAGTCAGGATGTAACATGATTACAATGTCGGCTCCTAGTTCGAGCGCTTTGTTGTAGCACGATTTCTGGTTTCCTCCATATCCTTTGTTTTCCTGATGCTTGATAATGTGCTTTATACCAAGTCGCTGAGCTTCCTGTATCGTTTCGTCTTTACTTTTGTCGTCAACCAAAATTACTTCGTCAACAATCATGAAGTCGATTTCGTTATATGTAATTTCGAGTGTTTTAGCTGCATTGTAGGCGGGTAGAACTACCACAACCTTTTTCCCGTTGATCATTCTCGTTTTTTTTGTAAATATAGGCGGTTTTAACTAAAACGGAAAGTTCAGCCGGAAAGTATTGAATGGGATTCTCCTTGTATATTCTTTACGTAACTTAGCGGTCAAAAGTCAAGCTTAGCTGTTCATGATCACAAAACACATCCAGTCGGAAATAATCAGGTATTTGGGGAAAGAGCCAACCAAAGGACAGGAGGAACTTTCCCGGAAGTTTGCCGATTTTATTGCCCGGTCGGATCTGGATTCTGTTTTTCTCCTGAAAGGCTATGCAGGTACAGGTAAAACCACGATGCTCAGTTCGTTGGTCGCGACTTTTACAGCGTTTAAATTCCGATCGGTTTTGTTGGCTCCTACCGGAAGGGCGGCAAAAGTTCTATCTGGCTACACCGGGCAAAATGCTTACACCATTCATAAAAATATCTATCGACAGCAATCGTCGAGCGACGGATTTGGCCGGTTTGTGCTGAATAAGAACCTTTTTAAAGATACTTTTTTCATTGTTGATGAGGCTTCGATGGTTCCCAATTCGAATGCTGAATCGTCCATTTTTGGCTCCGGACGATTGCTCGAAGATTTGATCGAATATGTGTATTCCGGTTCAAATTGCCGGTTAATTTTGGTTGGTGATACAGCACAGCTTCCACCAGTTGGGCTCGATATTAGTCCCGCATTGTCCCGCGTTGAACTTGAATTTTATGATCGGGCGGTTTTTGAATATGAGTTAACCGATGTGGTTCGGCAAAATCAAAACTCAGGAATTTTGCACAATGCAACCATGATCCGTAACCTGATAACCGGCGATTATTTTTCTTCGGGTTATTTTCATCTGGAATTAAAAGGTTTTGATGATATCCGGCGACTTGGCGGAGCCGATCTTATTGAAGAGATATCGACTTGTTACGAGCGTTTCGGGCTGTTTGAGACCATTGTGGTCACCCGGTCGAACAAACGGGCAAACAAATTTAACGAAGGCATACGCAGCACTATTTTGTACAAAGAAGCCGACATCTCAGTCGGCGATTTGATAATGGTGGTGAAGAACAACTATTTCTGGCTCGAAGCCAATGAGAAGATCGATTTTATTGCCAATGGCGACATTGCTGAAATCATTTCGATCGGGAAATACGAAGATTTGTACGGTTTCCGGTTTGCCAATGTGAGCCTTCGGCTGATTGATTATCCGGACGTTGAAATTGACTGTAAAATCATTCTGGATACCCTGGCCATCGAATCTGCATCGTTAACCAGCGATCAAAACCGCAAATTGTATGATGCCGTTTCCGAAGATTACCTGGACATCCGGAGCAAGAAAAAGCGTTGGGAGAAGGTTCGTGAGAATCCATACTTTAATGCACTTCAGGTGAAATTTGCTTATGCTGTTACCTGCCACAAGGCGCAGGGCGGGCAATGGAAAGCTGTTTTTGTCGATCAGGGCTACCTGACCGAAGAAATGATTAATGTCGAATTTATGCGATGGTTATACACTGCTTTTACCCGGCCTACTGAAAGGCTGTATCTGGTGAACTTCAATAAGGAGTTTTTTGAAGAAGGTCATTAAGAAAGAGTCAATACTCATTAGGAAAAGGGAATGCCGAATTTTTCCAACGACTATTTTGATTATTGTTTATATTAGTGTTATTGGTCATAATAAAAATAAATGTTATATTTAGAAAATCGATTTTTCTGACTCCTGACAGATATTTTTATGAAGCCCAAAAAGAAACTTTTATTCACAGCATTCCTATGCTCAATTAGCAGCGTTTTATTTGCTCAATCAGTTAATATCAATGCGGCAAAAGCCATTGCAGAACATCATTTGGCCGCCATCAGTGGATCATCATTAAAATCGTCGGGAAGCAAAGGAAAAAACTTTCAATTCACCTCGATAAAGGCGACTATTGAAAATAAGGATACCCTATACTATATCCTGAACGACACCATTAACAAGGCATTTGTGATCGTTTCGGCTGACAAGCGTGCCTGGCCAATTCTGGGGTATTCTACTGAAGGGAGTTTCAACGAGAAAAAACAACCCGAAGCGTTTACTGTCTGGATGGAAAACCGGAAGAAGGAAATTGAAACCATCAAACAGAATAATCTTCAGCCCGATAGTGCAACAGTAGCTTCTTGGCAAAACCTAAGTCTTAAGAATGCAGCGATAAGTTCAACATCAGTCGAACCACTTCTCAAGACAAAATGGGATCAAGGCTGTTATTACAACGAAATGTGTCCTTCCGATGCTAGAAGTGGCTATTGTGGCCATGCCCCAACAGGCTGTGTTGCTACTGCAATGGCCCAAATTATGAAGTACTGGAATTACCCAACGAAAGGAACAGGTTCTAATTCATACTTAAGTCCAATTTATGGTAAATTAATGGCTGATTTCGGATCAACGACTTACGAATGGAACCAGATGCCCAATAGTGTAACAAGGCCAAACGACGCGGTTGCGACCTTGATGTATCATTGTGGGGTTTCGCTTTATACGGGTTATAGTACATATATTTCAAGTGCCTGGGGTCCAAGAGATGCATTGGTGCAGTTTTTTAACTATTCTTCAAAGGCCATGCAGGTCAATAAAAGTGGGTTTGCAACAAGTGATTGGATTAGTCTATTGAAATCGGAATTGGACTTACGACATCCAATCTGGTATATGGGATACAGTCCGGCTGGGCATTCTTTTATCTGTGATGGCTATCAGGATGCGGATTATTTCCATTTCAACTGGGGGTGGAGCGGTTCTTCAGATGGATATTTCTATATAGGAAACCTGAATCCTGGTGGTGGGAATGGTTTTAATGAGAACCAATCTGCTGCAATAAATATTGTCCCCGGAAATTTACCTGATGGGTACAACGGTTTTTTTCTGTCATCAAATGCTTTGGATATAGCTACAATGGGAGGTTCTACTTCTGTTGACGTTTGTTCCAGCGCAAACTGGACAGCATCGTCTGATCAGTCATGGTTATCGCTCAGCACAAATATAGGAGTTCCCGGTAAAACAACACTTACTTTCACTGCCACTGAGAACCAAACCGGAAGTGACCGTTCGGCTAAAGTTACCATATCTGCGGCAGGATTCAGCTCCCAAACAATTACGGTCAATCAGGTGGCTAAGGTGAATGTTACGCCAGGTAATTTATATAATTTAATAGCGAATAAAGCAAGTCGTATCGCACATTTGACCTTAACCGGCACAATCGATGCCCGCGATTTTAAAACCCTGCGCGATGCCATGCCTGCATTAACTACTGTTGATATGAGTGAGGTAACCATTGTTGCGTATACCGGCAACGAAGGTCCTAGTAATTTTGAGTACAAGACTTATCCGGCAAACGAAATACCATATTTCGCATTTTCACGAGAATCTTATTGGGGTAAAATTTATCTTGAAGAGTTTATACTTCCTAAATCAATTAAATCAATCGGAAGTTATTCTTTTTCTTCTTGTTCTTATTTAACGAAGATAAACATATTGGCCTCAGTCATTAATATTGAGAGTCTTGCCTTTATGTCGTGCAATGCTTTAATAGATGTTGATAAAGCCAATCCAAACTATTCGAGTATTGATGGTGTTCTTTTTGATAAAAATCAAAAAATACTAATTCAATGCCCTACTTCAAAAACACGAAACTACACGATTCCTTCATCGGTCACGTCTATTAAAAACTATGCTTTTGAACTCTGCGGAAAATTATCGAGCATAAACATTCCATCTTCGGTAACATCAATTGAAAAATTTGCTTTTCAGGATTGTGATGCTTCATTCGTTGTTGAAGAGAATAACCTGAACTATTCTACTTTGGATGGAGTTTTGTTTAATAAAGAACAAACTGTTTTAATCCGTTGCCCAATTTCAAAAACAGGGAACTATGTTATTCCCTCTTCGGTTATTTCTATTGGAAGTATTGCTTTTGATCGTTGTTACGGATTATTAACTGTAACAATTCCTTCATCGGTCACTTCTATCGAAAATAGTGCTTTTAGTTGTTATAGTGGTTTGACATTATTTTCTATTCCTTCATCAGTAACTTCTATTGGATCAGATGCTTTTTTTAGTTGTTTCGGATTAACAACTGTAACAATTCCGTCATCAGTAATTTCTATCGGAAGTGAAGCTTTTCTTGCCTGTAGAAAGTTAACGAATCTGACTATTCCATCATCTGTCAAAACTATGGGAACGAGAGCTTTTGCTTCCTGTGATAGTTTAAGATCAATTTTTGCTTATCCTGTTATTCCTGTTGATTTAAATTCATCGCTTGATGTTTTTTTTGAGATAAACAAAAACACTTGTACGCTTTACGTACCTTATGGCACATCCTCGTTATATAAAGCCGCTAACCAATGGAAAGATTTTACAAACATTGTCGAAATGCCTGACTTAACACTAAGTGTATTAGAAACCAAAGTGGCAGCCAAAGCCAATAGCACTACTTCGGTAACTATTAAAAGCAATGTGGACTGGACCACTGCCTCCGACCAAGTATGGTTAACTATAGATCACGCTTCGGGGAATGGAGATCAAACTCTTACGTTTACAGCGGAAGAAAATGTTTCGGCAGAACAACGTACAGCGATAGTTACGGTTAAGGCGAATAATGTGCCTCAAACCATTACAGTTATCCAAGAGGGGAAAAACATTACCGGGATCGACCAACTATTGATCAATTCGGAATTCAAGGTATATCCGAATCCAACAACCGGAAAGATATTACTTGTATTTGACAAGGTTCCACAAAACGGAATATCTATAACCGTAAATGATATTACGGGGAAGAGTTTTTTAAAACAGTTGATATACGAAAAAGAATCATGGATTGATTTAAGTGGAAATGTTCCCGGTATTTACATCATAAAAACAGATCAGGAAAACCTCAAAGCACAAAAAATAATTTTGAAATAGGTTTTGGGAATCTATGGTGAAGATGATAACTGATTCTTTTTATATAGAGAATATTTCCCCTTCAGTAATCGCCTCAGTATTCAAGAAGATCGACTGCGCTTCCTTAAGGATAACCGTGTGGTCTTTATACCGGGCTGAAAAATGCCCGATAATCAACTTGCTAACTTCAGCTTTTAATGCAACTTGGGCCGCATCTTCACCCGTTGAGTGGTAGGTGGTTTGTGCCAAATCTTTATTGTCGCTGGCAAAAGTAGCCTCGTGGTAAAGCAAATCTACATTTCGCACCGATTCGATGTATGATTCATTGTAACGGGTGTCGCTGCAAAAGGCGAATGTTCGAGCCCGGTGTTTGTTCTTTGTCAATTCTGAATTAGGAATAACACAACCATCGCTGGTGATAAAATCTCCACCTTCTTTAATCCGTTGCCGGTCGCGAATTGGGATTTGATATTCTTCAATTTTTGAAGGAATCAAATTGGGTAATGCCGGTTTTTCTTCAAATCGAAATCCGCAGGTTGAAATCCGGTGATCTAAAGGAAACGAATAAACAGTGACTTTTGAATCTTCAAAAATCTTCTGTTCTTTTTTGAAATTCAAGGGGTGAAAGATGATTTTGAACGAAAGTTCGTTGGCATAAAGGAACTCAATCTGAGGCGAAAGGTATTTCTGTAATTCTGAATGTGAATAAATGTGCAGGTCATTCGTGCGGCCAATCAGGCCGAAGGTTGAAATGAGCCCGATCAATCCAAAAATATGGTCGCCATGAAGGTGGGAAATGAAAATATGATTGATTTTGGAGAAGCCAATCTTGTATTTCCGCATTTGGGTTTGCGTACCTTCACCGCAATCGATCAAAAAAAACCGCCCGGATACATTGAGTACCTGGGCGGTTGGATATCTGTTTGACGTAGGTAATGCAGAACTGGTTCCGAGAATCGTCAGTTGAAAAGGCATTACAGAATCCGACATGGTGTTCGGTTAAAGTTTTTCCTTTTCGCTCAGGAGATGTACTGCTTCATCAACTGTTCTGGTAATAATCAAAACAGTATGTAACATCGAAATCCTGATAATCTGCTCAACATCGGGCTGAAGTCCTGTCAGTATAAATGTTCCTATTGCATCTTCGCAAAGCCTGTTCGCTACAAGTATAGCGCTTAAGCCTGATGAATCACAATATTCACAATTACTGACATCCAGAACAATGTTTTTCTCTCCGTTCGTATTTATTACTACAAGTTCTGATTTCAGGTCCGGAGCATTGCTGGAATCCAGTCTGTCATTCAGTACTTTTATGAGTGTATAGTCTGCTATTTTTGATATTTCGAAATCCATAGATGCAATTTATGAAATTCTAATGGATTTGTAATATTCACAGACTAATTTTCTTTCTGTTCGTCGGCCTCCATCTGAGATCTCAAAGCAGCCAATTCAGAAATATCTCCAAGTGTAGTTTTTTCAGCGCTGTTCACTTCTTTCACTTGTTTTACGGCTTTAGTTGTTGCTTTAGCCTGAGTTTTCCGTTTTGCTGTTTCTTCAGCTTTTTTCTCATCTTCGAATACTCTTGAATGAGAAAGGATGATCCGTTTGGCAGCTTTAGAGAATTCAATTACTTTGAATTCCAGTTTTTCTTCCAACTGAGCCTGGCTTCCGTCTTCTTTTACCAGGTGACGTGGAGTGGCGAAACCTTCAACACCGTAAGGAAGAGCGATGGTAGCACCTTTGTCGAATAATTCAACAACAGTTCCTTCGTGTACTGAATCTACCGAGAAGATAGTTTCAAATACATCCCATGGGTTTTCTTCCAGTTGTTTGTGGCCTAAGCTCAAACGACGGTTGTCTTTGTCGATGTCCAATACAATAACATCAATGTCAGAACCGATAGAAGTGAATTCAGATGGGTGTTTAATTTTCTTGGTCCAGCTTAAGTCTGAAATGTGGATCAAACCGTCAACGCCTTCCTGAATTTCAACAAATACGCCAAAATTGGTGAAGTTGCGAACTGTAGCTTTGTGTTTTGTTCCAACACCGAATACAGTGTCGATTTCCTGCCATGGGTCAGATTTCAGTTGTTTGATACCTAACGACATTTTGCGTTCGTCGCGGTCTAAAGTTAAGATCTGAGCTTCGATTTCGTCGCCAACTTTCAGGAAGTCCTGAGCGCTGCGTAAGTGCTGCGACCATGACATTTCAGAAACGTGGATCAAACCTTCAACACCGGCAGCGATTTCAACAAATGCACCGTAGTCGGCCATAACCACTACTTTACCTTTAACTGAATCACCAACTTTCAATTCAGCGCCAAGGCTGTCCCATGGGTGAGGAGTTAATTGTTTCAATCCAAGAGCGATACGTTTTTTGTCATCATCGAAGTCGAGAATTACAACATTCAATTTCTGATCCAATTCAACGATTTCGTTTGGATGAGTAATACGACCCCAAGAAAGGTCAGTAATATGGATCAAACCATCTACGCCGCCAAGGTCGATAAATACACCGTATGAGGTGATATTTTTAACAGTACCTTCAAGTACTTGTCCTTTTTCAAGTTTAGAGATAATTTCTTTCTTCTGCAGTTCGAGTTCAGCCTCGATTAATGCTTTGTGAGAAACTACTACGTTACGGAACTCATGGTTGATTTTAACCACTTTAAATTCCATGGTTTTGCCAACATACATGTCGTAATCGCGGATAGGTTTCACGTCGATTTGTGAACCAGGAAGGAATGCTTCGATTCCGAATACATCAACGATCATACCGCCTTTAGTACGACATTTGATGTAACCTTTGATTACTTCATCTTTGTCAAGAGCTTCGTTTACACGATCCCATGAGCGCATTGCGCGAGCTTTTTTGTGCGACAGGATCATCTGGCCTTTAACATCTTCAAGGCTTTCGATGTAAACTTCAACTAAATCTTTTGGTTTTAATTCAGGGTTGTAACGGAATTCGTTTAAGCTAACGATACCATCTGATTTGTAACCGATGTCAACAACAACTTCGCGTTTGTTCATCGAAATTACTCTTCCTTCAACCACTTCTTTTTCCTGAACAGTTGTCAGGGTTTTCTCATAAAGAGATTCAAGATCTTTTTTGGTTTTTCCACCAAATCCTTTGTCTTCTTCTTCCAAAGCATCCCAGTCGAATTCTGCTGGTTCTGCAACAACAGCTTTTGCTGCTTTTGGTTTTTTCTCAGTTGCCACAGGAGCTGCAACTTCTTCAGCTACTACTGCTTCTTCAACCACTTCTACTTGTGCTTCAACAGTCTCCTGTTGTTCGAGTTCGACCTGTGGGTCGAGGTTCTCTGTGTTGTTTTCTACCATTTAATAATCAATTAATTAATGAGTTAGACAGTATATTAAATAAATGAGCCGCAAAATTAAGACTATTCCACTATAAAACAAAGAATTCCGGCAATATTTCCTTTTGTGTTAAGTTATCTTGCTGACAGATATTAGCTATTGTGATATAGTTAAACAAAAAGTTTAGTTGTGTGGAAATAATCTCGACATAATTTATACGGTTTATCAAGTTTCTGTTAGGTAATAATCCTTATTTTTGATTGTTGCCAATATGAAATTAAATCAATCTGAGACTTGTAATTATTTAACTTTCTTTGCATCCGTTTACTCCGGATAAGTATAATCTTGTACATTTCTTGGGATATAAAAGTTAGGTGTTTGATTGTTAGTTGTTTCGGTCGATGAGAGATTTGTAAAAACAATAAGACATATTGGTCGGTTATTATCAGAATAAATATAAAACATGTAAAATATGAAAGGAATTATTCTTGCCGGAGGATCGGGTACACGTTTGTATCCTATAACAAAAAGTATTTCGAAGCAAATTATCCCGATTTACGACAAACCGATGATTTACTATCCATTGTCGGTTCTGATGTTGGCCGGAATTCGCGAAATCCTTATTATATCAACTCCAAAAGATATTCATCTGTATCAGGATTTGTTGGAAGACGGCAGTCAGTTGGGAATAAAGCTCGAATATGCCATTCAGCCATCGCCTGATGGATTGGCTCAGGCTTTTACCATTGGCGAAAAGTTTATTGGCGACGATTCGGTTTGCATGGTTTTGGGCGATAATATTTTCTACGGATATAATTTTAGTTCTATTTTGGAAGAAGCCGCGGCATTGAAAGATGGTGCCATTGTTTTTGGATATTACGTGAACGACCCAGAACGTTACGGTGTTGCCGAGTTTGATGATACCGGGAAAGTATTGTCGATTGAAGAAAAGCCATTGCAGCCAAAGTCAAATTATGCGGTTACCGGTTTGTATTTCTACAGTAACGATGTAGTTAAAAAGGCATTTGCATTGAAGCCATCAAAAAGAGGCGAATTGGAGATTACCGACCTGAACCGGGTTTATCTGGAAGAAGGACGATTAAATATGAAACTGCTCGGTCGTGGTTTTGCCTGGCTCGACACAGGGACCCACGAGAGTTTGATGCAGGCCTCTAATTTTATTCATACCATAGAAGAACGTCAGGGCTTGAAAGTATCTTG
Source organism: Prolixibacteraceae bacterium (assembly GCA_963676375.2). GTDB lineage: Bacteria > Bacteroidota > Bacteroidia > Bacteroidales > Prolixibacteraceae > Aquipluma. The sequence continues at coordinate 185,582 of CAXXPT010000014.1, forward strand.
CATTGAAGAGATAGCTTTCTTAAAAGGATATATTACAAAAGAACAATTGCTTAAGCTGGCTGAGCCGCTTAAGAAAAATCAATATGGAGAATATTTGATAAAGCTAGCCAACCGTAAAGTTTTATCGTTTTAAAAGAAACAAAAAAGAATGAAGATAATTGAAACACCAATCCCGGGTCTCCTGATTATAGAGCCTCGGGTTTTTGCTGATGAACGGGGATATTTTTTTGAAAGTTTCAGCGAAACAAAGTTTGCCGATAATGGATTGATTTCCAATTTTGTACAGGACAACGAGTCGAAATCGCATTACGGAGTTATTCGTGGATTGCATTACCAGCTTGCACCATATGCCCAAACCAAATTGATACGCGTTGTTCGTGGTACTGTTTACGATGTTGCCGTTGATTTACGTGCAGGTTCTCCAACTTTTGGTAAGTGGTATGGGTTGATTGTAAGTGCCAGCAATAAGAAGCAGTTCTATATTCCGAAAGGGTTTGCTCATGGATTTTCGGTATTGAGCGAATATGCCATATTCTCGTATAAATGTGATGCCTTTTATAACCCACAGGCTGAAAGAGGTATCCGTTTTGACGATCCGGCATTGAATATTGACTGGAAACTTCCGGCAGAACTAGAGGTGATTTCAGACAAAGATAAAGTACATCCTTTTTTGGCGGATGCCGAAATGAATTTTAAATTCTAGTAAAAATGGTTAAAGTACTGGTTACCGGGGCAAACGGACAATTGGGATCTGAGATTCGGAAAATTTCGGATCTTTTTCCTGAAATAGAATTCTCCTTTACTGATGTCAGTGAACTTGACATTACCGATCCATGGAAAGTGGCCGATTTCCTGGCCATATTTAAGCCGCAATTTCTGGTCAATTGTGCTGCCTATACTGCTGTCGATAAGGCTGAAACTGATTTAGAAACTGCAACACTCCTGAATGCAACTGCTGTGGGTATTTTGGCTGAGCAATCAGCCGACATTGCTTGCAAAATGATTCATGTATCAACCGATTACGTATTTAATGGAAAGGGACCACGACCTTATAAGGAAGACGATCGGGTTGATCCGCAATCAGCATATGGTAAAACCAAGCTTGAAGGCGAAGTGTTGTGTCAGAAGTTCAATCCTGAAAGTTTAATTATCCGCACATCATGGCTGTATTCGGCATTTGGAAATAACTTTGTTAAAACGATGATTCGTCTGGGTGGCGAAAAAACTGAACTTGGTGTAATTGCCGATCAGATTGGCTCACCAACCAACGCTGCCGATCTGGCTCATGCAATTTTAACGATAATTTCATCTGTCGAAAATGGTAATAAGTCTTTTGTCCCCGGCATTTACCACTATTCCAATGAGGGTGTTGCCAGTTGGTACGATTTTACCAAGGCTATTTTTGAAATTGCCGGAATCAATTGTTTTGTGAAACCGATTGCATCCGAAGATTATCCTTCCCCGGTTCAGCGTCCACCTTACAGCGTCATGAATAAATCGAAAATAAAACTTATTTTTGGATTGCAAATTCCTCATTGGAGGGACAGTTTAACCGAATATTTTCAGAAAAAATAATAACAATATGGCAACAAATCAGGAGGTATTAGAAAGTGTAAAACTAAGGGCAGCTGAATGGCTGACTGAGGTTTACGATGAAAAAACAAAGGCTGAAGTTCGCAGGATGCTCGATAATGAAGATCCAACCGAACTGATTGATTCTTTTTACCGCGACCTTGAATTTGGTACCGGAGGTTTAAGAGGTATCATGGGAGCCGGAACCAACCGGATGAATATTTATACTGTTGGGGCTGCTACTCAGGGATTAAGCAATTACCTGAAAAAAGAATTCGCCAATCTTCCTGAAATTAAAGTTGCTATTGGCTACGATTGCCGTAATAACAGTCGTCTGTTTTCAGAAACCAGTGCCGATATTTTTTCAGCCAACGGAATCAAAGTTTACCTTTTTGAAGATTTACGTCCTACACCCGAATTGTCGTTTGCTGTGCGCGAACTGGGTTGCCAGAGCGGAATTATCCTGACCGCATCGCACAATCCGAAAGAATATAATGGTTACAAAGCCTATTGGAACGACGGTTCGCAGATTGTTTCTCCGCACGATGAAAACATCATCGATGAGGTGCTCAAAGTAAAAGCTGCCGACATCAAATTCAAAGGAAATAAAAGCCTGATTACCATTTTAGGCGCCGATATGGACAATCTTTTCCTCGAAAAAGTAAAGAGTGTTTCTATTTCTCCTGAAGTGGTGGCGCGCCAGAAAGACCTTAAAATTGTTTATACACCGATTCACGGAACCGGCGTTCGTTTAATTCCGGCAGCATTGCGTGCTTTTGGTTTTACCAATATTATCAATGTTCCTGAACAGGATGTGGTTAGCGGAAACTTTCCAACGGTAGTTTCACCAAATCCGGAGGAAACTGCAGCGCTTTCAATGGCGATTGCAAAAGCTGTTGAAACCGATGCCGATGTGGTGCTTGCTTCAGATCCTGATGCCGACCGGATTGGTGTAGCTGTAAAAAATGACAAGGGCGAATTTGTGATTCTGAACGGGAACCAGACCGCCCTGGTATTTATTTATTACATCATCAGTAAACGCAAAGAAAGCAACAAACTGCTTGGAAACGAGTTTGTTGTAAAAACCATTGTAACCACCGAACTGATTGCCAAAATTGCAGAACGCAATCATGTTGATTTTTACGATGTGTTTACCGGTTTTAAATACATTGCCGAAGTAATTCGCGATTTGGAAGGTCAGAAAGTTTACATTGGCGGTGGCGAAGAAAGCTTCGGGTTTATGCCTGCCGATTTTGTTCGCGATAAGGATGCGGTTTCATCGTGTGCTTTGATGGCCGAAATTGTTGCCTGGGCAAAAGATCAGGGCAAATCGTTGTACGAAATGCTTTTGGATATCTATCTGGAATACGGCTATTCGCGTGAAAAAATGAAATATGTGGTGCGCAAAGGAAAATCCGGAGCCGAAGAAATTCAGCAGATGATGGTTAATTTCCGCACCAACCCACCAAAAGTACTGGGTGGCTCAAAACTAAAAATTGTAAAAGATTACGAAACTCTAATCGCAAAAAATCTTCTTTCCCGGGAAGAGACTCCGATTAATCAGAAAACGACCTCGAATGTATTGCAATTCTTTACTGAGGATGGAACAAAAATATCTGTTCGTCCATCAGGAACTGAGCCTAAAATTAAATTCTATTTCGAGGTTGCAGGTGAATTTACGCAACGTGCCGATTACGATGCTGTTGAGAAACTAGCCGATGATAAGATTGATGCCATTATGCAAGAGCTCGATTTGTAATCTGAAGCAAGTATTAATAAATAAAAACTAAAACCAAGTAAAATGAAAAGTGTATTGATTACGGCAGTAGGCGTTTTGGCTATTACTGCAACTTTTGCTCAGGGAAGAACTGATTTCCCAATGAAACCTGAAATGACAGAAATTTGGGATCCGGAAATTTCGGTGGTTACTCCCGGAGCAACTGCGGCTGATGCCCCATCGGATGCGATAGTGCTTTTTGATGGCAAAAATCTAAGTTCAGAATGGACAAACAACGATGGTGCTGAGCCAGGTTGGACTGTGGCCGATGGTTTTGCAACTGTAAAAAAAGGTACCGGAGTTATCAAAACAAAACGTGAATTCAACGATTTTCAGCTTCATATCGAGTGGCGTTCGCCTTCAGAAGTTGTTGGCGAAAGTCAGGGTCGCGGAAATAGTGGTATTTTCCTTCAGGGACTTTATGAAGTTCAGGTTTTGGATAATTTCAATAACCGCACTTATCGCAATGGTCAGGCTGGTAGCTTATACAAACAGCATCCTCCGCTTGTAAATGTGTGTAAAGGCCCGGGTGTTTGGCAGGTGTATGAAATTATTTACACAGCGCCACGCTTTAACCCTAACGGAACTTATTTTACACCTCCTTATGTAACTGTTTTGCACAACGGAGTTTTGGTTCAAAATCATGTGGCTTTGCGCGGACCAACCGAATACATTGGTATTCCGGAGTATTTCGTGAAAGCTCACGGAGCAGGTCCAATCATTCTTCAGGATCACGGTAATCCGGTTAGTTACCGCAATATTTGGATACGAGAATTGTAATTTATACCTTGCAAAGCTTTCTGATTTCAGGAAGCTTTGTTTTTTTCTGATCTAACGCTAACCACAAACAAATGACTTCAATGCTGAAGTGTGTCTTCATTTTTCTACTCTTTTCACTGTTTTCTTCTTCACTGTTTTCTCAGATTTACTTTACTTCATCAAACCTTCCGCTGGTTGTAATCAATACCAACGGTCAGATTATTCCTGATGCTCCAAAGATTATCGCAAACATGGGTATTATCTGGAATGGGGTAGGGAAACGTAATGCGTTGAGTGATCCAAAGAACAATTACAATGGCAAAATCGGAATTGAGATTCGTGGCTCGTCGTCACAAATGTTTCCAAAGAAAAGCTATGGAGTTGAAACCAAGTCGAATGATCTGGTTACGACCGATTTCTCGCTGCTTGGAATGCCCGAAGAAAATGACTGGGTACTTTATGCCCCGTACACCGATAAAACCATGATTCGTGATGTGCTGACCTATACACTCGATGCTTCGTTTGGACATTGGTCGCCGCGCTGTCGTTTTGTTGAGCTGTTCCTGAACGGCAATTATGAGGGCGTTTATGTTTTAATGGAAAAAATTAAGCGAAATAAAAACCGGGTTGATATCGCCAAATTAACAACGACAGATAATTCAGGAGAAGACCTGACTGGCGGATACATCGTCAAAATTGATAAAACTACAGGTAGTTCGGGCGCCGGGTGGTATTCAAACTATTCGAATGTAACCGGGAATACCTATTACCAATACGATTACCCGAAAACGGATGTAATAACCTCGGATCAACGATCATATATCCGTGAGTATGTGAGGAGTATGGAAACTTCCTTGTATCAGGAAAAGTTTACCGGAACGGGAAGTTATCACGAATTCCTGAACGACTCTTCGTTTATCGATTTCATGATTATTAATGAGTTGGCCAAAAATGTGGATGGTTACCGCCTGAGTTCATATTTGTACAAAGGGAAAAATGACCGGATAAATTGTGGCCCGATTTGGGATTTTAACCTGACTTATGGAAACGCTGATTATTTCAATGGTTGGTCGCCTTATGGGTTTCAGTACGATGCAAACTTGGGAAATGACAATTGGCAGAATCCATTTTGGTGGAACAAATTAATGGTTGATCAGTCGTTTGTATCGAAACTAAAAAAACGATGGACGCTACTCCGCAAAAAGGAACTTTCCAATCAACGTGTCACTTTTGTTATCGACAGCCTGACCAGTGTAATTGCTGAAGCAAAGGATCGCAATTATCAACGTTGGCAAATTATGGGATTTAAAATATGGCCTAATTATTACGTAGGTTATTCATACGCTTCAGAGGTTGACTGGATGAAAAACTGGATTTCGGACCGTTTGAACTATCTCGACTATCATTGGCCATACAACTTTACCGGTACCGGTGATCAAATGGTGTCGCAATCTCATTCTGTTTTTCCAAATCCATTTACTGATCGGCTGACAATTCAGCTCTCCCCGGGCGATAATGGTACTGGTCGTGCTGAAATATACAGTCTTAGTGGTTCTTTATTGCAGAACCAGAATGTTACTATACAGAACGGACATGTTCAGCTCGAATTTTCAGGAAGAAATAACTTGAGTTGCGGCATGTATGTATTAAAGATCAGTCAAAGCAATCGTATTTTATTGACAGAAAAGGTGATGAGACGATAATTTATTTACAATCTGATTATTTGCTATTTACCATTTCATTAGGGAATGGCTTAATTGTTAATTGGTTATATGGCTGACCTGTAAATGTTAAAATCATAGATGGTAAATAGTTGTATTGTAAATGGGGTTAAATGGCCAAAAGGTTAAATGGTAGACGATCGATGGTTAAATGGTAAATGGTAAGTGGTAAATTAATTATCTTTGCGCCAATTCAAAAAACACACATCCTATGCAGGAAAAAATTTTAATCCTCGATTTTGGTTCGCAGTACACTCAGTTGATTGGCCGTCGCGTCAGGGAGTTAAACGTTTATTGCGAAATATATCCATATAATCATTATCCAGCGATTGATGAGACTGTTAAAGGGGTCATCCTTTCCGGAAGTCCGTTTTCAGTTCGCGACGCTGATGCGCCAAAGCCTGATTTATCGCTGATCAAAGGAAAAATGCCTTTGCTTGGTGTGTGCTATGGCGCGCAGTACCTGTCGCACTATTTTGGAGGTGAAGTTAAACCTTCGAATTCTCGAGAGTACGGACGTGCAAACCTTGGCTTTGTCGATGATTCAAATTCACTGTTTAAAAAGATCAGCCAACATTCGCAGGTATGGATGTCGCATGGCGATACAATCGTGCGTATTCCTGAAAATTACAAAGTAATTGCCAGTACTGCCGATGTCGAATATGCTGCTTACCAGATTGAAGGCGAACAAACATATGCCATTCAGTTTCATCCTGAAGTTTACCATACCACTGAAGGAACTCAGCTTTTGCAGAACTTTGTAGTTGATATTTGCGGCTGTAAACAAGACTGGACACCGGCTTCGTTTATCGAAACAACGGTTAAGGAGCTGAAAGCCAAACTGGGCGACGATCGTGTGGTGCTTGGTCTTTCGGGCGGAGTTGATTCGTCGGTTGCTGCAGTACTTTTGCACCGTGCCATCGGCAAGAACCTGACCTGTATTTTTGTTGATAATGGCTTGTTACGTAAAGACGAGTTTCAGCAGGTTCTCGACTCTTACCAACACATGGGGCTGAATGTGATTGGCGTTGATGCCAGCCAGAAATTCTGGAACGATTTGGCCGGAATTACCGATCCGGAAGCTAAACGAAAAGTTATTGGCCGCGACTTTATCGAAGTGTTCGATGTGGAAGCGCACAAAATACAAGACGTGAAATGGTTGGCTCAAGGAACTATTTATCCTGATGTGATCGAATCTGTTTCAGTGAACGGACCTTCTGCGACCATCAAATCGCACCATAATGTGGGCGGGTTACCCGAAAAGATGCACCTAAAAGTGGTTGAACCATTAAAGTTGCTTTTCAAAGACGAAGTACGCAGAGTGGGGAAGGCTTTGGATATGAAGCCTGAACTTTTGGGCCGTCATCCTTTTCCCGGACCAGGATTGGGCATCCGGATTTTGAGCGATGTAACTCCTGAAAAAGTACGCGTTCTTCAGGAAGCTGATGCTATTTTTATCAACGGGTTGAAAGAGTGGGGCTTGTACGACAAAGTTTGGCAGGCTGGCGTAATGTTGCTTCCGGTGCAATCGGTTGGTGTGATGGGGGATGAGCGTACCTACGAAAATGTAGTTGCACTGCGTGCTGTGGCTTCAACCGACGGAATGACTGCCGATTGGGTACATTTACCTTACGAATTTTTGGCTAAAATGTCGAACGAAATCATTAATAAAGTGCGTGGTATCAACCGCGTTGTTTACGATATAAGCTCAAAACCACCGGCAACAATCGAGTGGGAATAATTTTTGGAAAGAGAAAAAGGGAAGAAGGAAACCGTAAAAGGTCAATTCACAACCCTATCTAAAATAAAACAAAGGAGGTTCGTTTGAGCCTCCTTTGTTCGTAAAGTCAGGGTTTCACTCCAAAGTGAAGCGCTGACTAATTTTATTCACTGCACTTGTATAATGCTGACTTCTGTCTTAAAATTAAAAATCTGAATAATCAGTTGGGTGCAGCAATAGTTTCACCGATTTAGAAACCGTATTTTGATATTCGGGTAAGGCCGATAGTTTTTTCCATTCCGGATGAGCCCTGAAGGCATCCCAATGAGCATCATGAGCGGGCATATCAGCAAAAGTGGTGAGGTACATCAGGTTGGGCATGGTGCTTCCCGAAATTACTTCAGCATAAAAAACGGCATTAAAATCGAGGCTTTTAAACAGTTTGATTTCGCCGCCTTCATTAAACATTTTTACTTTCTGCCGGAACAGGTTTTCTGTTGGCCCTTCGTAACTCCGGAGTTCGTAGATACGTTCGGCCGGAGCCGTTTTATGATTGGGGATAAAATAGTTTGGGGCGTCCGGAAAGGCTTTCAGCAGGATAGATTCTTTGCGGATAAACGGCCTATGGTCAAATGGAGCGCCCAAAAAGTCAATTCCTTTAGTCTGGTATACTTGGTCTTTGGCTAAAACATCTTGAATTTCTGCAAAATGGTTGGGCGAACTGAACGGAATCCAAACGTAAACGCGTTTTCCCGAAGTAGTGTCGCTTTCGATGGGTTTAAACACGCCCACTTTTTGAATCCCGGCACGATGTAATGCTGGTAAATAGGCACTTTTCAGGAAATTATCGACTTTTTCTTCCTGGGCTTTGCCGGTTAACCGGAAAACCTGAATCTGGTAATAGTCGCGCGAGGCGGCAACAATTGAGATTGAAAAGGCCGTAACAAAAAAAGTAATCAGAATAAATGACAGTGTGAATTTTCTGGTGAGTTGGTTCATCATTTTTAGTATTTGTTTAGGAGCTTAAAGGTAGAAATAATCCGTAGTTTCATTACTTGCCGAACACATAACTTCAGTCACCAAATCAGATTATTCAGCACATTGAATGGTCGATTTGCATTAACGGATTGTGTTGGAGACGGTGGTCAGCTTTTTAGCTTGGCAACTAATACGCGGCTGTAAAAATAATCAAGTTCGTTCTTGATCTCGTCGCGTATATCCCGATACAGGAAAATGAGTTGTTCATTGGTGCAATATGCCTTTCTGGGATCTTCAAATCCAAGGTGAATATGATGTTTTGCCGGTATATTTACTGTATCAATTTTATCCTTGGTCCCGTCACAGAGCGTGATGAGGTAATCAAATTCCATCCCTTCAAACTCGTGATAGCTTTTAGGCTTCTTTGTACTTATGTCGATGCCAATCTCTTTCATAACTTCAATTGCCATTGGATCAGTGCTTTCATCAGGATGCAGGCCTCCCGAATAAACCTCCAATGATTTATCGAGTTTCTGAAGAAATGCTTCGGCCATCAGACTCCGGCACGAATTACCACCTGTACACAGAAAAAGAATCTTCATTTTTAAGCTACAGATTAAAAGTTTATATGAAGTTACATCATTCGGGACTGAAAAAAAAGTTTATACATTAGTTTTTGTCTTGATTATTAGTTACTTAATTCTGTTGTTGAACATGTTCGTTTTTATTTCTGAGTTCTCCGATTTATGGAATAAAATCAGGCATTCTCATTTTTTTTGTAATCATTTTTGTTTTGGGTTACAAATGGTTCAGAAATGGAATTTTTGAATGTCAACAAGCTGAATATTTACAACTATATATTTTAATCATGAGAAGTTTAAACCAATTTGTATTAATCTCATTGTTGCTGGGAAGTCTGTCGTGCCGACAAGAAGCTCCCAAATCAAAGGCAATCGACTTGGCTGATATGGATAAGTCATATAGTCCGGCTGCCGATTTCGATAATTATGCCAACGGCGGTTGGAAAAAGCGGTTTCCCATTCCGGATGAAAAGAGCCGGTTCGGATCGTTCGATTTGTTGGCAGATACAGGCGAAGTTCAGGTGCAGAAGCTGATTACAGAGATCGCTACGAATAAACAGGAAGCCGGTTCAATTGCACTTAAAATTGCCGATTTTTACAATACAGGCATGGATACTGCCAAAATTGAAGCAGGTGGACTGGCTCCGGTACAACCTCTTTTTGATCAGATAAACACCATTCGGAGTAAGGAAGATGTAATGAATGTGGTTGCCGATTTGCAAACCAAGGGGATTCATCCGATGTATGCGTTATTCTCCGATGCCGATCAGAAAAACTCTGAGTTGGTAGTTGCCTATCTCTATCAGGGTGGGCTCGGAATGCCCGATCGCGATTATTATACGAAAGATGATGAACGAAGCAAAAGCGTTCAGGAAGCATATAAGATTCATCTGCAGAAAATTTTCACATTGGCAGGTGATAACGAAGCTGTTTCCAAGGCAAATTCAACGGTTGTGTACAATCTTGAATATCGTTTGGCAAAATCGTCGATGACATTGCTTGAGCAGCGCGATCCGCACAAAATTTACCACAAAATGAATTTGGATGGGTTGCAGAAAATTTCTCCGGAAATTGACTGGACAGCACATTTCAAACGTTTAGGCCTGAATAACCCCGGAGATTTTATCGTTGGACAGCCCGATTTTGCTGCTGAATTGGGGAAAATGCTGAAAGAAGTTTCGGTTGACGATTGGAAAATTTACCTGAAATGGCAAGTGTTGAGAAGCACCAGTTCTTATTTGACTTCAGCTTTTGTGAATCAGAATTTTGACTTCTTCGGGAAAACACTTACTGGTCAAATGGCTCAGCGACCACGTTGGAAAAAAGTTCAGGAAGCTACTAATAGCGCATTGAGCGAAGCGCTCGGACAGTTGTATGTGCAGAAGTATTTCCCTGCCGAATCTAAAAAGCGGATGATTGAGTTGGTAAATAACCTGAAAATATCGTTGGGCGAACGCATCAAACAACTGGCATGGATGAGCAATGAAACCAAAGCCAAAGCCATCGATAAATTGGATGCAATTACTGTTAAAGTTGGTTATCCGGATAAATGGAGAGATTATTCGGCACTCGAAGTTTCGACTGATTCTTATCTGGCTAATGTTTTACGAGCCCGTCAGTTCGATTATAATTTCATGATTTCGAAAGTGAATAAACCGGTTGACCGGACTCAATGGCTGATGGCTCCGCAGGATGTGAATGCTTATTACAATCCGACAATGAATGAAATCGTATTTCCGGCAGCCATTCTTCAACCACCATTCTTTTATGTTGATGGTGACGATGCTGTGAATTATGGCGCTATTGGTGTGGTTATTGGTCACGAAATGACGCATGGTTTTGACGATCAGGGTTGTCTGTACGATAAAGTTGGAAATCTGGCTAACTGGTGGACTGCCGAGGATTCAAAATTATTTAATGAACGCACCAAAGTGCTGGCAAATCAGTTTAATAACTATACGGTGCTCGATACATTGAAAGCCAATGGAGAACTGTCGTTGGGCGAAAATATAGCCGATTTGGGTGGTTTGAATGTTGCATATAATGCGATGAAAAAAGCCGCAACCGGTAATGAAAAGCCAATTGATGGTTTTACTCCGGATCAAAGATTCTTCCTGGCATACGCGCATCTGTGGGCTCAAAATATCCGCGACAAGGAAATTGTTCGTCGCACCAAAGAAGACGTTCATTCGTTGGGTCGTTTACGGATTATAGGACCATTGCGTAACATGCCCGAATTCCACAATGCATTTGATGTAAAAGAAGGTGATTATATGTACCTTAAAGCGGCAGACAGGGCTGTGATTTGGTAAAAATGTAATAACTGAAGTTAAAGAGTAATGCCGGCAATTCTCAAGTTGAATTTGCCGGCATTATTCTTTTATTTTTGCTTAGAATCATCTTCCACTATGGGTTTCTCTTTCCGGGCTGCCCACAGTATTAGTCGCAGCGATTGGTCGTAGGTCATGTAATTCCACATCCAGTTGATGAAGATCAGTAACCGGTTTTTTACTCCAACAATAGCCATTAAATGCACAAACATCCAGGTGAGCCAGGCGATAAATCCGGAGAATTTCAGAAAAGGTAAATCGGCAACAGCACGGTTACGGCCAATGGTTGCCATTGAGCCACGATCAATATATCTGAATGCCTTTAACGACGAATTTTTACGCATGGCCTTGAAATTATTGGCCAGATTTGCACCTTGTTGAATAGCTACCTGCGCCACTTGCGGATGCCCATTGGGATAATCTGAGGTTGACATGAGGGATGCGTCGCCAATGGAATAAATATCTTCAAATCCTTTTAATTTATTATACTCGTCTACCAGCATTCGCCTGCTGCGCCCAATCGATTCATCGGGAATTCCGGGAGGTACAACACCGCTGATTCCTGCTGCCCATATCACCAATTTGGTTTTTATTACATCGCCATTGCCAAAACTAAGTTGTTCGCCATCGTAGTCGGTTACACGAGTATTGAGGTACACATGTATTCCCAATCGTTCGAGATAGAATAACGATTTTCTGGAGGCATGTTTCGACATGTTGGCTAAAAGTGCCGGTGAACCTTCAACAAGGCTAACCTGCATTAAATCCAGATTCAGATCAGGATAATCTTTGGGGAGTACAAAATTTTTCATTTCGGCGATGGCGCCGGCAATTTCAACACCGGTTGGCCCGCCACCAACAACGACTACATTGAGCAAGGCTTTCTTCTCCTCTTCATGTTGGTCGAACAGTGTTACAGCCTTTTCGAGATTCGAAAGAATCCGGTTGCGGAGCGACATAGCTTCTGAGATTGATTTCATTGGAATGGCAAACCGTTCCATATTTTTCATTCCAAAGAAATTCGAATTAACGCCTGTAGCAATGACCAGGTAATCGTACCAAACGGTATCCAGACTGGTTTGTAGTTCTTTTTTCTCCGGGTCAACAGAATAAACCTCAGCCACGCGGATGTATACATCTTTTCGTTTCTGAAATATTTTCCGCAAAGGAAACAGGATTGAGCTCGGCTCGATGCCTGAACTTGCTACCTGGTAAAACAAAGGCTGAAACTGATGGTAGTTGTTTTTATCGATCAGAACAATCTGGTAGCCCGATCCGACAAGCTTTTTGGCTATTTTCAAACCTCCAAAACCTGCTCCGATAATAACGATTCTCTTTTTTGTTGTTTCCGGTATGTTAACTGACATTTGATTTGTTTTTTTGCAATTGGGTGTGTACTGAATTGTGTTTTACGACATATTTTAAACGTTTATCCTGAACACATTGTTTGCCAAATGTGGAAATAAAATCTGGTTTTATAATCCTGATTATCGGGATAAATCAGTTAATTTCAGCGGTTATTTAAAACGAATATCGTGCTTTTTTATTCCCGATAGGCTTAATTAATCGTATTTCTATATTTCGGGAGAAATGCCAATAAATCAAGTAAACTGAAATGATGAGCTTTGAGATGTAAGTATAAGTGTTAAATTTACGTTTTATATTTTGAGACTAACCGAATTACTGAAAACTATTGTATTTGAACGACTAAACTAAACGATTTTGAAAATGAAGAAGATATTTTTTACTGCCTTGTGCCTTTTTGCTTTTTGGGGAATTGTAAATGCGCAATTTTCCGTCAAATCGCCACACTCCACAGTTGAGGCTAAAGTGGAAGCAGGCAATACAATCAGTTATAGTGTTTATTTTAATGGGCAACCGGTTCTAAGCAATTCTTCGGTTCGCTTTGAATTTAGGCAGGCTCCGCCGGTGGGTTCCGATCTGATTGTTCTCAAATCATCAACACAAGAGATTAACGAAACCTGGACTCCGGTTTTGAAGCGGAAATCGACCATCCTGAACAAGTGTAATGAGTTGACTTTGCAACTTCAGGAGAAAAATTTCCCGCGCCGCACAATGAATCTGGTATTTCGCGCATATGACGATGGTGTGGCATTTCGGACAGAGTTTATTGGACCTGACAATAAGCATGAATATGCTATGACCGAGGAACTCACCAGCTTTAATTTTACGGCCGATCACACTTGTTGGGCTGCCAATCATGGCTCGTACCGTTCTTCACAGGAAAGCGAATATTTCAAGAATAAACTTTCTGACATTACTGATCAAATGGTCATTGGATTGCCGATGACGGTAAAAGTTGCGGACGATTGTTATGCTGCGATTACTGAAGCTGAGATAACCGATTATGCCGGAATGTACCTCAAACCTGGCCATTCAGCAACAGGATTTTCAGTACGTTCGAGCCTCTCGCCACTTCCGCAACAACCCGATAACGGTGATAAAGTCAAGTTTAAATTTCCGCATAAAACACCGTGGAGAGTAATCATGTTGGGTGATTCTCCCGGGAAACTGCTCGAATCGGAAATCGTGATGAACCTAAACGAACCTTGTGCCATAGCCGATCCTTCGTGGATTAAACCGGGCATGTGCGCCTGGGACCATTGGTGGAGTGGCGAAGTGAAAATGGATAACGAAACCAACAAAAAATATATTGATCTCGCTTCGGAAATGGGCTGGCCATACCAGTTAATCGACTGGCAATGGTACGGAAAGTTCAATTCTCCTGATGCAGATATTACTAAAGTGGCGCCACAGCTTGATATGCCCGGAATTCTGGCATATGCCAAAAGCAAAAACGTAAAATGCTGGGTTTGGCTTTACAATACCGATGTCGACCGCGCCGATTGGGATAAAGCTTGTGCTACCTACGAAAGCTGGGGCATTGCCGGTGTTAAAATCGATTTTATGGACAGCGACGATCAGCAAATGGTAAACTGGTATCGTCGCATTGTCAAAACAGCCGCCGCACATCATTTGATGGTCGATTTTCATGGGGCATACAAACCCGATGGTTTTCGCAGAACATACCCAAACTTAGTCACCCGCGAAGGTGTGATGGGCAACGAATACAACAAATGGTCGCTTCGGGTTACTCCCGAACACCTGGTTACTTTGCCGTTTACACGCATGTTGGCTGGTCCGATGGATTTTACTCCAGGAGGTTTCCTGAACCGCACACCCGAAAAATTTCAGAATGGAACTCCAGCACAGGTTTTAGGAACACGCGCCCTTCAGTTAGCCGAGTTTGTGGTTTTCGACAGTCCGTTTATGGTGGCTTGTGATGCCCCTGAAAATTACAAAGGACAATTGGGATCCGAATTTCTGCAGAAAGTTAAAACCATGTGGGACGACACCCGGATTCTGAACGGACAAATTGGTGAATACATTACTTCAGCACGCCGTTCAGGAAACGATTGGTTTATTGGGTCGATGACCAACAGTGATGCCCGATCGCTCGAAATTAAACTTGATTTTCTCGGCGAAGGAAAATATAAAATAGTTGCTTTTGAAGATACTCCTGAATCAGCCATTGATGCTGAAAAGGTAGTTCGCACTTCGAAAGAGGTGGTCAAAGGCGATTCGGTGAAAATTAAAATGGTGCCCGGCGGTGGTTTTGCCGCATATCTGGTGCCTGTGAAATAAGTTCGGAGTGAGCTAAAGTTTGGAGTGCCTAAAGTTAAAAAGCTTATATTGGATTGCTAATGAATAACAGGGCGTTCTTTCTCCCCCTCTTTCGGAGGGGGTTGGGGGGAGGCTTTCAAACTAAGAAAATATGTTGGAGCAATTAAAAGAAGACGTTTGTAAAGCCAATCTCGATTTGGTGAAACATGGATTGGTGATTTTTACCTGGGGAAATGTGAGTGCCATCGACCGCAAAAGTGGATTGGTGGTTATCAAACCCAGCGGTGTTTCTTATGACACCATGAAACCATCGGACATGGTGGTGCTGAATCTGGAAGGAGAAGTTGTGGAAGGCTCGCTAAAACCATCGAGCGATGCACCAACTCATCTCGAATTGTACCGTCAGTTCCCGAATATTGGTGGCGTGGTTCATACCCATTCGGAGTGGGCAACCAGTTGGGCACAGGCCGGACGCGGTATTCCTGCTGTTGGAACAACCCATGCTGATTATTTTTACGGCGAAATTCCGTGCACACGCAAAATGACCGAAGCCGAAATCCGTGGCGAATATGAACTTGAAACCGGGAAAGTTATTGTCGAAACCTTCAAAGGCTTAGATCCGGATATGATTCCCGGAGTGTTGGTGAATAATCATGCCCCGTTTACCTGGGGAAAGAATGCTGATGATGCCGTTCATAATGCAGTGGTCATCGAAGAAGTGGCTAAAATGACCTTCAGAAGCCTCATTCTAAATCCAGAAACGAAGATGGATCAGGTTCTTTTGGATAAACATTTCCTGCGGAAACACGGCAAAGACGCCTATTACGGACAGAAATAAATACGTGTTACGTGTTGCAAGTTACGTGTTAAAGTATTCCGTAACTCGCATCCCGTAACCAGAAACGATATTATAAACAATTCAAAATAAACCAAAAACATTATGAGTCAACCAAAATTTACCATCGGACTGGATTACGGTACCGATTCGGTTCGTTCACTAATCGTGAATGTTGAAAATGGAGAAGAAGTAGCCAGTGTGGTTTTTGAATATCCCCGCTGGAAAAAACAAATGTATTGCGATGCGCCAAACAACCAATTCCGTCAGCACCCTAAAGATTACCTGGAAGGAATGGAATACACCATTGTTGAGGCACTGAAACTGGCACCTGCCGGAGTTGCCGAAAATGTGGTAGGTATCTCAATCGACACCACCGGATCGACACCGATTGCAGTGGATGAAAAAGGTACTCCGCTGTCGTTAACTCCTGGTTTCGAGGAAAATCCGAATGCCATGTTTGTGCTTTGGAAAGACCATACCGGCGTGAAAGAAGCCGATGAAATCAACAAGTTATCCAAAGAGTGGAACATCGATTTCACCAAATTCGAAGGTGGAATTTATTCTTCGGAATGGTTTTGGGCCAAGTTGCTGCACGTGATCCGCGAAGATGCCGGTGTTTTCCGCGCGGCCAATTCATGGGTTGAACATTGCGACTGGATTCCGGCCATCCTTACTGGAAATACCAACCCGAAAACCCTGAAACGTTCACGTTGTGCGGCTGGTCACAAAGCCATGTGGCACGGGGATTTCGACGGGCTACCAACTGAAGAATTTTTGGTAAAACTAGATCCGCTGCTCAGTGGTTTGAGAGACCGTTTATTTAAAGAAACATTTACTTGCGATATTTCTGCCGGAACCATCACTCCGGAATGGGCTGCTAAATTGGGATTACCAACCAATGTAAAGATTGGGGTGGGGGCTTTCGATGCTCACCTTGGAGCTGTGGGTGCCGAAATTGAACCTTATTACCTGAGCAAAGTAATGGGAACTTCAACCTGCGACATGTTAATTGCTCCGATGGGAGAAGTAGGCGACAAACTAATCGGCGGTATTTGCGGTCAGGTTGACGGATCAATTGTTCCCGGAATGTTGGGTATGGAAGCCGGACAGTCGGCTTTTGGCGACATTTATGCATGGTTTAAAAACGTATTGGTTTGGCCAACTGAACAGATTATCGCAAGCAGTGCGCTGATTGATGAAGAAACCAAAGTGAAAATGATCAACGAAATTTCATCGAAAATCATTCCTGAACTGACCAGAGCTGCCGAACTCATTCCGATTGAAGAAAGCAGCATTGTTGCCCTCGACTGGATGAATGGACGTCGTACTCCGGATGCCAACCAGAATTTGAAAGGTGTTATTTCAGGCTTGAATTTAGGTTCCGATGCCCCTCGTATTTTCCGTGCTTTGGTTGAAGCAACAGCCTTTGGCTCGAAAGCCATTGTCGATCGTTTCGTTCGCGAAGGTGTTCGTATCGACGGCGTAATTGCTTTGGGCGGTGTGGCTAAAAAGTCGCCTTTCGTAATGCAAATTGTTTGCGACGTGCTGAATATGCCAATTAAAGTGGCTCGTTCGGAACAAGCCTGTGCATTGGGTACAGCTATGGCCGCAGCAGTTGTTGCCGGTGTTTATCCGAACATTTCTGAAGCTCAGAAAAAAATGGGTGGTGGTTTCGAAAAGACTTACACTCCCGATGCCAAAAATGCTGCCAAATACCAGGTTTTGTATGCCAAATACCTGAAATTGGGCGAATTGATTGAGTTTGGAATGAAATAATATCTCAGTATTGAAAAATAGTATTACCAGTCAGGGTTTCACTTCGGTGAAGCCCTGATTTTTTTTGTGGCTGGAAAGCAAAAGAGCCAAACGGCAAACTATCGGTTGACTCTTTTGAAAAGGATTTCATGATTGATCCAAATAATGTCGCTCCAAAGTAATTTTCAAAGCGAAAGATTGGTTGTGTGGTTACAATTTTCTCAAATTCAAGAGCAAAACATCATTTTCGCGGAGATCAAGTTCTTTCGAAAAACCTTTGTTGGCATTGATTTTTACGATCTCAGTGGAAACAGGCGTCCCATTGTTAATACTGCGGATTTCATTCACCTGTTTTTGGGTAAGCTGTGCAGGTTTGCCCAGTTCAAGATATGTTGTGTAGGCATCGTTTACATGATATCCCACTTTAGAAATTTCGAGCGCGTAGGTGCCTTCGGGAACATCCAATAAACTAACCTTCACTTTCCCTTTTGTTTTCGACGGTAAGTTTTGGATATAATAAACCTGGTTGTTTACCGAATCGCCGGGATGTGTGTTGGTGAAATCCCAGAAAAGTACCTGAACATTGCCCTTTTCATCTTTACATGCCCACGAACGGGAATCGGTGTTTGTCAGTTCTGTATTTCCGAGTTTATTTAAGTATTCGTAAGCATAAAAGGCCGACTTTGCAATTCCTTGCTGGTTCAGCAATCCGAAACCTCCGTGAAAGGGAGTGAAGCGAGGACCTGATTCTTCAAAAATATCAGAAAACACCCAGTACGACATCGAATTGGCGGTATTTCCAACCTGTTTTATTTTTTCGAGGATATAAGCGGCTTCGTGATAGCTGTCGTGGATTGGATCGGCAGGAGTGTAGGACGAACTCCATTCGGTATAATGAAGCTCGAGGTTGGGCATAGTCGAATTCCCGATTTGCTTTCGCGAGTTCAGAACATCGCCACTCACGCTCATTGGATCTTTGCTGAGCACTGTGCCTGAATTTCCATATTCATCAAGATAACCCTGTTTTACGCCATAGGAGTGGGTGCTGATAAAATTCAGCGGGAGTTTGTTTTTACTGCAAAAATCAATTGTTTCGGGAACCCACGCGGCTCCTGCAGTGGCTGGCCCACCTACACGATATTCGGTGTTTACACTTTTGATGGCTTTTGCCGTGTATTCGTAAAGTTTGAAATACTCTTCCTGTGTACCTGTCCAAAACCCGGGCGACAGGTTCGGTTCGTTCCAGACTTCAAAATACCAGGTCTTTACTTCGTCGGCGCCATAGCGTTCGGTAAAATGGATGACTAAGTTTTTGATCAGGTCGGCCCATTTGTTATAATCTTTTGGCGGAGTAACATTTCCCCTCCACCAGAAAATGGTTTGTGTGCCACTGGCAAGCGCTGAAGGCATAAATCCCAGTTCAACAAAGGGTTTCATCCCAATGCTTTGTAAATAATCATACAGTACGTCGATATACTGAAAATTGTATTCAGGATTGCCTTTCTTGTCTTCTTTATATACGGCCATGTCGTCGGTCAACAGTCCGTGCATGCGGATGTATTTGAAGTCACATTCTTTTTTGACAAAGGCCAGCTGTTGCTGCCAGTCGGCCCGTAATCCTTCGTTGGCGCGGCCTGCACCAACGCATGCTTTAAACATGGTATTAAACTGACCTTTTGTTTGGTTATAATCCAGACTGATCGTTCTTTCCTGTGCCACAAGATTAGCACTTTGGATAAGCATACTGCCGAATACCAGCATTACAAACACGATGTTTTGTGTACCCTTCCTTTTCATTCTTTTCTTTGTTTACTATTGCGATTTATACTTTCAACCGATTATTGTGCAGCACCTTGTATTAATGCATCCAAGGCTTGCTGATCCTTTATGGTGTTATTTGCCCTGTTAAAAAGAGCTCCGTCACCTCCTGCTTCCCAGAAAAATGGCAAAATACCATTTGCTTTTGCTTGTTTGGTCACATATTTAAAATAATATGCCCTGCCTGCCTTGTGCAATGTCAATGCATCTCCCGTTAATTTTGTGCGTATTCCACATCCATACTCTCCCATAACAACAGGAATACCCTTATCGATAAATTTTGTTTTCATTAATTTCAGTGTTGCGTCAACATACGATTCTTCACCCCAGGTAGGGTTGTGGGCTGCGTCGGTTGTTGAATGATAGTCTTTACCCCAATAATAGAACATATTTCCCCAGGTCTCGTCCTTTTCCATTCCGGTGAAATTCCATGGCGAATAATAGTGAATTTCAACCATCATGCGGTTTTGAACATTATCGGTTGGCAATTGGGTCATCAGCTTATTGGTTATTTCAACATCAGTATTTGGACCCTGAACAACCAATACACGATAAGCATTTTTTCCTCCGGTAGAGCGCACTGCATCAACAAAAGTCTGATGATAGGAGAGAAGCACTGCCATCTGTGTCGCATCGTTTACATTGGGCTCATTGGCGCTTGCAAAAAGCAAACGTTCGTCAAAATCGCGTAATTGAGTTGCTATCTGCTGCCAATAAGCTTTTTGAATTTTGTTGTTTTCTTCCTTTTTTGCTTCTGTACAGTTCTTTTCAAGCCAACCACCATCCCAATGTATGTTCAGGATAACATACATGTCGTTATTTACGCAATAACCAACGACTTCTTTAACACGAGCCAACCAACTGTCTTTTATTTTTGCAGTCGTTTGGTCTGCGTACTGATTCCAGGAGCATGGTAGCCGGATAGCATTGAACCCACTTTGCTTTATCAATTTAATATAGTCGTTTGTAATTTGAGGATTTCCCCAATATGTTTCTCCACCAATGGCTTCCAATGTATTCCCAATATTACAACCCGCCGTAATTTTCTTTGCAATTTCCATGGCTGTGCTACTCATACCGGTATTATCCGGATCAACCGGATTTGTATTGTAATTCGGGAAGCTTCCTTTTTGCGTAATCGAAATTTTTGAGGTTGGTGCATCTTTGGCATTTAAAACAATATTTGCCGATCTTTCAGTGGTTCCCAAATTCTCGGTCATGCTGATGTTGACCGTTGTTGTTCCGGCAAAGCCCGTTTTTCTGCTGAACTGAACCCAGTCGGCCTCGCACGACAAACTCCATGCGGGGACATCGGAGGTAATCAATAGTGAAACAGAATTTGCCGAACTGTTGAAAGTCATGTCCGATTTGTCTACGCTTAAATCGTATAGATATTCCGACGATGCTTGCGAAACAACAAGGCGGGCGGGGGCAGCATTGCCTGCGCGAACAATCAATGTATCCTTTCGGGCAACCAACGTTTTCGAAAGAACACATAGTGTAATTTTAGCTTCATTTTGGGTTCCTGAAGTTGCCGATAAGGTCAACCAATCTTTAGCTTTGTTTTCGATACTCCATGAAGAGGCATCCGTTTGAATTGTAAGATTTGATTCGCTACCCGTAGCAAGAAATTCGATTTTTGCCGTTGACAGGACAAGTGTGTTTGTATTTTCTTTTTGACAACTTATTAATACGGAAATAAGAGCGATAAGAATAATTAAACGGCCTATTGTTTTCATTTTTTTTTGTTTGATTTGTTTGTGACAACCTTTCTTAGATTTTTCACAAAACTAATCACAACCCAGTTCAGACTCTTTTACAAAAAACGACAATCTTTTTGCATTCCTTGTAACAGGTGTGAAAAACAATACAAAAGGATAAACTTTTGCAATGTCAGTGGTTTTTGTGTTTGTCGCGGTATTCGGTTGGGCTAATCTGTAAGTCCGATTTAAAAACCCTGTTGAAATGACTTTGATTATTGAATCCAACTTTATAGGCTATTTCGCCGATGTTAAGATTGGTTTCAAGAAGTAGCCGTTTCGATTCATTAATTCGCAAGCGATTGATATAGCTTTTAAAATTGCAGGCAAACTGAACTTGGATATCATTCGTTATTCTGCGCTGGTTAATCCCTGTTTCCTGTGAAACATGATCAAGAGTAAGCTGGCTGTTTTGAAAATTGTTGTTTATAAAATCAATGAAATCAGATTTCGAAGCATATTGTGAATCGTTCTCAACGGCTTTGTAGGTGATTGTTACCGACTTCTTGTCGGTCTTGATTTTTTCAACAAAATAAATGAAAATAAACGCTAGAAAGATTAGCCCCAATTCAATTGAAAGCAGCAGAATGAGAAGTGATTTGTTATTTCTTGAAAAAGATATCGAATGGATCTGTAATGATTGTTTCTCACCAATATTAGGTGTATAAGCATTTCCAATATTCAAATTTGTTATGTCTTTTATGTGCGGTTTCTCGTTGACAACATCGCCAATATTGTTCATTTCATTCCACCAGTCGGGTACTTTAAACTGATTTAAATTTATTGAATAGGTATGAATTGTTGAGGTGATATTAACGGATGAGTAAAATGATATCTCCGGACTTTGTTTAATCTTTTCAGAATAAGGATTTGAGGCATAAAGTGAAAGACCCATATTGTTTAAGCGAACACCTTTTACTTTTATATTCAGCTGGTTGTAGTTTGATAGGCTTATGGTTCGGTCAAGCTTGGATGAGATACTTATTCCAATGTATGGACTGGAGATGTTGTGTTTTAGTTCGAAGTCAATTTGAAGAGTGCTATCTGAAACAACACGGTTAATTATTTCTGAATTTCCTCCAATTGAGCTATCTGTATAGAATGAATAGTTAAACTGGTCGTGCTTCGGAAAAACGATTAAGTCTTTCACGCTTGAGAAATATGCGAAGATCAAGATTCCGATAACAAAAGGAGTTATTGCAGTCCCCAGGAAGACCTTTGACCTTAGTATTTTTATTACCAATTTCCCTTGAAAAAATTTCATTTACTCTGTTTGGTTGAGATGTGCATACTTTAAGGTTGTGACCTGTCCTGCAACGGAAATGTGCCATTCAGTAAACTTTCAGATAGCCACGAATCAAAATGTTATTAAAGTCGTTTTTCTGACGTCGAAAATCAAAAATAAATATTTATCTGACTTTTGGTGTCTATATCCATCAAATGTTTTCACTCAAAATCTACTGGCTGGTTCTTGTGTTTTAATCCTGAAATCAAAATTTTTTCAGTTCCCATTAGTATCGAAGGTTTTAATTCAGGCTTCATCCAGCGCAGCAGTTGTTCCATATCCTTTTGGAGCAAAACCACGCATCCGGATGAGGAATTGATTGATGTTCCTTCGCTCAGATGCAGAAAAATGGCGCTACCCATGCCTTTCACAATCGGATGCATGTTGTATTCAATAGCCATGCAATACCGGTAATCGTTCCCGTTCAGCAAAAGTTTTTCGTACGATTTAGCATTGGTTTTGCCCCTGATGTATCTGTTGTAGTCGGGCGAATTGGGGTCGTCGATCCATTTGTCATCCGGAGTAGTTTGAATAAACGGCATTGAGGTATTCACTTTCTTTTCGTAGCAAAACAATTGTCCCAAACGAAAAAGTCCGGTTGGCGATTGACTGTCCCCTTCGCGTTTTGTTCCGGGTGCTGCGAATCCTTTGCGCCCGATACCGGCGATGATTGGAGTAGAAATCAAATGCCAATGTTTATCTTTTTTCTCCAACGCTACCAATGTTGCAGTGCTGTTTTCAGGAGTTTGGTTGAATACAACAAGTAGCAGACTGATGCTATCAAGTAAAACAGCATTACGTTTTGCAATACGAAGTGCTTTCTTTTCAGGGTTCACAGACTCTTTCCCAATTATCGGTTCATTAAAAAGGCAAACCACAAAGCATTGAAGCAGCAGTGCGTAAACTATTGATTTTACCATATTGTTGATCTGTCGATTATTTTCTTCACCAACCAAATATATTCTATTTCAGCGGCTAATCAGAACCCAAGTCACAAAATATTAGTTACAACAATCCAAACATCAGAACTCATCAGGTCAATTATTTGCACTTTCGGCTTGTTACAGATATTAAGAATTGTGCTATTTTTACCCTGATCACCCAAGTATTTTTGCTTTGATGTGTCGCATAAACACTTATCTTTACTTTTCTAAATCTATAACTCACAAATCGCAATTGTATGAAGAAATTAATTGGTTCATTGGTTATTGCCGGAATGATTGTTTCGTGTTCGGCACCCAAAAAAGAGTTCACTCCTGGTTATTCGAAAGCTGATTTCGAAAAGGAAGTGAATGGTAAAAAGACTACGTTATTTACCTTGAAGAATGAAGGCGGAATAATCGTAACCCTTACCAACTACGGCGCAAAAATCGTTTCAGTATTTACTCCTGATAAGAATGGGGCAATGGAAGATGTGGTACTTGGCTATAAATCAATCGACGAATATGTGGCTGGCGATGCCGGACAGGGCGCCGTTGTTGGGCCATATGCCAACCGTATTGCAAACGGTCAGTTCGAAATTGACGGACAGGTTTACCAGTTGCCGGTAAACAATCACAAAGCTTGTTTACATTCGGGCACTGAAAGCTTTTATCGTCAGGTTTACGATGCCAAAGAAATCCAGACAGCCGATGGTCCTGCGGTTGAAATGACATTGACCAGCGCTGACGGACAATGGGGTTTCCCTGGCAATAAAAATGTAAAAGTGACCTATACTTTAACCAAAGACAACGGTTTGAAGATTGATTATGAAGCGACTACCGATAAAGCTTGTTTCTTTAATTTAACCAATCATGTTTATTTTAACCTGAAGGGTGAAGGAATGGGCGACATTCTGGATCATGTATTGGTTATTGATGCAAACTCATCGACCGCAGTTGGTGACTCTACCTTAATTCCAACAGGCGAAATTGCTGATATTCGCGGAACTGCTATGGATTTCACGACTCCTCACACTGTTGGCGAACGCATTAACGATCCAATGCCTCAATTGAAAATGGGTGGTGGTTACGACCATAATTACATCCTGAATAAAGATCAGAATGGTCATGAAATGACTTTCTGTGCCAGTATTCTTGAACCAGTTTCTGGTCGCTTTTTGGAATGTTATACTACCGAACCTGCCGTTCAGCTTTATACCGGTAACTTCCTGAAAGGAAACATCATCGGAAAACGCGGAAATGCATACAACTACCGCAATGGTATGTGTCTTGAAACTCAGCACTATCCTGATTCACCACACCATGCAAACTTTCCGAATACCTTGTTAAAACCTGGGGAAACTTTGAAATCGACAACGATTTATAAGTTCTCGGTTAAGAAATAACAAAAATGGAAATGGTAAGGAATCCCGGTTGTTCAGGCAGCCGGGATTCTTTGTTTTAAACCTTTGGGAGCGGTGGTCGTCAAATTATTTTATTTCAGCAAATTAGATTTGATGATTTCGCGTTGTGAACCAATATTTTGTAAATTCACGGGTCTGCATTTAAGCTGAGCTTCTTTTAAACTTCGGAGAATATTAATTGTTTCGGCATAAACTAATAAAATATTAAGACAATGGCTTCAGAAATTACTTCTTCAACCCAGCAATCGTCCCCATTTATTCAGCAACATTCAGCGCCTTTGCGCATCTGGCATTGGCTCACGTTTTTGTTTATAACCACATCAATGGTTACCGTTTTACTAAATTCAACCATGTTGTCGCCACGCGATAATGTAAAATTGGTTCAGGAGCAACTTGAAAAGAAAGGGGTAACTGTTACCGAAGACCAGGCTTTTGCTGTTTCGCACGAATACGAAGATAAAATGTGGGATGTGCATAAACTGGTTGGTTATGGATTGGCTTTCCTTTTGCTGTCAAGAATTGTAATTGAATTTACGCAGCCTGAAGAAGAAAAAATACGGAACAGGATGAAAACGGCTAAACAACTTCGTGCCAAAAACGATGCGAATAAAGCAGATTACAATCATTACCTGAAAGTTAAACTGAGTTATACTATTTTCTTTCTGATTCTTTTCTGTATGGCCATTACCGGATTGGGTATGGCGTTTGGACGCGATTTGGGTTTCAGTCGCGAAATCTTCCGTGGATTGAAAAACATTCATGCCATACTTCAATATTTTATGTATGCGTTTATCCTGCTTCATTTGGCTGGCGTAATTATTGCCGAGAATGGTAAAATAAAAGGAATTGTTTCAGGAATGATCAATGGCAATCGCCAATAGAATGTGTTTAACTTATACATTGTTAGTAATTTAAGATTTTTAAAATGAAGCATCCTTTAAAAAGATATTTTCAGCAAAACCAGATTTTGCTTTTATTGTCGGCCATTTTTCTTTCAATTTCGGCTACAGCGCAGAACCCTAATACTGGTGATATTAAACGAAAATGGCTGGACGTTCCTTATGCAAAAGCATCCCGTGCTCAAAAGCTGGATATCTACTTGCCGAATGATGGAAACGGTCCTTTCCCGGTCGTTGTTTCGATACACGGTGGAGCATTTAAATCTGGCGATAAGGGTGATAATCAAGTTACTTCCATGTTGGAAGGCCTGAAGAGAGGATATGCTGTTGTTTCAATTAATTACCGATTAAGTCCGGAAGCTATATTTCCGGCTCAGATTTTTGATGTTAAAGCTGCGGTTCGGTGGATTAAGGCAAATGCGCGGCAATACAAATTAAATCCGGATAAAATTGCAGCATGGGGAGGTTCTGCCGGAGGTCACCTTTCTGCATTGCTCGGAACATCGGGCGGAGTGCTGGAATTGGAAGATTTGGCGATGGGAAATCCTTCGCAATCGAGCCGTATTCAGGCGGTTGTCGATTGGTTTGGCCCGACCGACTTTCTGAAAATGGATGAGCAACTGAAAGCAAGTAAAGTGAAAAATCCGCAGATACATTCAATTCCGGATTCGCCCGAGTCGGAATTGATTGGTAAAAATCTGGTGGATGCTCCTGAGCGTGTTCGGAAGGTTAACCCTGAAACCTATGTCACATCTGACGACCCTCCGTTTTTTATACAGCATGGGCAGATCGATCATTTGGTTCCTTATCAGCAATCAGAGAATCTGGCATTAAAACTTACGTCAGTCATCGGTAAGGAAAAAGTGACCTTCGAACTGCTTGAAAATAACGATCATGGAGGTCCGGGTTTTACAACCGAACAGAATATAAATAAAGTGTTTACTTTCCTTGATCTGTATTTAAAACGTTAAACGACACCAAATCTCAATATCTCGAAATCCCGGTTGTATCAGCAGTCGGGATTTATTTTTTTCAATTATTAAATTTTTCAGGGTAGGGTATTTTTCTAATCGATAGTAATACATGTGTTCAGCCGGAATTTTAGTAAGTGATTTGTTTTTTGTGAAGCTGAACAACAGAAATTAGGAATTCATTTAAAATTAGAAAAGCCATGAAAAATTTAGTTAAAACTGGATTAATGTTTTTAGCAGGTATTTTAGTCCTGACAACATCATGTACCCAGAATGATTCAGAAGGAATAGGTGGAGGAAAAGGTAATTTAACATTATTGCTTACTGATGCTCCGTTCCCATCGACTTTAGTTGATGAGACTATCGTAACCATTGACAAAATTGAAATTCGGTCGACAACGGCTGCTACGGCTACAACAACAACCGATTCGCAGTACACCGTTTTGTATGAAGGCGAAGGGAAATCGTTTAATTTGCTCGATCTGCAAAACGGGGTTACCGAGGAATTAGCCAATGTGGACCTTGAGGCCGGTTCGTATGATTTAATCCGCATGCATGTTGTGAAAGCAGAAGTTGTTTTGAAAGACGGAACCAGTTATGACTTGAAGATTCCGAGTGGTTCTACCAGTGGAATTAAAATCACAATAACTCCTGAATTGCTTATTGAAAGTGGTGTTGAAAGTACAATCCTGCTTGATTTCGACGTTAGCAAATCGTTCATCGTACAGGGCAATCCAAAGACACCCGCAGGAGTTAAAGGATTCTTATTTAAGCCGGTACTTCGTGCCATGTGCCAGCAGTTTACCGGAGTTATTGCCGGAAAAGTATCAGAAAACCCAACAACACCGGTTGCAAATGCAACCGTGGAGATTCTCTGTGCTGATACCGTTTACACTTCGGCCCAGACAGATGCTACCGGAGCCTACTCATTGGTTGGTCTCCCTGCATTAACTTATAAATTGGTTTGTTCAAAGGATGGCTATACCGCCGTTACTGTTAATGAGGTTATTGTAAAAACGAAAGAGACAACAAAACAGGATATTACATTGACTAAAATACCCGCAACCACGCCTGCTACAACAACTCCGTAACCTTAGAGAATTATTTTTACAGAATTTAATCAATCAATTCGCATAAAAGGTTGTCACTGAAATCAGGTGACAGCCTTTTTTCGTTAATTCTGTTCCTTGAAAATATGCAACAATGAGTTTTCAGGAGATAATTAAAACAAGTTTAGGCAAGAATATAATTAACCCGCAGATCAAGGAGGCTATTGCGCAAACCAGAACAGCTCCGGCCGAAATATCTTTGGCAATCCGGGCGGTTTCGTGATACTCCGGAAATAAATGGTCGACGAGTTTCTCGATTACTGTATTGAAAGCTTCGGCGGCCCAAACAAGAGCAATTGAAATCGAAACAATACACCATTCGGCACTCGATATCCGAAGTAAAAAACCGGCCAATATTGCACAAATGGTAGCAACAAGGTGAATACGGGCATTAGGCTCCGATTTAACCAGCTCATACAAACCAGAGAGCGCAAAACCAAAGCTCTTCATCCGGTTTTTAAACCCATTTTTATGGTTGCTTGTGTTTTTTTGCATGAGATTTATTTATCCATTGGTTTAATTTGTAGGTCAGGTAAGCGCTTCCGGCCCCTGTAATCATTCCACCCAAAACATCGCCCGGATAATGCACTCCAAGCTGCATTCGCGAGTATCCAACGGTTCCGGCCCAAATATACGACGGAACAATGACATACCACTTGGGGAAGGCCAAACTTAATGATGTGGCAGTTGCAAAAGCACTTGAAGTATGACCCGAAGGAAAAGATGGACTATCTTCATTTACCTTGTTCCTGATGTCGGGATAAGTTAAAAATGGACGGTCGCGATTGATTGTCTGTTTTAAGGTATAGGTTGCCCCAAGGCTAATTGCATTGGCAACAGCGATTTGACAGGCGCTGTTGATCCATTTATCGTCGTGCTTAATAAGGCCCACAATTCCAACGGTTATCGGGACTCCAAGCACCATCCCGTTATTCGAATCAGATACAAATTTCATGAACTTGTCACTTCGTAAATCGTGCGGAGAATACACCGAGCGCAGCAATCGAATGTCGATATTTAGTGCGAATGTCGAGGCTGAAATAAGTAAAAACAATATGGTCAGAATCCTGTATCTCATCTTCTGTAATTGATAATAAATTATCCTCAAAGCTAGTGTAATCTTCAATCAAAGTTGAATAATATCAGGCTTACCTCAATTTACTGATGATGGGATTGAAGGCTTTTGAGAAAACCAAAACCCGATCGCCGATTTTTAGGTTTTCCAGGTCGCTGTCGAATGCGATAACCTTAACAATTTGATTATTTCCGGAGATAACAGTCACAATGTTAATGGTGTCCTGTTTTTCTATACGTGCAATTTGCCCGGTAATCTGCACTTTCCCGCTGATACTGTTGTCCGAAAACACCGCTTCAGGATTTCCTGTGCGGGTAACCAACCCATTTTCGATACAAATCACCTGCGTGGCCAACCTGAAAACTTCGTTCAAATCGTGACTCACCATTATGGTAGTTACACCTGACAATTGGTGTGCCTGTGCTATTTCATCCTGAAGTGCTGTGCGCATTTCGGCATCAAGCGCCGAGAGCGGCTCGTCCAATAGCAAAAGTTGAGGTTTCCGGGCTAAAGCACGCGCCAGCGCTACTCGTTGCTTTTGTCCTCCTGACAGGCTATTTGGTTTTCGTTTTCTAAGCTCAGCTAACCCAAATAATGCCAATAATTCATTCACGGCCGATTGTTTTTTTTCGGGTTGGGCAAATTGAATGTTTTGCTCAACAGTCATATTCGGGAATAAGGCATAATCCTGAAACATCAGGCTGATGTTCCGCTCCTGAGGGACGATATTGATCTGCTTTTCGGAGTCGAACCAAACGGTGTTGCCAAATTTAATCAGGCCTTTATCTGGAGCTACCAAACCGGCCAGAATACGCAGAAGTGTGGTTTTCCCCGCTCCTGATTCACCGAACAAGGCAACTAATTCGCCAGCAGGAATCGTGTTGCGAACCAACAGGCTCATCGGTCCGTTGGCAGTCAGCATTTGCTTTTCAATATCAATAAAGATTACATCATTTTCCATGAGTCGTATTTTTTATTGATGCTGTAAATGATGGTCAGCAATATCAGCGAAACCAGAAAAAGGATCAATGCATAACGGTTAGCTGCTTCAAAATTCAGCGCCTGAACTTCGTCGTAAATAGCGATGGAGGCCACCCGGGTTTCGCCAGGCATATTGCCGCCAACCATCAGCACAATACCAAATTCGCCAATGCTGTGGGCAAAAGTCAACGCAACAGCTGTAATAATTGAGGGTTTAATGTTGGGCAACAAAACCCTGAAAAAGGTAACTGCTTTCGATTTACCGAGTGTGTACGATGCTTCGCGCAGGCTGTCGGGCAAAGCGCGTAAACCATTATGCAGCGGCTGAATCATAAATGGCAGGCTGAAGATAACTGATGCGATTAATACACCTTCGAACGAAAAGGCCAGCCGAACATCGAAAACCTGCCCCAGCCAATCGCCAAACCAGTTGCGGGGACTATAAATTACCAATATGTAATAGCCTATTACTGAAGGTGGAAGCACCATGGGCATACTTACCAGCGCCTCGATCAATGGTTTTATTCTGATTTTGGTGTAAGCCATCCAATAAGCAAAAGGTAGCCCAATCAGTACTAAAATGACCGTAGTTGAAACTGCCAGTTTAATCGTTAGCCAAAGGGTTTGTGCAAATTGTGCATCCATATTGTTCCAATTTGAAGATTTGAAGATTTGAAAATGTGCAAGATTCATTTTCAAATCTTCAAATTGCTACATTTTCAAATTATTATTTTCTCATCAACGAAACCTCGTTAGCTTTTACCAATGCTTCCACTTCGTCGCCAACGGCTAGTTGGAGTGAATCGACTGAGCGGGTGGTGATGGCTGAGGTAACGACACCTTCCTGAAATTTCAGGTTGATTTTGCTCAACAATTCACCACGTTCGATGTGTTGAACAGTGCATTTCATCCGGTTACGCATACTGATCATGCCTGAAAGGTTTTTGGCCAATGAAACTTCGGTTTCTTTAAATACAAGGTCTATCGAATTCCCTTCCTGAAGCCATTCCGGATGGCTGGCTGATTCAATGAGCATAGCTGAAAAACCATGCCCGTCAACATCTACATCTACCAGGAGAATTGCTCCCGATTGCTGAATTTTAGATATTATCCCGGTTAATTTATTCATTTCAAAGGCAAAAGTTAAAAGTTCAAAGGCAAAAGTTTCTGGTTTGTCACTTTTCCCTTTTTCCTTGTTCAGGGAGCAATATAACCGTTTTTTCCAAAGATCGGTTTGCATTTATCACTCAAAACAAATTTCATGAATTTAACTGCTTCCGGATTGACTTTCCAGCTTTTAATAAGCACCATTGCCTGTTCGACTGGCTTATATAACTTCGGATCAATCAGGTAGGCTGAGCCTTTCATTTCAGGAGTTAAGGTCAGTGACATGGCCAGAAATGCCACTTCGGCATTTCCGGTTTGGGCAAACTGTGCCGTTTGCGAAATGTTATCAGCATAAATGATTTTATCTTTCACTTTATCGTACAAGCCGACAGATTTAAGGCATTCAATCGCCCTGTCGCCATAAGGAGCCAGCTCGGGTTTGGCAATTGCAATGCGTTTCACCGATGGATCGGTTAATATTTCCAATCCTTTCGATACATCTTTAGTGTTACTCCACAATACAAGTTTTCCTAAGGCATAAGTCTTAATTTCGCCGGAAGCCGCACCTTGATCCTTTAATTTTACAGGAAATGAATTGTCGGCTGCCATGAAAACATCGAAATCAGCGCCGTTCAGTATTTGCTGAAGTAGTGTGCCCGACGAACCGAAATTCGCCGTAACTGTAGTTTTCGGATTGGCAATCGCATAACTGGCTTTTATTTCGTCGAAAACAAACCGTAGATTGGCCGCAGCTGCAATTTTTACTGTTTGCGCCTGTGCCGACATTGCTATTAAAGCTGTAAAAAACAAAAGCGCGATTTTCTTTTTAGTTTTCAAATGATTCTCTTTCACAGATAAAGTATAAAAGTATAAAAAACCATTAATCAAGCGCCATACCATAAAAGTTAAACAATTGATTCTGAGTTTTTGAAGGATATGTTTGAGTATAGGAAGTTACAAAAATGTAATTTTTCCGTTGGCAATTATTCAAAAGAGTAGTTTTTGTCGATGTTTTTCTACCAACCGAATTGCTAATTTCGAAAGAGGTTTGTTCATCGGTAATCCTGAATTTTCTCTAACTTGCAGCTTTTAGACCGTCATTATGACTAAACAAAAAATAGTTAAACGCCTTCTGATTTATATACGATCGCTACTTCTGACTTTTGGGTCACTGTTTCTATTTGCTGTAGTCTTAAGCTTTACCACTTTGCCATACTGGGGTTATTACTGGTTGGGAACCAGCCAATCGAAAATTACCGAAAATCCTGAATACATTGTGCTGCTTGGCGGGGGCGGAATGCCCAGTGAATCGAACCTGATGCGTGCATTCTTTGTGTTTAAAGCTGCTCTGGAATTTCCGGGAAGCCGCATTGTAATTGCAACTCCGGGTGACACATCCGACTTAAAGAGTACCGCACGATTGGTCGCAGCCGAACTTATCAGCAAAGGAATCGATTCGAAACGGATTCTATACGAGCAAACCGGGACAAATACCCGCATGGAGGCTCTCTGTTTACAGAAGTTCGATAAGGGACAAATCAAGCAAAAACCAATTTTACTGGTCACTTCACCTGAACACATGCGTCGTTCGGTTTTGGTATTCCGAAAACTTGGGTTTACCAGAGTCAGTGCACTTCCGGCCTTTGAGAATGCGCTTGAAGCCGATCTCGCATTTAAGGACGACGAACTGGGTGGCAACAAAAAAATCATTCCTAATATTGGCGGTCATACTTCAGTGCGTTACCAATTCTGGAATCACCTGAAATATGAAATCTTGATCACCCGAGAAATGACGGCACTCGGCTATTATTGGTTGAGAGGCTGGATATAAAAGCTAAAACCGGATATTGTATTTCAGTTTCAGTCGCAATGCGCTGTCGTTCATTATCCATTGGCTGCCGGGTTGTGTCCATCCCGATGTCCATGCCAGAATGATTTCGTTCCCCGGTTTCAGAATCCATTGAAAACGCGACTGCCAACCCGCTTTTTCGCTTGCATTATCGTATTGGAAGTAGTTGTAAAGCGTTACGGTTGGGCTAACTAAAATATTCATATTTAGCTGGTAAATTTTTGCCGTAAAATCACCTTCAGGCAAAGTAACGTGGTTTACCGAATAGTTACCGCCAATAAAAAGCGGAACAGCCACCTTGTAATTCACCGTCAATTTCAAATCCTGCTTCCGGCCATTATAAAAATTACCCGATCCTAAGCTTAGTATTCCAGCCAGATTGCGGCTTCCGGCTGATGTTAACAGTACGTTTTGATACCAAAAGGTATATTCGTTTTTCGGAATAACAAATCCGGAGAAAATAGGGAAATCTTTCGTCAGGAATTCATATTGCTGGTTAAGCGAATACGAAAATTCTTCGCCCGACTTAAACCGGATTCCCAGTGGTTGGATATTCAGTACACGTGTAACCATCACATTGTCGAAATTGGTTAGGTAATTAAATCCACCGCCGGTTTTAATCTGAAGGATGCCCCATTTATTCGGTCGCGGTCCAACCGAAATATTTCCGTAGGAGGCTTTCACCCCGGTGCGCGGAACAAATCCGATTCCGGCCACAAAGTTTTCGCCTACTTCGTAATGACCCGACCCGAAGTATAAAAAGTCGTTCGGATAAGCGACGTCAGCTCCCCACGAAGTATTATTATCTTTTTTACCGGGAGTGTCCGAGATCAATCCGAACAAGGTAAATGCAAGGTTTTTATTCTTCTGAAACCGCGAAGTCGCCAGTTTCATATCCATTCCACCCACCAGGTTGTCGGCTGACGAAAGCGCATTTCCCCAGGTTCCGATTACGCCAACTGACGATTGTTTGCCTATGTTCCGGCTGATTCGGCCTACTGAAAGATGAGAGTTGCCGTAGTCGCGCTCGTCGCTGATGTGCATTAAACCGATATTCCAGTTGTTTTGTGTGCCGGTTATTTTGGCAGCATACTGTACAGGAAGCATGTTCCCATTATTGTCGAGACCCAATCTCCGGGAGAAAAAAGGTGCGATGGAATTTCGGTAAGGATTATTGTCGTCGCCTTCGATCCCGAATTTAAAGTAGTTCGACCCATCGAGAAAAAAGTCGCGTTTCTCCGGAAAGTACAAGCTGAATCGGGTTAAATTGATTTGTCGGTCGTCCACTTCAGTTTCGGCAAAGTCGGTATTAATCGAAAGAGAGGCTTTCAGTCGTGGCGTAATTTGGTAAAACATGTCTAATCCGCCATCAAAATGATACTTGTTCTTTTCTCCGCGGAGTGTGTTCAATCCGCCAATCACATAAGGCGAGAGGTCGAGCCCTATTCCCTGGGTTATTCCTTCCAGTCCTTCCAATAATCCTGAATCCGAAATCTGGAAACGGTGTGTATTGAGGTTAGCAACAGGCCAGTATGATGCTTCAAGTTTGCGCTTGATGTTGCGGATTAATTTCATGCCCCAAACTGATTTGTCTGGATCGAAGCCGATGGTTTTAAACGGAATGGCCAGCTCAGCTTCCCATCCTTCACCATTGATGCTGGATTTTCCGGTCCAAAGTGCATCCCATTCTTTGTTCATCGAAGCACCGTTTTCGCTGATCAACGCATCGCCAATCGAGCCACGTGGCCCAATCTGGAACCAATAACCATTGCGGTGATCGAGGTAGGTATCCAGAATAATTTGCACCCGGTCATCGTTGCCCAGGCTCACATCCCGAGCCATTTCTTTGGCGGTAATCTTTTTGGGGTCGTCGTAGCATTTCACCGCGAAATACAGGTAGTTGTTGTCGTAACAAACCGAAACGATGGTTTTTTCTGAAATGGCTTGACCCGGATTAGGTTCACGCTGAACAAACTGATCGATTTTAAAGGCCTGTTCCCACACCGCTTCGTTGATGTGTCCGTCGATAGTTGGTGGAGTTGATATCCTGATGGCTCTTGCTACGGGAGAAGCAATTAGCTGGTTTTCGGTCATGAGTGCAACACTCATTGCGAATATTAAATACAATATTTTCAATGGTTTGGGTTTAGGTTAAAATGTCTCCTGAAATAATCAAGGCAACGAAAATAGCAATTTACAAACCAATTTTGCTATCTTTATTATAATCAAACCCTTTACCTATGAAAAAAATCTATCTACACTTAGTTTGCTTTTTTCTTTCGTTTGCTCTATTTGCGCAAACCGAAAAAAAGGAAGAATTGATTAAGACAAACTGGAATTTTGGAGCCCTGCCAGCCATTACATTCGATACCGATTTGGGGTTTCAGTATGGGGCTTTTGTTAATTTGTATGATTATGGCAATGGTAGCCGTTATCCTAATTACAATCATTCACTTTATTTTGAAATTTCAAGATTTACAAAAGGAAGCGGAATTTCCCGTTTTTATTACAATTCAGATCAATTGCTTAAAGGGCTGCAAACTTCGTTTGACGTTTCATACCTGACTGACCGGGCATACGATTTCTATGGATTTAATGGTTTCGAATCGGTTGTTCATACCGAATGGGCCGATGATGAAGATGATGCCTATCTGACCCGCATGTTTTATAAATACGATCGCAAATTATTCCGTGCAAAAATCGACCTTCAGGGCAATATAACCAGTAATAAATTTCGTTGGATTGCCGGAATGAATCTTCAGAATTTTAAGGTTGGTTCGGTGAATATTGATAAACTAAACAAAGGTAAGGATGAGGCCGATAAACTTCCATCGCCTACCGTTCAGCCAGGATTATACGAAAATTATAAAAAATGGGGAATTATTAATGCGGAAGAGTCTGATGGTGGTTTTGTTCCAACTTTAAAAGGCGGATTGGTTTACGATACACGCGATAATAAGCCAAATCCGATGAACGGAATATGGACCGAAGCCGTTATGGAAGTATCTCCTAAAATTTTTGGAGCCGAAAGTTCATTCTCCCGGGTGTGCTTTATTCATCGGCAATATTTTACTTTAATTCCCAGAAATTTGTCGTTTGCTTACCGACTTGCCTACCAAACAACCCTTTCCGGAAATGTACCATTTTACTATAAATCGCAAATGATTACCTCGGTGCTTACCGGTGCATCATCCGAAGGTCTGGGCGGAGGAAAAACCATTCGTGGAATCCTGAGGAACAGGGTTCAGGGCGATGGTGTGTTTTTGGGAAATGCTGAATTGCGTTGGAAATTTGTTCGTTTCAACTGGATCAAAAACAACTTTTACCTGGGACTAAATGCCTTTACCGATTTTGGTAGAGTGACCAAAAGGATTGACGTGAAAAGTAAAGTTGGCGCCATGAGTTCAATTCCTCAACCCCTTTATTTCGATTGGGATGCCGAGAAAATGCATGTTTCGTATGGTGGCGGTCTCCGGGTTGTGATGAACGAAAATTTCGTAATTGCAGCCGATTATGGTTTGGCAGTGGATAATCAAGACGGCGAACGAGGATTTTACATGGGGCTCAATTACGTATTTTAGTCCCATTCATAACTTGTAATTATCTAGTATCCGGGATTTTGAGTCATGCGTGGGTTCAAATCGAGTTCGTCCTGAGGGATTGGGAACACTTCATTAATGTTTTTCCGGAACTGGCTTCCTTTCCCTGTTTTCCATTTTTCAGCAAAACTATGGAAATGATCTTCAGCATCTCCCCATCGGATGATGTCGTAAAATCGCTTGTTTTCCATCGCCAGTTCAACACGGCGTTCGTGCCTGATCGACTGACGGAGCGCTTCCTGATCGTTGGTCTGAATATCGGGTAACAAGTTTTGCTGGTCACTGTTGGCGTCCCAGTATTTGTAATTCAGAAATTTATAGCCTTCATAAACGTTTTTCGAAAGCTGATACTTATTTACATTTTTGAAAGAAACCTTTCTGTCGGTAGCGCTGCTTTGACGTGCACGTTTCCGGATTTGGTTGAGCGACGAAAGCGCTTCCTGTAAATCGCCATTTTCGCAAGCCGCTTCGGCATGAATCAGCAACACTTCGGCGTACCTGATTACTTTGAGGTTAAAAGGAGCATCCGACGAATCAAACCCAATCCGTTCGGTAGGCGTCAGAAATACTTTTCTGGAACATAAATGCGAGGGACTGTATTGATTGAACTGAACTTCACCTTCAAAAATGTCGCCATCGAACGTGAATGTGTGCACCAAACGTGGATCGCCAGGTTCAAATTCGGCCAGTAAATCGTAGGTAGGGCAATTAAAACCCCATCCTCCGGCATTTCGGCTTCGGCAAAAAACAGGAATTACTGAACCTTCACTCTCGTTACCCCAACCTGTGTTTGTAGTAATATGCGGAACTTCCAACACCGATTCGATACCAAAATCAGTTTTCTTAATCTGGAATAAATCCTGAAATTCAGTCTCAAGCTGATATTCTCCGGAAAGTATAACCTCCCTGGCTTCTTTTTGAGCGAGTGCCCACTTTTTCTGAAAAAGATAGGTGTTTGCCAACATTGCCTGCGCTGCTCCTTTGGTAATCCGGCCCATATCGGCTTTCGCATATTTCGATTTCAGCGGAAGATGGTCACGTGCATAAATTAAATCCTTTTCTATTTGATCCCAGATGGTTGCTTTGGTCGATTTGGACAGTCGATATTCGTCAATGGCAAGAGGTGTAGTCATTAGTGGAACATCGCCAAAGATATTGATCAGGTAGAAATAAAAATACGCCCTGATAAACCTGACTTCTCCCGTCAAACGCTCTTTGAGCGCTTCGTTCATGTCGATGGTTGAAATGTTGGAAATGGCATTGTTGGCCTGAAAAATAGCTGAAAAACAAGCGCTCCACATACCCCTGCACGAAAGGTTGTCAGATCGGGTCCTGAAATATTCGAGATCCTTTACAAAAGGGCGGTCATTGTCAGATTCACCGCCTTTTTCTGCATCATCCGATGCGATATCGCCAAATTCAAATTTTTGCACTTCAAAATCGTAGGCCTGGAAATAGTTATAAACTGCCGTAACAGCTTCTACTGCATCTGTTTCTGTCTTGTAGAAACTATCGCTGGTTTGCACGGCCAGTTGCGGCCTGTCAATAAAGCTTTGATCGCAGGCTGAAATCAACATCAGCAACAAAAGAATATGTGTCCACTTTTTCTTCATTATTCTGAGATCTAAAATTTAATACTCAAGCCGGTTAAAATGGTTCTCGCCTGCGGATATTTTGCAAAATCAATTCCTGAATTCAGCGGACTTCCGCTCAAATCAGCAATTTCAGGGTCGAGCCCGCTGTAACGGGTAAACATATAGAGGTTTTGACCTCCAATATAGATGCGGCATTCTGAGATGCCGACTTTCTGGCAAATCCATTTATTGAAGTTGTAGCCTATTTGAATATTCTTTATGCGCAAAAACGACCCATCTTCGATGTACCACGACGACGACCTCAGATTGTTGTTTGCGGTACTGGCCGAAATTTGGAATTGTGTATTTGAAGTTCCTTCTCCATGCCATGCTTTGTCGAGCATATCGGCTGGAGCGTTAAAGTATCCGGTGTTCTGGTGCGAAAAGTATTTAAACACATTGAAAATATCGCCTCCCTGGCTTCCCTGAAGGAAAAGACTGATGTCGAAATGGCGATATTCAGCAAATAAATTTATTCCATATGTGAAATCCGGATGCGGTGAGCCAATGAAAGTCCGGTCTTCTCCGGTAATGCGGCCGTCTCCATTCAAGTCTTTAAACTTAAAATCGCCCGGACGAGTCAGAACATCCTGATAATATATATCTTCCGAAGATAATGCGTTTGCCAGATCAACTTGGTGCTGATTTTGGAAAACACCTTCAACAACGTATCCAAAAAATTCGCCAATGGGGTGGCCAACCATTGTTTTTGTTGTGTATCCAAGCCTTTGCTCTCCACCCATGATAGGCTCACCGCCTCCAAGTGAAAGGATCGTATTTTTATAAGACGAAACATTCAGATTGATACTGAAATTCAATTCTCTCCATTTATTGTGATAGGTTGTTAAAAACTCAAATCCCTTGTTTTCAACATCGCCAGCGTTAGTCCACGGTGAATCGGGCAATCCGGCTGATAACGGGACAGGCAATTTCAGGAGCATGTTTTTGGTCTGTTTATTGTAAAAATCGAGAGTTCCGGTAAGTTTACTATTAAACAGATTAAAGTCAATTCCCAGGTTGGTCGATTCTGTTGTTTCCCAGGTCAGGTTTTTATTGCCAAGATTTATTGGCGCATACCCCTGAGCAATCGACTGACCAAATATATATCTCTTCGAATTACCCCCGGAAATTAAAGTCCGGAAAGCATTGTCCGAAATGTTCTGATTACCAACCTGTCCCCATCCCAGACGTATTTTGAGATCATCAATAGTTTTGGAAAGATTTAGGTTGTTAAAGAATTTTTCATTAGAAATTCGCCATCCGCAAGAGAGAGAAGGAAAATATCCCCATTTTTCGCCGTTGGCAAATTTTGATGAGCCATCGGCTCGAACCGAAGCAGTAAAAAGGTATTGCGACTTAAAGGCGTAATTAACCCGTCCGAGATATGAAATAAGGGCATAATCGGAAATGGCACCTTTAACATTTGGATCGGTTGTGGCAGCGCCAATATAACGGAGATAATCGTCATTCCCCGGAATATTTCGCTTCGAAGCTTGTGTAATTTCATATTTTCCACCTTCAGTGGTCATACCGGCCAATGCAGTGAAATTGTGGTTTTTATTGAATAAACGCTTGTATGTTAGTGTATTCTCGTAAACCCAATCGGCGTTCTTTTCTGAATCTTTACTCACCGAGTTGATATCATTTTTTGAATCAGAATCCATCCAAAATGTAGGTAAAAAGTTGTCGTAATCGGCACGCCGGATATCCATACCAAAAGTTGTATGATAGGATAAATTTCTGGTCAAATCGTAATTTAAAGATAAGTTTCCAAAGAAACGGAGTTGAGTCCATGTATTCAGCGAACGTCCTATTTGGGCAACCGGATTGTATTTATTGCTGTAAATTGATTCGTACCAGCGCGAAAATTCTCCGTATTTTACCCTGATCGGATCGTCAGTTGGTCGTTCAGCGCCTGAAGTAATAGGATCCAGCACGATGGACGTAAAAACAATTCCTCCATCCAGGTCATCTTCCTGTATCGTCAGTCTTTTGGCCTGACTGAAATTGGTATTGAAAGCAATGGTTGTTCTATCCGAAAGCTTGTATTCATTGTTTATTCTGAATGTCAGTCGATCGAATTCTGAGCCTTTTATAGTTCCATCCTGTGATAAATAGGACAGACTCATCAAATACTTGTTCATTTCGTTTCCACCTGAAATCGAAAAATTCTGATTGTGTACCAAAGCTTTTCGGGTGATTAGTTTCCACCAGTTAGTCCCTCCGCTGTAGTTGTCCGGATTACTAAACTCTTCAATATATTTATAGGCGCCTTCGCCTTCACTTTCATTTCCGTTTTTTACAGCCAGGTTATTGATAGTGGCAAATTGCCTGCTGTCGCCCATTTTTGGATTCTTCCAAACATCGCTTATCCCAACATACGAGTCGGCAGTAATTACCGGGCTGCCTGGTTTCCCTTTTTTAGTATTGATCAGGATTACTCCGTTTGCTCCCCTGTTGCCATAAATGGCCGTGGCCGAAGCATCTTTCAATATTTCAACATTGTCGATGTCACTCATATTTAAAAAGCGAATATCGTCGGTTGGAATGCCATCGATAACAAATAATGGATTATTGTTATTTACTGTTCCAATGCCACGAATCCGAACTGTAGTCCCACCGCCCGGTGAACCTGAAGTTGACGTAACCAGAACACCGGCGGCTCTTCCTTGCAGGGCCTGATCGAATCCGGTTACAGGCATCTTGCGCGTCCCGTCAACCTCAATGGTGGTAATGGCGCCTGTCAGATCTGATTTCCGCTGATCGCCGTACCCAACAACAATAACTTCGTCAACACCAAAGATTTCAGGATCGAGTATCACATCAATCTGTTGCTTTTTTCCAATGTGAACTTCCTGCCTCATCATACCAACATACGAAAAAACCAAAGAGTCGTAATTTAGAGGAACCTCAATTTTATAATGTCCATAGCGGTCGGTTATTGTTCCGGTATATGTATTTTTTATCATAACAGTAACGCCTGGTATGGTTTCCATATTTTTATTGGTAACTACACCTTTTATCGTTCGGTACGATTCAGTATTTAAATTTTTAGGAACGATCTCCTTTTCCTGCGATAAAATAATGTGCCGGTCAACAATCTGGTAAGTGTATGGTGTATTGGCAAATAGTTTTTCGAGTACCTCATTTATTGTGGCATTCCAAATCTGAATTGATGTTTTGGGTTGGAGATTAATGCTCGATTGTTCGAAGAAAAACCGGTATTCGCTTTGCTTTTCGATTTCGAGAATAATTCGCTCAATAGACACATCTTTAAAATCGAGTGAAATGCTTTTCTTCTGTGAAAATGCTTCCACCGAAAGAAAAATAATAAAAATGGTTAACAGAAGATTTACTCTCATAAACACGTGGGCGTCCAACTAGATTATACCCTTGTAAATATCAACTTTTTTTTTAAAAATCGATGATTGCCTTAACGAAAATGGTCACCTAAATGTTTAATAAGTTATAATTTG
The DNA here is from genome assembly GCA_963676375.2 of Prolixibacteraceae bacterium. Taxonomy (GTDB): domain Bacteria; phylum Bacteroidota; class Bacteroidia; order Bacteroidales; family Prolixibacteraceae; genus Aquipluma. Next base: position 227,165 of record CAXXPT010000014.1, read on the forward strand.
CAGCGAAATAAAGGGCAAATGAAACGATGATCTATTTTCTGCGGATAGTAATCTTATTTCGATCGGTAATATATTCAATAGGTACCGAAGTCGATCTTTTGAAAATCTCGAGAATACTGTAAATATTATCGTCAACTCTAAAGTCCCCGGTATAGGTTTTTTCTTTTAAAGTTTGATCTTCAAAAATGATTTCAACATTGTAAATCCGCTCGATCCGTTTGGCCAGAGTTTCAAATTTCTCATCTTTGAAAACAAACTCACCCTTCATCCAATAGGTGTAAAATTTGGTGTCGATGCGGGAAATTGCAGTATGGTTGCTTATTTTATCAAAAGTCATACTTTCGCCGGGATTGAGCGTGGTCACAATTTCAGGAGCCTCGTTTGATTGCACGGTAACCTTCCCTGAAATAAGCGTTGTCTCGATATATTTATCGTTGGGATAAGCGCTGACGTTAAATTTTGTGCCTAACACTTTGATGCTGACATCCGATGTTTTCACAATAAACGGCACCTTTACATTTTTTTTAATCTCGAAGTAAGCCTCTCCAATTAAATCAACTCTGCGTTCTGATTTATTAAATTTTTTAGGGTAGATTAATTTACTGTTGTTGTTAAGCCAGATTTTACTACCGTCGGGCAAAATAATTTCCGACTTATTCCCTTTCGGTACCGAAATCATACAAAATTCGTCCTTTGAATTTTCTTCGGTAAAATAGTAATACGAAAGAAAGCTAAACGAGAGGAAGAAAAAGAGAATTGCGGCGTACTTGGCAAATTGATTAACCTGAGCGGAGATCCGTTGAACTCTGGATTGCGTTTTGATTACCTCTGCAAATTTTATCCGGTTAATTAATTTGTCGTACGCCGCAATCGCTTGCGAATTGTTTGTTTGATCTTGTTTGTGGTACCAGAGTTCTTTGATTTGAGAATATACTTGTTTGTTTGTGGTCGACGAATTAATCCATTCATTCAGAGCTTTCTCCTCATCTGGAGAAATAGTTCCCTCTAATTTTCTACCTATTATGCTCCAAATGGTTTCCATGGCTTGCTGAAATTCATAGTTAAAGACAAAAAAAATCGAAAAATCTACTAGCTAATTTTGATTTATTATTGAATTATTTAAACGAAATCTGGTAAATAGTTGAAATAGAATGAGGTTGGTTTCTTCTGGCGAAAGGTTTTTGAGAACAACACTAAGCTTCTTAATTGCATTGGCAATGTGATTGTCGATTGTATTGACCGATATTCCTAAGATTTCGGCAATTTCCTTGTATTTGAGACCTTCAATCTTGGCCATTTGAAATACCAGTTTTGTCTTTGGTGGAAGTTGATTAATGGCTTGCTCAATCTCCATGCGGATTTCGTTGGTGAAAAAGGCTGTTTCAGGTGTTAATTCGTCAATCTCAAACCGAACCAAAACATCATCGAGTGTGGTGTTTCTTTCTTTCCTGAACTTGCTGAGGTAATTAAACGAGGTGTTCTTGGTTGATATAAAGAGGTAATTTCTTAAATTTTCAATGTTTTTCAGGCTCGACCTTTTTTGCCAGATATTCAGGAAAACATCGTTTACGGCCTCTTCAGCAAACTCTGATGAATGGAGTATCGAAAAGGCAAAATTATAAAGCCGGTCGAAGTAAACCAGATATAATTCTTTGAATGCCTGCTGATCGGAGTTCTGACTGATCTTTTTCGAGAGTTGTTCAATATGCTGGCTATTGTCCAAGCGGAAATCAAGTTAGTTTAAATCAATTCGACGAAGATACTAAATAATCATTTACTTCATGATTGCAATTAATCTGAGATTTATCATACTAATTCGTTTGGTGTAAAACATGAAGCACGAAAATCAAAGGAGAGTTTTTCCGATATTCAAAAACCGGGATTACATAAGTTCAATATTCTAGGGTAATTTGCTTCCTTTTGCTGCCCACCAGTAAATAGCCTCCATCTCCAATCTACCGGAACTAACTGCCGGATCTGTCAACTCCATGCGAATGGCCTGTGAAATTGAATCGACATCAAAAATCAGGATTCCACGATGTTTACCCCCCTTATCAAACGGGCCGGCAATAACCATTTTGCCTGTTTGCGCCATTTCATTAAGGTGTTTCATATGCCCTTCCTGAATTTTGGCTACCGTGGCCGAATCATGTGTCCGATTAGGCCCTTCATTTAAAAGCATAAAAACATAACGTTTCATCACATAGGTTGTATCCCCATCGGGCATTTTAAACTCGCGCTGGGCAAATGATTGGAAAGAGATTGTTGCCAGCAAAAAACAGATAAAAGCGGTTCTACGGTACATCGAAATCTTATTTTAATTTGTCTTTAAAAATCTTCCTGAACTTTTCAATCTTGGGGACGATTACAAACTGACAATACCCTTGTGCCCTGTTATTCGCAAAATAATTCTGATGATAATTTTCGGCTTTATAAAACTTGTCAAAAACGGTTATTTCGGTTACAACTGGTTTCTTGAATACAAGTTCTTTGTTAAGTTCAGCTTTATACTTTTCCGCTGTTTCTTTCTGTTCCTGAGAATGATAAAAAACAACCGACCGATATTGTGTTCCAGCATCGGCACCCTGGCGGTTGAGTGTTGTTGGATCATGAGTTTCCCAGAAAACTTCGAGTAGTTCGCGAAAACTGATCACTTTCGGATCGAACGTAATCTGAATTACTTCGGCATGGCCAGTTTCACCAGTGCAAACTTCCTGGTAGGTCGGATTTTTCGTTTTTCCGCCCGAATAGCCCGACTCAACCGTTTCAACACCTTTCAGGCTTTTGAAAATGGCTTCGGTACACCAAAAACATCCTCCACCAAAGGTGGCTGTTTCTGTTTGTGCTAAACTGTTCACGAATGTCATAATACCAACTATTAATATGAATAAATGCTTCTTCATAATTGACGATCAATTTATTCAAAAACAGCTGGAAACGAAAAATGTTGAACGATTTACTTTCGGTTAATGGCTATATTTCCTGAAATGCTGTTCGTTCAAACTCCAGAACTTCCATATCGCGGATGTTTTTGCCGTCAATAACAAACCTCACCGCCGTGCATACCCGATGGAATCCCTTGTTTCCGGCAGCTCCGGGATTGATGTGGAGCATATGATATTTAGGATCGAAAATGACCTTCAGGATATGCGAATGTCCGCAAATGAACAGTTGGGGAGCTTTTATCTTGAATTGATTGCGTACCCGAGCCTCGTATCTTTCGGGATAACCACCAATATGGGTCATCAGCACATCAACTTCTTCGCAAAAAAAGCGTTGATCGACCGGAAACATTCGCCGCAAAACGTGATCGTCTATGTTTCCGTAAACAGCACGGAAAGGCTTAAAAGCGGATAATCGGTCGGCAGTTTCGGCATTTCCGATGTCGCCGGCATGCCAAATTTCGTCAACCGCTTCGAAAAATTTAAAGATTCGTGAACTTAGCGTTCCGTGTGTATCTGATAATAAGCCAATTCGTTTCATGTTAAAGCGCATTTCGTTGGCATTAAAAATAGATTAATTTTGAAATAAAATTCAATGCAATGAAAAGGGTAATAATTGTTCGTCATGCAAAATCGGTGCCGTATGGGTACGACAACGATTTTAATAGGGACCTGACGGAAAGGGGAGAAGAAGATGCTGCGAAAATTAGTGAAAGACTTTATAGTTTAGGTGTAATCCCTGATTTGGTAATTGCCAGCCCGGCTACACGCACCATGCATACAGCCACCATATTTTGCCGGAACCTGGGTTACCATTCAACAAATATTCGTCAGGAAGAAGTGCTTTATGAAGGCTTAACGACGCAAAGTTTCATTGACAAGCTTCAGGCTTTACCAGAAGCGGTGCAAACAGTTTTCGTTTTTGGCCACAACCCAACGGTTTATTACCTGGCTTATAACCTGGTGAAATATTTTAACTCGGACATGCCAACCTGCTCAACAGTTGCTATCGATTTTCAGGTCGAAAAATGGACTGATGTTTCTGCACGAGTTGGGCAGCTGGCTTTTCAATTAACACCCAAATCAATATAGACCTCATATCTCAAGCAAGCAGACTTGGAACTTGGAATTTGAAACCTGAAACTTATTTGAATCATGCACATATTCTACACTCCTGAACTTTCGGGAAAAACTTATACGCTCGACGAAACTGAATCGAAACATTGCGTTCGTGTTTTAAGGCTCGAAAAGGGCGATGAAATTACTTTGGTTGATGGTCGTGGTGGGTTTTTTACGGCTGAAATTGCTGATCCAAACCCTAAACGCTGCTTGGTTACCGTGACTCAATCGGAGTTAAATTTTGGACTTCGGAATTTTCAGGTTCAGGTGGCCATTGCGCCAACCAAAAATATAGAGCGCATCGAGTGGTTTCTCGAAAAAGCTACCGAGATTGGGATTAATCGAATAATTCCACTGCTTTGCCGTCATTCCGAACGCAAAGAAATAAAACACGAGCGGCTCGAAAAAGTGATGGTTTCGGCCATGAAACAGTCGCTGAAAGCGTATTTGCCGAAATTGGATGAACTAACCAAATTTGGAGATTTGATCAGGCAACCGTTTGAAGGCCAGAAGTTCATTGCCCATTGCGAAGAACAGCACCGCGAATTGCTGAAAAATGCGATGATTCCCGGCAAAAATTACCTGATTTTGATTGGCCCTGAAGGCGATTTTTCTCCTGAAGAAATTGAAATGGCAATTGCTGCCGGTTTTGTACCCGTTAGTTTGGGCGATAGCCGTTTGCGCACCGAAACCGCCGGTGTTGTGGCTTGTCATACTTTCAATCTATTGAACGAATAGTCTATTGAAAGAAACTACTTGCAGAGCATTGGTTTGCCCGGCGCAACTCCGTTTTCATTAAATGCATCAATTTCGAACCAGTAAGTCTTGCTTTTATCGGGGCAATGAATGGTTAACCGGGTTTTCTTATATACCTGAAGGCTATGGTATAGTTTATCCTTATCTATACCGTATCGGATGTTGTATCCAGTAGTATTTGCACGTCTTTTCCACGACATTTTTATCACTTGCGGGTCGCGGTAATCTCTTATTGCACGAAATTCATTGACTTTTCTCGGTTTACGATCTGTCCCGGATCCAAAAATCCGGATTTCGGAAATGGCAAAATTGCCATCCGGAACACGATAGTTCGTAATTTTTAAATATTGAGCCTGAACAGGAGTTTTTAGTTCTTCATATGGATTGATCTGGCACTCTATATTTGAGGTTTTATCGATCAGTTTTTTCCAATTCTTCTTATCGGTTGAATATTCGATAAGATATCGGCGTGCATGCGCGCTATCGCTCTTTGCGATTTGCATTTCATTTTCAGGAAAAAAAAGTTGAAAAGCATTAATTCGACAAACAGAGCCAAGGTTGATAGTAAACCATTCGCCTTTTTTACCTGTTTGTGCACTCCAGTATGTTCCCAAGTTCTGGTCGAAAGCAGAAGTTGTTGGGCCGGTATATGAGCTTGAAGATGTTTGAGCTGTAAGGTTTTCAGAAAGCAATGTCCATTCCGGATCAAGTTTACTTATCGAATTGTATTTGTAATTTGGCATGATGATCGGGTAATCGCCAAAATCAGTTTTTGTGAATAAGTTTCCGTCCTTGTCGAAACCTGCTGGAAAAAGTCCCAATCTGGATTTGGTTTCGCGATTTGCAGGGGTTGTGATGGTTGCAATGTGCCACCAGTTCCCATATTTATCGGCAAAAGTTGATCCATTGCTGGCCCCGCTGAGAAAACCATCAGGCCGATATGAAAATGGATTATTTTCGGCATATATAAAGGGCCCGGTTGGTGTATCCGAGACGTAAACTACATCGCCGTAATTGTTAAAATCTTTGTTAGGTTCTGAACACTGATAATAGTATTTCCCATTGTATTTATTCATCCATGAGCCTTTTACGCTCAAAATGCCGATATTGTCAGAATTATTTTTCGTTTTTTTTAGACCTTTTTTCAGCGGATTGGTTTTCTTACAGACGATAGGAACTCCTAATGGTTCGAGCTGATTATTTGGATCTAATTCACGTGTCATCACTCCATCGTTATTTGTACATCCGTAGTAACAGTAAACCCTTTTGTCGGTATCAACAAAAATCGCAAAATCGCTGATCATCGAAAGCAGCATCGAATTACCAAACAATTCCCACTTTCCACCGACTGGATCTTTGGATCGGAACATCTTACCACTATCGGATGTGAAGAAATAAAGCCAATCGCCAATTACAGCAGCCGTTGGCGCATTGTTTTCAAAGGGCAGGTCTGGCACTGATACAAATTTCCATGAGAGCAAGTCGCCGGAATACCAATAACCTCCGGCATTTGTGGCGAATAAAAAATAGCTGTCTTTATATAATACAATGGTTGGGTCGTCAAGATCGTGTTTTGAGTTTTGATCCTGACTTCGCAGTGAATTTAAGTTCAATGGATTGCAATAGGTTTGCCCGCTTGCTGGTTTTACCTGCATCACTAGAATAATGATTAATGTAAAGAGCGAAATTGCAAGCCTCTTTTTCATATTTGGTCTTTAATTTATAGTTTTTTCGATTATGTACTAAGCGCTTGTTCGATATCTTCGATCAAATCCTCAGCTCCTTCGATGCCTACAGAAAGGCGCATCATTCCAGGACGGATTCCCATTTTCAGGCGTTCTTCCACCGGGAATTCAGTATAAATTGTTGAATATGGATGGATGATGAGCGACTTGTTATCATTCAGGTTGGTGGCGCGGCGAATCACTTTCAGCCTGTTCATAAAACTGAAACATTCTTCCTGACTGGCCAAATCGAAGGTCATGACACTACCGGGAACGCCATTGAATTGTTTCACTGCCAAATCGTAGAAAGGCGAGTTTTTCAGTCCGGGGTAATCAACACGGGTAACCTGCGGATGTTGCTCAAAGAATTCGCCCAGCTTCATGCAATTCTTGTAGCAACGTTCCACGCGCAGTTCCAGAATGTCCAGTCCAGAAATCATGTAATTAGCTGTGTGCGCAGTCATTGGCATGCCGATGTTTCGGTAATAATTTTTCCGGAGACGGGCAACAAACGCATCCTTCCCAAATTTTTTTGAAAATTCAAGACAGTTTGGATTTTGTTTCCAGTCGTACAATCCATTATCAATGATGATCCCGCCAAATGAAGTGGCGCCGCCTGAAATGAATTTGGTCGTTGACATCACTTCCACATGTACACCCAGCGATTTCGAGCTGAAAACCGATGGAGGAGTGATTGTGCTGTCAGAAATCAGCAAAATACCGTGCTTGTTGGCAATCTCAACCAACCGGCTGATGTCGGCAATTTCGAGCTGCGGATTGGTGACCGTTTCGAAATAAATAGCCCGCGTATTCTGGTCGATCAGCGGCTCAATCAAATCAATTTTTGTGGTATCAACAAAACGGGTTTCAACGCCATAGGCCGAAAGGCTTTGCTCGAACAACGACAGCGTGTGTCCGAAAAGATGTTTTCCTGAAACGATATTGTCGCCCTGTTTGCAAATGGCCAGCATGGTTGCCGAAATGGCTGCCATTCCTGAAGTAACTGCCAAAACATGGTGAGCACCGGTTAATGTTCTGACTTTGGTCTCGAAATATTCAACCGTTGGGTTGCTGGTACGCGAATAAGTGTGTGCCGGAAATTCGCCACGAAAGTTGGCCGCAATGTCTTCTGATGAATTAAATTCGAAAGCCACCGATTCGTAAATTGGCATGGCCAACGCATTGTGTGGGTCTTTTTTCGGAAAAGGTATGTTGAGTGAGCGGGTTGTAAAATTTTTCATTTCTATATTATTTGGTTTTGACACCTTTAAAACGAATGCTTCAACTTTTAGTTCTGTTGCATAGTTGACAAAATTGGCAATAATTTCACAAATACCGGTCATTCTTTGAATTCAAAATCGATGAGCCATAGAAACCATGCAATATTTTTATCTTTGGGGCAAAACAGTCGTAGTGTTCAGTCGCCGTATTCACTGAAAGCTGCGACGGAACACTGATTTTTGCCTTGATATGAGGAAACTTGAATTTTTGTTGTTGATTCTTCTGCCGGTGATGGTCTTTTCGCAAGCCAAATCGGTGAAAAATTGCCGTAATGAAATATAATGGCGGTGGCGACTGGTATTCAAATCCAACTTCAGTTCCCAATCTGATTACTTTTTGCAACGAAAACCTGAAGACAGATATTGACCCGGAACCGGGGACGGTTGAGCCGGAAGTCCTGACTTGTTCAATTACGCTTATGTTGATTTAACAGGCCATGGGAACGTGTATTTCTCAGATGCAGAAGCGGCTAATCTGCGCACCTACCTTGAATCGGGTGGTTTTCTGCAAATTAGCGACAATTATGGAATCGATCAGTTTATCCGTCGCGAAATGAAAAAGGTTTTTCCGGAACTCGATTTTGTTGAACTTCCGTTCGATCATCCCATTTATCACCAGAAATACCAGTTTCCGAACGGATTGCCCAAAATACACGAACACGATGGTAAGCCAGCGCAAGGATTTGGCTTGATTTACAAAGGCAGGTTGGTGTGTTTTTATAATTATGAATGCGATTTGGGCGACGGCTGGGAAGACCGCTCGGTTCACAACGATCCGGAAGATGTTCGCCAGAAAGCTTTGCAAATGGGAGCAAACATCATTTCTTATGCGTTTAATCAATAAAAAATATAGCCATAAAGGCGCAAAGCCACGAAGAATAACCTGAAATTTTCTTTGTGTCTTTGTGGCAAAACGAACAATTTATGAAAATCATCGGCATTAACGGAAGCCCGCGCAGACGCGGAAACACGGAAATACTCATCAAAACGGTATTTGAGGAACTTGAAAAGGAAGGTATCGAAACTGAGTTTGTCCAACTTGGAGGAAAACAAGTTCATGGTTGCACGGCCTGCGGAAAATGCCGTGAAGTAAAGGATGGCCGCTGCCACATCAAAAATGATTTTCTGAATGAAGTGATTGCCAAAATGGTTGAAGCTGATGGAATTATTCTGGTTCGCCGGTTTATTTTGCCGATATCACTACCGAAATGAAAGCCCTGATTGATGTTTCGGGCTATGTAACCCGAGGAAACGGACATTTGCTGCGCCGGAAGGTAGGTGCTGCCGTAATCGTTGAACGCCGTGGTGGCGCGCTTCACGCATTCGAAACCATCAATAACTTTTTCCTGATTAACCAGATGATTGTTCCCGGATCGAGTTACTGGAACTTTGCTTTTGGCGGAGCTCCCGGCGATGTGCTCAAAGACGAAGAAGGCATGCAGACTATGCGGACGTTGGGCGAAAATATGGCCTGGCTGATGAAAAAACTAAGTTAACCCCCTGACGATTAAATGTCTTTTTAGTTTGATGTTTTACACCGGTACAGATTTTTGACATTGGAAACTTTACCAAAAAATGTCTGAAACTTGTCCTGTGTGATATTCTCAACGACTTTTCCTTCACAATTTAAGAGTGTAATTGTTTGGACTCCATCACATAATAGGTCGGTCATCATCGTGTAAAATACGGTTTGATTGTTATAAGTCGCCTGTAAAATTGACATTTCACAGGAACAGTTGGTCATTGTAGTTTTTATCTCTTTTAACCACAGAAGTTCTTCAATTGGATTTGCTAAATCGCAGGTCGATTTGCCTGTATTTTCATCTTTTCCGCAACTTGAGGTAAGGAATATTGTTAGTAGAACTATACTGAATACTTTTACGATCTTCATTTGTTGTAATTAAGTTTAGTTGAAGATGTAGAACAATAACTGAAGGTTGCGTTTGATTGGATTAAAATTATAGCCTTGCTAATTTTCTGCCCTTTCGGTGTCTTGATTTCTGGAATTCTGTAGCTAATATTGTTACTTTGTAGTGCTTGAACTAAAACTAAACTATTTTTCAAATTCGTATATCATGAATATTCCAAAACTGCTTTTATCGGTTTGTCTTTTTGTAGCTGTGTCTTCAATATTTGCGCAGCCAGCAAAAAAGAGCAAAGAACAGGCTAAATACCAGTCAGCATACGATAGTAAAACATTATCGCCGAAAGACAATCCAAATTTGCTACCCAATAATCGCTGGATCAATCCAACCGGAACGCAGGTTTATTTTGGCAATCCAGCCTTGGAAAACCATGCGCTTGACGTTGCCCTTTCGCCGACGAAAAGTGGGTGGCTGTTGAAGGTCGGTATGAAGTGGTGATCCTGTCAGCCGAAACCGGGAGATTGGTTGCCAATTTGCCATTAAGCGGGTTAATTCAGGGGCAAAACCTAATGAATACATTCTCCGGAATTCGCTGGCTTCAGGAAGCGAATCAGTACAAACTGTATTGGGGATCAGTAGGTGGCAAAGGCGTTTCGTTTGTTATGGAAGCAGCGTGGGATGGTAAAAAATTAGCCGGAAGCGATTCGTTTGCTTTTCAGACCGAAGCTCCTGCCGGAAATGCCTTGGTTAATGAAGTTTTGGTTCAAAACGAATCAGGAAAGAATTATTTGTACGTTGTTTGAATGGCACCAACA
>CAXXPT010000015.1:0-6561 GCA_963676375.2 Prolixibacteraceae bacterium
GAAAAGCAGTAAACGACGCCCCGATTATGCTATCGCGAAGAGCGATTTTCCCGTCAGGAAGCGCTTTAAATATAATGGCAAACAAAAGTGTTATGATGCTGAAAACCATGAATGTGTTAACAACATAAAACAGAAAGACAGTATTCTGCGGAAAAATATCGGCCAACCGTTTACTGAGAATATCAACCAGGGAGTTTACAATTAAACTAACCAACAAAAGAAATCCGACAGAGCCAATCATCGAAAATGAGATGAGACGGTTGTACAAATATTTAATCATTCCGCGCTTGGGCTTTGCCTCAATTCCCCAGATATAATTGATCGAATCCTGAATTTCGGCAAACACTCCGGAAGCTCCTATTATAAGGATCACTAATCCGAAAGCAGCAGCATATGTATTGCTGTTCGAAAGTTTTACATTCTTTATTACTTCCTGAATCTGCAAGGCTTCCTCGTTTCCGACCAGACCGCTAATCTGCCCGAAAATCTGACCATTCACGGCCTCATCGCCAAAAAATATTCCGCTCAGCGAAATAATGATGATCAATAATGGCGGTAATGAAAATATGGTGTAATACGACAAGGCTGCACTCAACTTCATGGCATTATCGTCGATAAATCCCATGAAAGATTGAGTAAAGAGGTACCCCATTTTTTTTGCCGTAGTTTTAAATTGCATCATAAGTAAATGAGATTTTGAATTCTTATCGAAATACGACTGGCGCTGGTTTTCCGATTTCAAAGTCACGAAAACCAAAATCGGCCGTGCTGAAAGAGTTTATTTTGAATACATTTTTCCCGTTTCCGGGAATGATCGGATAAAATGAGAGTGTAATTTGAAAAGCATTGAAAACCAGATTCTCGTTTTTAATTAAAATACCTAAGCCAATTTTAGAATATACCTTGCTGTTCCTAAAACCCTGAACGTCATTACCAAGCACCCCAAATGAATAAGAAAAAAAAGGCCCGAAACGAAACCCGATAAAATTCCACGGAGCATACGCCTGAGTTTGCAAAGTCATTAGCAGACGGCTTGTTCCTTGTAATTTGGTTGAATGAAACCCATCCAGTCCATAGCCATCGTTGAGCGTTAAACTATCAGATGCAAAACGGTTGAACCCAATGGTGACCTCCGGTTTTACAAATTGCCTGAATTTCCACTTCCCTATTTCGATTAACCCAGTAAAATAATTCGCTCCTGCCGTAAAAACACCTTCTTCAATGCGGGAGTCATGAATAAAGGTTCCGTATTCGAAATTAGTACTCAGGTAGCCCCACGGATAATAACTTCCCATTGAAACGCGTGCGCCCAAATAAGCACGACCTGTCTGACTTTTTGCCTGATAACCGCCCGTCAGGCTGAAAACCTTGCCAACAGGCACATCTTCAGGAATACCGAACTTGAAAATATATTTATCCTGAACGTACCTTCGGGTCGAAACACCCATACTTGCCAGATAAAAATTCTCGTCGGTAAACCGGTGTTGGGTGTCAAATAGTTCACTGGGTTTTTCAAGATAATGAACTCGCAAAAAACGGATTGTCGATATGAAATTGGTGGTTCGGTTGTATTCGCTGTTTCCTTTGAAAAGTTGGATGGCATTGCCCGCCCAATAATCCTGAGCGTTAAACTTATACCTTAATATTCCAAGATTCAGGTTATCGGCAGGTACCGAATCGTTGAAAAACTGTTGCGTAAAACTCACTCCTGCGGCCCATTTGGCAAAAGGAGAAAAGAATGGGCGATCAATGGAGAAACTCCGATTGAAATTTTTGTTTCCTTCTTTTCCCAAATGCACCGTTCCCCTGACGTAGCTATTTTTGATGTTCGGGATCGAATAATTGGTGTGGTAAGTATTGATTCCCTCTGCATAGTTTCGGGTAAAATCGCCCTGCAATTCATGTCCCAGACCCAGAAAATTCTTATCAGCTAAATTGATGGTTGTAGCCGATGTCGAAGCCGAACCTTTGGGAATGATACTCCAGATATCCAGTTCGCGAATGAAAATATCAACCGAGTCGGATCCTTTGGCAGCGGCCTTAACGAAAAACGAAACATCGCGGATATACCTTTGGCTTCGCACCAAACGTTCCGATTCTTTAACGAGCAACGAATCGAAAACCTGGTTTTGGTGAATGAGCAGTAGATTACGAATGGTTATCCGCTGAGATTTGACGTGAAGTTTATTACCCGCTTTAGCCAGAAAGTTCGGTGACTTATAAATGCTATCGCCGATGGAATATCCAAACGGATCAAGCGTTTCGATGTTAATATGCCTGATAATTTTTCCTTCAAAAGTGTTGTATGGCTTTTGAATCAGCTTTTTATATACTTTCTTCTTGCCCTTCTTTTGATGCGAAGTTGGTGCAACTGGTTTGAAGATGAGCGAGTACATAAATTTGGTAAACTTGCCACGCTTCGAAAATGATTCAATTTCAGAATAAATTTTGGTTGAATCTTTTACAACTGGCTTTTGCTGGGCAAATGCAAGATTATTCGTTGAGATGAAAACAAAAAATAATATGGCAATAGTCTTGAAACGCATTAGTATTAGTCATTTTATTCCGGGGTTAACTTTATTTCTTCTTCTCTTTCGAATTCTCTTCAGCAGCTTTCTTTTCAGCAGCCCTGGCCTTTTTGTTGAAAAATCCCTTCAATAAAAAATTATGCTTGGCTGCTTCCATGTTTTCATCCAATCCCTTCGAACTTTTCTTCAGGTTGATGATGGTCTGATCGATATTTCGGGCAATGGTTGTATCCTGAATCAACCGGCCAAGTGTTCCGTCGCCACCATTGATTTTAGCCATAATTTCAGCCAGTTCCTGAGTGATTACTTCCGCATTTTCAGCCGTTACCTTCAGGCTTGACATGATGGCATCTGTTTCGACCGGCTCAACCGATTCGAGCTGTTCGCCTTCCCTGACCAAAGGGGCATCAAAACTTCCCTGTGAAATGGTCAGAAGCCGGTCGCCAATCAATCCTTCCGAACCTACTGCGACTTCGCTGTCGGACTTGATAAATTGCTTCACTTCTTTACGGATCAGCATATCTACCCTAACCGTTGAATCATTAATGATACCAATGTTATCAACTGTGCCGACAACAATTCCGGAGAAACGGATATTGTTTCCAACCTGTAACCCGCTTACGTTGTAAAAAGTGGTTGTCAGTTTAAAAACCGGATTAAACAGGTTTTTTTGTTTCCCGATGATGAATATGGCCAGTACAAAAAGAGCCAGCCCCCCGGCAACGAATAGTCCCAGGCGTACTTTAAATTGTGGTGAATGTGTGTCCATGATGATATGTTTTTGATGTTTATTTAAAAAATGATTTGATTAACGGATCTGATGATTTTTCGAATGCTTCGAGCTTACCTTCCTGATAAACTTCGCCGTCTTTTAGCATGATAATCCGGTTGGCAGTATTTCGGGCGCATTCGATATCGTGCGTAATAATGATGGACGATGTTTTGTACCTTTTCTGCACATCGTTGATCAGCCCGCTTATTTCGTCGGATGTAACCGGATCGAGGCCGGTCGTGGGTTCGTCGTACAGCATAATCATGGGATCAACCACAATCGTTCGTGCCAGGCTGATTCGTTTCCGCATTCCGCCTGAAAGCTGCGATGGCATTTTATTCAATGCATCGGCCAAGCCCACATTTTCAAGAACTTCCATTACTTTTTCTGAAATCTCTTTTTCCGAAAGGTTCTTTTTGATCCGGCGCAATGGGAATTCCAGGTTTTCTTTCACAGTCATCGAATCGTACAAGGCACCACTCTGAAAGAGGAAGCCTATTTTCTGCCTCAGTTCACCCAGACGGTCATTGTTTAGCGTGCTAATATTTTCATCAAGCACCTGAATTGTTCCGGCATCAGGATTTAGAAGCCGAACGATGCACTTGATCAGTACCGATTTACCGGAGCCTGATTTACCCAAAACAACCAGATTTTCGCCATTTACCAGGTTTAAAGAAACATCTTTCAGCACTTGTTGGCTGCCGAACGATTTCTTTAGATTATTGATTTCAATCACCTGTTTTACAGAAACTTTATATTCTATTTTAGTTGTGTTCATCGTACCAGCATATCAGTAATTTGTACTGCAATCATATCAGTAATGATTACCAGGAGCGAGGCCAGAACTACCGCCGAATTTGCGGCAATACCAACACTTTCGGTTCCGCGCCCGGCATTGTATCCTTTATAGCAACCCACCAATCCGATAACTGCACCGAAAAAGATCGATTTAACAACGGCAGGTAGAAAATCGATGAAGTCAATGTGGGCAAAGGCTTGATTGAAAAATAGAGATAAGGAAACGTCGCCTTTAAGATTGGTACCGATCCAGCTTCCAAGAAGGCCCAATAAATCAGCATAAAGAATGAGCAACGGAATCATTAATGTGGCGGCCAGCACACGGGTAACCACTAAAAACCGCATCGGGTTGGTCGACGAAACTTCCATCGCTTCGATCTGTTCGGTTACTTTCATCGAACCCAGCTCGGCACCCATTCCTGAACCAATCTTTCCGGCGCAAATTAATGCGGTAATCACGGGTCCCATTTCGCGGATAAGCGAAACGGCAACCATTCCCGGAAGCATGGTTACTGCCCCAAAATCTACCAATACCGGGCGAGACTGGATGGTTAAAACCAGCCCAATAATGGCTCCGATAATTGAAATAAGCGGCAATGTTTTAGCGCCGATTTGATAACATTGGCGGAAGAATTCTTTCCACTCGAAATGGCCCGAAAATAGCTCTTTGGTAAGGCTTGTCATGAACAAAGCTACATCAGCAACATCGGTCAAAAAGCGGCTGAAAATATCTGTTTGTTCCAGCGTTTTTTCGCTCAGCTTCGTCATGGTGTGCTTTGTTGCATCCCGTACCTTAGGAATGACTTTAATCGGATTGAATTTGCGCTGTTTTGTTGGTATCATTTCTTGTTCTTTATAGGTTTTATTCCGGCAAATTGCTTTCGGCAGTTTTTGCCTTCTTTTTAAAATATCCTCTTAGTAAAAAATTGTGCTGTGCAGCTTCAAGGTCTTCATCGAGCTTTTTCGAACTGCTTTCCAGGTTTTTGATGGTTTCTTTTAAGCGGGTTCCTGATTCTTCATTGTGCAACATTACGCCAATGGCTGAATTTGGATTGGTACTTGCTTTTTTGAGATTGGCAATAAACGCTGTTGCCGTATCGGCCATTTGCTGCAGTTGCAAAACCGAAGATTTTACCGATCTAAAAACCATAGTATCGGTAGTTAATTCGTTGGCCAGCGTACCTCTTTTATTCAGGTTCGAACTGAATTCGGACAACGAAGCCAACATTTGTTCTGCTTTTACAGATGCTTTATGAAGCGAAGCTATAGTTGCATTGATATTGGTATAGATTAAACTATCGTTGAGCAATTTGCCCAAAGAACCTTCACCAGCAGCTAATTTTTTAGTGATGACTTTTACATCGTTTGTTATGGCTAAAATATTTTTATTGTTTTCCTGTGCAGTGTTAATCATATCCTCCGACGTGAAAGTTTTTTCAACTCCCAGAGTATCTCCTTCCTGCACTACCGGTCCCTTTTCAGTGCCACCGTAAATAACCAGAATTTTATTCCCGATCAATCCATCGTTGCTAATTTTAACCTTAGCATCCTTTGGTATGTGTTGCTGTGCCTTCCGATCAATATTCATACTTACTTCTACTTTCGATTCACCATAAAAGTCCAGACTCTCAACGGTACCAATTTTCACTCCCGATAACCAGACATTATTTCCTTTTTGTAGTCCGGCTACATCTTCAAAAAGTGATACCACCTCCATTTTTCGTTTAAAAGTTTCGCGCAGGTTGCCAACAATCAGCACACCGGCTAAAAGAAATATTAAGCCCGTAAAAACAAAAACTCCGACAATTACTGCCCGTTTATTTTGTGATTCTATCATGATCTATTGTATAAAATTGTAATTAAAGAAACCTTTAACCTGCTCATTATCGCTGGCGAACACCTCTTCAAATGTTCCCACTTTCAGGAACTTACCTTTGTGCAGCATGGCTATCCGGTTTCCCGTATTTTTAGCGCAAGTCAGGTCGTGTGTTATGATGACCGAACTGGTGTTGTATTTCTGCTGAACTTCGTTGATTAGTTCAATGATTTCGGCGCTTGTAATCGGGTCTAATCCTGAAGTTGGCTCATCGTACAACATGATTTCAGGCTTAAGAATCAGCGTACGGGCTATCCCAATGCGTTTCCGTTGCCCGCCTGAAAGATCGGAAGGCATTTGTTTGCTCTTATTGGCAAGTCCTACCGCATCCAATACCTCATTAACTGCATGATCTACTTCTGATTTAGTGAGATTTTTCACGTTCATGGTTAACGGAAAGGCAAGATTTTGGTAAACGTTCATGCTATCGTACAAAGCGCTGTTTTGGAACGAAAATCCAATCCGTATGCGCATTGCATCAAGTTCTTTGCCTGCCAGCTGATCGACATGTTTTCCCAGTACAAGCACTTCTCCCCTATCCGGTTTAAGCAAACCCACTATAATCTTGATCAAAACAGATTTTCCTG